>NZ_JBFAPA010000016.1:0-312323 GCF_040675465.1 Actinocrispum sp. NPDC049592 | reverse complement strand
CGAGTTGGTGGTACTTCTCATCCTGCCGCTGAAAGACCCGTCCCCATCCTCAGGCCCTCACCCGCGTCACCAACCTCATGACCCGCAACACCTAGGGCAGGATCGAGTCGACATAGCCGCCGTCGACCCGTACCGCGCCGCCGGTCGTGGCCGAGGCGAGCGGGGAGCTGAGGTACACCACCATATTGGCGATCTCCTCGGGTTCGATCAGGCGCTGCAGCAGCGACTGCGGCCGGTGCCTGCGCATGAACTCCCGCTGCGCCTCGTCCCACGGCAGGTCCTTGTCCACCAACTGGTAGACGAAGTCCTCGACACCGCCGGTATGGGTGGGACCGGCCATCACGCAGTTCACCGTGACGCCGGTCCCCGCCGCCGCTTTGGCGAACCCGCGGGACACGCCGAGCAGCGCCGTCTTGGACATCCCGTAGTGGATCATCTCGGCCGGGATCACGACCGCGGAATCGCTGGCGATGTACTGGATCCGGCCCCACCCTTTCGCCGTCATCTTCGGCAGGTACGCGCGCGTCAGCCGGACCGCGGCCAGGACGTTGACCTCGAAGTACCGCCGCCAGTCGTCGTCGGTGATCTCCAGCGGATCCTGCGCGCCGAAGATCCCGAGGTTGTTCACCAGGATGTCGGCGTCCGGCACGGCCCGCAGCACCTGCTCGGTGCCCTCGTCGGTGGATATGTCCCCCGGCGCGCTGATCGCGTCCCCCTCGATGGCCTCGATCGCCTTCTCGACCTTGTCCCGGGTGCGGCCGTTGACCGCCACCCGCGCGCCCGCCCGGGCCAGGCTCTGGGCGATGGCCAGGCCGATGCCCTGAGTGGATCCGGTGACGAGCGCCGTCTTCCCGCTGAGGTCCAGTCGCATGGTCCCCATCATCGTCGCGGTTGCCGGGTCCTGCCGGTCGATGCGTGACAAGCGCGCGTGGCACGTGTAATAATTTTCTGACACGTGATGAGAGGACCTGACAGTGACGGGCGACGAGCTGGTGGAGATGCTGGCCGCCCTGGCCAACCCGATCAGGCTGCGCATCCTCGCCCAGCTGGCCGGCGGCCGTGACTACGTGAGCCAGCTGGCGCGCGAGATCGGGGTCAGCCGCCCGCTGCTGCACATGCACCTGCGCAAGCTCGAGTCGGCCGGGCTGATCGTGGGCAGCCTCGAGCTGTCCGACGACGGCAAAGCCATGAAGTACTACGAGGTCACCGATTTTCAGCTGCGGCTGAACGCCTCGGCCATCGCCGAGGCCGCGAGGACCCTGACCACGCCGGACCTGGAGAAGTGATGAACCTGCTGGACAACAACCCGGCGACGTCGTGGCCGGAGGCGATCGTGCTGCTCGCCATCGTGCTCGTGGTCGGCTTCCTGATCATCCTGGTGGTCGGCAGCATGTTCGACTACCGCAAGCAGAAGCTGGCCGCGAGCCAGGCGGAGGACCTGCGCCAGCTGGTCCGCCGCTACGAACAACTCGCGGAGAACACATTGGACACCCAGCAGCGGGTCGCCGCCGACCTCGCCGAGCTGCGGACGCGAACGGCGGCCATCGAACAGATTCTGCGGAGTGTGGAATGAAAGCCATCAGATACTTCCAGTACGGCTCACCGGATGTGCTTGAGTTACATGACATCCCGGTTCCCTCGATCGGACCCGACGAGGTCCTGGTGCAGGTGCGCGCGGCCTCGGTCAACCCGCTGGACTGGCACTTCATGCGCGGCGACCCTTACCTGATGCGGCTGATGTTCGGGTTGACGCGTCCGAAGACGTCGGGGCTGGGTTCCGACTTCGCCGGTGTGGTGGCTTCGGCCGGCTCGGCTGTCCGGGGTGTCAAGGCCGGGGACTCGGTGTTCGGATGCGTGAGCTGGTCTCATGGTGGGTTGGGGTCGTTCGCCGAATATGTTCGCGTTCCCGCTGATGCGGTTCGTCCCAAGCCGGCTTCGTTGTCCTACGAGGAAGCGGCCGCCATGCCGGTCGCCGGGCTCACCGCCTTGCAGGCGTTCCGGCTGGCCGGATTGTCCGCCGGGCAGTCGGTTCTGATCAACGGGGCCGCGGGTGGGGTGGGGACGTTCGCCGTGCAGATCGCTCGTTCGATGGGGGCGGACGTGACTGGCGTTTGCAGCACTGGCAACGTTTCGCTGGTCTCCTCGCTGGGTGCTTGCGCGGTCATCGACTACACGTCCGCCGATTTCGTCCAAAGTGGACCTTATGATGTCGTGCTGGACAACGCCGGCAGCCGTTCACTGTCTGCTTGCCGGCGGGTGCTCACCAAGTCCGGGGTGTTGCTGTCCGCGACCGGTGCGGGCGGGCACTGGGTCGGCGGCCTGGCACGCGTGGCCAAGGTCTCCCTGATGAATCCCTTTGTTTCGCAACGGATGGTCGTCGTCCGGGCGGAACCGTCCGCCGAGGACCTTGCCTCGCTGGCCGAGCTTGTCTCGTCCGGCTCGGTCACGCCGTTCATCGACCGAACGTACACTTTGGACTCCGTCGCCAAGGCCGTGGACTACGTCGAGCAGGGCCACGCGCGCGGCAAGGTCATCATCACCGTGTGATCCGCCGGAACGTCAGGCTCATCGTCGCCGGGCGGGCGTGCAACTGGTACTGCGGAAGCACACCCGGGCCGCAGGCGGCGGTGCCCAGACCGTTCTGCGCGATGTCCAGGTTGAGGTGGATCCAGCCGGTGGGTTCGAGATCGGGCGTGTGCGTCGCCCTGTCGAGGTCCTCGCTGGTCCACCTGCGGGCGGTGAAGTCGAAACTCCCCTCGATCCGGAGACCTTGGTGGCTGTCTTTGAGCTCGACCCAGCGCACATCCGTGCGGTTGCCGTTCTCCTGCGGGAAGACGTACGGGGTTTGTAGTTCGTCAACTGTCATCCGGAACCGGCCCACCCGAGCGGCCTCCCGGCTGTCGGCGTAGGCCTCACCGGGCCCGCGCCCGAACCATTCGACGTTGTCGAGGGTTTCCGGCACCGCCATCCTGAGGCCGAGCCGGGGCAACGGACACGGCCAGTCACCCTCCGGCTCGATCCCCACCTCAAGATGTACCGCATCGGGCGACCCAGTCCACCGATAGGTCACGAACATCCCGAAAGCGCGGGCCGGTGGCGCGACCCGCGTCTGCACCAGCAACTCCTTGTCGCTGCGATCAACCGTGATCACCCGATGCTGCAACCGATGCAATCCCGCATCCCGCCACCGAGCCTCATCACTGGCCCGGTCGTTCTCCGTCGGCGCCCGCCACAGATCCAGCCGCGGCGCGACCACCGGAACCCCCAGCAACACCCCACCGTCGAAGTCCAGCGCATCCCCCGGCCCACCATCCCGACGACCCAACGCCCCAACCTGCACCTGCCCCCACCCAACAACATGCCCCGCCCCCACCCACGGAGCATCCTCCTTGAGCACCGCCTCCACTGTTATCCACAACTCCCGCGGCTGCGTCCCTGGTGGCTCACTGCCGGGGCCCCCTGGCTGGATCGCCGGAAGTTGCGGCTCCGGGGCGTTCCCGCCCGCGTCTGGTGTTGCCTGCGGGTGTTCCGGGTGCAGGTTGCTCTCGGCGTCCCTTGGCTGGATCGCTGGAAGTTGTGACGCCGGGACGTTTGCGGCCGCGTCTGGTGTTGCCTGCGGATGCTCTGACCGCAGGTCGCTGCTGGCGTCCACTGGCTGCATCGCCGGTAGCTGTGATGGCGGGGGGTTTGTGACCGCGTCTGGTGTTGTGCGGTGCTCCGACCGCAGGTCGCTACGGACGTCCCGTGACCAGATCGCCGAAAGCTCCGGCAGCGGAACATCGACCGCCTCCCCAGGCCGCACCTCCGGAACCGCCAACACCCCCCGCCCAACAACCAGCCCGTCCTCCTCCGCAACCCACCGAAACTCAACGTGCTCAAGCCCCACGAAGTCATACAAATTCGCCACTCGCACCCCCCACTTATCCACACCCACCCGCGAATCCCCCTCCGCGCCCCCCACCCCCACTAGACTGGCATCGGGGTCGCCCCCCTGGGAGTGGCGGGGGATGCTGGTGTGTGTGGGGGAATCAGTGGCGGAGGTTGCGGTGGGGGAGAGGGGGAAGATGGGGGTGGGGGAGATGGGACTTGGGGGTGGAGTGGGGGTGATTCGGATGGGTTCGATGATTTTGGCGAATTCGGTCAGGCCGGGGGAGGGAGTTCGGTCGGGGAGGAGGAGGCCGTCGATGACGAAGGTGCTGTCGTGGATCGGCTCGCCGAAGTCGCCGCCGTACGCGTAGTAGGGGCCGCGCGCGCCGTGCTGGAGGATGCCGTGGTCGAGCCATTCCCAGATGAAGCCGCCTTGGCAGCGCGGGTATTTCTCGAACAGCTCGCGGTATTCGAGCATGCCGCCGGGTCCGTTGCCCATTGCGTGCGCGTATTCGCAGAGGATGAACGGGATCCCCGGTTGCCGCCCGATCTCGTCGACTTCCGCGTGGGTTGCGTACATCCGGCTGTAGACGTCCACATAGGAGCACTCAGCGTCGCCCTCGTAGTGCACGGGTCGTGTCGCGTCGCGGGTGCGGGTCCACGCTGACATCGCGGCCAGGTTGCTGCCGGTGTGGGCTTCGTTGCCGAGGGACCACATGATGATGCTCGGGTGGTTCTTGTCGCGCTCGACCATGCGCGCCATGCGGTCCAGGTACGCATCCCTCCACTTTGGATCGTCAGAGGGGTTGCGTTCCCAGTCCACTTGCGTGAAGCCGTGGGTTTCCAGGTCGCACTCGTCGATCACCCACAGGCCGAACTCGTCGCACAACGACAGGAATGCCGGATGCGGCGGGTAGTGGCTGGTGCGAACGGCGTTGATGTTGTGCTGTTTCATCAACAGGATGTCGGCGAGTGCGGTCTCGTAGGTCACTGCGCGGCCGAGGACTGGGTCGAACTCGTGCCGGTTGACGCCCTTGATCAGGATTCGCTTGCCGTTGACCTTGAGCTGACCATCCTCAATGGACACTCTGCGGAACCCGATCCGCACCGACACTCGCTCGCTAGCGGTGGCGAGCACACCCGAGTACAACACCGGCGTCTCAGCGGTCCAAGGAGAAACGGGACCGCAGGCAATCGGCGAGTCGACGGGCTGGTCGATGATCCCCAAAGCAGGCACGGTGAGCCGGGCGTCGGCATCCGTGGCGACGGTCACGACACCCTGACCGTCCACATAGTCCGCTCGCAACCAGAAGTCGTCGATCCCGCCGACGGGCCGCGAAAGCAACGTGACATCCCGGAAGATCCCGGACAGCCACCACATGTCCTGGTCCTCCAAGTAACTCCCGGAAGACCATTGGTGTACCCGCACGGCCAGAAGGTTCTCACCCGGCCGCAGCAATGAACTCACGTCAAACTCGACAGGAAGGCGGCTGCCGCGCGTGACCCCGAGCTCGGTTCCGTTCAGCCACACCCGCCCGCACGAGTCGATCCCGTCGAACCGCAAGTAGGTCGGCCCATCCCAGGGGACGGAGAATGTGACCCGGTAGTCGCCGGTCGGGTTGTCCGAAGGCACGTAAGGAGGATCGATCGGGAATGGATAGGACACGTTGGTGTAAGCGGGTTTTCCGTGACCATGCATCTGCCAGTTGGACGGCACCGGCAAAGAGGACCACGACGAGTCGTCGAACGAGTCCAGTTCGATGCCGTCGGGCGCGTCATGCAGCCCCGCGGACAGGTGGAATCGCCAGGAACCGTTCAGTGACAGCGAAGGCGCGTCGGACTGGAAGTAGGCGCGCGGTGGAAGTGTGCCGTACCCGGGTGATACGTCGTCGAGGTAGGACATGCTCGCCTTTCAGCCCTTGACCGCACCCGCGGCGATGTTCCTGATGAAATGCCTGGCCCCGAACAGGAATACCACCAGCAGCGGGATGACAGCGACCAATGTGCCCGCCATCACCTGGCTGTAGTCGGTGCCGTACACGGCATTCAGCTGGTTCAACGCGACCTGCAGGGTCACGTTGCGCGAGTCCACCATCACGATCAGCGGCCACAGGTAGTCGTTCCAGGCGTTGACGAACGTGAAGATCCCGAGGAACGCCAGCGCGGGCCGCAGCACGGGTAAGGCCACACTCCAGTACGTCCGGAAGAACCCGGCACCGTCCACTTTGGCCGCTTCGAGCAGCTCGTCCGGAATGGCGCTGCGGCAGTACTGGCGCATCCAGAAAATCCCGAACGCGTTGGCGGCGGCGGGAACGATCAACGCCTTGAGGTCGCCGACCCAGCCGAACGCGGCCATGATCGAGAACTGCGGGATCGCGGCCAGCTGCGTTGGCACGACAAAGGTCGCGAGCAGGATGTTGAACAACAGGCCGGCGCCGGGGAACTTGTACTTGGCGAACGTGAAAGCCGCCAGGGAGTCGAAGAACAGCACCAGGATCGTGGTGGCGACGGCCACGATCACCGTGTTCAACAGGGATCCGAAGAAGTCTATCTTGGCGAAGACCGCGCTGAGGTTTTCGAACAGGTGCGAGCCGAACCACAGCTTCGGTGGCGTGCTGTAGATCTCCGCCGTGGTGTTCGTGGCCATCACGGCCAGCCAGTAGTAGGGGAACAGCACGATGACCGCGCCGATCAGCAGGGCCAGGCCGCCGGTCCAGCGGCCGCGCCGGGTCGCGTTCACTGGACCTCCGCGCGTTCCGGGCGCTGGATCACGCGCCAGTTGATGATCGCGAACAGCACGACCAGAACGAAGATGCCCCAGGCGATCGCGGCGCCGTACCCGAAGTCCGACTCGGTGAAAGCCTGGTTGTAGAAGTAAAGGACCATCGTCATGCCCGCGTCCTGCGGGCCGCCGCGCTGGCCGACCAGAACCTGCGCCTCGGTGAAGATTTGCAGCCCGTTGATCGCCGACATCACCACTGAGAACAGCAACACCGGGCGCAGCAACGGAAGCGTGACCCGGAAGAAGGTCTGAACCGCGGTGGCGCCATCGATCCGGGCCGCCTCGTAGACCTCGCCGGGGATCGCCTGCAGCCCGGCCAGGAAGATGATCGCGTTGTAGCCCACCCAGCGCCAGATGATCATCACCGAGATGGCCACCTTGATGCCCCACGGATCGGTCAGCCAGCTCACCGGGTCCAGCCCGATCCCGCGCAGCAATGCGTTCAGAATACCGAACTGGTTGGAGAACACGGAGGTGAACACGATCGCCATGGCCACAATGGACGTCACGTTCGGCGCGAAGTACGCGACCCGGTACAGCCCCCTGAACCGGATCGACGAGTTCAGCCCGACCGCGATCAGCAGCGCCAGCACCGTCATCGGCACCGTCGACATGATCCAGATGATGAACGTGTTGCCGACTGAGTTCCAGAAGTCCGCGTCGGTCACCAGGAACTCGAAGTTCTTCAGCCCCACGAACTGCATCGGGCCGATCCCGTCCCACTTCTGGAACGCCAGGTACAGCGAATAGAGCACCGGATACACGCCGAAGATCGCGAACAGCACGAAGAACGGTGAGATCGCCAGGTACTGCGGCAGGTAGCGCAGGCGTTTCGCGGCCATCAGAGCACCCCTCGCCTGCGCAGCAGCCGGTCGATCGCCTTACGGGCGTCCTGCCAGGCCTGGTCCGGGTTCTTGCCGGCGGATTCCACGTTCACCAGCTCGTCCGTGTAGATGTTGCTGATGTCGATGTCGTACGCGCTGAAGTAGGCGGGTTTGACCTCGCCGGCCGACCTTCCGAACACCTCGGCGGTGTTCTGCCCGCCGAAGAACGGATCCGGCGCGGCCGAACGTGGATCGCCGAAGGCCGCCGGTGCGGACGGGAACAGCCCGGCGTCCACGTAGTTGCGGGCCTGGTTGTCCGGGTTCAGCAGCCAGGAGATGATCTCGAACGCCTTGTCCGGCTGGGGACACGCCGAGGTGATCGTGATGAACGAGCCGCCCTGGTTGCCCGCGCCGCCCGGGCTGCGGCAGATCCGCCACGCCCCAGCGGTTCTCGGCGCGGACTCCTTGATCTCGCTGGTTGCCCACGAGGCGTTGATCAAGGTCAGCTCGATCCCGGCGTTCCAGGCCGCATGCTGGTCGACGCTGCCGGAGGCGGCGCCGTTGTCGAACAACCCGGCGGTCAGTCTCAATTGGACGGACTTGATCGCACGAGCCCAGGCCTGCTGGACATGCGCCTGGTCGCCGATGAACTTCCCCTGCCGGTCAAGGTACTTCCGCGGCTCCTGGGCCATCGAGTAGGTGAACACGCGCTTGGCGTCGGAGATCAGGTACCTGCCCGGCAGCGCCTTCATCAGCTCCTGGCCGAAGGTGAAGTAGTCGTCCCATGTGGACACCGCGCGGGCCACGTCGTCCGGCTCGGCCGGGAATCCCGCCTGGGTGAACAGGTCGTGCCGGTAGTACATCGCGGATGGACCGGTGTCCAGCGGGAAGCCGAGCAGCTTTCCGTCCGGTGTGGACCCCGCCTGCCATTTCCAGTCCAGGTACTGGCTTTTCAGCCTCGCCGCGCCGAGTGTGTTGAGGTCGACGAACCGGTCCGCGTCACCGAAGTACCCGGCGATGTCGTCGTTGACCATGGTCATGTCCGGCACGTACGCGTCGCCCGACAGCACCGCCATCAGCTTCGGCCGCAGGTCGTGGCCCACGTTGGCGGGCACGAACTTCAGGCTCGCGAACCGCTGGACCGCCTCGCCCAGCACGTTCTCCGACAGGCCGCGGGTCCACCACCACAGGGTCAGCTGCCCGGGCGTCGCGACCCTCGGGCTGGTGCAGCCGGTCAGCGCCAGGCCCAGCGCACCGGCCAGGAATCCACGTCGGTTCATCTCACCTCCGGCCACGCCGCCGCCACCGTGAACGGTCACGTGACCGTTCACGTCCGGCGAGTGTGGAACTTTCCCAGCTTCGTGTCAAGCAGTCGGCGCAGGACACCCGCGCTGACCCCGATGATCAGGGCGAACAGCGCGGTTAACGTGAACCAGACTTCCGGGCTTACGCCGAGTCACGCAGCAGCAGGTCCGCCTTGATCGTGGTGACCTCGGGGCTGACGCCGCCGAGTAACCGTGCGACCTGCTCGATGGCCATCACGCCCAGCCGCCGGGTGTCGATCCGGACGCTGGTCAGCTGCGGTTCGACCAGGGTGCCGATCTGCAGCCCGTCGAACCCGATCACAGCGCAGTCCTCGGGCACACGCCGGCCGCGGGACCGGGCCATGCGCATCGCGCCGATGGCGATGACGTCGTTGTACGTGAAGATCGCGTCCACAGCGGGATCCTGGTCCAGCAGCTCGGCCATCCCTTGCTGGCCGCCCTCGATGGACTGGGCCGAGCCGACAACTCGCGCGGGCAGCCCGTGTTCGCGCATCGCGTCGAGGTACCAGTGCTGACGCTTGCTGGGGCCGTGGTGGCTCTCGTGGTCCAGCATGCCGATGTGCCGCCTGCCGAGCCCGGCCAGGTGCGCGATGGCGGCGTGCACACCCTCCTCGCCGTCCACCTCGATCGCGCCGAACCGTTGCAGCCCAGGGGTTCGTCCAATGTATACAACAGGTATACCGCTTGTGTACCGGTCGATCACATCGTCGGGCTGGCTGAGGTAGCCGACGATGGCGTCCACTTGGGACCCGATCACGCTCAGCGTGCTCAGCTCCTGCTCGGGATCGTCGGCGGTGTCGTACACCACGACGTGCCAGTCCTGGCGGCGCGCGGCCTCCAGCGCGGCGGAGGCGACCTCGGTGAAGAACGGGTTCATCAGGTCCGGGATCACCAGCCCGACCGAAGTGGTGTCCTGGCGCACCAGCCCACGCGCGAACCGGCTGGGCCGGTATCCCAGCTCCCGCGCGGTATCCAGCACTCGCTGCTTGGTACCCGCGTCGATCTCGCCCTTGTCGTTGAGCGCGCGGGACACCGTCTGGTAGGACACTCCCGCCGAGGCCGCGACGTCCCGGATGGTCACTCGTTTCCCGCCCACAGGAACGACGGTAGCAGCGATGCCGCCCACCGCCGTGGAAGCGCGGCCACGTGAAGTTGGTATGTACCTATTGCCTAAGTGGAACAGCCCGCCCTACCCTGAGTTTCCGCCGCCTCTTGGGAACCCTGCCCCTGGAGGACGCCAGTGCCTGAAAAGTTCCGGCTCGTGAGCGCGCTCGCGCTCGCGGGCACTCTTGTATTGCCCGCTTTGCCTGCCAACGCCCAAGTGGAGGGCAGCGGCTGGACCTCGTACTCGCCTGGATTCTCGGTCCAGCAACAGGGCTGCGGCTCGGTCAGCGGATCGACCTTCACCCTCAGCTGCTCGTCCACGAGTGGGGTTCAGCGCGCGGAACGCCGGTATGACACCTATTGCAGTGGAACGCGGCAGTTCCAGGGCACGTTCAAGGTCAACAGCATGTCCGGCAACCGGATTAGCCTGAAGCAGACGTTCGGTCCGTCGGACGCCGACTTCATGCTCGGTGTGGACAGCGGTCGCAGGCTGTACTCCGTGCGCAACGGCGGTGCCACCATCGCGCCGGCTGGAACGGCCACGACCGGCACGTCGGTGACCGTGAACACCGTGCACTCGGGTTCCACGCACCGGATCTACATCAACGGCAGCCTGAAGCTGACCTACGGCGGCCTGAGTGGTTGCCATTACGACAAGTTCGGTGCCTACCGGACCGACAGTGGCTCCGGGCCGATCTCGGTGACCTGGAGCAACATCAAGTTCTGGCGCAAATGATCAGGCTGATCATCGCCTCGCTCGTGGTGCTGGCCGGTTGCTCGGCCGGCACCACCGGTGGGGAGAACCTGACCGCCACCCTGGTGTCGCCGACCGACATCATGCTGGCGTGGCACCCCACGGATCCGGGCGCGGCGGGCCAGATCGTCGAGTACGCGAGCGAGGAAAAGGGCCCGTACACGATCCTGGGTTTCTTCCCGCCCACACAGTCGTCGTACAAACACCCGGACCTGATCCCGCAAATGCCGTTCTACTACCGGATCCGGCCGTACTACGGGGTGGCGACGGCGCCGGTCGAGGTCGACCTGCCGCCGGGTGAGCCGGATGAGTCCACACCGGACGATGGCGAATGGGCGCGCCCCAAGACAATTCCGGGCAACACCGCTCCCTTGGCCTTGGTCGGGCAGCCGGACTCGGCACCGGCCGGCCTGACGCCGACCGTGGTCAACCCGAACGGCATCAAGTTCACCTGGACCGACCGCGCCAGCGACGAGGAAGGCTTCTTCCTCGAGGTGAAGGCCTCGGGCGCCCCGGACTTCACCGTCGCCGCCGTGCTCGACCGGGACGTGAACTCGGTCGGCATGACGACCATGCCGGAGGAGAAGAAGGCGCAGTACCGCGTGCGCGCCTACAAATACGGCCAGGCGACGAACATCGCGCACCAGACAACCGGAGGCTCCGCCCGGTAGTGTTATCCCCCTTACGAGGGAGGCAGCCGAATGGCGACGTGGGGTGACCTGGTCGAGTTCATCCGAACCGAATACCGGGTGGTGTCGCAGACCCCGGACGAGATCCGGGTCGAGTTCGAGTGGGAGGACCAGGACCGCAGCCAGGTGGTGATCATCGCCCGGGAGGAGCTGGACCGGAAGTACGAGTGGGTGCAGATCCTCACGCCGATCGGCCTGGCCCGCGACTGCGACCTGCACCGCGTCCTGGAAGCCATCGGCAACACCACGATCGCGTGCGGCGCGGCCATCATGGGCGAGCACATCGTCGTGCGCCACTCCCTGCCGCTGGAGAACCTGGACATCAACGAGTTCGTCGACCCACTGACGCTGATCGCGGGGACGGCCGACGACCTCGAGTCGGAGTTCTTCGGCGGAGACGACTACTAGCGGCTTGATCACCGCGGCTGGGATGTCTTTGTCGCTCGCAGGTTCGTGGTGGTCGTCGTGGCGAGTGCCAGGTTGGGTACTGGACCGTCTAGTTCGGGTAAGGGGTGGCAGTGATCTGGGTACTAGACGGTCCAGTTCTGGTGGGGTGGGACAGACTGGGTACTGGACGGTCTAGTTCGGTCTTCGGGGAGAGGGCGGGGAACTGGACCGTCGAGTTCTGGTGAGGTGGGACGGGATTGAGTACTGGACGGTCTAGTTCGGCCTTTGGGAAGAGGGCGGGGAACTGGACGGTCCAGTTCTGGTGAGGTGGGACGGGATTGAGTACTGGACGGTCCAGTTCTGTTAGGTGTCGAGTCGACAAGAGGCGGAGTACTGGACGGTCTAGTTCGATCTCACGCAAGGCGTGAGAACTGAACCGACTAGTTCTGGGGAGGGGGACGGGCCGGGAACTGGACGGTTCAGTTCGGGTGAGGTGGGACGGGTTGGGTACTGGACGGTCTAGTTTGGTCTTGGGGAGGGGCGGGAACTGGACAGTCCAGTTCCGGTGGGGCGGACAGGCTGAGTACTGGACGGTCTAGTTCAACTACGTGGGACCTGGATGGGGCTGGTGAGGGCGTTCGGTTGAGGTTCCCGGTCCGGGGGTGCGGGGTTGGTCGTTGGGCTCGGTGGTGAGGCTGGTCTGAGGACGTGGTGAGTCGGGGGCCATGGCGGCCGATAGGTTCCGTCGTTGCTTCTCACGACTGATCGTGGACATCGGCCGACCGACCGCTGGGCAATTGACCCCAAGGAGGCCCTGGCGATCGATCCGCGTTCAGCACACGTTTGGCCTCGGACCGAAACCGTGGCGAGATCGTCCCAGACCCAGACCCAGACCCAGACCCAGACCCAGACCCAGACCCAGACCCAGACCCAGACCCAGACCAGACCAGACCCAGACCCGACCCAGACCAGACCCAGACCCGACCCAGGCCGGACGCCAGTCCTTCGCCGTCCGGTGGTTGATCCGGGCGCTTCCTGATATCCCCCCATCGTTCGGGCGCCTGCCACGCCGAGCCGGGGGACCGTGACGGAAACTAGGGTTCGGGGATGGATGTCCGGCAGTTGGAGTACTTTCTCGCTGTTGTCGATCATGGGGGTGTGAATCGGGCGGCGGGGGCGTTGTATTTGGCTCAGCCGTCGCTTTCGCAGGCGATTCGGGCGCTGGAACGGGATTTGGGGCAGGAGCTGTTCCATCGGGTCGGCCGCCGGCTGGTGCTGACCGATGCAGGGCACGCGCTGGTTGAGCCGGCGCGGGAGGTTTTGCGGGGATTGCAGGTCGCGCGCGCGAGTGTGGAGTCGGTTGGGGCGCTGACGGCTGGGAGGGTGGAGATCGCGTCGATGCCGTCGCAGTCCGTGGAACCGTTGAGTGAGCTGATCAAGGCGTTCACCGTCGCTTACCCCGGGCTGCAGGTCACGATCCGGGCCGCGTTCACGGCGCCCGAGGTGATCGAGATGGTTCGCACCGGCGTCACCGAGCTGGGTCTGCTGGGCAGCGCGGAGCCGCCCACCGCTGTCGAGGTGGAGGTGCGGATGCTTGCGCGGCAACGGTTTGTGGTCGTGGCGCCGCCGGATGCGCCGTTCAGCGGGAAGATCACCCGCGATGATCTGGCCGGGCACCGGATGATCGTCGGCCAGCGCGGGACCGGGATGCGGCGGCTGGCCGACGAGCTTGATGTGTTCGACGTCGTCGAGTCCGAGCACCGGGAGGCGATCCTGCCGCTCGTGCTCGGCGGGGTCGGGCTGGCGGTGCTCACCGAGTCCTGGGCGGCGCTGGCCAAAAAGGCCGGGGCCACCGTGCTGGACCTCGAACCGGCCGCCTACCTGCACGTTGCCCTGGTCAACCGGCAGGCGAGGCTCAGCCCCGCCGCCACCGCGTTCCTGGAGACCGCTTATAGGCTCAGCCTATAGGGGTGCCATCCAACTGGTCTTGGACCGAACTCGCCCCGGCTGGTGATATCGATGCATGAAGACGCACCGCATCGCCCTGATCCCTGGCGACGGCATCGGCACCGAGGTGACCCCCGCGGCGTGCGCGGTCCTCGACGCGGCCGGTGAACGCCATGGCGTCCGGTTCTCCTACGACAGGTTCGACTGGTCCTGCGCCCGGTATCTCAGCGAGGGCGCGATGATGCCCGCCGACGGCCTGGAGCGCATCCGCCACCACGACGCGATCTTCCTTGGCGCGGTGGGGGATCCGGCGGTCGCCGACCATGTTTCCCTGTGGGGGCTGCTGATCCCGATCCGGCGTGGCTTCCGGCAGTACGTCAACCTGCGGCCGATCCGGCTGTTCGACGGGGTGACCAGCCCGCTGCGGGCCGGCACGGTCGACCTGGTCGTGGTGCGGGAGAACGTCGAGGGGGAGTACAGCGAGATCGGCGGGCGGATGAACCGCGGCTTCCCCGAGGAGATGGCCGTGCAGGAGGCCGTCTTCACCCGCGCGGGTGTCACCCGGGTGGTTGATTTCGCGTTCACCCTGGCCCGGAAAAGACGCCGGTACCTCACTTCGGCGACGAAGTCCAACGGCATCGTGCACACCCTGCCGTTCTGGGACGAGATCGTCGCCGAACGCGCGCAGGAACACCCCGACATCCGGTGGGACCAGGAGCACATCGACGCGCTGTCCGCGAAGCTCGTGCTCGACCCGGGCCGGTTCGACGTGATCGTCGGGTCGAACCTGTTCGGCGACATCCTCAGCGACCTGGCCGCCGCGGTCGCGGGCAGCATCGGCATCGCCCCGGCCGCGAACCTCAACCCGGAGCGGGACTTCCCGTCGATGTTCGAGCCGGTGCACGGCTCCGCGCCGGACATCGCCGGGCGCGGCGTGGCCAACCCGGTCGGCGCGATCTGGACCGCCGCGATGATGCTCGACCACCTGGGCTACGTCGAGGCCGCGGCCGACATCGAGGACGCCATCGCCACCATCTTCGCCAAGACCCCGTTGCGCACACCGGATCTCGGCGGCACGGCGACCACCGAGGAGTTCACCAAGGCGTTCCTGGACGTGCTGGCGTGAAAGGCTTCACCTACCAGCAGATCGACGCCGACGGCGTGCGGATCAACGCCGCCGTCGGCGGTGAGGGGCCGCCTTTGCTGCTGTTGCACGGGTATCCGCAGACCCACATGATCTGGCACCACGTGGCTCCGGTGCTGGCGTCCTCTTTCACGGTGGTCGCAACGGATCTGCGTGGCTACGGGGACAGCGCCAAGCCCGCGGCCAGCGAGTCCAATGTGGAGTACTCGAAGCGGGAGATGGCGCGGGACCAGGTGCTGGTCATGCGGGAGCTGGGGTTCTCGCGGTTCAAAGTCGCCGGGCACGACCGCGGCGGCCGGGTCGCCCACCGGATGGCGCTTGACCACCCCAACGTCGTGGAAGCGCTGGCAGTGCTGGATATCGTGCCGACCCGGTACATCTTCCAGCACGCGGACAAGGCGTTCGGGCTCGGCTACTACCACTGGTTCTTCCTGGCCGCGCCCAACGGCATCCCGGAACGGCTGATCGGCGGCGACCCGGAGTTCTGGATCCGCGCCCGGCTGACCGCCCGGCACAATGGCGGCGAGGCCTTCGACGAGCACGCGATGGCCGAGTACATCCGCTGTTTCTCCGACCCCGCCGCGATCGCCGCCTCCTGCGCCGACTACCGCGCGGCCGCCACGATCGACCTCGACCACGACGACCAGGACTTCGGCACCCCGGTGGCCTGCCCCATGCTCGTTCTTTGGGGAGCGCACGGTTTCGTCGGCCAGAACTACGACGTCCTAGCGGCCTGGAGCGAGTACGTCACCGACATCCGGGGCGATTGCTTGCCGTGCAACCACTATCTGCCCGAAGAAGCTCCCGCCGAGACAGTCGCGGCTCTGCGGAAGTTCTTCGCTCAGCCGGGGTGAGGACTGCCGGCTATTTGTTTGGCACGCGAACAAACTCTAGGCTTCGGGACGGTCGAGAACCCGCAGCCACGAGCCGTCCGGTTGACGGCGTGCGACCTGGACCCGGCCGCCCGTTCCGTCCAGCGGGTGGGTTCCGGTCAACGCCAGGTCACCGGAGATCAGCGTGGGCAGGGGCTCCTCCAGCTTGAACTGTGGACGCGCTTCCACCAGGCGCTCCAGGGCTTTGTGGATGGCTGGACGGCCGACGGTGTGGTTGCCGAGCGGGTAGTCCAGGACGGCGTCCGGTTCGTACAGCATGGCCATGCCCTCGGCGTCGCCCGCGTTGGCGCGCTCGACGAACAGGCGGGCGATGTCCTCGGGCGTCTTTGCGATCTCTCGTGTCATGACTCCAGCCTGCGCCGCGACCGGCGAGAAGTCCAAGATCTGGATGCGATGCCAGCTAGAATCAGAGCTTATGGAACTCCGCCAGCTCGCGTACTTCGTCGCGGTCGTCGAGGAAGCCAACTTCACCAGGGCCGCCGCGCGGATGCACGTTGCCCAGCCGGGTGTCAGTGCGCAGATTCGGTTGCTGGAGAAGGAGTTCGGGCACGAGCTGCTCGACCGCTCCGGCCGCACGGTCCGGCTCACCGAGATGGGCGAGGCCGTGTTGCCGTTCGCGAGGGCGGCCCTCAGCGCGGTCGAAGGTGCGCGGCTGGCGGTGGACGAGCTGACCGGGCTCATTCGCGGGCATGTGGCCATCGGCATGGTGACCTCGCACAACTTCGACATCCCCGGTCTGCTCGCCGGGTTCCACGAGGACCACCCGAACGTGGAGATCACGCTCACCGAGGGCAACTCCGACCAGCTCATCGGCGGCCTGCACACCGGCGGGATCGACGTCGCGATCGTCGGCCTGGCCACCGGTCCGCCGTCCGGCATCGCCACCCAGATCCTCACCAACGAACCCATCGACGCCGCAGTCGCCACCACAGACCCGTTGAACAACAGGAAAAGCCTGCCCATCGAGGCCCTGAAGGACACTCCATTGATCTGCCTCCCCAGAGGAACAGGTGTCCGCACCAGCCTGGAAAACGCTTGCGCCGCAGCGGGTTTCCGGCCGCGAGTGGCGTTCGAGGCCGGGACACCGCAGATCCTGGCCGAACTCGCCGAACGCGGGCTGGGGATGGCCGTGCTACCGAGGTCCTTGGTGCGCAACCGGCCCGGCCTGCACGGGCTCGCGGTCAAGGAACTTCGCGGCTGCCTGGCGCTCGCCTGGCGGGACCACGCGCCGATCAGCCCCGCGGCGCGGGCGCTGGTCACCCGGGCCAGGCGAGTCTTGCCGGAAGTGGTCTAGTCCGCCTATCCTTTTGTTTGCCGCCACAACAAATCGCGTCCTGGGCGCGATGCCATTGCCCAAGGGTGGCTTCGCGACCAGAGCGCCGCCGGTACGCGAAGTGAGGTGACAACGATGTCGAAACGCTTCTCCCGCCTCGTGCTCATTACCGCCCTGGCTGCGGCGATGGTGCCCGTGGTGGCAACCCCTGCGAGTAGCGCTTCGGATGTCGGCATCCTGGCGACCACGTTCGCCGACGAGTTCAACGGTCCCGCTGGAAGTCCCGTCGACACGAGCAAGTGGCGTTTCGAGACCGGTAACAACAACGGGAACAACCACGAGTACCAGTACTACACAAGCCGGACGCAGAACGCCGCGATGGACGGTCAGGGCCACCTGGTCATCACCGCCCGCCGGGAGAACCCGGGCAACTACAACTGCTGGTACGGCCGCTGCCAGTACACCTCGGCCCGGATCAACACCTCGGGCAAGTTCAGCCAGGTGTACGGGCACTACGAGATCCGCATGAAGATGTCGCAGGGCCAGGGCATGTGGCCCGCGTTCTGGATGCTGGGCACGACCGGCGGTGGCTGGCCGAACAACGGCGAGATCGACATCATGGAGAACATCGGCCGCGAGCCGAACACCGTGCACGGCACCATCCACGGTCCCGGCTACTCGGGCGCCGGCGGGATCGGCGCGGCCTTCAACGGCCCGCGGTTCGCCGACGGCTTCCACACCTTCCGCCTCGACTGGTCGGCCAACAAGCTGGTCTGGTCGGTGGACGGCAAGGTCTACCAGACCCGCACGCCCGCGGACCTCAACGGCAAGCAGTGGGTCTACAACAACCGGTCCTTCTTCATCATCCTCAACCTCGCCGTCGGCGGGGACTGGCCAGGCGCGCCGAACAGCGGCACACCGATGCCGAACACCATCGTGGTGGACTACGTCCGGGTCACCACGCTCTGAGAAACCGTGAGAACCTGTGTCCCGGCGGCAATGTGGCCGCCGGGACACGCCCTTTCGGGCAGTGCGCGCGGCCGAACGGTCGGCTACAACCCGCTCACAACATCTGGTTGTTAGAACTCCGGTCATGCGCTACCGGGAAATGCTCACCATCTCCATCGCACTGGACCGCGCCGGTGCCCGGTCCCTGCACGAGCAGCTGGCCGACCAGATCTCCGCGGCGATCGACGCGGGGACGCTCGCGCGGGACGCGCGGATGCCGTCGACGAGGACCCTGGCGACGCTGTTCGGGGTCTCGCGCGGAGTCACCTCCGCCGCTTACGACCTGTTGACCGAGCGTGGGTACGTGCACGCGCGGTCCGGCTCGGGCACGTACGTGCTCGGGCGCAAACGACCCTCAGTGGCGCAGGTGCGCGACGAGGAGAAGATCATCGACATGCGTCCCGGCCTGCCGAGCATCGAGGCGCTGCCGATCAAGGCCTGGCGCGCGGCGTGGCGCCAGGCCAGCTACCAGGCGCCGCCGGTGAGCGGGCCGCCGATGCTGGGCCTGCCCCAGCTGCGGTCGGCGATCACCGCGCACCTGCAGAACACGCGCGGCCTCGTCGCCCCGGAGCACCAGGTCGTCGTCACGAGTGGCCTGACCGACGGGCTGCGGATGGTGCTCGACGCCATCGCCAGCCCGCGGGTCGCGATGGAGCACCCGGCCCCGCCGAGCCTCTGGCGAGCGCCGCGCAACACGCCGATCCCGTTGCAGGGCAACGAGATCCCGGCCGCGTGCGGGGCGATCGTGGTCAGCCCGGACGGGCACTCGGCGACCGGGCAGATCATGCCCGCCGAGCGCCGCCGCGAGCTGGCCGGCTGGGCCGAGGCGACCGGTGGCCGGGTGGTCGAGGTGATCTGGGACAACATCGTGCGCGCGGACGCGAACCGGTTGCCGCGCCTGGTGACCATCTCGCCGGGAACGTGCGTCGTGGGCAGCTTCGCCGACCTGCTCACCCCGGCCGTGCAGCTCGGATACGTGTTGCTGCCACGGGAACTGACCACGCGGATCAGCCACCTGAACCGGCCGTCCTACATCATGCAGGCCGCGGCCGCCCAGCTGATCACGACCGGTGTGGCGACCCGGTTGACGCACCGGATCGGCCAGCTGCGCGCCCGCAAACGCGGCATCGTCGACTCCTACCTGACCACGATGGACGCGGCGGGCGGCAACGCGCTGCTGCGGATGGGGCCCGGCAAGCAGGCGTCCGACGTCGCGGCGGCACTGCTCCGGCGGGGCGTGCGCACGGAAACGCTTGCGCCCTACCACTTCTCGTCGTCGCGTGTGCCGCAGGCGTTGTTGCTCGGCTACGGCCACCTGCCGGACCCGTTGCTGCGTCAGGCCTTGTCCGTGATCATGGCCAGCGGCCTACTGTGAGACGAAGGACTCCTTCGGGGTGCCGTAGAACACCTTGGGGCCGTTGATCCGTCCGCCCGCGATCGTCAGGGTGTCCGAGGTGCCGACGATCGCGGCCGGTCCGCGCACGGTCGTGTTCAACAGCTCGACCGTGCTCGCCAGGACCGAGCTGACCGGACCGTCGATGGTCGCGTTGGTGGCGACCAGTGAAGCGCCGGGCAGGACGGTGACCGGCCCGGTGACCTCGGCGTTGTCCAGGCAGGTCACGCCGTTCGACACCACCAGCGGACCGAGGTGCGTGCCGGTGACGGTCGTCGTGCAGGCGGGCGCGGGCTTGAGCAGGGTGACGGCGAACTTCCCGGCGGGGCTGATGTTCCCGCTGGGGTCGGCCGCCCGGTAGGAGATGGTGTGTCGCCCATAGCCGGACGGTGGAGTGTCCCAAGGGGACAGTCGCGGCTCGCCGAGCTTGCCGTAGACCAAGTTGTCGATGACCGTGCCGTCGGCGGTGAACCGGTAGGGCGAGTTCGCGTCGGTCGGCCAGCCGAAGTAGTTGAACCAGCCGTCGCCGTCGGTCTGGAACTCGGTGATGTTGTAGCCGGGGGTGTCATCGGTCGCGGTCAGCTTCATGGTGAACGGCGCGTTGAAGATGTACTCGGTCGGCTGACCCGGCTTCACGACCGTCGAAACCGGCTGGGACAGCTGGAAAGCGGGCACCGGGACGCTCGCGTCCACCTGCCAGGTCAGCGTCTGGCCGGGGACGGACGCGGTGAGTGTGTGCGTTCCGGTGAGCTGCAACGGTTTCAGGTCGAGGTCCGTGCCGGTCTCGGCGAGCATGGTCCCGTCGAGCTTCCAGATGATCGGGACGATCCTGTCGACCGGGTGCGTTGTTTCCGCGTACACAACGTCTTTGCCGCCCACAGGGTGATCGGCCGGGGTCGATTCGGTGAACGTGACCGTGGTCGGCGGGCGCGGGGTGGTGATCGAGGCGTCCACGGCCCAGGTGCGGGTCTTGGTCAGCGACTGCCGGACTGCGGGGTCACGCACGAAGTCGGTCGGGTCGATGACGGTCGCGGTGAGAGTGTGGCGGCCGGTCAGGTGTAACGCGGCCAAGTCGACGCTTCTGCTGCCCGGCAACGGGTTTCCGTCCAGCTGCCAGGTCACGGTCAACGCGTGCGAGGTGGGGTGCAGGGTGCCGACCCAGACCACGCGGTCGGCGCCGATCGTGCCAGCGGGTATGCCATCCTGCAGGATGTTCGTTTTGCCGGATATGCGCTGAGTCATCCGTTCCCGGGCTATTTGGTCGAAGTAATAGCCCAGGGTCTTCATCATCGAGTGCTTGCTCGGCCGCCAGACGCCGGAACCGCTGTACAGACCGCCTTCGTACCGGCCGATCGGGCCGCCGGACAGGCTCTGCTCACCCAGCCAGCGCCACCACTTCTTTTGCTGCGCGGTCATTTGCTGGGGGGTCAGCAGGGTGTGGTGGATCGAGGAGGGCTCGCCGCCGGTGTACGGGTCGCCCTTCACGCCGCGCGCGTAGTAGTCGTACTCGTCGTCCAGGCCGCCCAGCGAATGGCCGAGCTCGTGCGGGGTGATCAACGCGCTCAACGCGTTCCCGCCGGACGCGGTCGCGTACGTGCCGCCGGCGCCGCCGTATGTGTTGCTGTTGGCGATTGCCAGCAACTGCCTGTTACCGGAGTTGGTTCCCGGCACCAGGTTCGCATATTGGGTGAGCGCGGTGTTGTCGACGGTGAGTAGCCGCTGGACACTGCTCGCGTTGCAGCCGCCCCAGAAACCCATCTTCAGCGGCGTGGCCCGGCGCGGCGAGCCGAGGTCCGGGTCGCAGCTCACGCCGGACACCGGCGAGGCCACCTCGACCGCGTAGATGTTGAGGTAGCTGCGGTAGGTCTTGAACGGTTCCAGGCTGAGCAGCACGTTCATGTGCTTGTCCACGTGCTCGCGGAACTTCGGCAGCTCGGCGGCGGTGTAGCCGTCACCCACGATGACGATGTTGAACCGCTTGGCGGGGTCGCCGGTGATCCGCACCGGCACCACGTTCGCCGCTTCGAGCTGGGCGCTCGCCACGACCGGCGTCACGAACGGGACAACTGCCACAACCGCGGCGACTACCGCGCGTCTCCACATGGCCACGGACGCTAGGCAGGCCGGAGATTGTTGTGCAGAGCCGAAAGTAGCAATTCGGCGGTTATGCTCCTGCGGTGGCGCACGTGCCCGTCCAGAAACGCCGGCAGCAACTGGTCGCGGCCGCCTTCCGGGTGGTCGCGCGGGAGGGCGTGGCCGCCGCGAGCACCCGCCGGATCGCTTCGGAGGCAAAGGTTCCGGCCGCCGTCGTGCACTACTGCTTCCACTCGGTGGACGAGCTGATCGACAGCATGATGGCCGGCGTCTTCGCCGAGACCGCCGAGCTCGCGGCCGTCGCCCTACGGCCCCGCGGCGGGGTTTCCGAGTCGCTGCGGGCCGCGCTGCACCGGATCTGGCAGGGCTACCGGGCCGATCCGGCACGCCAGCGGGCCGTGTTCGATCTGGTCAACCACGCGCTCGGCCGTCCCGCCGCAGCGGAGCTGGTCCGGCAGCACCAAGCGCGATTAGGGGAACTGGCCGAACGGTTCCTGACCGAGGTCGCTTCGGCCAACGACATCCAGTGGGCCGCCCCGGCGGATGTCCTCGGCCGAGCGCTGGTGTCCACCCTCGACGGAGTGCTGATGAACTGGCTGATCGACCGCGACTCCGCGCGCGCCGAGGAGGCGCTGGCGTGGCTGGCCGCGAGCATCGCCGGTAACGTGACGTGATGATCGTGTGGATAAACGGGGCGTTCGGCGGCGGGAAGACGCACACCGCGCATGAGATCCACCGGCGGCTGCCCGGCAGCGTGATCTGCGACCCGGAGTTCGCCGGGTTCGGCCTCAACCGGATGATCCCACGTGCGTTGCGCGGCGACTTTCAGGACCTACCGGTGTGGCGGACGAGCGTGCACCACGTGCTGGACATGGTGGCTTCTCGTACCGATGGTGTCGTCCTGGTGCCGATGACCCTCGTTTCGCCGCGGTACTTCTCGGAAATCGTGGGACGGCTGCGGTCCGACGGGCACGAGGTGCGGCACTTCTCCTTGCTGGCACCGCGCGAGGTGGTGCTTCGGCGCCTGAGCGAGCGCGTGTTCGGGCACGCGTTCCAGCTCCTGCGCGGCGGCAGGATCACACCCCGCCGCGAGTCCTGGGCCGCGCGCAAGGTCGACCTGTGCCTGTCGCAGCTGCGGAAGCCCGAGTTCGCCGAGCACATCTGGAACGACAAGACCCCGCTGCCCGCGGTCGCCGACAAGATCGCGTCCTCCTGCGGCCTGACCCTGACTCCCAACACGGACAGCGCGTTGCGGGCACAACTGCGCCGCGCCACCGTCGGCATCAAACACATCAGGCTGGACTGAGTTCGGCGGTGAGGAAGTTCGACACCCGGTAGCCGGGTTCGGCGCGGCCATACGATTCGGCGAGGGCCATGCCGTCGTGGGTGGTGACCTGCCAGCCGTGGTCGGTGAGCCAGGCGGCGTTCCGGGTGCCGAGGCCGCCTTGCCACAGGGAAACCAGGCGCCGCATGGCTTCGGTCGCGGGCTCGCGGTTCGGGTTGCGCTCGCGGTCGCGGTGTTCGCACGAGAGGGTGCTGCCCGGCGCGGACAGGTTCGTGACGCGCGTGAGGACCTTGGCGGCGTCCTCAGCGGACAGGTACACCAGCAGGCCCTCGATCAGCCATGCGGTGGGTTCTTCGGGCCGGAAACCGGCGTCGACCAGGGGAGTGGGCCAGTCCTCACGCAGGTCGACGGGGACCAGCGTGCGCTCGCAGCGTGGCTTCGCGCCTTCGGTGGTGAGGACCTTTTCCTTGTATGCCAACAGGTCTGGCAGGTCGAGTTCGAACAGGTGGGTATCGGCGGGCCAGTCCAGCCGGAACGCCCGGGTGTCCAGGCCGGCTGCCACCAGCGCGACCTGGCGGCAGCCGCTGGACAGGAGGTAGTCGTCGTAGAACCGCGTCCGGATGGCCACGTGCAGCCGGAACACCGAGTCCGCGTCCGTCGGCGTCCCGGCGAACGCGGCGGCGTAAGGATCGTTGAAGAGGCGGTCGGGGCGCTGACTTTCGAAGGCTCGCAGCCGGGCGACGCCGATCGCGGTCCGGGACACGTCACTGACCATTGGAAACCCCCTGCTCCGGTCCTGGGCGGGCCGCCCAGGACCGAAGCATAGGTAAACTATGGATAGTTCGGCCAGTAACTTTGCTGATTGGCCAGGTTGGCCGCCGCGCCGGTGTTGTTGATGACGTGGTCGATCGTGCCCACGCCGCCGAGCGACACCGAGACCAGCCCGTGGAACCGCACACCCGCGTTGTCCGGCACCTCGAACGACCGGCTCACGTGGATCGACGGGTTGACGTTGAAGAAGCTGTAGCTGCCGACGCCCCACCCCTCGTGGCTGGTCACGTTGTTCGAGACCTTGTACGCCGCCCAGCCGAGGTTGCCGCCGCCGCTGCTCCAGGCGCCCTGGTTCGGCGGGTCGTACGGGAACTCGTTCTGGAAGAAGTAGGTCCGGCCGCCCTGGCCGTTCCAGAGCACCTCGTACTGTTGGTAGTGCTCGACGAACAGGCCGTACATCGTGACGTTGTTGCCGTTGACGACCAGGCCGTTGGCCGCGGTGTTGACGTCCCAGCCGACGCCGGAGTCGCCGTGGTCCGCGCGCCACAACCACATGTGGTCACCGATGACGTTGTTGCTGTTGACCTGCAATGTCACCGTGGCCTTGCCGGTCCCCGCGCCGCCGATGCGGAAGAACACGTCGTGCAGCGAGGTCGGGTTGGCGGCGTGGTTCGCCGACGAGCCGGGCGGACCGACCTGGACCAGCACCGGGGAGTTCTGCGGGCCCGCATCGACCAGCAGGCCGCCCAGCTTCACACCGTCCACATCGGCCACCGTCAGCGCGGGCAGGCCGGTGTCCGGAACCAGCGTCGCCAGGCCGAGCCCGAGCACGACCGTGTCCGCGCGGGTCACCCGGATGGTGTCGTTGAGGTGGTACACACCCGGCGTGAACAGCAGGTGCTTGCCCTGGTTGAGCGCGGCGTTGATGGTCGCCACCGAGGCGCCCGGCTTGACCACGTAGAAGTTCGCGAGCGAGATCGACGTGCCCGCCGGGTTGCCGCCGCCCCACGAGGTGCCGCGCGAGTTCTGCCGCAGCGCGGGGACGAACACGTTGTAGGTCCCCGAACCGTCGATGTACAGGAACGGCTTCTCTCGCACGGTCGGGGTGTTGTCGACCACTGTGTGCGACGGGTTCGGGAAGTGCGGCGGCGGTGACCCGTTGGTGCCGACGAACACCATGTTCCAGACCGAGCCGTTCCAGCCACCGTTGAGATCGGAGTTGCGGGTCAGGAACTGTTGCTGCGACCCGGAAACAGTCACCCCGTCGATCCGCGAGTCGGCGATCAGCCCACCGGACGCCCACCCGTCGCCGCCGTTCCACAGCTGGACCTGGCCGCTGAGGTGCATCCGCCGGTACGGCGCGGCCTGCGCGACCGCCCACCGCTCGATCTGGCCCGCGGGCAGGTGCACGTACAGGTTCTCCGCGGAGCGCCAGAAGTTCTGGGTCGCGTTGCCCTTGTTGTTCGGGTTGTCGCCCTGCTGCAACCAGTCCGCCTCGACCCGCACGTGGCCGTTGAGGTTGGTCGAGTCCGGCGACAGGCCGAGACCCGCGACCTGCGTGTAGAACCCGAGGTTGACATCGGCGTTGTACGTGCCCGGCTTGAACAGCACCGCGTAGCGCTGGGTGCCGAACTGGTTGGTGTGCTGCTGGGCGGCGATCTGGTTCAGCCTGGCCTGGAACTCGCTCTGCGGCGTGGACGGGCTGATCACGTAGGTGTTCGGGCCGAGATCCGGGTTGCGCGGGTCGGTCGGCGGCACGGTCGGGTCGGTACCGCCGTCGTCCGCGAAAACGCTGAACTCCCACAGGGAGTAGCCCCATTGGGTGGATCGCGCGGTGCCGTTCACGCGGACATACCGGCCGCGGCCGGTGACGTCGATGCTCTGGTTGCCGCCGGTGCTCGTGGTGGTCGAGTAGATCGGGTTCCAGGCGGTGCCGTTGTCCGAGACCTCGATCCGGTACGCGCTCGCGTAGGCGGTCTCCCAGTTCAGGCCGACGCGGCAGATGGTCGTCGTGCTGCCAAGATCGACCTGGAGCGTCTGCGGGTCGCTGAACTGGCTGGACCACCGGGACCCGGTGTTGCCGTCGACCGCGTTGCTCGCGGGGGTACCGGCGTTCTCGGTGGAGGAGGCCACGGCGGGGCGGTTGAGGGCGACGTTGGTGGTGCCGCAGGCGGCGCTGGCGGTCGTCGTGGACAACACCGTCACCGCGCTCAACGCGGTCACGGTCGCCACAGCCAGAGTGGCCCAGCGGCGGTGCTGGAGTCTCATTGTCCTGCCTTCGTAGTCAGGGAAAGGCGAGGTCGGTTGGCTTCTTCTGGTGCAGGTGAAGGTGGGTTGATCGATCCAGAGAGCGCTCTCCCGGAATCGGTTCCGGAACCGGTTACGGGATGTCTGGGAGTTAACAACCTGGACATCCCACCGTCAAGCCCCACGCGCGGAGACCGCTGTCAAGCCTCCGTTGGCCTCCCTGTGGACAACCTCCCGCTGTGGACAACTCAAGATCACCAACGCCTCCGCGCCCCATCCCGTCGCCCCACTGTGGAAACGTGAAAACTGGGGGATCCCCCTGCGGGGGACCCTCGTCGCGGCGTGCCCCGGGGCGGGTGTGGGCGAGCGGGTGTGGGCGAGCGGGTGTGGGGGTGACCTTGGGGAGTGGGGCTTGACGATGGGCGGCTGGTTGGGGCTGCAGGTGGCTGGATTGGGGTCGGCAGGCGCAAGGTGTGGGCTGGGGCGGCTGGGTGTGGGCTGGGGCGGCTGGGTGTGGGCTGGGGCGGCCGGGTGTGGGCTGGGGCGGCCGGGTGTGGGCGGATTGTGGGGTGGGTGGGCGGATGGTGGGGTGGTGGCTTGGGATCGTGCGCGCTGAGGTGCTGGGTGGGTGGGGCGGTTCGATTTGGTGCGGGGACCCCTGCGACGCACAGGCAGGGCGAAAGGCACCGTCAGGGCTGGCGCCCTGCCTCGCGAACGAGCGTATGTGCGCCGCCACCCCGCACAAATCGAACCCTCAGGCCATATTCGGCCCCCTCGGGTTGCCGATGGGCGCGATGCGTGGCGAGTCTTGATTCGGGGGTGTTCGCGGGGAGTGCTAGGCGCGGTCGTAGTGCGCGATGATGATGCCCTTGGTGGTGGGGACGGTGTGGGTGAGGGTGAATTCGGTGAGGGGTGCTGGGGTGGGGAAGAGATGGGTGCCGGTGCCCAGGGTGATGGGGAAGATCAGGAGGGTGTAGTGGTCGATGAGGCCGGCGGCGTGCAGGGTGTGTACCAGGGCGGTGCTGCCGATGATGGACAAGTCGTTGCCGGGCTGGGATTTCAGCGCCGCAACGGTTTCGACGGCGTTGCCGCGCAACAGGATCGAGTTCTGCCACGCGTCCGCGTCCGCGAGAGTCGTTGAAGCGACGTACTTCGTGACCGCGTTCATGTGTGTCGTGAACGGGTTGCCGTCGGTGCGCACGCCCCACGCGGTGATGAAGTCCTGCCAGGTGCGGCGGCCGAACAGCATGTCCCCTGGGTTGTTCATGCCGCGCGCCATTTCCTGGGCCATGACTTCGTCCTGGTAGCGCGTGCCCCAACCGCCGTGGGTGAAGCCGCCCCTGGTGTCCTCGTCGGGGCGGCCGGTGCCTTGCACGACGCCGTCGAGGGTGACGTTCATGGTGACGGTGATCGACCGCATCGGGTGTCCTTTCGCTGTCGCAGCAGGTCACCCACTACACGAACGGCGATCGCCCGGATCGACAGCCGCTACGGCGCGGACTCGCGGACCACCAGTGAGGTCGGGACGATCTGTGGCGCGTCCGGCAGGTCCTCGCCTTCGAGGCGCCCCAGCAACATCCGGGCCGCGGCCTCGCCCATCTCGCGCGACGGCTGCCGCACGGTTGTGAGCGACGGTTGGGTGTGCGCGGCGACGGGGATGTCGTCGAAGCCGATCACGGCGACGTCGTCGGGGGCTTTGAGGCCGGCGTCGCGCAGGGCGTCGAGGACGCCGACGGCCATCAGGTCGTTCTGCGCGAACACGCCGTCGATGGGTTCCCGCAACGCCAGCAGCTGCTCGAAGCAGGCACGCCCGCCGTCTCGCGTGAAGTCGCCCTCGACCTGCAGGCGCGGGTCGAAGTGAACGCCCGCGGCCGACAATGCCTCGAGGAACCCGTCGGTGCGGTCGCGCGTGCAGCCGAACTCGGCGGGCCCGGTGACGATCGCGAGCCGGCGACGCCCCAGCTGCACCAGGTGTTGCGCGGCCTCGGCGGAACCCTCGCGGTTGCTGGTGGCCACCGATGCGAAGCCGCGGTGGTGGCCGCGGTCGTCGATCATCACGACGGGCAGACCGGACTCGTGCAACGTGGTGATGTACGACAGCGAGTTCGGCGGTTCCACCAGCAGCAGGCCGTCGAAGGCGTTGGACGACACATGCTTGGCGAACTGCGTGAGGGAGTCGGCGCCGCGGTTCATCGTGCTCAGCAGCAGGCCGTAGCCGCGCGCCTCCAGCACATCCGCGACACCCTGCAGCACATCACCCATCCAGGGCCAGGTCAGGCCGGGCACGAGCATGCCCACCGTCTGCGTCCGGCCCTTGGCCAGGCCGACCGCCCGCGCGCTCGGGGTGTACCCGGTCGCGGCGATCACCTCCCGGACCCGGATCGCGGTGGCCGCGTCCACGTCCCCCTTGTTGTTCAGCACCCGGGAGACGGTCGCCTTGCTCACCCGCGCCCGGCGGGCGACTTCAGCGATGGTGACGCGCAATGTTCCTGCCTTGAGGTCGGTGACGCCGTCAGGATAGTCATTCCCGCAACCGGCGATCATCAAGTGTCACGATGGCCGCGGAAACAGCGTGAGGAAACGCGCCGCGGCCTCGGTGTCGCCGGTGACACGCAGGTCACCGGCGGAAACGGCATCGGCGAGGGGCCGTCCGCCGAACGTCAGCGACCGGAACGTACCGACGTTCGCGGCCAGGGTCGCGTCTGGATGGTCGGCAGCACCCCGCGTCAGCGTGGCCTGACCGCCGTCCACCGATGCGGTGAAGACGTCATCCTCCAGCTGTAGTTCGTAGACGCCTTGGTGACCGTCGGCGAGGTCGGGCCGGAAGGTCGTCTTCAACGCCAGGATGTAGGCGAACACGCTCAGCTCGGCGGTGGAGACCAGCGGCGTCAGGCTGCCCCACCGGCCCAGTTCGATCAGCACCGGCTCCAGGGCGGCGCCGCGCGGAGTCAGCTCGTACACCCAGGTGTTCGCCGGCGGACCGAGCTTGCGGCGCTGCACGACGCCGTCCTCCTCCAGCTCCTTGAGCCGCTGCGACAGCACGTTCTGGCTCGCCGTCGGCAGGCCCGCGCGCAGGTCGGTGAACCGCTTCGGCCCGTACAGCAGCTCGCGCACGACCAGCAGCGCCCACCGCTGACCCACCACGTTCAACGCCCGCGCGATCCCGCACGGCTCGTCGTAGCTGCGATCCGCCACCGCCGACCCCCTCGAAAACTCGTACTCCTATTTTAGGACCAACTAGTGCTAGTGTAGGACAAAACCCGATGAAGGAGGAAGTCGTGACTCTGGGGACCCTGCCGCAAGGCGACGTGCGACTGCTGGACACCGACATCGCGCAAGGCCTGCTGGCCTCGACCGAACTCGCCCGCGTGGCCTACGTCGCCGCCGATGGCACACCGCGTGTCTTCCCGGTGATGTTCCACTGGAACGGCACCGAGCTCGTGTTCGCCACGTTCGCGGGTGCCGCGAAGATCAAGGCGCTGCGCGCCAAGCCGGACGTGGCCATCACCATCGACACGAACGCGATGCCGCCGCAGCTGCTGCAGCTGCGCGGCCGCGCCGAGGTGACCGATGTGGACGGTCTGGTGCCCGAGTACCTGCTGGCCCACATCCGGTACTCCGGCAGCGAGGAGCAGGGCCGCGCGAACGTGGCCGACGTGGACAAGCCGGGGTTGAAGATGGCGCGCATCGCGATCAGGCCCAGCTGGGTGGGCGTGGTCGACTTCATGACCCGTTTGCCCGGCGGCGCCACGCCCGAGGAGTTCGCGAACCGGGGGCGCGGCTGACATGGCCACGTTCGTGTTGATCGCTGGTGCCGGCGGCGATCCGGCGTACTGGCGCTGGGTGGTGCCGCAGCTGGAGGCACGCGGGCACGAGGCCGTCACGGTCGACCTGCCCGGCGAGGACGACTCGGCCGGTTTCGACGAGTACGCCGACGTCATCGTGGAAACCGTGGGAGACCGCAAGAATGTCGTCCTCGTGGCCCAGTCGCTGGCCGGGTTCTCCGCGCCGATGGCGTGCGACCGGATCGACGCCGCCATGATCATCATGGTCGCCGCGATGACCCCGAAACCCGGCGAGTCCGCGGGGGAGTGGTGGGACGCGAGCGGCCAGACCGAGGCGCGGCGCGCGTCCGACGAGGCGCTCGGCCGCGACCCCGACGCGCCCTTCGACCCGTTTTTCACGTTCCTGCACGACGTTCCGCCCGACCGGCTGGCCGAGCTGCCGCCCGAGGCGGTCCGCCGGCAGTCCGGCACGCCGTTCGAGAAGCCGTGGCCGCTCGCGAAATGGCCGGACGTGCCGACGAGATTCCTGCTGTGCCAGGAGGATCGGCTGTTCCCGGCGGAGTTCCAGCGGCGGATCGTGAAGCAGCGCCTGGGTATCACGCCGGACGAGATGCCGGGCGGGCACCTGCCCGCGTTCGCCCGCCCGGTCGAGCTCGCCGAACGCCTCGTCGGCTACCTGCGCAAGTAGAAACGCTCGACGACGGTCCAGGTCGTCGTTGTGACGAGGTAGATCCCGGCCGCCAGCGGGATCACCGCGGCGGCCAGCGAAGTGCCGAACGGCAGCAGCCGCAGGAGCTTGGGCGACTCCTGCGGCACCGCACGCGACGAGAACCAGCCGACCACGAGCAGCGCGGCGAACAGGCCGACGAACACCAGCGACCCGGTCGACAGGAAGTGCGCGCCGAACGCGGTGCCGAACAACGTCTGGGACATCAGGTCGTTCGGCAGGCCGTTGATCGTGCCGGACGAGAACAGCCGGTACATCACCATGAAGAACGGCAGCTGCAGCAGCATCGGCAGGCAGCCGGCGAACAGCGATGTGCCGGAATCCTGGTACAGCGTCATCAGTTCGCGTTGCAGCCGCTCGGGATCGCGCTTGTGCTTCTCGCGCAGCTCGGTGGCCTGCGGGGCGAGCGCCGCGCGGGCCTTCTCGCCGCGAACGGCCATGCGGGCCAACGGATGCAGCATCAGCCGCACGCCGACGGTGAACAGGACGATGGCCAGCGCGACGCCGGTCGCGCCGGCCAGCCAGGAAACCACGTGGTACGCGCCTTCCGCGGGCACGTCAAGGAAAGCGAACATGGGGCAGCACTCCGTCATGTCAAAGTGGCAAGGACAGGCGGATGCGGCTGACTTGGAAACCGTTAGACAGCCGCGAATGCGGCCGACGGCGCTCTCGGACGTGGCTTGCCGGAGGCGTCCGGGTCACGCAGGCGGAGGAAAACGCTTTCGCGCGCCCGTTGTCGCAGCGAGACCCCGCGAACCTGAGCGGGCGCCGCCGCGGGCGCGGGCAGGCAGATCGACAGAACCAGGGCCAGACCGGCGGTCAACGCCGTGACCAGAACGAACTGCCCGGACCCGTCGAACCCCAGCAGGACGAACGCGAGCGGCAGCACGACAGCCAGCAACAGCTGCCACCTCACCCCGAACGTCCCCATGCGCCCAGCGTACTTCAGGGCATCAGCTCGAGGCGCTTCACGAGTTTGCTGATCTTGTTGCGGGGGCCGATGATGCTCACCGCGCGGGTGGCCAGGTCGGCGGGTTTGGTCTCGGCCAGCTGGGCCAGGAACTCGTCGTAGACGCGGGTGGTCTGCGCGATCAAGGGCATGTCCACGACGTGGACGCCTTCGCTGGCAACGGCTTTCTCCCGGACCTCGGCCAGTTCCGCAGGCGCGGCGGTCAGGATCGTGCAGCCCGCCCACGGCAGGCCGGGGTGCGGGTGCCCGGCGGCGTCGGCGCCGGAGGGCCCGATCAGGCCGGCGACCGAGGCGCCGGTGCCCGCGGCGATGCAGGCCACCGCGTTGACCATCTGCCCGGCCGGGATGGTGGCGTCCACGACCACGACCCACTTGAGCCGGGCGGCGCGGGTGGGCTCGCTGGTGACGATCTCCTCCGGCGCGAAACCAAATGTGCCTTCAGCCACGACAGACCTCTCGTTCATACGGCTATCACCAAGAACGCTAGGCGTTGTGACGTGCTACTTTCCACCCTGGCGAACTTAATTCGGCAGGGAGCGGCAAATGGCCGATCTGGACGAACTTGATGCGGCGATCCTGCGAGAACTGCAGGCCGACGCGCGGCGGACCAACCGCGACATCGCGGAGGCGGTAGGGGTTGCCCCCTCCACCGCACTCGAACGCACCCGTGGACTCCGAGAGCGGGGGATCATTCGTGGCGCCGTTCTGGACGTCGATCTCGCCGCGATTGGACGCGGCGTCCAAGCGCTTATCGCCGTTCGAATCCGGCCGCCGAACCGGGCGTACATCGACGCGTTCCGGAATTGGATCTCCCGCGAACCGGAGACTATTGGTGTTTTCGTTGTCACGGGTAGTGAGGACTTCCTCATTCACGTGGCGGTACGCGACAACCAAGATCTGTACGCATTCGTGATCGACCGCCTCACGCAGCGCCCGGAGGTGGCCGATGTGCGCACGAGTGTGGTGTACGAGCACCTGCGTAACACCCAGATCCAACCCCGTTGAATGGTGCCTTTCACCTAGGTGTTTCGGGCATAGTGGACACCATGGCAACGGGATTCTTCTGGGACATGATGGCCGGCCGCACCCCACCGCCCGCCGCCGCGGCAACATTGGGCTGGAAATTGCGGGAGGTGGATCCGGAGACGGGCACGATAGAGGTGGAGTTCGCGGCGAGTGACGCGTTCACCAATCCGGCCGGACATGTGCAGGGCGGTTTTCTGGCGGCGATGCTCGACGACACGATGGGCCCGGCGCTGGCCGCGACCCTCGGGCCCGGCCTGTTCGCCCCGACCCTGGACCTGCACGTGCAGTTCCTGCGCCCGGCCTGGCCCGGCACGCTGATCGGCAAGGCGAACGTCGTGCGCCGCGGCAAGCAGATCTGCCAGCTGCGCGGCGAGCTGACCGACGACCGCGGGCGGGTGATCGCCACCGCCACGGCCACGGCCATGGTGCAGACGGGCGAGCGCATGGGCCGGCCCGCCCGCAGTCCCAACTGAGCCGGCTCAGCCCATGGTCTTCTGGCCGTCGATGGCCTCGCGCAGGATGTCGGCGTGGCCGGAGTGCTGGGCGGTCTCCGCGATGATGTGCGCGATCACCCGGCGCGCCGACCAGCGGGCGCCCGGCTCGAACCACGGCTGGCGGGGCAGCTCGTGCGAGGAGTCCAGATCCACGGTGGCGATGAGCTCATCGGTGCGCCGCGCCACCTCCTGGTAGAACGCGATGTGCCCGGCGAGCGTCTCGCCCTCCAGCATCTTGAAGCCGCCCACCCAGTCCACCTCGTGCTTGGTCATGCCGTCGGCGCCCTCGACGATGAAGTCGGCCCAGCCGCGCTCGACCGTCGCGACGTGCTTGATCAGCCCACCCAGGCACAGCTCGCTGACGGTGGTGCGCTGCCCGGCCTGCTCGTCGGTGAGGCCTTGGACGGTGTGCAGCAGGAAGCCGCGGGACTTGGCCAGGACCGCCAGCAGGTCCGCACGCTCGCCGGTCAGGGTGGTGGTGGAGGTCATGGTCCGTGCCTCTTTCGGTCGTTCTTGGCTGTTGGGACCAACCCTAGAGGCCATTGCGGTCAGTTCTCGGCCGCAATGGCGAACGAGTTTTCCGGTACGGTTCAGCCGGCACACATGGGGGGCGAAATGACTGCACCAGACCCGCTCGACGACCCCACCGGATGGTTCGAGCACCGGTACTCCCAGGCCGAACAGGGCCAGGCGACCATCCCGTGGGACCGCGGCGAACCACGCTACCTGCTCACCGAGTGGGCCCGTGACCTCGACGGCAACGGCAAGCAGGCGATCGTGGTCGGCTGTGGCCTCGGCTCGGACGCGGACTTCCTGGCGGGGCTCGGGTTCGACACCGTGGCGTTCGACGCCTCGGTCACCGCGATCAAACTGGCCCGCGACCGGTTCCCGGGGTCCAAAGTGGCCTTCCTGACCGCCGACCTGCTGCAGCTGCCGGAGGACTGGCGCGGCGCGTTCGACCTCGTCGTGGAGATCCAGACGGTGCAGTCGATCCCGCTGCACCTGCGGGAGTCGGCGATCGCGCGGATCGGTTCGCTGGTCGCGCCGGGCGGGACGCTGTTCGTGGCGGCCGGGGTGCGCGAAGAGGGCGAGCCGCTGGACGGCCCGCCCTGGCGCCTCACGTTCGACGAGGTGTCGTCGTTCGCCTCGGGCGATCTGCAGCTGTCGCAGGAGATCACTGTGCACCCGGATCCAGACATGCCGGACGTCCGGCGGTGGCTGGCGATCTTCACCCGCGCAGCGTCGTAACGGCCTTCTCGATCCTGCGCACCCGGGTCTCCGGCTTCTTGGCGTCCTCAATGGACCGCACCCACTCCTTCTGGTGGGTGAACGGCAGCTTGTCGAACGCCTTGCGCGCGGCGGGTTCCGCGTCGAGCGCCGCACCGAGGTCAGCCGGCACCTCGACCACCCGAGGCTCGGTGTCCAGCTCGAGGTCGACGTCGATCTGGTCGCCCGCTTGGACTCCGGCGGCGGTCCGGTGCTCCGCACTCAACGGCACCATGAACCGCCCACCCATCCGCGACACCGTGCTGCGGTAGGTGTAGTTCTCGATCTTGACCTTCACCGCCGGCCGCTTGCTGTCACCCAGCGCCTCGACCACCTCGTCCGGCACCGGTACCCCCGTCGCCGTCTTGCCGCTCAGCTCGATCGTCGCCCGAAACCTCATCACGCCTCCCGATACAACCGAACCGACACCACCGACAACCACACCGAAGCCAGCACGACCGCGGCCGTGAACGCCAGATTCATCGCCACACTGCCACCTCCGGACGCGATCCCGGCGAACGCCGCCAAGAAAACCACGCCCGTGACGCGGGAGAACCACACCATGCCGGAGCGCCTCGCGAGGGCGAAGCAGGCCGCGACCAGGCAGGCGAAACCGATGCCGGCGACGACGAAGTGCAGGGTGCCGTGCCAGGTCACTTCGGTGCTTTCGCCTTGCGGGAAGCCTGCTGCTGGGTCTGCCCTGAAGATTCCCGCGCCTATGAGGCCTGCGCCGTAGCCCGCCAGGAGAAGGTGGCCGTGCTTGATGCCCATTCTGCGCATGCCTTGGGTTGCCGCTACCACCATCATGCCGCTGAGGATGAGGTTCAGGGTGTGGATCCAGCCCAGGCTTCCGTTGGCCAGCAGGCTCCAGGGGTGTTTGGTGAGGTCGAAGCCTTGCCTGGTGACGGCTTCGATCAGGGAGACCACGACGTAGAACGGGCCTGCCAGGACTCCGTAGCCGAGCAGGGACTTGGTCACGCTGGTTGTCGGGTCGCATGCGACTGCGGTCATGACTCTCTCCTTGTGGGTCTTCGGGTACTAGGCGGTCCAGTTCCCGTGGGCGGTACTGGACGGTCTAGTCGGTGGCTGGGGTACTGGACCGTCTAGTACTGATCGGGGCCGGGTCAGTGGCCTTGTGGATGGAACTAGACGGTCCAGTACTGCTTGTAGGCCGGGGTGGCCTGTGATGCGTCGGGGGTCCAGGCTGGAAGGCGGAACTAGACCGTCTAGTACTGCTGGCGGGGCGGGGCGGAGGGGCGGTCCGGGTCGCCTCGCAGGGTGGGAACTGGGCAGTCCAGTACGGCGCAACTGGACTGCCCAGTACCGCGGAACTGGACCGTCTAGTACCGCGCAACTGGACTGCCTAGTACTGCGGAACTGGACCGTCTAGTACCGCGGAACTGGACTGCCTAGTACTGCTTGCGGGCGGAAGGTTGGAGCGCATCGCGTCGCGAGGCAGGAGACTGGACCGTCCAGTACTGCAGAACTAGACCGTCTAGTACTACCGCTCCGCGCCGCGACGATCGGGTCTGTCGAGGCTTGAGTTGATCAGTAGGGGGTGAGAACTGGCTGGTCAAGCCTGGGTGGGTACTAGACCGTTCAGTACTCGTTTTCGGAACTAGACCGTACAGTACTGTTGCGAGTACTGATCCGTCTAGTACTGTTTTCGTCATGACCCTGGAACACACCGAAGAGGGCCGGTCCGCCCGCAAGCGCAGGATGATCATGGAAGCGGCCACCACGCTGTTCCTGCGGAACGGCTACCAGGGCACGAGCATGGACGAGATCGCCACCCTCGCCGCGGCCTCCAAACAGACCCTCTACAAGCACTTCGCCGACAAGGAAGCCCTCTTCAGCGCAATCGTCCTTGGCGTCGCGGGCACGGTCGAGTCCTTCCTGGAGCGCATCGCCACCACCCTCGCCGAGCCGAAGCACCTGTACGCCGACCTCCAGGACATCGCCCGCCACTACATCAAGACCGTGATGCAGCCCCAGGTCCTGCAGATGCGCCGCCTGCTCATCGGTGAGTCGGCGCGCTTCCCCGAGCTCACCCGCGAGTACTACGAGAAGGCCCCCGAGCGGGTCCTCGCCGCGCTCGCGCCAGAGCTCAAGGACCTGGACAAGCGCGGCCTGCTCAAAGTCGACGACCCCGTCCTGGCGGCCAAGCACTTCGCGTTCCTCATCCTCGGCACCCCGCTGGACAAGGCGATGTTCTACGGCGACGAGATCGGTTACTCCGAGGAGGAGCTCATGCGGCTGGCCGATGAGGGTGTGAAGGCGTTCCTCAGGGCCTACCGCGCAGACCCGTCATAGCCAGCGACAGCAACCGGTCCACGTACCCGCGTCCGCCGGGCATCTGGTCGACGGCCAATGCCACGCCGCTGACCACCGCGAACAGGTCGTTGGCCGTGATGTCCGTGCGGATCGCGCCCGCTTCCTGGGCTCGGGCCAGCAGCTCGGCTCCGGCGGCCTGCATGGCCGATGCGGCGGTGAACAGGTCGGATTTCCTGTGGTACAAGGCATTGGTCACCGATGCGGGCAGGCCTTGGTAGCTGCACGAGCGGTCGACGTACTCGCGCAGCCACGTGATCAGCGCCTGCTCCGGGGGCAATGTCCGCGCCAGCTCGCCTGCTCGGTCGCGCAGCTGCTCGACCCCGTTGCGCAGCAAGGTCTCCAGCAGCGCCTCGCGGGTGGGGAAGTGCCGGTACAGGGTGCCGATTCCCACGCCTGCCTGCCGGGCCACCTCTCGTAACGAGGCCTCGGTGCCCTCCTTGCCGAACACCTCGCGGGCCGCGTTCAGCAGGAGTTCCTTGTTGCGCCGGGCATCCACGCGCAGCCGGTCGGCCATGTGTCCTCCAAGGACAGGAGCGTCGCTCCGGCAGGAGCCTACGCCGGGTCGTGGCGGTCATGATCGCCCAGACGGCGGCAACCGGGGAAGTCATAGGTTTGAAAGCCGTTGCTCCGGGAGACCTAGTGGGCATGGATCTTGGCGGACGCACTGCCTGAATGCTCGAGCCGGGGATGACTGTGGGCGTGGAGGAAGAGTTCCTCCTCGTCGATTCGCGCACCCGCCGGGCGGTCCCGCGAGCGGCCGCCGTGCTGGCCCACGCGCCTATGCGTCAGCTGCCCATTGGCGCCACGTTGCAACGCGAGTTACAGAGCTGCCAGGTCGAGCTGGCCACTGGGGTGTGCACGAACCTGGCCGTGCTGAGGCAGCAGCTGCTCGCCGGGCGCCAGCTGCTGGGGGTCGCCGCGCGGCGGGAGAACGCCGTGTTGATCTCGTCCGGCACGCCGGTGCTGGCGAGCGACGACCCGCCGGTGACCACCGGCACGCGGTTCGAGGCGATCAGTGACACGTATGCGGGCCAGGCCGCCAAGTACCAGTCGTCCGGGTGCCACGTGCATGTCGGCGTGCCCGACCGGGAGACCGCTGTCTCGGTGATCAACCACATGCGCCCGTGGTTACCGACTTTGCTGGCGCTGTCGGTGAACTCACCGTTCGACGACGGCACCGACACCGGTTACGGCAGCTGGCGGACCGTCCAGCAGGCAGGCTATCCCGGGTCGGGCATCCCGCCGTGGTTCGCCTCCGCGGCCGCGTACGACCAGCAGGTGGCGTGGCTCGTCGGGGCCGGTGCGTTGGTCGACCCGTCGATGACCTTCTGGGTGGCGCGGCCCTCGCCCCGGTTCCCGACCGTCGAGGTCCGCATCGCCGACGCGGCCAGCACCGTGGACGAAGCCGTCCTGCAGGCCGCGTTGACGCGCGCGCTCGTGCGGACCGCGTTGACCGACATCGCCGCGGGCCATCCGGCGCCCGCGATCAGCGACCAGATGCTGGCGGCCGCGTTGTGGTCGGCCGCGCGCTACGGGCTCGCGGGACCGGGGATCGACCCGGAGTTCGGCAAGCAGGTTCCGGCCGAGGAACTGGTCATGCGCCTGCTCGCGTGGGTCGGGCCGGCCCTCGCCGAGACGGGGGACTGGGACCGGACCCAGGAAGTGGTCAAGGACCTGCTCGCCGACGGGACCGGCGCCGAGCGCCAGCGCAATGTCGCCGCGGACGGTGTGGTCGCGATCGTCGACATGCTCGCTGAGGCCGTCGAGCAGTAGGAACTCTCCTTCGCGCTGGGCTGTGGTTGACACATGCCCTCAGGTCGAACTACCGTTTCGTTAGATGGAAGGTGGATTCCACAATACGAAATGACCTGAGGAGCTGTGGTGGACCCTCGCTTCCGGTACGACGTGAACTGCTCGATCCTGTTCACCGAACTGGACCTGCTCGACCGGGCCGGTGCGGCCAAGGCCGCGGGCTTCCGCGCGGTCGAGTTCTGGTGGCCGTTCCCGGCCGCCGTGCCGTCACCGTCCGATGTGGACGCCTTCGTGCGGTCCGTCCGGGACGAGGGCGTCCGGCTGGCCGGCCTGAACTTCTTCGCCGGTGACATGCCCGGCGGCGAGCGCGGCGTGCTGTCCGACCCCGCGCGCTCGGTGGAGTTCCGGGACAACGTGGACGTCGCCGTGGAGATCGCCGACAAGCTCGGCTGCAAGACGTTCAACGCGCTGTACGGCAACCGGGTCGAGGGCGTACCCGAGTCCGAACAGGACGAAGTCGCGCGCGAGAACCTTGCCCTGGCGGCGAAAGCGGCGAGCCAGATCGGGGCGGCCGTGGTGGTCGAGCCGTTGAGCGGCGCGCCCGCGTACCCGATCAAGACCGCGGCCGAGGCGCTCGCGGTGATCCAGCGGGTGTCCGGGGAGGCCGGGGTGGACAACCTGGCGCTGCTGGCGGACCTGTACCACCTGGCCGTCAACGGTGACGATCCCGCCGAGGTGATCTCGCGGCACGCCGAGCGGATCGGTCACGTGCAGATCGCCGACGCGCCCGGCCGCAACGAGCCGGGCACCGGCGACCTGGACCTCCAGGGTCTGCTGGACCTGTTGGCGGACAACGGTTACAGCGGATACATCGGTCTCGAGTACAAGCCCAGCGGCGCCAGCGCCGACAGTTTCGAGTGGTTGCCGCGCGACCTTCGCGCCTGAGCATCGGGAGAGGAAGCCATGACAACAGTGGGATTCATCGGTCTGGGCATCATGGGCGGCCCGATGGCCGGGCACCTGGTGACCGCGGGCCACGAGGTGATCGGGTTCGACGTGGTGCCCGAGTCGCTGACCAGGCTGGCCGACGCGGGCGGCAAGGCGGCGGGCTCGGTGGCCGAGGCGGTCGCGTCCGCCGAGGTCGTGATCACCATGCTGCCCAACCACCCGCACGTCGAGTCGGTCGTGCTGGGTTCGGATGGCGTGCTGGCCAACGCGGCCGAGGGGACGCTGCTGATCGACATGAGCACGATCCGGCCGGAGAGCTCGCTGGCCATCGCGGAAGCCGCCAAGGCCAAGCAAATCCGCGTGCTGGACGCGCCGGTGTCCGGTGGCGAGGCGGGTGCGAAGGGCGCGTCACTGTCCATTATGGTCGGCGGTGAGGCAGCCGACTTCGAGGCGGCCAAGCCGTTGTTCGACGTACTCGGCAAGACTGTTGTGCACGTCGGCCCCCATGGCGCCGGGCAAGTTGTGAAAGCTGCCAACCAGCTCGTCGTCGGCGGGACGTATGCCCTTGTGGCAGAGGCGATCGTGCTGCTCGAAGCGTCCGGAGTGGACGCCGGGACCGGGCTCGACGTGCTCGCCGGCGGGCTGGCCGCGAGCCGGATCCTCGACCTCAAACGGGAGACCATGGTCGCCCGGCAGTTCGCCCCCGGGTTCCGGATCGACCTGCACCACAAGGACATGGGCATCGCGCTGGCCGCCGCACGGCAGGCCGGTGTGAGCCTCCCAGTCACCGGGCTGGTCGCCCAGCTCGTGGCCGCCGCACGCGCGATGGGCCACGGTGGTCTCGACCACTCCGCCCTGCTGAAAGTCACCGAAGCACTGTCCGGCCGCTGAAAGGGCATCCGATGGCAAGAATCCCCGTTATGCAGGCGGTCGTCGAGGTCCTCAAGTCCGAGGGCGTGGACACCGCGTTCGGCTGCCCCGGCGCCGCGATCCTGCCGCTGTACAAGGCCATGGAGGTGGTCGGCGGCATCGAGCACCTGATCGTCCGGCACGAGGAGGGTGCCACCCACATGGCCGACGGGTGGGCGCGCACCAACGGCAAGGTCGGTATCGCTATCGGCACCTCGGGGCCGGCCGGTACCAACATGATCACGGGTCTTTACACCGCGCAGGCGGACTCGATTCCGATGATCTGTATCACTGGGCAGGCCGTTTCCTCGAAGCTGCACCAGGAGGCGTTCCAGGCGGTGGACATCGTGGAGATCGCCAAGCCTGTTACCAAGTGGGCGGTGCAGGTGAAGGAGGCGGCGCAGGCGCCTTGGATCTTCCGGGAGGCGTTCCGGGTCGCACGGTCCGGGCGGCCGGGTCCGGTGCTCATCGACCTGCCGCTGGACGTGCAGAAGCAGGAGATCGAGTGGGACGCTTCCATCGACTCTCCGCTGCCGGTGCCTTCTGTCGAGCCGCACGCTCCGCGGGTTGAGCGGGCGCTCGACATGTTGCTGGCGGCTTCGAAGCCGTTGATTCTGGCTGGTGGCGGAGTCATTCTCGGTGAGGCTTCGGCTGAGGTGCTGGAGTTGGCCGAGTACCTGCAGATCCCGGTGCAGGCGACGTTGATGGGTAAGGGCGCGGTGGATGAGGACCACCCGCTGTACGCTGGTATGACTGGGATCCAGACTTCTCAGCGGTACGGCAACGCGTCCTTCTTGGAGTCGGATCTGGTGCTGGCGCTGGGTGCGCGGTTCGGTGATCGGCACACCGGTGATCTTGAGACTTACCGCGGGGAGCGGAAGTTCATTCACGTGGACATCGAGCCGACCCAGATCGGGAAGGTGTTCGGGCCGGATCTGGGTATCGTTTCGGACACCAAGTTGTTCCTGCGGGCCATTTTGCGGTTGGCTCGGGCGCGTGGGGCTGGGCGGTCGGCTGGTGAGTGGGTTGCGCGGGTGCAGGAGTTGAAGGCGACGCTGACCCGGCGGGAGGACTTCGACACCGTGCCGGTGAAGGCGCCGCGGGTGTTCAAGGAGATCAACGAGTTCTATGGGCCGGATACCTACTTCGTGACCGCCATTGGGCTCTACCAGATCTGGTCGGGGCAGCATCAGGTGGCGCACAAGCCGCGGCACTACCAGGTTTGTGGGCAGGCTGGGCCTTTGGGGTGGGAGATTCCTGCTGCTATCGGTGTGAAGAAGGCGCTGAAGGAGACGGAGCCGCAGGCTGAGGTTGTTGGTGTGGTGGGGGACTACTCATTCCAGTTCCTGGTGGAGGAGTTGGCTGTGGCGGCGCAGTATGACGTGCCGTTCGTGCTGATCATGTTGAACAACGAGTACCTGGGTTTGATTCGGATGGCCCAGGACCATGGTGGATACGACATGAACTACGAGGTCGACATCCACTACGACATCACCGGGTCGGACAACGTCAAGATCATGGAGGCTTACGGGTGTTCTGGGCGGCGCGTGACTCAGCCCGGTGAGATCGCGGATACCCTTGCATGGGCTCGGAAGCAGGCGGAGGCTACGAGCCGGCCTGTGCTGGTCGAGATCATGATTGAACGCGAGGCGAACACCGCTAACGGGGTTTCCATCGCGAACGTCAAGGAGTTTGAGCCTCTTCCGTAGGGTGGCTGTCTTCGGCCCGGCGCTCTCTTTGGGGGTGTCGGGCCGTTGGCTTGGACGCTCTTGAAGAGATGTCCTCGCCGGACGGCAGGCCGCCGAGAGGGGCAAGGGATCCTTCGGATCTTGCGGGTTGGGAGGGACAGAACACGAAGGACAGCTCTATGGCGCGTGCGCGGGTTGCGGTGGGTGGGATGTGGATAATGGATTGCGGGGTGGTGGATGTTCGCTAGTCTTCTTGGCAGCACCTCCGGTGCGGGGCTTGGCGGTTACTTCGATCTGGGGTTGAACGTGACCGTGGGGCTGCTTTGATCTCGGGGGTCGAAAACTTCAGAAGAGTGCCCGGTGCGCAGGAAACGGTTACTTCCACTTCGAATGGGCAGGTCGCAGGTTCGACTCCTGCCGCCACCACAACTCCGCGGACGTGTGTCCGCGGAGCGCGGACCGAGTCGTGTGGGGAACTTTGGGGGCCGACCCCCACGCCCCCCGCGATTCGCCATGGTGGCGTAGCTCAGCGGCCAGAGCAGCTAATGTCACCGTCTCCGACTTTGATCTCGGGCCCTCTTCTGTTGCTTTCGGCCCCTCCTGGAAACCCTTGGGGGTGGAGTATGGCCAAGTTCAATGCTGTTCGGACCAAGGCGAAGGCGACTTCGCCGGTGTACTCCGAGAAGCGGCCGTCGGGTCGTACTCATCAGGGTGCTGCTGGGTATGCGCGGGACACCAAGTCGGAGCTTTTTCTTCTCGCCGTGACGAACATGGTGGGGGAGAAGACGTTCTATGAGGATGGTGCGGCGCGGGACGAGCGGTATGCGCGGCTCGTCCGTCAGGCTGCCGTTGAGGATCCGGAGTGGACTGCGCGGCTGCTCAAGTGGTTGCGGTCGGAGGGGAACCTGCGGTCCGCGGCGCTTGTGGGTGCGGCGGAGTTCGCGAAGGCCCGGCTGGAGGCGGGGCTCGATGGGATGTCGCGGCAGGTTGTTGCTTCCGTTCTGCAGCGCGCGGACGAGCCCGGGGAGATGTTGGCGTACTGGATCTCGGCGTATGGCAAGGCGATTCCCAAGCCGGTCAAGCGGGGTGTCGCGGACGCCGTGCGGCGGTTGTACGACGAGCGTGCGTTGCTCAAGTACGACACCGACAGCAAGGGATTCCGGTTCGGTGACGTGATCGACCTGGTCCACCCGGCGAACAACGGGCCCGCGCAGGCGGAGTTGTACCGGCATGCGTTGGACCGCCGGCATGGGCGCGACAACCCCGTCCCTGCTCAGCTCACCATGCTGCGTAAGCGGAGTGAGCTCATGCAGCTCAAGGTCACCAAGCGGGCCAAGGTGATCCGGACCAAGGACGGCCGGAACACCCTGCGCGAGGCGGGGATGACCTGGGAGTCGCTGGCTGGATGGCTACAGGGGCCGATGGACGCACGGGCGTGGGAAGCGATGATCCCGTCGATGGGTTACATGGCGTTGTTGCGTAACCTGCGGAACTTCGACCAGGCCGGGGTGTCCGACGAGGTGGCCAAGGCTGTTGCGGACCGGCTCGCCGACCCGCAGCAGGTCGCGCGGTCGCGTCAGCTGCCGTTGCGGTTCCTGTCGGCCTACCGGGCGGCGCCGTCGCTGCGGTGGGGGTGGGCGCTGGAGCAGGCGATCACGTTGTCACTGGCGAACGTTCCCGCGCTGCAGGGACGGACGCTGGTCCTTGTGGACACCTCCGGGTCGATGAACTCGGCGCTGTCGCAGGGAAGCGAGCTCATGCGGTGGGACGCGGCCGCCGTCTTCGGGATCGCGCTCGGCCTGCGGTGCGCGGACGCGGACGTGGTGTCGTTCTCGGGCGGCGGGTCGTGGAACGGCCGGGAGTTCGAGCTCAGCCGCCAGTTCCCGTTGCACGGCAAGGAGTCGCTGCTCAAGGCGGTCGAGCGGTGGAAGACCGGCGGGTACTTCCTCAACGGCGGCACCGACACCGTTGCCGCCCTGAAGAAGCACTACGCGAAGCACGACCGGGTCGTCATCGTCACCGACGAGCAGGCCGGGTACGGCGACGTCGGCAAGGCACTGCCGTTGACGGTTCCGATGTACACCTGGAACCTGGCCGGCTACCGGATGGGCCACGCGCCCAGCGGATCGCACGACCGGCATGCTTTCGGTGGCCTCACCGACCAGGCGTTCCGGATGATCCCGTTGCTGGAGGCCGGAAAGAGTGCCAGCTGGCCGTTCTGAGTCCAACAACCGCTAGGAGGGGGCGCTGGGTGGTTGCCACGGCTTGAGCCGCGGCAACCACCCGGGCACGGCATCCCGGTAAGTTTCATACTGGGAGCCGAAGTTGCGCGCCAGCGACGGTTCCTCATGCCAGTGCACCATCGCGAAGAACGCGCCGGACACCGCCGCCGCGTACAGAAACACCCATGGCTGCCCGAAAACCAGCGCCTGCCCGACGATCGCGCCGAGCACGCACAGGTACATCGGGTTGCGCACGTACCGGTACAACCCGCCCACCACGAGGTTTCTCGGCGGGGCGATCGGCGCGGGAGTGCCAATGCCCTCCACGACGAACCGGATGAACGCCGCCACGAGCACGGCCACCGACGGCACCAGGACCACCCAGCCCAGCACGCGCAGCGGCGGCCAGACCGGCTCGAACACCCACCCGGTGATCAACCAGGGGAGCAGGCCGGCGACGATTCCCGGTGCCAGTACGAAGAACACAGCCGAACCCACAGCGGCGACGACTCTGTTGCGCACAGAACCATTCTCAGCCCGGACCAACTCCTCCGGCCCGGAAGTCACCCGGTTGGCCGGTGTACTCCCCACTATCGGGCTACCGAGACCACCTCCGCGGGACCGCTGGGTGCCCGCGACGCCCACTCCGCCGCCTCCTCGGCCGACGACACCTCGATCAGCAGATGATCATCCCGGGCCTCCAACAACACCCCGGCGAGGCTCAGGCGGCGGGCGTACTCGGCGGACAGGTCACCTTTGATCATGTAGCGCATGAGAAAAGCTCCTCTCGTTCGTACGTACGTCGAACGAGAGGAGCCGTCCTCGACAGCGAAAGTCCCTAGACCGAGACGAGTTCCCGGACCGGGTGCTCGGGCTCGGTGCGCACGTGGTGGTGCGGAGCCAGGCGGGCCAGGATGACCACCCCGGCGATGGTGACCGCGCAGGCGAGCAGCGCGCCCATCCCGGACAGGAACGAGTCGGGCAGCTGCTCGTTCAGCACGAGCACCCCGATCAGCGAACCCGTGATCGGGTCGGCGACCAGCAGGGTCGCGTAGCTGAGCGCGAACCGGCCGGTGCGGTAGGCGTTCTGCTGGAACATCAGGCCCATGACGCAGAAGACCACCGCGAGACCGCCGACCCAGAACACCGTCCCGGACACCTCGCGCAGCGCGGTGCTGCCGCTCACCCGCACCAGCGCGGCGAACACGCCGTAGCCGATACCGGAACCGATCGCCAGGAACAGCGCGTTGACCGCGCCCAGGCTGCGGCGTGCCATCACGGCGGCGCCACCGAGCAGCGCGAACGCGCAGCCGCACAGAACGATCGCGGACGGGCCGTCCAGGGTGGGCGGAGCCGACTCGTGCGGGAGCAGCATCAACAGGCTGACCAGCCCGGTGCTCACCGCGAGGGCGCCCACGATCTCAAGCTTCTTGACCCGCCTGCGGTCGATGGCGGCGGCGATCAGCACAGCGATCGGCAGGCCGCTCATGCCAAGGGGCTGCACCACCGTGAGCGGGCCGTTGGCCAGCGCGATGATGTGCATCGCGGCGCCGCCGAACGTCGTCAGCGCGCCCAGCAGCCACTTCGGTGTGCGGATGAGGTGTGTCAGCAGGCGGAGGAAGCTCTGGTTCTGGCAGTGGCCGGCCGCGTTCTGCTGCAGTGCGGCACCTAGTGCTACGAGCGGCGCGCCAGCCACGGCCGCCACCAACCACAGCGTCACCGGGTTGCGTCCAGAGTGAGGATCATGTCATTCCCACGTTGGGTAAGGAGTGATCGGTTCGAGATCGAATCGAAATGCACACCGGCACCCTAATGGGTGACCCCTAAGGGACGTGTGAGCCGGGGTACCGGTTGCTTACCCCGCTGACCTGCCTGTCAAACGATTATCCGCTGAACAGCGGCCGAGGACTCAGGGAGATGTGATCCAGGACACACCTGGATTCATCATTTACATGAACCTATTCATTTCCTGTCGATTTCCGGCGGCGCCGTTGCCGGCGCCGCCGGAATCGCAGATCAGAGCCGGTCCTCGATCGGCAGCCGGGATCGGGTGAGCAGGCCCGCGCCGAGCATCGCGGCCACCGGCACGACGATCACCGTGATAAGGACACTGATCCACGGAATGACGATCGGAAACGATGGTGGCGCCGGCCAGACCCCGTCCAGGCCCTGGTTGAACGCCGTCAGCACGGCCACTGCGGCACCCATACCGGTGACCGCCCCGAGGGTGGAACCCAGCCCGGCGATCACTCCGGACTGACTGAGCGACAACAACCGCCGCACCCGCGGGGAGGCGCCGATCGCGGCCAGCGTGCTCAGGTCGGCCTTGCCGTCCGCCGCGGCCAGACCGGTGGCCAGCGCGGCCGCGCCGAGCGTGACGATCGCGGCCACGATGACCAGCACGGTGAGCGTGCTGTTCTGCGAGTCGCTGCCGCGTTCGACGTACGTGCGGAACTCGTTGCCCAGGATGGATCGCAACCGGTCCGACTCGTTCACCGTGGGCATCCGGGTGGAGGTCGCCAACGCGCCCAGCGGCTTGACGCCCAGCCCGAGCGACCGGGCCGTTTCCGGGGTCATCATCGTGATCCCGGCCCGTGGGCGGTGTGGCAGCGCGACCGCGGGCGCGGTCACGGTCTGGTTCGGATCGCTCTGCCTGCCGACCATCATCAGCGTCAGCGTCACCGACCCGTTGTCGACGGTGGTCGCGTCGTCCACGACCACCTTGCCCTCGCGCAGGGCCGCGCTCGCGATGGCGGCGTCCTCGTCCGAGACACCGCTGACCGCGCCCGCCGCCTCCGGCTGGATGGCCACGGCCAGGCTCATGCCGAGGCCGCCGACCGAGAGCACGCCGAAGTAGTTGTTGTCCTCCCGGATGTTGGCGCACTTCGGGTCCTGGGCGGCGGCCTTCTGCTCATCCGTGGTCAGCTCACGCATTTTGCCGACGTACGGGCAGGCGCGGTCCGCCGGCACCTTCGGGAACGGCAGGCAGGCCAGACCGCCGCAGTCCAGGCCGGACACCTGGAACACGTCCTTGACCGGCATGGCCGCCCGCAGCGCGCTGTCCGCCTGCTGGAACGAAGGCAGCTTGTCGGTCTGTGCGCCCATGACGAACACGTTGCCCAGCGCCATGGACGTGGTCTCGTGCTCGCGCTGGTCGATGGACACCATGGCGATCGCGGCCGTCAGGCTGCCGATGACCGCCGCCGCCACCGCGGCGATCGCCGGTGCCGCGGCGGTCCGGTTGCGGGAGGCGTCCCGCAAGGCCAGCCGCGCGACCGGCGGCAGCCAGCGGCCGAGCCGGGCCACCAGGCCGACCAGCGAAGGCGTGAGGAACACCAACGCCAGCTCGACGACCACCAGACCACTGAGCACGAGGCCGGTCTCCGTCTGCAGCGCGCCGAACGCGGACATGCCGACGCCGATCAGGCCGATGGCGGCGCCCGCGATCGGCCAGCGCCGCCGGGTCCGCGTGATGCCCCGCCGCCCGGCCAACGCCATCACCACGTTCTGCCGCGAGGAGATCCACGCGGGCACGAGTGCGGCGAGCACGCCGGTCGCGACGGCCGCCAGCGTCAGAATCAGGACCGACACCAGGGAGATCTGCAGGGAACCGGCGCGCTGACGAGTCAGCGTGTCCTCGATGACCGGGATGAACACGGCCGCGCCGGCGGTCCCGAGCCCCACCCCGAGCACCGCGGCGAACGTGCCGTGCACGACCCCGTCGGCCAGCACGATCCGCCGGACCTGCGCCGGAGTTCCCCCGGAAGCCGCGACCAGGGCGAGGTCCCGGCGCCGCCGCTTGGCGCCGACCGCGAACGCCGCCCCGGCCAGCAGCATGACCTCGATCAGCGCCAGGCCGCCGACCAGCACGAGAGCGGTGTTGTCGCGGGCGCCGCGGCCGATCGGCAGGTCGTACTCCTCGGCCTTGGGCGGCGGGTTGACCAGCACGTCTCGTGACACGGCCACGATCCCGTGCGTGTTGAGCTGCTTGACCTCGTTCCAGGACAACGGGTTCGGTGTGCCCACGAGCCACCTGGCGTCCTGGCGGTCCACTCCGGACTTCAAGCGGTGCACGACGATCGTGCTCGCGTCCAGGTTCTGCGGGTCCTCGACGATCCCGGTCACGGTGAACGTCTGCGAATCGTCGGCCGTCTTGAACGTGCCGCCCACACCGACGCCGAGCCGGGTACTTGCCGCGGGTGTCAACGAGACTTCGTTGTCAGCACTGGGAGCCCGGCCGGACACCGGGCGCAGAATGCCCTCTGCCAACGGGTTCGCGTAGTCCAGCTGGCGGGCGGTCAGGCTGCCGATGCCGTCGGCGGTGTGCACGTCCAGCTGCGACTTCAGGTCCGGGATCGCTTTCGTCCCAGCGGGGAACTGGGCTAGCAGCTGCTGTTCGGCCGGCGTGTCAGGGGACGGGATGGCCTCGTTGACCGGATACGCGTTCAGGTAACCGGGTTCCTGGCGCACGGCCGAGTCGAACGGCCAGACGACCGCGGCCTGGCCGGTGCCCATCAGCCGGGTGGCCTGCTCGGCCGGGGACAGCTCGAACGTGTCGAAGTTGATGGTCATGAACACCAGCGCCATCACCGGCACCGTGATCATGGCGACGATCAGGGCCGACCGGCCCTTGGCGCGCTTGGCCTCCCGCCAGGCGACGCGGATCGCGGTGCGCCAGCCGGTCACCGGGTACCGCCCAGCAACGCCTCGGGCTGGTCCAGCGGGCCGGACGTGTCGACCACGACCCCGTCCCGCAGGAACACCACCCGGTCTGCCCAGGCGGCGTGCCGGGCGTCGTGGGTGACCAGGATCCCGGCGGCGCCGGAGTCTATTTTGGACCGCAGCAGCCGCAGAACCGTCTCGCCCGTCTGGGAGTCCAGCGCACCGGTGGGTTCGTCGGCGAGCACCAGCCGGCGTTCCCCGATGAGCGCGCGGGCGATCGCCACCCGCTGCTGCTGGCCGCCGGAGAGCTCGTCCGGAAACCGGTCGGCGTGATCGTCCAGGCCGACCTCGGCGAGCGCGGCAACAGCTGTCTGGCGGGCTTTGCGCACGCTGACGCCGTCGAGTTCCATCGGCAGCGAGATGTTCTCCGCCGCGGTCAGGCTGGCCAGCAGGTTCAGGCTCTGGAACACGTACCCGATCCGCTTGCGCCGCAACGAGGCCAGGTCGCGCAGCTTGCACTCGCTCAACGGGGTGCCGTCGACGACGACCTCGCCGCTGGACGGCCGGTCCAGCCCGCCCGCCAGGTTGAGCAGGGTCGACTTGCCCGACCCGGACGGCCCCATCACCGCGACCAGCTCACCCGAGGCGACGCTCAGCGTGACCCCCCTCAGCGCGTGGACCTCGGTCTCGCCGTGGCCGTGGACCCGGTGGACGTCCCTGAGTTCGAGGACACTCATTTGCTGACCCCCTCCTGGTCGTGAGCGGTGGACTCGATCGGCGCGGCCGGCAGCGGGGCGTAGCGGACCAGGCTGGCCTCGCAGTGGTCCAGCCAGCGGACCTCGGCCTCGGCCTGGAAGATCATCGCGTCCAGTACGAGCCGCCAGGCCAGGTCGCCGTTCCCGGCGCCGGACTTCAGCCGGGTGTACTCCTGCAGGGTGCGCATGGTGGCGGTGCGCTGGGTCTGCATGACCGTTCGCGCGTCGACGCCCGGTGTGGTCAGCGCCAGCGCCAGCTTGATGGCCAGCTCGTCGCGGGGCCGGTCGGACCGGCTGATCGGCGTGCCGAACCAGCCGGCCAGGTCGGCCCGGCCGGCCTCGGTGATCTCGTAAGGCCGCTGCCCACCCTCGTTCTCCGGCAACGCCCGGACCAGCTCGTCGCGCTCCAGCCGGGACAGCGTGGTGTACACCTGCCCGATGTTCAGCGGCCAGGTGCCGCCGGTGGACTCTTCGAAGGCGACCCGGAGCTGGTAGCCGTACATCGGCCCACGCTCGAGGAGGGCCAGGAGGCCGTGCTTGATGGACATATACTGAGTATGCATACCCAGTATGCTGCCCGCAAGAATCCCAGGTCAGACGCTCTGCAGGAACTCCCGGAGGGCTTGGTAGTACGGATCGATGGTGGTCACGTCGACGTACTCGTCCGGACCGTGCAGGCCCTGCCCGCCGACGCCGAAGATGACCGCGTCGATGCCCCGCTGGTAGTAGAACCGCCCGTCCGCGGCGCCGTGCTTGCGCAGGATGCTCGGGTCGTAGCCCTGGTTGCGCACGGCCTGCTCGATCAGCCGCACCTGGCGGCTGCCGGGGTCGGCCTTGTGCGGCGGGTCGAGGTGGTACACCGACACGGTGACCCCGGGGTCACAGAAAGTCTGCAGGTAGTCGGCGATCTCCGCCTCGGTGCGGCCGTCGAAGTCGGTGTCCTTCGGCGGGTAGCGGATGTCGAGGAACGCCGTCGCGTCCGCGGGGACCTGGTTGAGCGCGGTGTTCGAGGTCTCGATCTTGGCGACGTTCACCGTCGTGCGCCAGGCCTCCTCCGTCGGCACGGGATAGCGCGCGAGCACCTTCTCGACGCTGCGCATGACCGGGAGCAGGGCGTTGTCGGCGTTCCACTGGTACGCGCTGTGCCCGGCCCGGCCGATCGCGTGCAGGTCGGCGTTGAAGATGCCCTTCGACTCGGTGACCAGCCGCAGCCCGCTCTGCTCGCCGATCACCACGAAGTCGGCCGAGACGCCCTGTTGCAGCTGGTGGCGGGTGCCGTCGCGGCCGCCGACCTCCTCGTCGGTGACCAGCTGCAACGCGAACGGCCCGCGCACCTCGCGGAACACCAGGGCCTCCACCAGACCGGCGACCTTCATGTCCTGCGCGCCCCGCGCGTACAGCCGATCGCCCTCCAGCCGGGGGACGAACTGGTCCGGGGTGGCCGGCACGACGTCGAGATGAGCGTTGAGGATGACCGGGAAGTGCCTGCGCCGCGGGCCTTCGTAGACCAGCGCGCTGGGTTTGCCGTTCGACTCGAAGCGTTCGACGGTGAACCCGGGCCCCACCAGGTCCAGCACGTACTCCAGGGCGCGGTGCAGCTCGTCGGGGCGGTCGGCGGTGGAGGGGATCGACAGCAGGCCGATGGCCTCGGGAATCAGATCCATCCGGTCACGTTAGTCCTGTGCACGAGGAGTGACCGCCCGGCTTCGGACGGCTAGACTCGCCTGGACGCCGCCACTTGGTTCCGCCGCACGAACACTGTGGAGGTCCTATGGCTGACGGCTTGTCCAGGCGGCAACTGTTCGGGCGCGCGGCCGTGGTGTCGGCCGGCGTCGCGCTGGCCGCCCCCGCGACCGCCGAAGCAGCTGCAGATGATGGCACCGTTGAAGTTTCCTTTGTGCTCAACGGCAAGCCGCAGACGCTGACTGTCGATCCCCGGGTCACGCTGCTCGACGCCTTACGTGAGCGCCTGCACCAGACCGGTACCAAGAAGGGCTGTGACCGGGGTCAGTGCGGCGCCTGCACCGTGCACATCGACGGCAGGCGGGTGGTCTCGTGCCTGACCCTCGCGGTGACGGTGCGGGGCAAGCAGGTCACGACGATCGAGGGGCTCGCTGAGGGGGAGACCCTGCATCCGGTGCAGGAGGCGTTCATCGCCTGCGACGCGTTCCAGTGCGGGTTCTGCACGTCCGGCCAGATCATGTCGGCGGCCGCGGTGATCGCCGAGGGGCGCGCTCGGACCGACGCGGAGATCAGCGAGGCGATGTCCGGCAACATCTGCCGCTGCGGGGCGTATCCGAACATCGTCGCGGCCATCCGCCAGGCGGGTGGTGCGTGATGCAGGGGTTCGACTACAAGGCGCCTTCGTCGGCCGCCGATGCGTTGGCTCTGGCGGGGGAGCGGTCGGCGTTCCTAGCCGGTGGCACGACTCTGGTCGACCTGATGAAGCTCGACGTGGTCACACCGGAGCGGGTCATCGACATCAACTCCGTCCCTCTCCGGGGGATCACGCATGATCGTGACGTCCTGGTGATCGGTGCTCTGGAGCGGATGAGCGATGTCGCCGTGCACCGCGATGTGGTGACGCAGTATCCGGTGCTTGCGCAGGCGTTGCTGGCCAGTGCTTCCGGGCAGTTGCGGAACATGGCCAGCATGGGCGGGAACCTGTTGCAGCGCAGCCGGTGTGACTACTTCCGGGATGTGCGGACGCCGTGCAACAAGCGAACTCCGGGCAGCGGGTGCCCGGCGCAGACGGGGGACAACCGGGGGCACGCCATCCTGGGGACGAGTTCTTCCTGTGTGTCCACGCATCCGAGCGATCTCGCGGTGGCTTTGACGGCTCTCGACGCTTCGGTCGTGCTGCAGTCCCGGTCCGGGTCTCGAACCGTGGGGCTGGCGGACTTCTACCGGCTGCCGGGCGACACGCCTTGGGTGGAGAACGTGCTCGAGCCGGGCGAACTGATCGCCGCGATCCGGGTGCCCCGGCTGGTGTGGGCGCGCAACTCGGCCTACGTCAAGATCCGGGACCGCTCGTCCTATGAGTTCGCCTTGACTTCCGCAGCGGTCGCTCTGGACACCGTTGCCGGGGTCGTCCGGGATGCGCGGGTTGCTGTTGGGGGCGTGGGGACTCGGCCGTGGCGATTGCCCCAAGTGGAGGCCGCTCTTCGCGGGAAGCCTGCCACGGAAGAGAACTTCGCTGCGGCGGCTCTTCTGTCCGTGGCGGGTGCTCGGCCGTTGGCACACAACGCCTTCAAGGTCACGCTGGTGCAGCGGACGATCGTGCGAGCCCTGGCAGGTGTGCGATGAGCCCGCTGGGACAGCCGGTCGACCGGGTCGACGGCCACCTCAAGGTCACCGGAACAGCCTCCTATGTGGCCGACTTCCAGGTCGATCGCCTTGCGTACGGCTATGTTGTGACGAGCACGATCGCGCGCGGGACGATCACCGGGATGGTCGTCGACGACGCACTACGGGCGCCCGGCGTGCTCGCCGTGTACAGCCCGGACAACCCGCTGAAGTTGTTCGCGTACACCCAGGCCCAGAACGACGAGACCCGGCCGCCGTTGCAGGACAAGGTGATCCGGTACTACGGGCAGCTCATCGCCTTGGTGGTCGCCGAAACCTTCGAACAGGCCAGGGATGCGGCCGGGTTGATCCGGACCACGTATGACGCTCAGCCTCCGGCGACCTCGTTCCCCAGCGGGACAGCGGTGAACCCGCCGAGCGGGTCGCCGGTGCAGGACATCCTGGCTCCGGGGGTGCCGTCGATCGACGCCGCACTGGCGGCCTCCGAGGTGACTGTCTCGGCGACGTACACGACGTCGGTGAACAACCACAACGCGATGGAGCCGCACGCGACCCTGGCCGCGTGGACCAACGACCACCTGCAGATCTACACGGTGAGCCAAGGCGTCCGGCTCGTCACGCAGCGGCTGTCGACCACACTCGGCATCGACCAGAACAAGATCCACGTCTACAACCCTTATGTGGGCGGCGGTTTCGGCAACAAGTGGGGCAACTGGGCGCACACGCCGGTCACCGCCGCCGCGGCCCGGGCGCTCGGACGTCCAATCAAGACTGTGCTGACCCGCGAGCAGACGTTCACGATCGTCGGGCACCGGCCGGCTTCGCGGCAGGAAGTCACGCTGGGTGCCAAGCGGGACGGGACACTGACGGCGGTCAAGAACGACGGCGTGTCGTCGATGTCCCCGGCCAGCAACTTCTTCGAGCCGGTGGCCAACCTGTCGGCGACTCTGTACGCGAGCCAGAACATCCACGTATCCCGGCGCGTGATTCCGTTGGATGCGCCGCCGACGACCATCATGCGAGCCCCGCAGGAGGCGTCCGGGTCTTTCGCGCTGGAGAGTGCGTTGGACGAGCTGGCCGAGAAGCTGGGCATGGACCCATTGGCGCTGCGGCAGAAGAACAACTCGCCGGTGAACCCCGGGAACGGGCGGCCTTGGTCGAGCAAGCACCTGGACGAGTGTTACCGGCGAGGGGCCGAGAAGTTCGGCTGGTCCCGGCGCGACCCCGTGCCTGGCTCGATGCGGGATGGGGACTGGCTGGTCGGTCTGGGCATGGCCACGTCGACCTATCCGGCGTCACGCGGGGATGCCTCGGTGAAGGCGCGGTTCCAGGCGGATGGGACCGTGGTCGTCGCCGGGACCGCAGCTGATCTCGGCACCGCACAGTCCACTGTGTTCGCCATCCTGGCGGCGGACCGGTTGGGAATTCCGGTGTCGCGCGTGATCCCCGAGCTCGGCGACTCGTCCGCGCCGACCGCGGCCAACGCGGGCGGATCCGGGTCGACCTCGACGAACGGCCCGGCGGTCCAGCTTGCCTGTGACGCGGCCGTGGCGACGCTGATCAAGTTCGCCACCGGGACGCCGTACTTCCCGACGGAACCCAAGTACGTCGACGGTTCACTCGTGCTGGGCTCGACGTCGATGACCTTCGGTGCGTTCCTGTCCGCAATGGACGTTCCCGGCGTGGAGGCGGTCGCCGCGTCGCCGCGCGCGAACGATCCGGTGCATGCGTTCCGCTCGTGGGGCGCGACCTTCTGCGAGGTGCGGGTCAACCGGTGGACGGCCGAGCCTCGGGTGTCCCGGTTCGTGTGCGTTGTGGACGCCGGGCAGATCGTCAACCCCAAGACCGCGCACAGCCAGATCGTGGGCGGGCTGATCATGGGCACCGGCCAGGCTTTGCTGGAGGAGACCCGGCTGGAGCCCAGCGGCCGGTTCGCCAACGCCAACCTGGCCACGTACCTGGTGCCGGTCAACGCCGACACGCCGGTGTTCGACGTCGAGTTCCTGGACTACCCGGACACGTTCCTGAGTCCGCTGGGCGCCAGGGGAATCGGCGAGTTCGGCATCGTCGGTGCCGCGGCGGCCATCGCGAACGCCATCCACCACGCCACCGGGAAACGGGTCCGGGACTTGCCGATCACGATCGACAAGCTCCTTTAGGACCCAGGAGAAAAGCGATGGGGGCCTGACCGCAGCCAGGCCCCCATCGCCACCCTCTTCGATTATTGGTCTACGAGGTCACCGCACTTCTGGGCATCTGGGTCCGCACCGCCCTTGGGCACCCAGCGCACGTTGGCGAACGAAGCGGTGAACGCGCCCTCGGTGTAGACGAGGAACGGCGTGTTCACGTTCTCCAGGTCCAGGCCCTTGTCGGCGAAGCAGACGATCGGGATCTTGACCGTCGACTTCTGACCGACTGGAAGGTTCTGGAACAGCTTCGTGGCAACGGTCTCACCCTGGCACGGGTACACGCAGTGCGTGCTGATCACCGTTCTGGCCGCGGGTGGCGAGTTGACGATGACGTCGAACTCCAGGGCCGCGTTGGCGTTCAGGTAGCTGCGGAGATCATCGCCCTGTGCCGGGTTCTGCATGTAGATCTGACCGGGGCCGGAACCGGTCCAGGTCGTCTTCAGCCCGTCGCCCTGGACGTTCACGTCCACCGGCACGGTGTTGATGTTGGCGTGCGCGGCCTGGCCGTCCGGGCCGATCTCGGTGCCGCCCCAGTTCTCCGGGGAGCCGATGAAGGCCTTGTACGGAGCCACATCGGTGCGGTTGTAGATCTCCAGGTCCTCAGTGGCCGTACCGCCACCGCCGCCTCCGCTGCAGGACACCGGCGCGGTCTCGTCGAGCGTGCCGACGTTGCCGGTCTGCCTGCTGCTCAGGCCGTAGCCGAACGGGAACAACGGGTCGTAGCCGGGGTCACGCGGGTTCAGCGGGGTCTGGCAGGCGGTCTTGGGCCAGCTGTAGGACAGCTTGCCGGAGAAGTCCTGCCAGTTGCGGCCGCGCACCAGCATGTCCGCGACGCCCTCACCCTCAGTGCCGGGCAGCCAGGACGCCACGAACGCGTCGGACCGGTTCAACTCCTTGTTCGTCCACAGCGGACGGCCGCTCATGAACACGGTCACCACCGGGGCGCCCTTGCCGTGCACCTTGTCCAGCACGGCCAGGTCGGCCGGGTACAGCTTGGCCGCCTCGAGCGAACGCTTGCCCAGGTCGCCGACGCCTTCCGCGTACGGGGTCTCGCCGATGACCGCGATGACGGCGTCGTACTGCGACGGGTCAACGCCGTCGGCCGTGGCGCTGTAGGTGACGTTGGCATCGCCCAAAGCCTGCTTGAGACCGGCCAGGACCGTTGTGCCGTTGGGGAAGTCGGCGTTGGTGTTGCCGGTCCCCTGCCAGGACAACGTCCAGCCACCGGTCTGGTTCTGCATGCTGTCCGCGGACTTGCCGACCACGAGCACCTTCGACTTCGGCTTGAGCGGCAGGACCTTGTTGTTGTTCTTCAACAGCACCTGCGACTCGCGCACGGCCTTGCGGGCCAGCTGCTTGTCCAGCAGGGCGTTCGCGTCACCCGCGTACTGGCGCTGCGACGGCTTCCTGCTGTCCAGGACGCCCGCCCGCAGCTTGACCCGCAGGATCCGCTTGACCGCGTCGTCGATCCGGGCCATCGGGATCTGGCCGCCCTCGACCTGCGCGATGGTGTTGGTGATGAAGGCCTTCCAGTCGTTCGGAACCATCACCATGTCGATGCCCGCGTTGATCGCCTGCGGGCAGCTGGCGTTGGTGCAGCCGGGGACCTGGCCGATGGCGTTCCAGTCGGACACCACGAGGCCGTCGAAGCCCATCTTCTGCTTGAGGATCCCGGTGACGACCTTCTGGCTGCCGGTCACCTTGCCCTCGTTGATGCCCAGGTCCGGGTTGGTCCAGCTGTTGAACGAGACCATCACCGACTGCGCGCCCGCCGCGAGCGCACCGTAGTAGCCCTGGCCGTGCAGGTTGATCATGTCGGCTTCGGAGTAGGCGTTGACGCCCTGGTCCTTGCCGCCGGTCGTGCCGCCGTCACCGATGAAGTGCTTGGCGGTGGCGATCACGCCGTTGCGGTCCAGCCGGAAGGAGTTGTTGTCCTGCAGGCCCCGGATCGCCTCGTAGCCGTAGGCGCGGGTGATCGTGGGGTTCTCGGAGAAGCCCTCGTAGGTGCGGCCCCAGCGGTCGTCCTGCACCACCGCGAGGGTCGGCGCGAACGCCCAGTCCTGGCCGGTGGCGCGGATCTGGCGGGCGGTGGCCTCGCCGATGTCGCGGATCAGGCACGAGTCCCGCGCGGCGCCGAGGCCGATGTTGTGCGGGAACAGCGTCGTGCCGAAGACGTTGTTGTTGCCGTGCACGGCGTCGATGCCCCAGATCACCGGGATGCGCGTGCGGGTGGCCTTGGACGCCGTCCAGTAGGCGTCGGCGAGGGTGAGCCAGTCCGTGGTGGTGGCGTGCTTGTTGGCGGCAGGCCACGAGCCGCCGCCGTTGAGCACGGAACCGATGTTGTACTGGGTGACCTCGGCCGGGGTGATCGCGGAGATCTCCGGCTGGGTCATCTGCCCGACCTTCTCGGCCAGGCTCATGCCGTTGACGATCTGGCTGATCCGCCATTCGTCCCAGAAGTTGCGGTCCATCTTGCTGTCGACCTTCGGCCAGTCGCTCAGCGTGGGCAGGGACTGCTCGATCCTGGCGCAGCCGTGGTCCATGTTCGGCTGGCCGATCACCGGTTGCCGGTCGTGACCGTGGCCGTAACTCTGCGGATCCGCGGCCGCGGCGCTGGGCGTACCGGCCGCCAGGACCGCGCCGATGAGCGTGATCAGCGCTCCTCGGTAGGTTCCTGACCTGGCTCTGAGTCTGGTGCTCATGGTGGGTCCGTTCTGCAGGCGCGACAACAATGGCGGCAGGGCCTGAGCGATCCTGTATCCCGGGTCACACCGGAGTCAAGAGCCGATGGAAGCGCTCTCGCGATGGTGAGGAACTTTCTTCACGCCTGAAAAAATGTGGAAGGCTAACCGGCGACCGCCCGGACGGCAAGTCCCGCACCGACAACGAGCACCATCACCGAGGTCAGCACAGGGGTCACCTTGGCGTATCCGCGCAGCTTTCCCTCGAACCGGTCGCGCAGTTTCACCAGCACCAGGCCGGCGACCATGAGCATCGCCGCCATGCCGATCCCGTAGCCCAGGACCAGCAGAACCCCGAACCAGGTGCGCCCCAGCGCAATCGCGCCGAGCAGAACTACCAGGGCAGAAGGACTGGGGACCAGACCACCCGCGAGGCCCATCCCGATCAGCCCGCTCCTGCTGAACCGGTTCCCATGCCCATGCCCATGCCCATGACCATGTCCGTGCCCATGGCTATGTCCATGTCCGTGCCCGCGTTGTTTCACTTGTTTCAGCGCGGATCGCACGAGGAACACGCCGATCGCGGCGATCAGGACGCCGCTGGCGATTCCTAGCCATTTCAGGACGGCCTCGCCCGCCAGGGCGCTCGACGCGGAGATCAGCAGGCCGAGAACGAGCACGCCGGCGGTGTGGGTGAGCGTCACGGTCGCGCCGACGATGACGGCGTCTTTCGCCGTTCCCTCCCGGCCGACAAGATAGGCCGCGATGACCGTCTTGCCGTGCCCTGGCAAGGCCGCGTGCGATGCACCCAGCACAAGCGACAGCAGGACAGCGAGAACGCCGAGCAGGGGCGTGAGATTGGGGCGGCCGACCAGGTTCGTGAACCACTCGGTCAGCGCGAAGCCGCTGTCCCGCTGTTCGGTGGCCGCGCCTGCCGTCGTGCTCGCGCCCGGCTCGGCCTTGAGGGACACCTCGCGGACGTCGAGCGGGGACGACAGCAGATCGTCCGGGTAGCGGCGGAGTTCGTCACTGACGGTCTGGGTGGGAACTGTGGAGTCAAGCTTGACGTCAGTACCAACAGCAGTGATCTCGTGCCAGCCAACGCGGTCGGACCGGTACTCGTCGCGGAAGCTCAGCGTGACCGGGCTGCTGATGTCGGCTGGGGCGGTCAGCTCACACGTCAGTCTCGTGGTCGGCAGGTCCGCTTGGCCATTCGGACGCTCCACTTGGGCCGTTCGGACCCGGAAGGCCAGCGTCCGGGAATCCACAGTGGAGCGGAGGGCGCCGGCGAGGTTCGTGCACTCGCGCCGGGCGTCGAGGTTGCTTTCCTGGAGGGTGGGAATCTCGGCGAGGTCCACGATGGACTTCACGTCGACCCGGTCCGGGTGCAGATGGAGAGCGTCGTAGTGGTTGACGCTGAAGTTGCCGAGCGGGTGCGCCATCGCCACACCCGCGGTCAGCAGCATGCCCAATAGGGTCAGGCCCAGGATCTTGCGGATCATCTGGCACCGGCCATGATCGCGTTGCGGTGTCCGACGACGACCGGGTTACGCCAGCCGTTGGCCACGGCCTTGTCCGCGTACACCAGGGCTTCAGCGTCCCGGCCGTTCACATGCAACGCCCACGCCATCGCGTCGGCGACGAAAACGCTTTGCCTGCGGCCCCATTCGGCCTCCGCACGACGCAGCGCCTCGGCCTTGTCACCGTGGTCGGCCGCGATCAGCGAGGCGCTCAGGTCGTCGGTCGCGCCCTGCGACTCCAGAAGCTTCTGCTGCTGGGCGACGATCGCGAGCTGCTTGGCGGCCTCGTCCGGGTTTCCGGCCTTGGTCAGCAGTTCCGCATACTCCACAAAGTACTGCGGCAGGGGAGCGCGGGCGACGACCTCGCGGTAGATGTCCAGGGCCTCGTCGGTGTGTCCGCGGGCGGCGGCCACTTTGGCCTTGCCCTGCTGGAGAGCCGGATCGTTCGGGCTGGCGGTGATGCCTTGCTCGTACTGGTCGGCGGCCTCGTCGAGCTTGCCCGCGTTGAACGCCAGCTCACCAAGGTAGTAGCGGCAGTAGGCGGTCTCGTCGGCCGAAGTGGCCGAGGACAGCGCGCGCTCCAGAGCGCTCCGGGCCTCGTTCTCCTGGCCGTGCAGCTCAAAATGATACGACGCGCGGGTGAAGGCAGCGACATTCGGCTTCAGATCGAGCATCCGCTGCACTGCGTCGGCCGCGCCCTTGTCGTCTCCCAGCTGTGTCAACGCATCCGCCAGCACACCGTAGACCTCAGCGGTGCCAGGCTGGACAGCTTCCGCCTTGAGCGCCCATTCCTTGGCCTTGCCGAAGTCGTGCCTCGCGTTGGCCAGCGCGCCCATGCCGACCATCGCCGGGCCGTTGCCGTCTGCCTGCAACGCCAACGACTTCTCCAGCGCACCCTGAGCCTTGGTGTAGTACGTGGGGTCGGCGGTGACCCTCGCAAGCTCCACATAGGACCCGCCCAGGTCGGCCCAGCCGGTGAAGTCGCCCGCAACGCGGTGCAGTTTCGCTTGCAGGGCTTGGACATGGTCGAGCAGGCGGGTCTGCCGGCTGACCGGTTGGGCGGTGGCTTCGGGAGTGGGGGACCGGGTCAGGCTGACCGCGGCGATGATCACGAGCGCCCCGGCGAACAGGGCGAGGAACACCTTCATTGCTGGACACCTTCGCTGTTTTCGGGCGCGCCAAGGATGCCTGGGGGTGTGGGTGGGGCCACACCCCCAGGACTTTTCAGGGGTGGCTGTGACTACGGGATGGCGCGGTGGCGGGCCTTCTGGCCACGCTTGCGCCACATCCACACGCCGCCGCCGATCAGGCCGAGGGCCCCGGCGGCTCCGCCCAGCATCGCGCCGGCGGGCATCTCCTCGATCACGTTGGCGCTGGGCGCCACGTTGGCGGTCGTCGTCTGCGAGTTGACGGCCGAGTTGTTCGGCAACGCGATGTACGGGAACTTCTGCTCGAACGCCTTGTCGTTGGCGTCCACCTTGTCCCCGGCGGCGAGCTCGGGAACGATCTTTCCGCTCTGCGCGGCGCCTTCCAGCGCCTGCAGCTCGATGTCGACCACGTCGTCGGTCAGCCGGCGGCCGTTCGGGAACCCTTGCAGGTCACCGCCGAGCACACCGAGCCGGTTGGGCTGCGCGGCCGGCGCGATGGACGTGTTGAGCCGCAGCATCTCCGAGGGCACGAAGTTCTTGGCCTTGACGTCCATGTTGTTCAGCTGCGAGTTCAGGTCGGCCTTGATCGGGCCGCCCGCCTTGGTGGTGATCCCGGTCAGGAAGATCTCGACCAGGTCGTTGCGCGGGGTCATCGGCGCCTTGAGCTTGTAGATCGACTCGATCAGCCTGGGCACCTCGGGGTTGGTGACCCGGTCCAGCAACGGCTTGACCGTCCCGTCCTTGTCCGGCGTGAGGCCGTTGAACGCGTCCTTCAGGGCCACGGAGGACACAACTTCGTTCACCAACGGGTTGCCCAGCCGGGAAACCTGCACGAACGGGCCCTCCGGCTCCGCCTTTCCGGGCGAGAGCTTCAGCGACCGCCGCTCGGTGTCGCTCCAGATGCCGACCACCGGGTTGCGCTTCGGGTCGCCCTTGAAGGCCAGTTCCTTCTTGGGAATCTGCAGCGCGATGGTGTTGACGTTGTAGCCGCGCAACGTGTCCTGGCCGACCTCGGACAGGTTCCCGCCGTACAGCAGGTCGAACACGCGCAGGTCGAGGAAGAACGAGTCGTCCGCGGCACCCACGTAGGTCTGCCCGCCGCCGGGCAGCTTGGTGATGGCCTGGTCGCGCAGCTTGCTGTAGTCCGGCATGGACGCGGGGCCCACATTGGACGGTGCCACCTTGCCCTTGTTCACCAGGGTCTTGTTCTTGCCCTCGTAGTCCCAGACCTCGAGCTTGTAGTTCTGGCGGAACAACAGGTTCTCGTCGTCCAGGGACGTGACCGGGCCGTTGTTGTACAGGAAGGTGCTCTTGCCGCGCCGGTCGTCGGTGTCGAACGTCCAGCGGTAGGTCAGGTCCGGCTTGGCATCGCCGTCGTTGTCGATGTTGATGTCGTAGCGGGCGTCGTTGGCCCACGGGTAGAAGTTGGGTCCGCCGTTCGGCTCCTGCAGACCGAACCAGTTGGCGATTATGGTGACCGTGTCCGGGTTGTCAGGGCTGACGAACGCGTACACATCGGTGTTGTCCACGGCCGGGTCAGCCGCGATGAGCGGCGCTTCCCGGTGGCTGGAGGCGTTGGCGCTGCCCGGGACGAACCCCGCGAACGCCGCCCCGAACAGCAGCGCCCCAGCCATGACGAGCGGCTTGGTCCTGCCGCGTAAGGAATACATGACAATCCTCCCCGCACCCGATTGCGATGCCGGGCGCACCCAGCATTCGGTGTCGGGTCCGGGGAGGATTGCGCGAGTTCGAAGTTAGTTAAAACGGAGTACAGCCACACCCGCCAGGACGAAGAACACCAACACGATCATGGTCCCGCTGTGCCCACCCGTCGAGCTGGTCACGATCTGGTCGACCGCCCCGGTCAGCACCACACCGCAGTTCGCGGTGACCTCGTGCCGGCCGGCCTGGATGCGGGTGAACTCCACCGGCGCCCTGAACGTGCCGTCCGCCTCCGCGACCGTGGAGCCGACCCGCTCGCCGCCCGAGGTGAGCGTGACCGGCGCGCCCGGTGAACATCCCTTGCCAGAGGCGGAAAGCCGATCACCGGGGCTGATCGCGGGCTTGTCCAGGACCAGGTCGCTGTCGGACGGCGGCGCGCTCGTCACGTCCGTTATGGACGGTGGTGGCGGCTCGGTCGTCGTGGTGGGCGGGGTGGTGGTCGTCGGCGGAGTCGTTGTGGTGACCGGCGGACGGCTGGGGTTGCCCGGGTTTCCCGGAGGCGGGTTGCCCGGGTTGCCGGGCGGGGGTGGGCCGGACACCGGCGGTGGGTCCGAAGGTGGATTGCTCGGCGGGTTGGAAGGTGGGCTGGACGGCGGGGTGAGCACGGTGAACGGCTTGCGCGCCAGTGGCTTGCCGACGCACACCATGACGATCAGCGTGCTGCCCGGCTTGGCGTCCGTGGGCACGTTCGCGCCCATCGAGCCGCTGGACGCGTGCGTCGTCGCGATGGTCGTGCCGCCGAGGGTGAAGCTCACGTTGTCACAGTTGGCGCCCGACCAGATCAGCTTGAAACCGGCGCCTGGCAGTCCCGAGTTCGGGCTCGCGTCAACGGACGGCGGTGGCGGCTGGGTCGAGCTCTGCGCGTTCGCGAGGGGCGCAGCCGCCACTGCCAGTGCCAGGCCAGCGGTCAGCCCGCCGGCGGCCCGTAACACCGTCCGCATTTCCACCTCTGCAGGTCAGTTGAACCGAATCACCGCCACACCGGCCAGGATGAAGAACACGAGCACGATCATCGTGCTGCTGTGCCCGCCGGTGGAACTGGTGACGATCTGGTCCACCGCTCCGGCCAGCTTGACCCCGCACTCCGTGGTGACCTCGTGCCTGCCGGCCCGGATCCGGGTGAACTCCACCGGTGCGCTGAAGTTCCCGTCGGCGTCGGCGACAGTACCTCCCACCCGCTCCCCATCGGAGATCAGGGTGACCGGCGCCCCAGGCGAACACCCGCGTCCGGTGGCGGACAACGGGTCGCCGGGGTTGATCGCGGGCTTGTCGAGTTCCAGCGCTCCGCCGGTTGGAGTAGTAGTGCTCGTCGGCGTGTCCGTTGTGGACGTTGGCGGCGGCTCGGTGGTCGTGGTGGGCGGGGTGGTCGTGGTCGGCGGAGTCGTTGTGGTGACTGGCGGCCGGGTTACCGGTGGCCGGGTGACCGGTGGGTTGGTAACCGGCGGGATGGTCACTGGGGGATTTGTTACCGGCGGAGTGATCGGTGGTGTGACGGGTGGGGTGATCGGTGGCGTCGACGGACCGGGCACCGTGAATGTGGCGCTCGCGGAAAGTCCCTCACAGTTCCCGATGGTGATGGATCCGGTGACCGTATGGGCGCCGGGTTTTGCCCCATCGGGCACTTTTACGGTGATCGACCCGGAGCCCTCCGACCCCGGAGCGGCCTGCCCGACGGTGGTGGAGTCGAAGGTGAAGATGATGTTGCGGCAGGCCCGCTCCACCAAAAAGAAGCCGGACCAGTTGATTGTGAACGCACTGCCCGGCAAACCCTTGTCAGGCTTGAGGTTTATCACCTGCCGGGGTGCGGGCTGGGTGCTGGACTGGGCTTCTGCCAGGGGCGCTGTGGCCAGCGCGATCGCCAGGCCGGTGGCCACGCCACCGGCGATCCGCAACACCGTTCGCATCGTTACCTCTATCGCGCATGCCGCCGGAAAACTCCCGCACGTTGTAGCATTCCCGTCCAGTCCTCACACTCGACCAACGGGATACCCATGAGACGCGTGATTGCGGCGGGGGTTGCGCTTGCCGCATGTGCCGTCCTGTTCGGCGCCGCCCCTGCATCCGCTGCCGAACCGCTTCAGCTGACGGTCAGCCTGGACGGTCGTGACATCAACGGAAACACCGTCACGATCGACCCGGCGAAGTCCGCCGAGCTGTCGGTGACCGCGATCAACAACTCCGACTCAGTGGTACGAGTGCGAAGCGTGCGCGTGTCCGGAGTGGCCCTCGCGCTCACCTTCTTCTCCTATGACACCACGATGCCGTTCGACGTGCCCGCCAAGAGCCGGGTCACCCGCACGCTGGTGCTGGACTTCACCGACCTCGGTGGCCAGGCGATCGGCCTGCTGCCCACCACCGTTGACATCGTTGGCGCACAGCGGGAAGACCTCGGCAGTGTGAGCACGGTCAGTGACGTGCGCGGTTCACTGTGGTCGGTGTACGGCGTCTTCGGGCTCGCGATGCTGGTGATCACCGCGTTCTTGTGGGCCACTGCGTTGCTCGCACTGGCCCGGCATCGGCTGGCGCCCAACCGGTGGCGGCGCGCGCTGCGCTTCCTGCCCGCCGGGATCGGCACCGGGCTCGTGGCGGTCATCACGCTGTCGGTGCTGAAGCTCGTGCCGCCGGAGCCCGCGATCGAGATCCCGGTGGTGATCGGCACCGCGGCCATCGGCCTGATCCTCGGTTACCTGACGCCGCACCCGATCCCGCCGCTGCCGCCATCGTCCACACCGGATGATCCCACGGTGGACCTGCGCACCCGCAGGCTGGAGAACACCACCGAGGGCTTCGCATGACGGCTCCGTACAGCATGGTGAACGCCTTGCCGCAGTACGCCATCGGCGCCAAGATCGGCGAGGGCGGGATGGGCGAGGTGTTCGCCGGCGTGCACCGGTCGCTCGGCCGTCACGTTGCCATCAAACAGCTGCCGAACGCGGTGGCGGACAACGCGACGGCCGGTGTGCAGTTCGACCGCGAGGCGCGCGTGCTGGCCAGCCTGGACCACCCGCACATCGTGCCGGTGTACGACTACGTGCAGAACCTGCTCGTGATGGAGAAGCTCGACGGGGGCACGGTGTTCGACCGGTTCCACGCCGGGCGGATCAACGCCGAGCAGGCCTGCGCGATCACCCTGGCGATGCTGGCCGGGCTGCACGAGGCGCACAACGCCGGGGTGCTGCACCTGGACGTCAAGCCGAAGAACCTGTTGTTCAACGGCAAGGGCGTGGTGAAGGTCGCCGACTTCGGCATCGCCCGGGTGGTCAGTGAAGGGGCCACTCTGGTCACGCACAGCGGCGAAGTCCTTGGCACGCCCGCGTACATCGCGCCGGAGCAGGCATCCGGTTCCGCGCTGAGCCCGGCCGCCGACGTGTACGCGGCCGGGACCGTGCTCTACGAGCTGCTCACCGGCGACATCCCGTTCGACCGCAGCCGGGGCGGGCTGGCCCTGGTCCGCCAGCACATGTTCGCCGATCCCGCGCCCATCCAAGGGGTTGCGGAGCCGCTGGCGTCGGTTGTCATGCGCAGCATCGCGCGTGAGCAGTCGGACCGCTACCGCGAGGCCGAATCGTTCGCGGTGGACCTGGCCGGCGCGGCGACCGCGGTGTACGGGCAGGGCTGGCTGGAACGGTCCGGAATCCCGGTACTGCACCTGACACCCCGGGTGTTGTCCGCGCTCAGCGGCAACTCCTACCGCGAGGGCCCGACCGTTGTCACACCGAAGGTCCACGGCGCCACCGCCGACCGGACCCTGGCCGTGCCCGGCATGGACCTCCAGGTCGAACCGACGCCGAGCCGGGCCTGGATCCCTGGTGTGCTGGCGGGTCTGGCGCTGGTCGCGGTCGTGGTGGTCGCGCTGATCTCGCCGGGCCGGTTGCCGCACCAGGAGATCACCGGCGCGAACGTGTCGGTGGCCGGCGCGCCCGCGGTCGGGCCCGCCACCCTGGACCTGAGCAAACCCATTGAGATCAAAGGCAAAGGTCCGATCAGCGGACCGGTCCAGCTGACCATCTCCGGCGCCTCGGTGCCGATCAGCTCGGGCAACCAGCAGGTGCGGACCGACCAGGACGGCAACTTCACCGCGCACATCGAGATGCCCGGGATCACCCGGTGGATCGTCGGCGGCGCGGTGACCGGCGAGGTCAAGTACTCGAAGCCGGACAACACGACCGTCGTGCAGGAGCTCACCGTGCGCACGGTCCAGCACCCGCTGGCCAGCGCGATGGGCACCGGGAGTCTCCTGCTGGGCCTGTTCGCGCTGGCGTACCTGGAGTCCACCGTCCGGACGCTGCGCCGCGGCTACCGGCGGCCGTCGGCCAAGTACAGCTCGCTGGTGCTGGGCGCGTTGTTCGGGATCACGGCCTGGCTGCTGATCTCGGTGCTGTCCGACCACGAGGTCGACGCGATCTATGGCCTGGGTGCGGGGATCGCGGGGGCGATCGGCGCGTTCTGCCTTGTGCTGGCTACTGAACGGTCTGTGCGCGCAGCGCGTGGGACAAGGTGACCAGCTCGGCCACGTCGGCGTCCAGGCCGTTGCGCTCCGGGATGGCGACCGGGACGGCCTGCGTGGCCGGTTGGTCGCCGGATGCGTGCGCCCGCAAGGCCTCGCGCAGGTTCGCGGCGAGATCGGCGCCGTTCCCGTTGAGGTACGGGCTGATCCGGACGAGGCCGTCGCGGCACTCGATGACCCGCCGGTAGTAGCGGCGGTGCACGCCGCGCAGGCTCAGGTCTCGCCACTTGGTCACCGGGACGCGGCTCAGCGCGTCCTCCGGGAACTGCGCGTTCAGCTCAGTCCACAGTGGACTAAGCTCGCGGTAGGCCCGCAGGTGGTGCCACCACACCCGCAGCGCGGCCAGGCGCATCATCGCCGCCGGGTAGACCACCCCGATCAGGCACAGCGCGATCCCGGGCAACAACAGGAACGTGGCGCCGTAGTAGCCCAGCGTCGTCTCGGCGGCGCCGTCGGCGGACAGCTCCGGCGGGGCGGCATCGCCACCGGCCCAGCGGATGATGATCGCGGGCACGAACACGCAGTCGGCCGCCGTGATCCCGAACAGGCCGACCGAGGAGATCCGCAGGCCCAGCGCGAGCCTCGGCTCGGCCTTCCGGGCGTAGCGCAGCGCCCAGACGGCGGTGGCCGCGCAGCCGAATGCCAGGTAGAGGTCGGCGGTCGACCAGAACACGGCGACGCTCGTGACGGTGTGGTCCCGGGTCCGCGTCCCGGCTGGGGTCAGGATCACCGCGACGGTCAGCACCGCCAAGGCCAGGCCCAGCGGGATGGTCAGCCGGCGGAACCGGCGCCACGCGATGTCCCGGTCAGCGGCACTGAACAGGAAGAACCCGATCAGGCAGTTCATCCCGACCAGCAGCACCACGTGCTGGACCAGCCGCAGCTCCAGCGGCGGCACGCCCAGGAACGACTGCTCGTGGTCGGCGGCGATGCCCAGCGGGAACGCCAGCGCCCAGCACGCGAACAACGCGGTCAGCGAACCCAGCGCCAGGTTGCCGGGTGTGCGGGCCAGTCGCGCGGCCATCAACCCCAGCACGAGGACCGAACCCACCCCGTATGCCACCAGCAGCACGGTCACGCAGAGCACCGTACCTCCTTAGGATGGACAGATGAACGGCCGGGCGTTTCTGGAGAAAGTCGTCAAGGAGCAGTGGGACGGCGGCAAGGGCAAGGTCAACCGGTGGGAGCTGCAGGGACTGGCGCGTGGCCTGGTCGCCGCGGGGGTGCTGGACCAGCAGGACGCCGACCGCATCATGACTTGGTTGCGCACCAAGATGACCGAGGCCGGAATGCTCCGGACTGTCCGATTTGATCCGTCCCCGCCGGTCAGCCGCCCGCCCGTGGTGGAGGTCGACTCGGTCAAGGTGGACGCGCCGGTGCCGGAGCTGCTGCGGGTGGTTCCGTTGGCGGGCCGGACGTTCACCGTCAACGGCGTGACGACCTCGTTGGTGAGCCTGGAGGTCTGGTCCACCATGCTGATCGTGCGGACCGCCCGGCCCGAGGACCGCGAGCAGCAGCCGGTGTTCCTGGACGAACGGCTGCGTTGGCGCGGCTGGGACGACGCGGGTACCGAGTACCGCAGCAACAGCGGCGCGGACGCGCACTGGAACAGCCTGGTCGTGGACAGCCGGATGTACGAACCCGGGCCGCCGGACGAGGCGGAACTGTTCACCATGGTGGTCGAACATCCCGACCATCAGGCGGTTGTCGAGATTCCGTTGCGCAACCCCTGAACCTGCTCAAGAACAGCCGCGTACTACTCGGGTGGATTGTTTCCCATCCTGAGGGGCGTGGCGAAGATGATGAAGCGAGTGGGAATGATCGTCGCGGGGGTTCTGCTGTTGTTCACGCAGAACGCGTGGGCGGCCGGACCGGCGCCGTCGAATCTCCGGCAGACCGGGGTTTTCGCCGGACAGCCGGTTCTCGGCTGGGACGCGCCCGCGGCGGTCGTCTCCTATTACCGGGTTCTGGTCGACGGTTCCCAGGCCTACCGGCCGAGGGTGCCCAGCGTGAAAGTCGATGACCTGGTCAAATACTGTCATGTGCTGCGTGGGCACACTTATTCGATCTCCGTGCAGGCGGTCGACCCGACCGGCGCCCGGTCCGAGACGAGCGAGTCTCTGCAGGTCACAGTCGCCTAGGGGCGATGTGCGCTGCCGTCCGTTGCCCGCAGCAGGGCCCAGCGATCGTGGTCGCCGGGTTCGGGCGGCGGATACCTCCGCGCTTTCTTCTCGTCGAACTCGACTCCCAGACCGGGGGTGAGTGAAGGGTGCAATTGGCCTTGTTCCGGGACGGGAGTTCCGGGGAAGACATCCAGGGTGGCCTCGGTGGGTGTGGCGGCCTCCTGGATTCCGAAACTGTGCGCGGAAATGTCCAGCGCCAGATTCGCCGCCTGGCCAATTGGGCTGACGTCACCCGGCCCGTGCGGCGCGATTCGGATACCGTTGAGTTCACACGCGGCGACGAGCTTGCGCACCGGGGTGAGCCCACCAAGGGCGGGTATCCGAATGCGGGCGAAATCGATCAGCCGCCGTTGCACCAGGGGGAGGAACTGGGACACGTCATGGAATAGCTCACCCATTGCCAGGGGAACGCCGCACGCCCGCAGCCCGGCGAAATGCGCGGCATCCTCCGGCGCGAGGACGTCCTCCGCGAAGAACAGGTGAAGATCCTCAACCGCAGCGAGGAATCGGCGCGCCTGCGCGGGCGTGAGACGCTCGTGCACGTCGTGGAGGAGTTCGGTGCCGTCCGGCACCCCCTGCCGGACGGCACCCAGCACCTCGGGCACCATCCTGAGGTAGGCCAGGGAGTCCCAATGGCCGTCGCGACCGCGGGACAGCGGCCCGGCGCCGTAGGTGTCGGTCCCCGGCACGGAAACCTGCACTCGCACATGCCGGAACCCGCGGGTCACGGCCGCTTCGACCAGGTCGATGATCTCGTCGGCCTCGGAGCCGTGCACGTGCGTGTAGGCGGCGGCGCCTTCGCGAACCCGCCCGCCCAGCAACGAGAACAGCGGCAGCCCCGCGGCTTTCGCCTTGATGTCCCACAACGCCACGTCGATCCCGGCCAGCGCGTTGCCCTCGATCGACCCGCCGCGCCAGTAGCCGGAGTTGAGCAGCAGCCGGTGGATGTCCTCGATGTCCCCGGGATCGCGGCCGAGCAGCATCGGCCCGAGGTAGTCGTCGATCACGGACCTGACCGCGAGCGTCCTTTGCGGATCACTGGCGCAGCCCAGGCCGTAGAGCCCGGGCTGGCTGGTCTCCACCCGGACGACCAAGTACGGCGGACCTTGGGGAGCGGTAAGGAAAGTCCGGACGGCGGTCACCTTGGTTCCGGTCGAGGTCCAGGGTGCTTCGGCCAGGACGGTCACGGCTGATCCCGGGGCGCGCCGACGACCCGCAGGTGCCCGGGCGCCGACTCCCTGGTGCGCAACGAGATCGGCAGGACGACGAGCTCCGGGTTCCACTCTGGACTGTCGCTGGTCACGCGGGAGTGCAGCAGCCGCATGGCCTGCCGTCCCATGTCGCGGGACGGTAGGACCACCGCGGCCACAGTCAACGGCAGCACGTCGAACGGTCCGGCGTCGTCCATTCCGGCCAGGTCGACATCTCCGGGAATGTCGAGACCCAGTGCGGCCAGATCGTGCGCGGCGGTAGCCAGGATGTACCCGTTGGCGCACAGGAAGACCGTCGGCGGCTGGGGTCCGTTCAGCAGTTCGCGCAGGATGGTCCGGCGCTGTTCGACCGGCTGGCTGCGGTAGGTGCGCAGCACAGTCAGGTCCGGGCGGACCGGGATGTTGTTCTCGCGCAACGCATGCAGGTGCCCGGCGAGCCGGTCGCGGACACTGGTGGCGTCGGTCTCGTCCCACAGGGTCGCGATCGTGCGGTGCCCCAACGCGATCAGCTCGGCGGTCAGCTCCTTGCCCGCGCCGAAGTTGTCCGCCACAACGGCATCCGTGGCCAGGTCCGGGCGGTAGCGGTCGACCATCACCAGCGGGACCCGCTGGGAGTGGATGTCGGCGTAGACATCGGCGACCTGGCTGCCCTCGGCGGGGTAGATGATGATGCCGCTGACGTTGTGCGCCAAGGCTTGCCGCAGCGCGTTCTCCTCGCGGGCGACATCGCCCTCGCAGTGCGTCAGGTACAGGCGATAGCCCAGCTCGGCGCAGGTCGCCTCGACCCCCGCGAGCAGTTGGGTCACGTGCGGGCCGTGGTACTGCAGGATGCACGCGATCGTCCGATCACCGGCCTGCGGTTTGCGTTCCGCGACGAACGTGCCTTGCCCGCGCCGCCGGACCACATGTCCCTCGGCGGCGAGCTCGTTGAGCGCACGAACCGCGGTGGCGTGACTGACCCCGAAGCGTTCGCAGATCTCACGCTGGGTCACGAACGGCTTGCCAGGGGAGTACTCGCCGGCCGCGATCGCGGCCAGCAGTTCCCGCTTCACCTGCTGGTAGAGCGGCGGTCGGGCAGCTGTCACCGTCGTAGCTTAACAGGTTATGGGACATTGACATGTTAAATCCTCCGACCCTATGGTCTGAGTCACACAGGCATCGGGAGGACACGTGGGCACTCCTCGGCTCTTGGCCGCGATAACGACGTCGGTTGCTTTACTCCTCAGCAGCGTCGCCTGCAGCAGTTCCTCGGACGGCCCAACCGGTTCCGGGGCCACGCTGGAGATGTGGACGTTCAAGCAGACCCACGTCAAACCCCTGCAGGCGGCCGCCGCGAGCTTCAAGGAGAAGACCGGCATCACCGTGAACATCACCGCCTACACCCCGGATGACGCCTTCAAGAGCAAGGTGATGAGCGCCGCGGCCACCAAGAACGTGGCGGACGTTCTGGAGGTGCACGCGGCAGGCGAGGATTTCGTGCTTGGCGGCGCCGGAATCCTCGCCGACATAACGTCCAATGTGGACTCGGCGTGGCAGGCGCGGTTCCTCAAGGGGACCGCGGACGCCGGGCGGGTCTCGCCGGAGCGCTACCAGCGATCGCTCGCGCCCAAGGCGGCGGATGTGGGCATCAAGACCGGTCAGCTGTTCAGCATCCCGTTCACCTCAGGCACTTTCGGGATCGTCTACGCCAGCAAGGCGAAGCTGACCGCGGCCGGGCTGAACCCCGCCGCGCCGCCCAAGACCTGGGCCGAACTGATCTCGTGGCTGCGGGCGACCACCGCGAAGGACCCGCAGAACGGCGGGATCACCATCGGGCTCAAGGCCTCCAGCACCGGGTTCAACTGGATCCTGCAGCCGCTGGCCTACGCCTACCTCGGCAAGGATCGCTACGAAGCCTTGTTCGGCAAGGACTCCGGCAAGATCTGGGGCAACGCCGACGGCGAGCAGGTGCTGGCCCTGTACGACAAACTCACGCCCTACTGGACCCCGGGCAGCCAGACCCTCGGCATCGACGACGCCGACCGGGCGTTCGCGCAGGGCAAGTCCGCGTTCGACGTCGGCGGCACGTTCACCCTCGCGGCCATCCAGCAGAACGGCATGAACCCCAGCGATCTCATCGCTTTCGGGCTGCCGCCCGCCGAGGGTGGCCAGGTCACCGACCTGAAGCTGGCCCCCTTGGCTCTGACCGGCCTTTCGGTGTCGGCGACTTCGAAACAACCCGAGGCGGCCATCAAGTGGCTGGACTACCTGACTTCCGTGGACCAGGCGGGCGCGTTCGCCAAGGCCTCACTGGACCTGCCCGGAGTCGATCTCGGCGCCAAGGCGGCCTCGTTGCTGGGGCCGGATCTGGCCGCACTGCAGAAGGTCTTCGACGCGCCCGGGCCGAACACGTACAACCCCGATGACATGTCCAAGTACCAGAGCCCCGTCTACGACCAGGCCATCGCCGGGGACGCGCTGGTGAAGATGTCGCCGCTCAAACAGGTCTCGGTGGCCGACACGAACAAGCAGCTCGGCCAGATCATCTCCGACTCGTGGAAGTGAAACGCCTGCGCAAGGCCCTGACGGGGTACGCGTTCATCCTGCCGGCCCTGGTGCTGTTCGCGGTGATGGGCGTGTACACCGTCGGGTACGGGCTGTTGCTGAGCTTTGCCCGGTGGAACGGCTTCAGTCCACACTGGACCTGGGTGGGCGTCGGCAACTACCTCGACGTGATCTACCGCGACCCCAACGTGGCGCCGTACGTGCGGGACGCGGCTGTGCACACGGTGGTCGTGATGATCGCGGTGCCGCTGCTGGCGGTGATCGCCGGCCTGCCGATCGCCATCGCGCTGAACCGGATCCGGTTGTTTCGCACGACTTTGCGGACAGTGTTCTTCCTGCCTTATGTCACCACTGGGATCGCCATCTTCTACGGCTGGACTTATGTCCTGCAGCCAGAGGGTTCGTTGAACTTCATCCTGCGGGGTCTTGGTCTGGGAACTCTGGCTCAGCCGCAAGGGTTTCTCGGGAACCCGAACACGGCGTTGGCCACGTTGATCGTGGTGATGGCGTGGTCGTCCATCCCAGTGGCGATTCTGCTGTTCCTGACCGGGTTGCAGGCCATCGATCCGGCGGTGATCGACGCGGCCACCGTCGATGGGGCGACCGGGTTCCGGATGACGTCGTCGGTGATCTGGCCGTTGCTGCGGCCGATCACAGCGGCGGTGATCCTGTTGAACCTGCGGGATGCCTTGCAGGGGTTCCAGATGTTCCTGCTGATGACCAACGGCGGTCCCGGCGGGCACACCAACGTGCTGGGGCTGGAGATCTACAAGCAGGCGTTCTTCAAGGAACTGCGGCCGACGCTGGGTTTGGCGAGCGCGCTGGGCTGGCTGTTGTTCGTGGTCGCGATCATCCTGGCCGCGATCAACGTCCGGGTGCTGCGGAGCCGCACGTGAGAGCCCGCGTCGTTGCGTACGTCGTGCTCGGGATCTACGCCGTGATCAGCGTGTACCCGTTCGCCTGGATGGTGTCCGGCGCGTTCAAGGACAGCCAGGAGGTGCTGCGCGGCGGCGAGCTGATCCCGGCTCATCCGACTTTGTCCACGTTCGCGCAGACCTGGAACGAGCTGGACTTCCTGCGGTACTTCGGGAACAGCCTCGTGGTCACGGCGGCGACCGTGGCCGGAGTGCTGGTGGTCTACTCCTTGGCGGCGTACGCGTTCGCCGTGCTGGAGTTCCCGGGGCGCAAGGCTTTGTACGCCGGGTTCATCTCGCTGCTGTTCGTGCCTGGGGTCACGGTGTTGCTGCCGATCGTGATCCTGCAGCAGGAGCTGGGCATTCTGGGCACGCAGTTCGGGCTGGTGCTGCCGTTCGTCAACGGCACGGCTCCGCTGTCGATCCTGTTGCTGACCAACAGCTTCCGGGCGGTGCCTGGTGAGCTTCGGGAGTCGGCGCGGATGGACGGGGCCAGCGAGGTGCGCGCGTTCCTGTCGATCTACCTGCCGGTCTGCCGGCCTGCGTTGGCCGCGATCGCTCTCCTGACCGCGGTGCCGACGTGGAACGAGTACGTGCTGAGCCGGGTCTCGTTGAACGACCCCTCGGTGTACACGTTGCCGTTGGGCCTGCAGACGCTGACCTCGTCGACCTCGCCGCAGTACAACGTGATCATGGCGGCGTCACTGATCATCGTCGTGCCGGTGGTGCTGTTGTTCGTGCTGCTGCAGCGATACTTCGTCAACGGACTCGTGGGAGCGGTCAAAGGGTGAAGGTTCTGCTCACCGGCGCCGGGGGAGCGCTGGGTTCGGTCGTGTCGCTTTGTCTCACCGAAGCGGGCCATGACGTCGTGCCGCATGACCGCCAGAACGGGGATCTGCGGTCGTTGCCGCACGTCAGGGAGGTCGTCGACGGGGTGAGCGCGGTGGTGCACGCGGCCGCCATACCGTCCCCAAAGGACGGTCCGGACGACGAGATCTTCCAGAACAATGTCCAGACCACCTACAACGTCCTGGACACCGCCGGGCGTTTCGGGGTGCCGCGGATCGTGTACGTTTCCAGCGCTTCCGCGGTCGGTCTAGCCTGGTCAGAGCTTGGCGTGTCGCCGGTATCGGTGCCCGTGACCGAGGACCATCCATATGTCGGCGAGGATGTCTACGGGTTGTCCAAACAGATCGGCGAGACCATCGCTGCGGCCACCAGTCGTCGGTGGGGCGCGACCGTCGTGAGCTTGCGCTTTCCCTTCATCGGCAGCGGGGAACGGCTGCTCTCGCACCTGAGCTGGGTGCATGCCGATCATGGCGTGGACCGGGGTGGGTTGTGGGCCTGGCTGGACATGCGGGACGCCGCTCGGGCCGTGTTGGCCGCGCTCACGGCTTCGTTGACGGGTCACCACATTGTGAACGTGGCCGCGCCGGACACGACGGCGTTGATCCCGACTGCCGAGTTGTTGCGGACTTACCACCCTGGGGTAAGAGTGGACCGGGAGCTTGGTGAGTTCGAGTCGCTGTACGCACGGGACCGGAGTCGGTCGCTGCTCGGCTTCGAACCCCTGTATGGGTGGCGATCGCTTCATGGATAGCGCCCCGCGTCGGCGCCTTATGTAGGTTGACCTGGTGAGTCACATCAGGGCTGCCCGGCCGGACGACAGGGACGCGCTGTACGAGATCTGCCTGCGGACCGCCGACGCGGGGGAGGACGCCACGAGCCAGTACGACGATCCCGAGGTCGTGGGGCATATCTTCGTCGGCCCGTACGCGGTTTTCGAGCCTTCGCTGGCGTTCGTCGTCGAGGATGACGAGGGGGTCGCCGGGTACGCGGTGGGTGCTCGGGACAGCCGCGCGTTCGAGGCGTTGCTGGAGCGGGAATGGTGGCCGGCGCTGCGGGAGCGGTATCCGTCGCCGGGGCCGGCGGACCGGGCCGACCACGCGATGATCCAGGGGTTCCACCAGCCGCACGTCGCGGACTCGGCGTTGCTGGCGGAGTTCCCGTCCCACCTGCACATCAACCTGCTCCCGCGGCTACAGGGTCAGGGCATGGGCGGGAAGATCATGCACACTTTGTTCGACGCCTTGCGGGAGCAGGGTTCACCAGGGGTTCATCTGCAGGTGTGGCGGCAGAACGAGCGGGCCATCGGGTTCTACCGGCACATCGGGTTCGTCGAGCTGGGCTCGGAGCCCGACGGTTTCACTTACGGGTACCGTCTTTAGTCCTCGTCCTGCTTCTTGCTGGTCTTCTTCGAAGAGCCCTTGCCCCGGTTGCCGTGCTGCTGTTGTTGCGGCTGCTGGGCTGTCGTCGTCTTGACCACTGTGGACGTTGAGTCGACCTGGGCTGGTGGCTGCTGAACCGGTGTGGCGGCCGGTGAGGAGGGTGCCGGAGAGGTTGCTGAGGGAGGCTGCTGCGTGGGAGCGGAATCGGGCGGCTGGTGGGTCTTCGCGAGAGCCAGGGCGACCGACCCGGCCGCGACCAGGGCGAGGGCGGCGACCGCCGCCTTACGTCTCCGCGGTGGTTCCGGGAGGGGCTCCAGGATCGGCTCGGTGTCGACCTCCGGGATGAGCACCGGCTCGGCGCCACGCAGCGTCGGCTTCTCGGCAGGCAGGATCTGGCTGGGGTCGCGCAGAAGCTCGGCACAGCGCTGGGCGGTGGGGCGGCGTTTCGGTGGCAGCGCGGTCATCATCCGCAGCAACACGCCCATCTCGGGAGACACGTGCTCGGGCACGTTCACCGGGCGGTTGAGCCGGGCCAGCGCGGCCTCGACATCCGGGCCGCCGTACTCCCGTTTGCCGGTCAGGCATTCCAGCAGCACCAAGCCCAGCGCGTAGATGTCGACGGGGTGGCCGATCTCCTCGTCGCCGCGGACCTGCTCGGGCGCCAGGTAGCTGAGAGTGCCGACCACCTCGCCGGTCGCGGTCATCGCGGTGGCGTCGTTCTGTTTCGCGATACCGAAATCGGCGAGGTACGGCGTGTCGTCCGCGTCCAGCAGGATGTTCGACGGCTTCACGTCCCGGTGGGTGATCCCGTGTTCGTGCACGTAGGCGAGGGTGTCCGCGAGCTGCGCGCCGATCTGGCGGACCTCCTCCTCGGGCAAGGGAATGCGCTGCTTGAGCGTGGGACCGTCGACCAGGTGCAAGATCAGGAACGGTGCTCCGTCCTCGGTGACACCAGTGTCGTAGACCGTGACCAGACCCGGATGGGACAGGCAGGCCAGGGTCTTGGCCTCCTCGGTGAAGCGTTTGCGGGCGATATCGTCGGAGTACGACTGGAACAGCTTGATCGCCACAGGGCGCTGCAGGCGGACATCCCACGCCCGGCGCACCTCGGCCACGCCACCCCGGCCCACCACCGCACCCAGGCGGTACCGGTTCTCCAGCAGGTTCTCGGCCACGTTGGCGGATAGCCGTTTCCGGGCCGGGGTAAACGTTGTTTCCAGGCGGAGTAAGAGTGCGCTCCCGGGCCTGCGGGCTTGCCGCCGTCGTCGATCCGGTACTCGTCGGTGAACCGGGCTTCCAGGATTTCGCGGGTTCCCGCTGCTAGCGGGCTTGTGCGGAGAGTGACGAGCCTGAGATGCGCAGGGTCCGTGGTGGGGCATTGTTCGCGGTCTGCGGGGTTGATTGCGGGTAGCAGACATCGCCTGCGTAGACCGCGAGCTGGCCGGTGTTGAGGGCTCTCGTGATCGCGTTTGGCAGTTCAGCGATATCGAGAAGGTGTCGCTGGCTCAGGGGATCGCGGCTCAGGTCTGGCAGTTGCATGCGCGGCTGGTGGAAGTCGTGTCGCACATGGACAACGGCGGTATTGGTACGAATCGGGGTACTCCAGCACCGCTGCGTTGTTGGTGCATGTGCTACGGATTCCGCGTCGATTTGCCGAGTCTCGAGCTGGAGAAGCGTGTGCTGGCTGAGTCGGTGATGCTGGAACAGGCTGCCGAGGACGACCCCAACGCGTTGGCGCGGTTCGGCTTGCGTGTGCGTGCCATGGTCGATCCCGACGGCCCGCCACCGGTCGACCCTGAACCCGCACGGCAGACTCAGGTGTTTCGCTACGGGATCGCCGGGATCCTCAAGCGTGCCGCCAACTGCCCGGACATGCCCTTGAACCCCTCGACATCGCCGTGGGCGCCCACAGCACTCCGGCACACATCCGGCGCGGGTTGGTCTTGCGGGACGAGGGGTGTGCGTTTCCTGGGTGTGCGAAGCCTGCGAGTGTCTGCGACGCCCACCACATTCAGCACTGGGCTGACAACGGCGTGACCCACATCGACAACCTCGTGCTGCTTTGTCCGCACCACCACCGGCTGATCACAACAGCGACTGGACAGTCCAAGTCCTCAACAACCGCCCGGTCTTCGTCCCACCTGCTTATGTCGACCCTCGTCAACAGCCTCGGACCAACTCGTTCCGAAGACCGCTTCCCGCTGCTGCGTAGGGCGTGGGTCAAGAGCCGACGTGTGTGTGGAGGAGTATGTTTCCTCGTATAGGGGAAATGTCCGGGCTCTTCCCAGTGGCGCGACCGTCAGGGTGGTCGGGATCGCTCCGATCCGGAACGTCCCGGCCAACCCGTTCTCCATTGTGGACAGATCGTGCCTGAGTTCCTCGCACTCGGCGAGGGATCCTGTGCGCCCAGGTCAGTACAGCAACATCAACCGAAGGTCATGCGGCGATCAGCTGCTCGTTCAACAGGTCGGCCACGGCGGCGATCGCGCGCAACGTGGGCACCTCGGCGCCGGTCAGATCGGCCAGCTCCACCACTGCCTTGATGATCACGTCCAGCTCAAGGGGCTTGCCCTTCTCCAGATCCTGGAGAGTGGACGTCTTGTGGTCACCGGCACGCTCGGCGCCGGCCAGCCGGCGCTCGATGGAGATCTCCGGACGCGACCCGACCCGGCCCGCCACCTCCAGCGTCTCGCTCATCATCCGCACCACCAACTGGCGTGCGGCGTCATGCTTGCAGATCGAAGCCATGGTGGCCCGGGACAAGGCGCTGATCGGGTTGAACGCGATATTGCCCATCAGCTTGATCCAGATGTCGTTGCGCAGATCCGCCTCCACCGGGCACTTCAACCCGCCGGCGACCATCGCGTCGGAGAACTCCTTGCACCGCGACGACATCGTCCCATCCGGCTCCCCGATGGAGAACCGCGTGCCCTCCAGGTGCCGGATCACGCCCGGCTCCTCGATCTCGGTCGCCGCGTAGACCACGCAGCCGACGGCACGTTCCACAGGCAGCGCCTCGCTGACCGCGCCGTCCGGATCCACACTCTGGATTCGGTGTCCCTCGTACGGCCCGGGCAACCCGTGGAAATACCAGTAAGGAATGCCGTTCTGAGCCGTGATGAGCGTGGTGGTCTCATGCAGCAGCGGCGCGACCATGGACCCCGCCGCTGCGTACTGGTTGGCCTTCAGACCGAGGAAGACGTGGTCGACCGGCCCCACTTCCTCAGGATTGTCGGTCGCGTGCGGGGTCACCTCGAAGTCCCCTCGGGGACTGAGTACCTTGAGCCCGGACGAACGGATCGCCTGCAGATGAGCACCGCGGGCGATCAGATGAACCTCGACTCCAGCACGATGGAGTCCGGCTCCGACATACGCGCCGATAGCACCGGCGCCAAGAACAGCAACTCTCACGGGCGGCTCCGTTCTTGCGTCGATAGTGTATTCAGTATACCGTATGAAGACCTTCGGTCAACGGTGTCGAGGAGGCATGTGAGATGCCTGGTTCGCTGTACGAGCGCGCCCGATGTGGGTGATGGCCACGGCCGGCCATGCCGACCACGGCAAGTCGACACTGGTTCAACGGCTCACCGGAATGCCGCCACTGCTGGGGTCGTCCTGGACCGCCCTTCCCTCCGGGCGCCGGGTCGAGTTCGTGGACATGCCCGCCGCGACGACGCTGGCCGGGCTCTGCCCGGTCACAGCGGTGCTCTTCGTGGTGGCCGCGGATGCCGGCTGGATGCCACAGTCGAGTGAACACCTGGCGGCGCTGCAGGCCTTGGGCATCAAGAAGGGCCTGCTGGTGATCACCCGCTGCGACCTGGCCGACCCGCTGCCCGCGTTGCGCAGGGCTCGCGTCCACTTAGCCGGGACGGATCTCGCCGAGGCCGAGCAGGTCACGGTCAGTTCGGTGACCGGCCAAGGGATCGAGGACCTGCGAGCCGCGCTGGACCGGCTCGCCGACCAGATGCCGTTACCCGACCCCACCGGCGCGGTCCGGCTGTGGATCGACGAGGCCGACGGCGACGGCGTCACCGGCACCCTCCCGGTCGGTACATTGCATACCGGCGACGAGCTCGTGGTTGCCCCGACCGGCCGCCGCGTGCAGGTCCAGTCGTTGCGCTGGCTCGGCCAGGCCACGGCCGAGGTCGCCGGCGCCGGGCGGGTCGCGGTGAACCTCAACGGCATCAACCCGCGCCGCGTCCGCCCCGGCCAGGCCCTGGTCACCGCGGGCAACTGGCGGTTCGTGTCCGTCCTGGACGTACGGCTGAACATGCTCGACCGCACCGGGATGCCCGCGCGGGAACTGGTGCTGCACATCGGGTCCGCGGCGATCCCCGCGCGAGTCCAGTACCTGGGCCCGAATGTGGCCCGGCTGAGCCTGCAATCGCCGTTGCCGCTGCGGATCGGCGACTACGGACTCCTGCACGACCCCGCGCGCCACCAGGTGGTTGCGGGCGTGACGGTGCTCGACATCCTCCCGCCGGACCTGCAACGCGATGGGGCAGTGGTGGAACGCGCCGTGGAACTGTCCAAACGCGACATCACCACCGACGGCATGACCGAGCTGCGCCGCCGCGGGATGGTCCGCAAGGGCGACCTGATCGCGATGGGCTGCACGGTCCCGCGCGCGCCCGCGGTGGGGGAGTGGCTGTTCGACCCGGACCGGTTCCAGAAGCTGCGCAGCGCCCTGCTGGACGCGGTGAAGGACTACGCGGCCACCCACCCCGACGACCCTGCGATGCCCAAACCCGAGGCGGCACAAGCACTTGCGCTGCCGGACCGGCGCCTGGTCGAACCGCTGGCCCGGGCCTCGCGCGGCCTGGGCATCCGGATGCTGGCCGGACGGCTCGTGCTGGGCCCGAAGGACGCGCTGGAGACGTTGTCCGAGGAGCTGGCGCTCGACCCGTTCGCCGCCCCGGAACAGCCCCGCCTGTCCGAGCTCGGCCTGACTCCCAAGCGGCTCAACGCCGCCGTCGCCCGGGGACAACTCATGCGTCTGGCGGATGGGGTCTATCTCCGCCCGGACGCGGTGGACCTGGCCAAGGCGGCCCTGCGGGACCTGCCCGAGCTGTTCACCGTCTCGCAGGTGCGGACCGCGCTGAAGACAAGTCGTCGAGTGGCTGTGCCACTGCTGGAACTGCTGGACGCCCAGGGGGTGACCGAGCGACTCGACGCCAGCCAACGACGGCTGAAGGGACAGCGGACGTGAAGGTCATCGAGGAGTGGACCGACCTGGTCGCGGCTGATCTTGGCGTCCGGCCGGAGGAACTGGACGCGGCGAGCATGCTCGCCGTCGCCCGGCACGTGGCGCGGGACGTCTGCGGTGCGGCCGCGCCCTTGACCTTTTACCTGGTGGGAGTCGCTGTGGGCCGGGGCATGGCGCCGGCCGACGCGGTCGCGCGGGTGGCCACGCTGGTGGAGCGCTGGCGCGGCTACGACTGGCGCGACTGAGGACCAGGGGCTCTGGACAAAGAGACAGGAACAGGTCCACTATGAAGTACATACGGTATGCAGTATGCGAGATGGCATTATGCAGTGCGGTAACCAGCGGATTCGAACCGAGGAGATGACCACACATGGCACAAACGGCCCAGACGGTGCCCGAGAACGCCGCATCGAACGGTGCCGCTGAGCCCGAGGTGATCTCAGGTGGTCACCTCGTGGCGAAGGCGCTCAAGGCCGAAGGCGTGGACGTCATCTTCACGCTCTGCGGCGGGCACATCATCGACATCTACGACGGCTGCGTGGACGAGGGCATCGAGGTCGTCGACGTACGCCACGAGCAGGTCGCGGCGCACGCGGCCGACGGCTACGCCCGCATCACCGGCAAGCCCGGCTGCGCGGTCGTCACGGCCGGCCCGGGCACCACCGACGCGGTGACCGGCGTGGCCAACGCGCTGCGCGCGGAGAGCCCGATGCTGCTGATCGGCGGCCAGGGGGCGCTGAGCCAGCACAAGATGGGCTCGCTGCAGGACCTCCCGCACGTCGACATGATGACCCCGATCACCAAGTTCGCCGCGACGGTGCCGCACACCGAGCGCGTCGCCGACCTGGTGTCGATGGCCTTCCGGGAGAGCGTCGCCGGTGCGCCCGGGCCGTCGTTCCTGGAGATCCCGCGCGACATCCTCGACGCGAAGGTGCCGCTGTCCAAGGCCCGCATCCCCGAGGCCGGCCGCTACCGCGCCTCGACCCGGTCCATCGGCGACCCGGCGGACATCGAGCGGCTGGCGGACCTCATCGTGCGGTCCGAGAAGCCGTGTGTGCTGCTGGGCAGCCAGGTCTGGACCACGCGCGGCAGCGACGACGCCATCGAGTTCGTCCGCTCGCTGAACATCCCCGCGTTCATGAACGGCTCCGGCCGCGGCACGCTGCCCCCGGGCGACCCGCACCACCTGCAGCTGGCCCGCCGCTACGCGTTCCAGAACGCCGACCTGATCATCATCGTCGGCACCCCGTTCGACTTCCGGATGGGTTACGGCAAGCGGCTTTCGCCCACCGCCACGGTCGTCCAGATCGACCTGGACTACCGCACGGTCGGCAAGAACCGGGACATCGACCTGGGCATCGTCGGCGACGCCGGCGCGGTGCTTGCGGCCGTCACCCAGGCCGCCTCGGGCCGCGTCTCCAACGGCGCCGCCAACCGCAAGTCCTGGCTGGAGGAGCTGCGCGCGGTCGAGGACGCGGCGTTCCAGAAGCGCCTGCCGCGCCAGCTGTCGGACGCCAGCCCGATCGACCCGTACCGGCTGGTGCACGAGATCAACGAGTTCCTCACCGAGGACTCCATCTACATCGGCGACGGCGGCGACATCGTCACCTTCTCCGGCCAGGTCGTGCAGCCCAAGTCGCCCGGCCACTGGATGGACCCGGGTCCACTCGGGACACTCGGCGTCGGCGTTCCCTTTGTCCTGGCCGCGAAGTACGCCCGCCCGGACAAGGAGGTCGTGGCCCTGTTCGGCGACGGCGCCTTCTCGCTGACCGGCTGGGACTTCGAGACCCTGGTCCGGTTCAACCTGCCGTTCGTCGGCATCGTCGGCAACAACTCCTCGATGAACCAGATCCGCTACGGGCAGATCCAGAAGTACGGCGCCCCGCGCGGCCGCATCGGCAACACCCTCGGCGACGTCCGCTACGACGAGTTCGCCCGGATGCTCGGTGGCTATGGCGAGGAAGTGCGTGACGCAGGAGACATCGGGCCCGCCCTGCTGCGCGCCCGCGAGTCCGGCAAGCCGTCGCTGATCAACGTCTGGGTCGACCCGGAGGTCTACGCCCCCGGAACGATGAACCAGACCATGTACAAGTAGGAGGGCTTCTGATGGGCAAAGCACTGGAAGGCGTGCGCGTCCTGGACTTCACCCACGTCCAGTCCGGGCCCTCCGCCACCCAGATCCTGGCATGGCTGGGTGCGGACGTGGTCAAGGTGGAGTCGCCGACCGGCGACATCACCCGCAAGCAGCTGCGGGACCTGCCGGACGCCGACAGCCTCTACTTCACGATGCTCAACTGCAACAAGCGGTCCATCACGCTGAACATGAAGAGCGAGCGCGGCAAGCAGCTGTTCGTCGACATGATCGGCAAGTTCGACGTCATGGTGGAGAACTTCGGCCCCGGCGCGGTGGACCGGATGGGCTTCCCGTGGGAGCGCCTGCAGGAGCTGAACCCCAGGCTCATCTACGCCTCCATCAAGGGTTTCGGCGAAGGTCCTTACACGCACTACAAGGCGTACGAAGTCGTTGCTCAGGCCATGGGCGGCTCGATGAGCACCACCGGCTTCGAAGAGGGCCCGCCGCTGGCCACGGGCGCGCAGATCGGTGACTCCGGCACCGGGATGCACGCCGTGGCCGGCATTCTCGCCGCGCTGTTCCAGCGCGAGCACACCGGCCGCGGCCAGCGGGTGACCGTCGCGATGCAGCACTCGGTGCTCAACCTGTGCCGGGTCAAGCTGCGCGACCAGCAGCGGCTGGCGCACGGTCCGTTGAAGGAGTACCCGAACAAGGAATTCGGTTCCACGGTTCCGCGCTCCGGCAACGCTTCCGGCGGCGGTCAGCCGGGCTGGGCGGTCAAGTGCGCGCCCGGCGGGCCGAACGACTACGTCTACGTGATCGTGCAACCCGTCGGCTGGGAACCGATCACCAAGCTGATCGGCCGCGAGGACCTGACCGAGGACCCCGAGTGGGCCACCCCGGAGGCGCGGCTGGACAAGCTGGACAAGATGTTCCAGCTGATCGAGGAGTGGTCGGTCAGCCACAGCAAGTACGACGTGCTGGCGATGCTGAACAAGCACAACATCCCTTGTGGGCCGATTCTGTCCACCGAGGAGATCATCGCCGACGAGTCGTTGCGCGCCAACGACATGGTCGTCGACGTGCCGCACCCGCAACGGGGCACGTTCACCACCGTCGGCATGCCGATCAAGCTGTCCGACTCGCCCGCGAAGGTCGAGCGCTCGCCGCTGCTGGGTGAGCACAACAAGGATATCTACGTCCAGGAACTGGGCGTCGCCGAGGCGGAGCTGGACGAGCTCGCCGCGAACGGAGTGATCTAGGGCTATGACCGAGCTTGCGAGGGCATCATTCAATACAGTGCCGAGCTCATGCAACGACGCCCAGCGCGGCTGGGAGCGAGCATGAGCTACGACGCCGAGACCGTCCGGGAGATCCTCGACAAGGTGCGGGCCGAGGGCCGGGAGGCGCTGACCGCGCCCGAGGGCAAGCGCGTGTGCGACGCCTACGGCATCCCGACCCCGGGCGAGGGCCTGGCCGCCACCGCTGAGGAAGCGGTGGCACTGGCGGAGAAGATCGGCTTCCCGGTGGTGCTGAAGATCGTCTCGCCGGACATCCTGCACAAGACCGAGGCCGGTGGCGTGCTGGTCGGCGTGTCCACTTCGGACGACGTATCGGCCGGCTTCGACAGGATCGTCGCCAACGCCAAGGCCTACAACGCCTCCGCGCACATCGAGGGCGTGCAGGTGCAGCAGATGGTCGGCGGTGGCCAGGAGGTCATCATCGGCGCCACCACCGACCCGACCTTCGGCAAGGTGGTCGCGTTCGGTCTCGGCGGCGTGCTCGTGGAGGTGCTCAAGGACATCACCTTCCGGCTGGCCCCGCTCGACCAGGGCCAGGCACTGTCCATGTTGGACGGTATCGCCGCGGCCGATGTGCTCAAGGGCGCGCGCGGCGCCGACCCGGTGGACGCCGACACGCTCGCCGACGTGATCAGGCGGGTGTCCGAACTGGTCACCGACTTCCCGGAGATCGCCGAGTTCGACCTGAACCCGGTGTTCGCCTCCAAGGACGGCGCGGTCGCCGCGGACGTGCGGATCATCCTGCAGGCGGGGCCGGTCGAGGAGAAAAGGCGCATCCCGCAGGAGGAGATCCTGCGCGTGATGACCCGGTTGATGAACCCGAAGGCCGTTGCCGTGATCGGCGCCTCCGACCAGGAGGGCAAGATCGGCAACTCGGTGATGCGCAACCTCATCAACGGCGGCTACCAGGGCGGCATCTTCCCCATCAACCCCAAGGCCGACGAAATCCTCGGCAAGAAGGCGTACGCGTCTGTCAAGGACATCCCGGGCGAGGTCGATGTCGCCGTCTTCGCCATCCCCGCGAAGTTCGTACCCGCGGCGCTGGAGGAGTGCGGCGACAAAGGCATTCCCGCCGCGGTGCTGATTCCGTCCGGCTTCGCCGAGACCGGGAATCACGAACTGCAGGACGAGATCGTCGAGATCGCGCAGCGGCGCGGAATCCGGATGCTCGGGCCGAACATCTACGGCTACTACTACACACCGCAGAACCTGTGCGCGACTTTCTGCACGCCGTATGACGTGAAGGGCGGCGTGGCGTTGTCGTCGCAGAGCGGCGGCATCGGTATGGCCATTCTGGGTTTCGCGCGGTCGACCAAGATGGGTGTGTCGGCGATCGTCGGCCTGGGCAACAAAGCCGATGTGGACGAGGACGACCTGCTCACCTACTTCGGTCAGGACGACAACACCAACGTCGTCGCGATGCACCTGGAGGACCTGAAGGACGGGCGTGCGTTCGTCGAGGCCGCCCAGCGCACGGTCACCAAGAAGCCGATCATCGTGCTGAAAGCCGGTCGTACCGCGATGGGTGCGCGTGCGGCCAGCTCGCACACCGGCGCGCTCGCCGGTGACGACAAGGTGTACGACGACATCCTCAAGCAGGCGGGCGTGATCCGCGCGTACGGCCTGAACGACATGCTCGAGTACGCCCGGGGTGTGCCGCTTCTGCCTACGCCGCAAGGCGAGAACGTCGTGATCATCACCGGTGCTGGTGGATCCGGGGTGCTTCTATCAGACTCGGTGGTCAATGAGGGACTGTCCCTGATGGACATCCCGCCGGACCTCGACGAGGCCTTCCGCAAGTTCATCCCGCCGTTCGGCGCGGCCGGAAACCCCATTGACATCACCGGAGGCGAGCCGCCGTCGACCTACGAGGCGACGATCCGGCTCGGACTCGAGGATCCCCGTATCCATTCCTTGATCCTCGGGTACTGGCACACCATCGTCACGCCGCCTATGGTGTTTGCCGAGCTGACGGCGCGAGTGGTGGAGGAAGCCAGGGCAAAGGGAATCGACAAGCCCGTCGTGGCCTCACTCGCCGGAGACGTCGAAGTGGAGCGCGCCTGCGAATACCTGTACGACAGGCGGATCGTGGCCTATCCGTACACCACGGAGAAGCCCGTCGCGGTACTGGGCGCGAAGTACCGGTGGGCCCGCGCGGCCGGGCTGCTGTAGATCTCGCTGGAGTCGGCACCAGACCCCCGTGAGTGTCTCGGCGAGCCCGCCGGGGCACTCACGGGTTTCAGGGGATTTTCCACAGGGAGAAGCAAAAGGGGGTGTCCGACCGGACGGTGCATCGAAATTCCTCAATGGAGAGGTTCAGCAATGGATTCTTCGAACACCCCGGCAGCCGGGCCGCGATTAGCCGGCGTTGAGCGAGTGTGGCGGGCCGGTCGGCTCGATCCCATGCCCATCCGCCCCCTGCCCGAAGCGCCGCCGTCGATCCACCTGCTCGGACCGACGGTCTTCCTGGTGGCGCTGGGCGTCGGGATGGGCGAGTCCTACATGTGGCCGCGCCTGGTGCTGGTCTTCGGGCCGGAGATCAGGTGGCTGTTCCTCATCGGTGTCACCCTGCAGGCGGTGGTGATGCTGGAGATGGCCCGCTACGCGATGGCGACCGGCGAGAGCATCTTCGCCGGGGCGGCACGCGTGTTCAAACCGATCATGTGGTTCTTCTTCGTCGTGGCGATCCTGGTCTACATCTGGCCTGGACACCTGTCGGCCGGGGCCGCCGCCTTCGAGGAGATCACCGGAATACCCTGGGTCGTGACCGCCTGCGTCGGCCTGATCCTGGTGGGGATCCTGTTCAGCCTCGCCAGGGTGATCTACAACCTGCTGGAGAACGTGCTGGCGATCCTCATCGGTGTGTTGGTGGTGGGCACCGCTGTGATCGCCTCGCTGGTGGGCAACTGGGCGGACCTGTTGTCCACGATCGGCGGGATGTTCCACTTCGGATACTTCCCGTCCGGTGCGATGAACGACGTCTGGTTCCCGATCGTGGTCGGCTCGATCGCGTTCGCGGGACCGTCCGGGATGCAGCAGATGTGGTACACGCTGCACCTGCGGGACAGTGGCGCCGGCATGGGCGCGCACATCCCGCAGGTCCGGGGTATCCGGCACGCCGGCGACGAGGAGGAGATGCCGGCCCGCGGGTTCATGTTCGACACCGACAACCCCGACGAGATGCGCAAGTGGCGGGGCTGGCGCAGGTGGGTCACCTTCGACGCCCTGCTGCTGTTCTGGGGCATCACGATGCTGGTGACCATCTCGTTCACCGTGCTGGCCCAGTCGGCGGCCCGGGCCAACCCGGACGTGCGCGGCCTGATCGAGTCGGGTGACCGCTCCGCGGCGCTGTCGGCGATGTCCGACGCGTTCTCGGTCGCGGGCGGTCCGGTGCTGGGCAGCGTGTTCTTCGGGTTCATCGCGCTGATCGGGCTGAACGCCACGCTCGGGCTGTTCGACTCGTTCTCGCGCGGCCAGGCGGACATGACGTACTTCTTCGTCAAGGGCGCCAAGCGGTTCAAGATGTCGCACCTGTACGCGGGCTTCCTCTGGGGCCTGATCACGTTCGGGATCCTCATTCTGTTGTTCGGGCCCGCGGACGGACCGGAGTCCATCTTGGACATCCTGGCGTTCCTGTCCACGTTCGCGATGGGCTCGTACTGCGTGGTCCTGTTGCTGGTCAACAACAAGATGCTGCCCAAGCCGATCAGGCCGAAGTGGTACACCAACGCGATCATCGGGTTCGGCGCCGTGTTCTACCTCGGCATGCTGTTCTACTGCCTGCTCCGGTTCGGGGTGGCAGTCGGATGACGCGTTTCGTGGTGCCGCGCCTCGAACGCTCCCGGTTCGAAGTCGCCCTGCCGGGCTTCGCGGTCGGGTTCATCGCGGGCTCGGTGGCCGGGCTGATGGCAGGTCTCGTCGGCCAGCCCATCGCCTGGGCCGTGCTGGCGTCGCTCACCCTCGGCGTGCCGCTGGGTGTGTTCGGCGCGGTGTACAGCCTTCTGCTGGCGGGCGGGCACGTCCGGGTCGGCGGGTTCGCCCCGGCCGCGCTGTTCTGGCTGTTCGCGTTCCCGCTGTCGCGGCTCACCCAGGAGGTGCTCACCCACCTCGTGCTGACCGGCAGGGTCACGTTCCCCGCCGATGTCCCCGGTTTCCTGGCCTACCAGGGCATCATCAGCGCGGGGTTCGCGATCGGGTTCCTCTGGCTGCACGAACGCATCGCGCCGCAGTGGTGGCGGCGGATCTCTGGGCACAACCCGGTGGCCGCCCGGGTTTACTCACGTTACGCCGCGCACGCCCAGTCGTTGCGGACTGTCCGCGAGCGCAGACGGGAGGGAAGCAAGACCCGATGAATCTGCCAGTGTGGGTCTGGCCGGTCACCGTGGCCGGCCTGACCGCCATGATCCTGGTCGACTTCTACCTTGTGTCCAGAAACCCACGAAAGCCGTCCTTGCGGGAATGCACCCTCTGGGTCGCCTGCTATGTCGGGCTTGCCATCCTGTTCGGACTCGGCGTGCTGCTTTTCGCCGGGCCGCGGTACGGCGGCGAGTTCTTCGCCGGGTGGGTCACCGAGTACTCGTTGTCGGTCGACAACCTCTTCGTGTTCGTGATCATCATGAGCACGTTCGCCGTCCCCAAGGATTACCAGCAGAAGGTGCTGTCCATCGGGATCGTGCTGGCGTTGTTCATGCGCGGGGCGTTCATCGCCGTCGGCGCTGAGGCGGTGACCCGGTTCGACTGGCTGTTCTACCTTTTCGGCGCGTTCCTCGTTTTCACCGCGTGGAAGCTCATGCGGCACGGGGACTCCGGCGAGGAGGAGTTCAGCGAGAACGCCGTCCTGCGCCTGGCGAAACGGTTCCTGCCGGCGACGGAGACGTACGCCGGGGCGGCCCTGACCACCAGGGTGGGCGGGCGCAGGCTGGTCACGCCGATGCTGATCGTGATGGTGGCGATCGGTACCACGGACCTGCTGTTCGCGCTCGACTCCATCCCGGCGATCTTCGGCCTCACCAAGGAGCCGTACCTCGTGTTCACCGCGAACGCCTTCGCGCTGATGGGCCTTCGGCAGTTGTTCTTCCTGATCGGCGGGCTTCTGGACAAGCTCGTCTACCTCAGCAAGGGCCTTGCCGTAGTGCTGGCTTTCATCGGCGTGAAGCTGGTGGGAGAGGCACTGCACTCCGACGGTGTGGCGTGGGCTCCGCAGATCCCGATCCTGCTCTCCCTGGGGATCATCGTCGGCACCCTGGCAGTGACGACGGTGGCCAGTTTGGTCAAGGTCCGTTCGCTGCGGAGATCGGAGGCGGAAACCGTCTCAGTGTCGTCGAGGGACTGAGCGACCCACCACCCGGCAGGCGTCAGGAGCTGATGTTCCTGGCGTCTGCCTGTGTGCGCAGGTAATCCTCGACCTCGTCGGGAAGACCCTGCTCGGCGCGCACCAGCGCGGTGGACAATCCGGTTCCCATCAGCCGCCCGTCCGCACTGGCTCCGAGCGGGCGAAGGAGAGACCCGAAGATCCCTCGCAACCTCTTCATCGGCAGTCACTCCAGTTCATAGTTCCTGTCGACTGACTACAGCATACAATCCTGAGCTTTGCTCTGTACAGTGGGTAGTGTCACATCACGCTATGTGTCCAGTTTGCCGCTATTGGTCAATCTCGACGGCATTGTCCGGTTTCGCGGAGGTTTCCAAGGCGGCCAGTTTCGCCAGTGTCGACTCACGTTCCGGCGCCTTGGTGACATCCCAGATCGCCACCGCCTCCTCCCAGGCTAGGCGAGCCGCCCCGGTGTCGCCGATCGCCAGCTGGACGTCACCCAGATGCTCCAGCACCTCGGCCTGCTTGGTGATGTCCCCGAGCTCCCGGTCGATGGCCAGCGCCCGCTGGTAGCACTCGATCGCCATGGCGTGGTCGCCGAGGTGGGAGTGCGCATACCCGATGCTGTCCAGCGTGTCCGCCTCGCTGAGCCGGGCGCCCAGCTGGATGTGCAGGTCGAGCGCCTGCTCGCACCACTTCAGGGCCTCCCGGTGGTTGCCCAGCTTGGTGTGGCACCAGCCGATGGCGTTGAGCGAGTCGGCGGTCCCGTCCATCCGGTCGGTGCCGGAGTAGAGCTCATAGGCCTTCTCGGCGTGCCGCAACGCCTCGGCGACCCTGCCCTGGCGCAGCAGGGAGCTGAGGATGCTCAGCTCGGAGTGGCCCTGCTGCGCCCGGGTGGGCGCGCGCTCGGCCGCGATGGCCAGGTGGTGGTTGGCCTCGTCGTAGCGGCCCAGCCGGGAGTTGGCGCTGCCGGTGTTGCGGTGCATGTGCATCAACGCGAAGTCGTCGTCGAGCTGCCGCGCCGCGGCCAGCCCGATCCCGAGCACCGCGAGCTGGTCCAGCCACAGCGCGCGTCGGTCCTGGAAGTTGGCCATGACCATGGCCAGCTGCCAGCAGTGCCGCCACATGCCGTTGTCGTAGGCCACCGACACCGCCGCGACGAGCGTGGCGTACTCGGTGACCAGGTAGGTCATCGCTTCCACCCGGTCGGCCAGCTCGGTCAGGACGACCCCCGGCTGGGCGGGCGTCAACCCCAGCTCCACGCGATGCGGGTGGAACAGGGAGGCGGCGTGGTCCGCGGTGTGCAGGTAGTGGTCCAGCATCCGGGTCCGTGCCTGCTCACCGTTCGTGGTGCACGTCCGCGCATACGCCCGCAACAGGTCGTGGAAGGTGTACCGGCCCGGGCGGTGCTCCCGGAGCAGGTTCGCGTCGCACAGCTCGCGCAGCAGCCGCCGGGCGACGGCCGGGTTCGTGCCGATCATGCTCGTCGCCGCGGCGAGCGAGAAGTCGGTGTCCGGGTGCACGCCGAGCAGGCCGAACGCCTCGGCCGCCGCCGGGCTCAAGGCCCGTACCGACCAGGAGAACACCGAATGCAGGTCGGGGGAGTCGTGCAGCTGCGTGGCCAGCTCGGCGAGCGGGAAGTCCGGCCGGATCGCCGCGCGGGCGGCCACCACGGCCAGCGCGAGCGGCAACCGGGCACACCGGGCGACGATCTCGCCGACCGCGCCCGGATCGGTCTCGACCCGTTGTGCGCCAAGACGTTCGGTCAGCAGCTGGACGGCTTCGTCCTGGCCGGGCAGTTCCAGGGTGAGCGGACGGGCATTGGTCGTGGCCACCAGGTCGGTCAGCTGGTTGCGGCTGGTGATCACCACGACGCAGCTCGCCGAGCCGGGCAGCAGCGGCCGTACCTGCTCGGCGTCCCTCGCGTTGTCCAGCAGCACGAGCATCCGCCGGTCGGCCAACAGGCTCCGGTACAGGCCCGCCTGGGCCTCCAGCGTGGTTGGCAGCCGTTGCGGGGACACGCCGAGCGCGTCGAGGAACCCTCGCAGCGCCTCCTCCGGCCGCACCACCGACCCGGTCGCGTCGAAACCGCGCAGGTTCACGTACAGCTGGCCGTCCGGGAACTGCGCGGCGGCTCGATGGGCCCAGTGCACGACCAGCGTCGTCTTGCCGATGCCCGCCATCCCGGCGACCGAGGAGATCACCATCGGGCCGTGGCCGGCCGACAGCAGGGTGTCCAGCCGGCGCAGGTAGTCCTGCCGTCCGGTGAACCCGGCGATGTCCGCGGGCAGCTGCCGGGGCACGGGCTGACCCGTCCCCGGGGCGTCGCCGCGCAGGATCCGCTGGTGCAGGTCCTGCAGCGGGGCGCCGGGCTCCACCCCGAGCCGGTCGACCAGTTCGCGGCGGACGGTCTGGTAGTGCTCCAGCGCCTCGGCCCGGCGGCCGGCGCCGTCCAGCGCCTGGATGAGCTGTGCCGCGAGGCGTTCGTCCAGCGGATCGGCCGCGGCCAGCTCGGTCAGCGGGGCGACCAGTTCGGCGTGCCTGCCGCGGCGCAGCTGGATGTCGTGGAACGCCAGCTGGGCGGCCACGCGGTCCCGGCGCAGCGCCTCCCGTCGGGCGGCCAGCCACTCACCGTCCACAGTGGCGAACGCCTCGCCGTGCCACTCGCCGAGCGCCTCGGCCAGCAGGACGGCGGCCTCGTCGTCGGTGGCCGCGCGGGCGGCTTCGTACCGGCGCTGGAACCGGTGCAGGTCGACCAGGTCCGGGTCGGCGGTGAGCAGGTACCCACCGGCGTGCCGCTCGACGGACACCTTGTCGCTGTCGCCCAGCGCGGTGCGCAGCCGGGAGACATAGGTGTGCAGGGTCTGGCGGGGCGACCGGGGCAGCTGCTCGCCCCAGACCCGGTCCGCGAGGGTGTCCATCGGGACGGTCCGGTTGACCTCGACGAGCAGCACGGCGAGCAGGCTGAGCAGGCGCTGCTGGTGGATCCGCACCGGGTGGCCGCCGATGGTCACCCCGACCTCGCCGAGCAGCTGGAATCGCACCTCCACCCGGGCAGACTAGTGACTCCCGCCCGGGAAGGGCGGAGGAACACCGGCTCACCGGAGGTGAACGAATCTCCGGCACCAGAGCATCTATCGTTCAAAACGGACGAGACGGGCAAAAGCCGTGAATACGAAGTAAACCGCTCAAGGGGGATGATTTTTCGCCCGATTTGGGATGCTTTGCGTAACTCTGCAGAATTCTTATCTTTTCTTTCTGGACATCTTGGGTGACGGGGGCCACTATCGGGTGAGTCCCATTGAGGTGTATGCAGTCTACAAGCCACAGATGGGGTCGGGTCGCGGTGCTGCGCCAGGTCGGGTGACACCGCGCTTGGCGTTGGCGGACAAGAAAACCGGTCTGCTTCGCCGGCCTGCGGTCGTAGGCAGGCCGGGAGCGGCGAGCGCCGTTCCCGGCTCGAGAACTGACCAATCCGATTCATGGGGTAGTCGGTCGGGAGAGGCTTGCATGGCGACCAGTTTTCAGGAAATCACGAACGAGAACGGCCGGGTGTTCCGCGTGGGGGAGACCCCACACGACATCATGGGCCGCTCCAGGGCATGGATGGTCTTCCTGCCCTGGGTAGCGATGATGGCAGTCAGCGTTTTCGAGTACGGCTGGAGTGCCGCCGTCGACACCCTGCAAGAGGTGCACGGGTGGTCACTGGGCCAGGTGTTCTGGCTGGCCAGCGTGTGGGCGGTGTTCCAGGCGGGAGTGGCCTTCCCGGCAGGCCGGCTCAGGGAGAAGGGCGTCTTCTCCGCGAAGGCCATGATGCTCACCGCGGCGGCGTGCGCGGGTATCGGGTACTTCACGATCGCCCACAGCGGCAACCTGCTGCTCGCGTTCATCGGCTATTCGGTCTTCGGTGGCACCGGTGCCGGTCTCGTCTACGCCACCTGCATCAACATGGTCGGTAAGTGGTACCCGGACAAGCGGGGTGCGCGGACCGGCTTCGTCAACGGCGGCTTCGCCTACGGCACAGTGCCTTTCATCTTCGTGTTCAGGTACGCGTTCGACGCGGGCAACTACTCCACGGTGCTCGACCTGATCGGCCTGTACATGCTCATCGTGGTCGCCGTGTGCGGCTTCCTGTTCAAGGACCCGCCCAAGAACTGGTGGCCGGCCGAGGTCGACCCGCTGAACTGGAAGGGTGCCAGCAAGAGCGCCAGCTCGCTGGCCAAGAACCCGCCCGCGGTCCGGCAGTACACGCCCAAGGAGGCGTTCAAGACCGGAATGCTGCCGCTGATGTGGATCTGCCTGGTGATCATCGGTGGCGTGTCGCTGTTCGGCATCAACTACCAGGCCCAGTTCGCCAAGGCGAGTGGGTTCGGGCCGTTCGTCATCGCCTCGTCGCTCGGTGTGCTGTCGGTGGTCAACGGAACCGGGCGGGCCCTGGTCGGCTGGCTGTCGGACAAGCTGGGCCGCCGCCAGACGCTGACGCTGGTCCTGTTCATCGCCGCGATCGCCCAGTTCGGGGTGATGTGGTCGGGCAACACCGGCAACCTGCCGCTGTTCATGATCTTCGCGTTCATCAACGGCTTCGGCGGCGGCGCGTTCTACCCGCTGTTCGCCATGCTGGTGCCGGACTACTTCGGTGAGAACAACAACGCGTCCAACTACGGCGCCGTCTACAGCGCGAAGCTGGTCGGCGGGGTCGGCGGCGGTGGTCTCGCGGCCGGCGTGATCGTCGCGTGGGGTTACACCGGCGCTTACATCCTCGCCGGGTGTCTCGCATTGCTGGCGACCGGCCTGACGCTGTTCCTGCGTCAGCCGGGCCGCAAGGCCGGTGCGGCCGAGGAGGCCCCCGCGGTGGCGACCAGCATCGCCACGGCGTCATAGGGGAGTAGAAAGGCAAGGGCCCCCGCCAGGACCAGTGGCGGGGGCCCTTGCCTCATCGGCGCACTACGACTGTTCGGCCTCGGCCGTGCGCTGGTCGTGGTAGGCCTGACGGGTCCGCTCGGTGTGCCGGTTCATGATCATGCTGGCCAGGTCGGCGTCGTGCGCGGCGATCGCCTTGATCAGCTCGGCGTGCTCGCTCCACGCGTCGTGGCCGCGGGGACGGGCGATCGGCCGGTAGTACCACCGCACCCGGCGGTCCACCAGCGCGATGTGCTCGGCCAGCACCGAGTTGCCGGACAGGGTCGTGATGAACGCGTGCAGCGCCGCGTTCGCCGCCACCATCCCCTCGGCGTCGTCGGCGTTCATCGCGTCCACACCGTCCTGCTGGAGCTCCCAGAGGCGCCGTACGTCGTCCTCGGTGGCCCGTGCGGCGGCCAGCCGGGCGGAGTGCGTCTCGAGCACCGACCGGACGCTGAGCAGCTGGTCGGCCTCCTCCTCGGTGGGGGTGTGCACGAAGGCGCCCTGGGCGGGCCGCAGGTCGACCCACCCCTCGGTCTGCAGCCGCTGCAGCGCCTCGCGGACCGGCTGGCGGCTGACCCCCAGGTACTGGGCCAGCTCCAGCTCGACGAGGTGCTGCCCCGGCTGCAGGGTGCCGTTGATGATCAGCTCGATCAGCGCGGTGTGCACGGCCTCACGCAGAGGAGCGGGCCGCTCAACCCGTTGGGTGGCGGCTCCGCTCAACGCGCCGCGGCCGCCTCTTCTCCCGCTGCCGATCGGCTCGGACAGCGGGATGGCGGGCTCGTTCACGGCCTTGTTCCTCCCGAACCAAGGGACGACATTGTGTCTACAACATACATTATTGGGAGCGTGGATACGTGGCCTGGACGACGCAAACGCAGGCCCAGTATCGCCGATCCCAGGGCGACAATCCCGGATATCAGGAAAACGCCCGGAAATCCCCATCCCGCGACCGCCGCGGAGGCGAGGCCCACACCAATGATCCCACCGAATGCCTTAGCGCTGTAAACCACCGCATGGGTCTTCGCGATGTCCTTGTCGCCGAAAAACTCACGCGCGAGGCTGGCGAATAGGGGGTAGAACGCGCCGCCGCCCGCACCGGCGAGGATGGCCGCGAGCAGCAACAGGAACACCGAATGCGAGGCGGCCGCGCCGGCCAGGCAGACCTGCCCGACCGCCTGGGCTGCCAGCACAGCGGCCAGCGCGCGGCGGCGGCCCAGCCGCTCGGACACCCGGATGGCCAGGGAACGACCGGCCCCGTTGGCGCCCAACAAGATCGCCGTGCCGGCCGCGATCACGGCCAGGCCGATGCCCAGTCGCACACCGAGCGTGGCGAAGAACGTCACAGTGAAGAGTGAAACCGCGCTGGCGGCGAGCAACACCAGGTACATCAACGGAAGTACGCCGGTCCGCATGGCCTCGGCGAACGAGAACTGCCGGGTCGGCCTGGCCGGGCTGCGCCTGCGGTCGCGCGCCCACTCCTGCGGGTCGATCTCCGGCGGCCACCAGTTCGGCGGCGGGTCGGCCAGGAACAGGCCGGTTCCGGCCACCACCAGGCCAACCAGGACAGCGGCGACGTCCAGCGCGACGGCAGGCGGGGTGAACAGGAACGCGACCGCGAAAGGCACTGCGCCGTATGCGAAGGCGCCGGTGACAAAGCTGACCCGGGCGGCCATCCGCTCCGGGAACCACTTCGCCACGGTCGACGAGCAGGTGGCGTAGACCAGCCCGGCACCGGTACCGCCGAGCACCGAGTACCCGAGCAGGGCGCCGAGGTAGGAGTCGAAGTGCGCCAAGGACACCATGCCCGCCAGCATCAGCACGGCTCCGGTGACCATCACCCCGCGCGGCCCGAGCCGGCCGCGCTCACGGAGATAAGCGGTGGGGAACCCGGCCAGCGCCTGGAACACCGCCCAGACCGCGAGCAGCCAGAGGGTGGCGCCGACCGACCAGCCGCGGTCGGTGAGCTTGGGTACCAGAGAGCCGAAGCCGTACTGCATCACCCCAGTCGCGGCCATCGCGGCCCAGGGCAGCCAGGCCATCCAGGCCCTGGATCGACCGATCAGAGCTTCCGGTTCGGGGCCCACCTGGTAGGTCCGGCCGAAGCAGTCTCGTACCGACATAGTGCCCTCCCTCTGGACAGGCATGGTCCATACTGCATACAGTCTACAACGTGGACCTGTACGAGTATCAAGCCAAAGAGCTCTTTTCGAAGCACGGCGTTCCGACGGGCCCGCAACGGGTCGTCGCCAACCCCACGGACGCCGTAGCCGCCGCCCGGATCCTCGGCCTGCCTGTGGTGATCAAGGCCCAAGTCAAGGTGGGCGGGCGCGGCAAGGCCGGCGGTGTCAAGCTGGCCAGGACCACCGACGAGGTGACCACGCACGCCGAAGCCATCCTGGGCCTGGACATCAAGGGCCACCTGGTGCGCAAGGTGATGGTGACGCCCGCGTCGGACATCGTTCGGGAGTACTACTTCTCCTTCCTGCTGGACCGCGCGAACCGCACGTTCCTCGCGCTGGCGTCGGCCAGCGGTGGCGTGGACATCGAGGAGAACCCGGACACCCTGGCGCGCATCCCGGTGGACGCCGTCGAAGGCGTGGATCTGGCCAAGGCACGCGAGATCGCCGAAGCCGCGGGCCTGCCGGAGGCGGCCGCGCCGGTGCTAGTCCAACTGTGGAAGGTGTTCACCGCCGAGGAGGCCACGCTCGTCGAGGTGAACCCGCTGATCTCCGGCTCCCGGGGCGAGATCGTCGCGCTGGACGGCAAGGTCACGTTGGATGACAACGCTTCCTTCCGCCACCCCGGGCACGCGGACCTCGTCGACACGGCCGCGGAGGACCCGCTGGAGGCCGCGGCGAAGGCCAAGGACCTCAACTACGTCAAGCTGGACGGCCAGGTCGGCATCATCGGCAACGGGGCCGGGCTGGTTATGTCCACATTGGACGTCGTCGCGTACGCGGGCGAACAGCACGGCGGTGTGAAGCCCGCGAACTTCCTGGACATCGGTGGCGGTGCGTCCGCGGACGTGATGGCCAACGGGCTGGAGATCATTCTGTCCGACCCGGATGTGCGCAGCGTGCTGGTGAACGTTTTCGGTGGCATCACGGCTTGTGACGCTGTTGCCAACGGGATCGTGCAGGCGGTCAAGTTCCTCGGCAAGGTGGACAGGCCACTTGTGGTTCGGTTGGACGGCAACAACGCCGAGGAGGGACGTCGTATCCTCGCCGAGGCCGCGCTGCCGGGCGTCTTCCAGATCGAGACCATGGACGAAGCCGCGGACACTGCGGCCAAGCTAGCCTCCGAAGATTCGCTTGCGGGGTCGAGCTTCAGCACAGGTGGGGTGTGACATGGCGATCTTCATCAACTCCGGCAGCCGGGTGATCGTGCAGGGCATGACCGGGTCCGAGGGCCGCAAGCACACCGCCCGGATGCTCGCCGCCGGTACCACCATTGTCGGCGGCGTGACGCCGGGTAAGGGCGGTCAGACTGTCCAGATCGGACAGTCTGACATCCCCGTGTACGACAGCGTCGCCAAGGCGATGGCGGACACCGGCGCGGACACGACGGTGATCTTCGTGCCGCCGAAGTTCGCCAAGGGCGCCGTGGTGGAGGCGATCGACGCGGAGATCGGGCTCGCGGTGGTGATCACCGAGGGCATCCCGGTGCACGACTCGGCGTACTTCTGGGCACACGCTGTCGCCAAAGGAAACCGTACGCGCATCATCGGTCCGAACTGCCCGGGCGTGATCTCGCCGGGCAAGGCCAATGCCGGGATCATCCCGGCGGACATCACCACGGCCGGCCGGATCGGCCTGGTGTCCAAGTCGGGAACCCTGACCTACCAACTGATGTACGAACTGCGGGACATCGGTTTCTCGACGGCTGTGGGCATCGGCGGCGATCCGGTGATCGGCACGACGCACATCGACGCGCTGGCCGCGTTCCAGGACGACCCGGAGACCGAGCTGATCGTGATGATCGGCGAGATCGGCGGGGACGCCGAAGAGCGTGCGGCCGCGTTCGTCAAGGAGAATGTGACAAAGCCCGTTGTCGGCTACGTTGCGGGCTTTACCGCTCCAGAAGGCAAAACCATGGGGCACGCCGGTGCTATCGTCTCAGGATCGGCCGGCACCGCCGCCGCCAAAGCCCAGGCCCTCGAGGCGGCCGGGGTGAAAGTCGGCAAGACCCCTAGCGAGACTGCGACTCTGGCCCGTCAACTGCTGTAAGGGGACGCGATGATCCTCAAGCCAGGCACGAGCTGGGCGGATGCCTACGCCCGCTGCGTCCGGGTTGCGCCCGAGGCCTTTTCGGCCGAACGGGTGGCGAACTTCTGGGGCGGCGGCTGGCATTTCGACGGTCAGCCCAGCTCGGCGACCTCCCCGGTCGACGGTACCGCCATCCAGGGCACGCCAAGGCTCGACGCGGCGACCGCCGCGCAAGCCGTTGCGGCGAGCATGGATGCGCACCGGGCCTGGCGGGATGTCCCGCTGCCGGAACGAAAAGCCCGCGTGACGGCCGTACTGGACGCGTGGACCGAGCACCGCGAGCTGATGGGCCTGCTGCTGGTCTGGGAGATCGGCAAGCCGTGGCGGCTGGCCATGGCCGATGTGGACCGTTGCATCGACGGGGTGCGGTGGTACGTCGAGGAGATCGACCGGATGGTCGGCGGCCGCGTCCCGCTGGACGGCCCGGTCAGCAACATCGCCAGCTGGAACTACCCGATGAGCGTGCTCGCGCACGCGATGCTGGTGCAGGTCCTCGCGGGCAACGCGGTGATCGCCAAGACTCCGACCGATGGCGGCCTGTGCTGCCTGACCTTGGCGACCGCACTGGCCGCCCGCGAGGGCCTGCCCGTTACGCTGGTCAGCGGCAGCGGGTCCGAGCTGTCCACAGTGCTGGTGCGCGGTGACGACATCGGCTGTGTGTCCTTTGTGGGCGGACGGGACGTCGGCGGCCAGATCGCCGGGTCGCTCGCGGACCTGGGCAAGCGGCACATCCTCGAGCAGGAGGGCCTGAACTGCTGGGGCGTCTGGGAGTTCGGCGACTGGGACAGGCTGGCCGGCCAGATCCGCAAGACGTTCGACTACGCCAAGCAGCGCTGCACGGCGTACCCGCGGTTCGTGGTGCAGCGCTCGCTGTTCGACAAGTTCCTGCACACCTACCTCCCGGCGGTCGCGTCCATCCGGTTCGGACACCCGCTCGCGGTTGCCGCGCCGGACGATGAGCCGCCGGCGCTGGACTTCGGCCCGGTGATCAACGCGGCCAAGGCCAAAGAGCTCAACGACCTGGTGGAGGAGGCGATCCACCGGGGCGCGGTGCCGTTGTACCGCGGTTCGGTGGCGGACGGCACTTTCCTGCCCGGTCAGGACACCAGCGCCTACCTCGCCCCGGTGGCGCTGCTCGCGCCACCCCGGTCCTCGCCGCTGTTCCACGCCGAACCCTTTGGTCCGGTGGACACCATTGTCGTGGTGGACACCGAAGCGGAGCTGCTGGCGGCGATGAACGCCAGCAACGGCGCCCTGGTGGCGACACTGTCCTGCGACGAGGAGCGCACCGCCCAACGGTTGGCCAGCGAGGTGCGTGCGTTCAAGGTCGGCATCAACGGGCCACGGTCCCGTGGTGACCGGGATGAGTTGTTCGGTGGGCTGGGCGCTTCCTGGCGGGGCGCCTACGTCGGCGGCGAGCTGCTGGTCCGCGCTGTGACCCAGGGCCCCGCCGACGAACGCCTGCCGGGCAACTTCCCGAACTACACACTCCAGCCATGAATATTCCGCTAGGTGCGGCCGGGTGCCCTGGTTAGTCTGCCGCCGTGAATGACGATCGTCAGGCCGTCTGGGCGGCGGCAGAACAGGCAGTGCGGGATGTGCTCGGCATCGAGCCGACCGAAGAGGCGCTGCTGGAACGAGTCGGCAGGCAGTTGCCAGAAGAAGAAGTCGCGGCCATCGTGGCCGCTGTCGAGCGGGCGAGGCGCAGGAACTACGCGCTCGCGGCTGTGGCCGCGTCGTCGCTGGCCATGGACCACCTGGGGGCTGGCTGGTGGTTCGAGGAACGGAAGGGGACGAACGTCTTCGGACCCCTCGACGATCCGTCGCCGTCCGCGTACGTCCGGTCCGGGGCCGACATCGAGCGGCTGGCCTCTTGGGCGGCGGACGATGTGGCTGTTCTCCTGTGGGGACCGGCGGCCGCCTACATCGACCTGAACGACCCCCGCGCGGCCGAGATCTACGTGGTGCCGCCAGGCACACGGCCCGGTGATCGGCTGTTGCTGTGGTTCGATCCGGGGTCCCTTGTGTACGCCATCGCCGAGGAGACCGGCGTCCGGCTCGACGGCAACGTGTTCTTCTCGCCGACCGAGCGGATCTGGGGAGACTGGCTGGGCGCCACGAACCCGGAGCGGATTGCCTGATCGTGCCCTCCGTGTGCGAAGGTGGGCGCGGAGGGATGCATGATCACGGTGGTGGGTATCGGGGCTGATGGCTGGTCGGGGTTGACCGCCGAGGCCCAGCGGGCGATCGCGGATGCCGAGGTGGTGATCGGCAGCACACGTCAGCTGGAGCTGGTGCCTGCTTCTGTCGGGGCCCAGCGGGTGGCGTGGCCGTCGCCGATGATGCCTGCTGTGCCTGGGATTCTCGCCGAGCACGCGGCGAAGTCGGTGTGTGTGCTGGCGAGTGGGGACCCGATGTTCTACGGGATCGGGTCGAAGATCCCTGCCGACCGGGTGATCCCGCACGTGTCCTCGGTGTCGCTGGCCTGTGCGCGACTGGGGTGGGCACTGGAAGATGTGCAGGTGGTGCGGCAGTTTTCCGCTCTGGGAGCTGCCATTCACCCGGGGCGCAAGGTGCTTGTGTTGTCGGCGGACGCCTCTTCGCCTGCGGAGGTCGCCGCTTTGCTGGTGGCGCGCGGGTATGGGGACAGTGTGCTGGAGATCTTGTCCCACCTGGGCGGCCCCGACGAGAAGCGGATCACCTCGACGGCGGCCGATTTCGCCGGGCCCGTGGACGCGTTGAACGTGGTCGCCATCGAGTGTGTGGGGACAGCGCTACTGCCGACCGTGCCGGGATTGGCCGACTCCGAGTACGAGTCGGACGGGCAGCTGACCAAGCGGGAGGTCCGGGCGATCACGCTGGCGCGGCTGATGCCCATTCCCGGGCAGCTGCTGTGGGACGTAGGTGGGGGATCGGGGAGCATCGCCATCGAGTGGGCGCGGGTGCATCCTTCGTGCCGGGCGGTGTCCATCGAGAAGTCCGCTGAACGGGCCGAGCGGATCAAGCGGAACGTCGAGTCGCTGGGCGTGCCCGGGGTCGGGGTGGTCGTGGGGACGGCTCCGGCGGCGTTGGACGGCCTGGCCGCGCCGGACGCGGTGTTCATCGGCGGCGGGGTGACCGTGCCCGGGATGGTGGAACGCTGCTGGGCGGCGTTGCGGCCGGGCGGCCGGCTCGTGGTGAACGCGGTCACTGTGGAGTCCGAGGCCGTCGTGGCAAGATGGCACGCCGACCTCGGCGGTGATCTGGTCCGGATCTCGATCAGCCGGGGCTCGCCGGTCGGCGGGTTCACCGGGTGGCGGCCGATGATGCCGGTGACGACCTGGGTGATCGCAAAGGAGAACGTGTCTTGACCGTGCATTTCATCGGGGCCGGGCCGGGCGCCGCCGACCTGATCACCGTGCGCGGCCGGGACCTGATCGCGGCCAGCCCGGTCTGCCTGTACGCTGGCGCGCTTGTGCCCGTTGAGCTGCTGGAGTTCTGCCCGCCGGGGGCCCGGCTGGTGGACACGGCGAACCTCAACCTCGACCAGATCGTCGACGAGATGGCCGGCGCGCACGCCGCCGGGCACGACGTGGCCCGGCTCCACTCGGGGGATCCGTCGATCTACAGCGCCATGGCGGAGCAGATGCGCCGGCTGGATGCGCTCCCAGTGCCGTATTCGGTGACACCGGGGGTCCCGGCCTACGCCGCGGCGGCGGCGACTTTGCGCCGCGAGCTGACCGTCCCCGGCCTCGGCCAGACCGTCGTGCTGACCCGCGCCTCGGCCAGGGCCACCCCGATGCCGCCCGGCGAAACCCTTGGGACTCTTGGCAAGAGCGGCGCCACGATGGTGCTTCACCTTGCCGTCCAACGGATCGACGAGGTGGTCGCCGAGCTGCTGCCGAACTACGGTCCGGGGTGTCCGGTCGCGGTGGTCGCGAATGCCAGCCGCCCCAACGAGATCACCCTGCGCGGCACTTTGTCGGACATCGCCGCGCAGGTTCACGAATCGGGGATCAAACGCACCGCGGTCATCATCGTCGGGCCGGTGCTGACCGCCACGGAGTTCTGTGACAGCCATTTGTATTCAGTAGACCGTTTGCGCTGACCGGGTGATCCTGAAGAATTACCCACACCAAAAGTCATCGGCAAGCGCTACCTTCAGTCCCGCTCCACTCAAATGCTCGTTAGGGGAGAGTCGTGGCGCCACTGGAGAAAGACATCCGGACCTTGACCACGCCCGAAGAGGACCTCGTGCACGACATCGCGGCGCTCATTCGCGACATCGACCGCGATCCGTGCGTGCTGCCCGAGCCGCGCGCCGACGTGCGCGGTGCCCGTCGCCTGCGCTGGTGACCTGCGCGTGACCGCTGTGCTCATCCTCGGCGGGACCGGGGAGGGACGGCGGCTGGCCGATCAATGTGTTGGTTTGAGTGGGATAAGCGTTGTTTCCTCTTTGGCCGGTCGGGTTCGTTCGCCCAAAGTGCCCCAGGGAGAAGTGCGGATCGGTGGTTTCGGGGGCGAGACCGGTTTTCGCGACTGGGTGATCGGTCACGGAATTGATGCCGTTGTTGACGCTACGCATCCGTTCGCGTCGGTAATGACCGGGACGGCCGCGAAGGTCACCGGTGAACTGGGGATTCCCTTCGTCGTGCTGCGCAGGCCCGGCTGGGCCGAGCAGCCGGGCGACCGCTGGCACTGGGTGGACAGCGTCGCCGCGGCGGCCGAGGCCCTCGGTGACGAAACGGCGTTCCTGACGACTGGGCGCGAGGAGCTCAAGGCGTTCGCGCATCTGCCGAACCGGTTCGTGGTCCGCAGCGTGGACCCGCCCGAGCCGCCCATGCCGTCGAACCTCTACACAGTTCTGGACCGCGGACCGTTCACTGTGGAGGGTGAACGGCGGCTGATGCGAGAACACGCGATCGAAGTGCTGGTGACCAAGGACAGCGGCGGCGACATGACCAGCGCCAAGCTGCAGGCCGCGCGGGAGCTGCGGCTGCCGGTGATCATGGTGCGCCGGCCGCCGCTGCCCGATGTCGAGACCGTGGACAGCGTGGCGGCGGCCGTCAGGTGGCTGGGTACCGTCGCGGGGTGAAGACCTTGCCGGTGCCGGTCAGCTGAGTCGTCGAGGACCCGATCAGCAGCAGGCAGCGCATGTCCACTGCGGACGGATCGAGCGCGCCGAGCTCCACGATGGTGATCGACTCGTTCGGCCCGCCCACGTCCCGGCCGATCACCACGGGCGTCGACGGCGACCGGTGCTCCAGCAACAGGTCCCGGGCGGCGGCCACCTGCCAGGTGCGGTCCTTCGAGGCCGGGTTGTAGATCGCGACCACCAGGTCGGCCTGGGCGGCCAGGGACAGCCGGGACGCGATGACCTCCCACGGCTTGAGCCGGTCCGACAGCGACAGCACGCAGTAGTCGTGCCCGAGCGGCGCGCCAACCCGGCTGGCGACGGCGTTCGCAGCCGTCACACCGGGCAGCACCGACACTGGAACGGCCGGGTACTCGGTCGCCGCCTCCATGACCGCGCTGGCCATCGCGAACACCCCGGGATCACCGGACGACACGACGGCCACGCGAGCGCCGTCCCGCGCCAGGTCCAGGGCGAACACGGCTCGCTCGGCCTCGACCTTGTTGTCCGAGGAATGCCGTCGCTGCCTCGGGTTCACCGGCACACGGTCGAGGTAGGTCTTGTAGCCGACCAGATCCGTGGCCGTGGACAGGGCTTCCTGGGCTTCCGGCGTGAGCCACTCGCGGCCCGCGGGGCCGAGGCCGACCACGACGACCGACCCCGCAGCGGGCTCGGCGGCGGGAGTGGCCTTGGGCAGAGCGGCCCTGCTGGCCAGGATCGCGAGCGAGAAATAGGGCACCGTCGACGGATCGACTTCGGCCAGCGGCTCGGTGCGTTGCTTGTCGGTGGTGGCTCGTTCGACGTACCAGGCGTCCTCAAGCCGTCCAGCCTCGGCGAGGGCGGCACGGACGTTCGAGAAAGTGCGGCCCAGCTTGAGGATCGCCGCCGAGTCGGTGTTCTTCAGGCGCTCTGCCAACACATCGGGCGGCAGGGTGCCGGGCAGCACGGTGAGGATCTCGTCGCGTTCCACCAGCGGACGGCCGAGTTCGGCGGCGGCGGCGCTGACCGAGGTGACCCCGGGCACGACCTGAGTCGGGTACTTGTGCGCGAGCCGCTTGTGCAGGTGCATGTACGAGCCGTAGAAGAACGGGTCGCCCTCACCCAGCACCACGACATCGCGGCCCGCATCCAGGTGCGCGGACAGGCGTTCGGCGCAGGAGACGTAGAAATCGTCAAGCGCCCCTTGGTATCCGCCGGGATGGTCGGTGGTCTCGGTGGTGATCGGGTACATCAGCGGCTCCTCGATCTGGCCGGGCCGCATGTACCCGGCCGCGATCGAGCGCGCGATGGACCGCCCGTGCCGGGCCATGTGGTACGCGATCACGTCGGCCGACCCGATCAGCCGGGCCGCCTTGACGGTAATGAGTTCCGGGTCGCCTGGGCCGAGCCCAACACCCCACAGCCGGCCGGTCACCACCGTCACTCCTCCTCACTCGCGATCGCGTTCACCGCGGCGGCGGTGATGGCACTGCCACCCCGCCGGCCGCGAACCACCAGATACTCCAGGCCCAGGTCGTTGGCCGCCAAGGCATCCTTGGACTCGGCCGCCCCGACGAACCCGACCGGGATGCCGAGCACCGCGGCGGGCTTGGGCGCCCCGCCCGCGATCATGTCCAGCAGGTGGAACAAGGCGGTGGGCGCGTTCCCAATCGCCACAACCGAACCACCAAGCCGGTCACGCAGAAGTTCAAACCCCGCAACGCTCCTGGTGTTGCTCAGCTCCGCGGCCAGCGCGGGCACCCGGGGGTCGGCGAGCATGCACACGACCTCGTTGTCGGCGGGCAACCGGCGTCGAGTCACACCGGCGGCGACCATCTGCGCATCACACAGGATCGGTGCGCCAGCACGCAAAGCGGCGCGCGCGGCCGCGACGGCGTTGGGCGAGAACGAGATGTCGCGGACCAGGTCGACCATGCCGCAGGCGTGCACCATCCGGACCGCGACCTGGGCGACGTCCGCGGGTAATCCGCCGAGGTCCGCCTCCGCGCGGATGGTGGCGAACGACTGGCGGTAGATCTCCGCCCCGTCCCGGACATAGCTCGTCACTCGACCCTCCGATATCCCTCGCCGGTGGCGATCATGTCTACTGCTCCGGCTGGTCGTCCGCACCGCCGCTCACATCCCGACCAGTGCACGGGAAGCGTGTCCTTCCGCGTGCCAACCCATTCGGCGGCGTCCGCGCGGACGTCCGCGAGCGATTTGGCGCAGCCCGGCCGGCCTGTGCACGCGGTGACCCCATTCCACGGTGAGGCCGGCGAGGTGATCAGGCCGGTGCCGTCGAGTGACGGCCGTCCAGGCACGACCACACTTCGCCACGGCGTCAGCCGCAACCAGGGGAACGAGCCCAACGCCTCAGCCTGCGCGGCGGTCAACCGTCCCAACGGCGCTCCGACCACGGACACGTCACCGTACGGCCCAGGCAGCAAAGGCTCCGGCGGCGGCACCGAAATCCGTTCCGCACCAGGCACTCCCACGGCCTCGATGACCCGCGCCACCCCGTCCGGCACCTCGGCGAGCCGCCACGCGTCACCCCGGATGGCCAGAAACCGCCGTGCCGCAGTGACAACGGCCGCGACCGGGTCCGCCACCCGGATGCCCGTGTCGGTCCCGGCCAGCAAAAGCGCGGCCCCGACCAGCCCGATGTCGCCGTTGAGCCCGGCCACGTCCGCGCCGATCGTGACCAGGAACCGCCCAGGCAGCCCGGCGAGGTCACCAGCAGCGCAAAGTGCCGCGTCGATGGCGTCCACAAGGTGTTGATCATCACCCAGCGGGGACGCGATGATGTTGCGCACACGCTCGTGGCTGAGCGACGGCAACAGCCCGGCCCGCCACAACCGGTCAGCCAGTTCGAGGGGCGCCGACGGGCCCAGGCCGCGGATCTGCAGGTTCGCCCGCGAGGTCAGTTCCAGGCCGCCGTCGCCGAGTGCCGAGGACGCCTCGAAAACCGTCCTGAACTGGGCGTTCGTCAGCGTTCCGCCGGGTACCCGGATGCGCGCCAGCCCACCGTCGGCGGCCTGGTGCACGGCGATCGCACCTGGGCACGCGTCCGGCCGCGCGCGGTCGGGTGATGAAGCGGACATGGGCTGGAGCCTACGTCCTCAGCAGGTATGGTCAGTTCGAACGAGCGGTAGAGGGAGGAAGCCGGTGCGAGACCGGCGCGGTCCCGCCACTGTGACCGGGGCGACCCGGGAGCCAGACACTCCGGCCGCCGTCCCTGCGTCTCGGGGCGAGGACCTCGGGGGAGTGGAGCGTGCCGCGTGATCGTGCTGCTGTCGACGTCCGACACCGACCTTCTGTCCGCGCGGGCCAGTGGCGCCGGCTTCCGGCTCGGCAACCCGGCCCGGCTGGAAGTGGCCGACCTGCCTGACCTCGTCGACGGCGCTGACCTGGTGGTCGTGCGCATTCTCGGCGGCCGGCGGGCCTGGGAGGAGGGCCTGGACGCGCTGCTCGCGGGGCCCCGCCCGGTGGTCGTTCTCGGCGGTGAGCAGGCGCCGGACGCGGAGCTGATGGAGCTGTCGACCGTTCCGGCGGGTGTGTGCGCGGAGGCGCACGCGTACCTCGCGCACGGCGGCCCGGCGAACCTGACTGAGCTGTTCAACTTCCTGTCCGACACCGTGCTGCTGACCGGTATCGGCTTCAATCCACCTGCTGCCACCCCGACCTGGGGCCTGCTCGAGCGTGCGGCCAAAGGCACTGGTCCGACGGTCGCTGTGCTGTACTACCGCGCTCACCACATGGCCGGGAACACGGCCTTCGTGCACACCTTGAGCGACGCGATCGAGGCCGCCGGCGGCCAGGCGTTGCCGGTCTACTGCTCGTCGTTGCGCACAGCGGAACCGGAACTCCTTGCCATCCTGGGCAAAGCGGACGCGCTCGTGGTCACCGTGCTGGCCGCCGGGGGAACCAAACCGGCCGCGGCCTCGGCCGGTGGGGACGAGGAAGCCTGGGATGTTGGTGCGCTGGCCGCGTTGGACGTGCCCATCCTGCAAGGCCTCTGCCTGACCACGAGCCGCGCGAGTTGGGACGAGAACGACGACGGGCTGTCCCCGCTGGACACCGCGACCCAGGTGGCGATCCCCGAGTTCGACGGCCGGATCATCACGGTCCCGTTCTCGTTCAAGGAGATCGACCCGGACGGCCTCACGGTGTACGTCGCCGACGAGGAACGAGCCGCGCGCGTGGCCGGAATCGCCGTCCGGCATGCCTCTCTGCGGCACATCCCGACGGCCGAGCGCAAGATCGTCCTGATGCTGTCGGCCTACCCGACCAAGCACTCGCGGATCGGCAACGCGGTCGGCCTGGACACCCCGGCGAGCGTGGTGCGGCTGCTCAAGGCGATGCGCGAACGCGGCTACGACGTGGGCGAACTGCCTGGCGTCGAGGCGCAGGACGGCGACGCGCTGATCCACGCCCTGATCGCGGCCGGTGGCCAGGACGCCGACTGGCTGACCGAGGACCAGCTCACCACCAACCCGGTGCGCATCGCCGCGGCGAAATACCGAGCGTGGTTCGCGACCCTGCCGGACGACACGCGCGCCGAGATCGAGCGGCACTGGGGCGCCCCGCCCGGCGACCTGTTCGTCGACCGGTCGCGGGACTCCGACGGCGAGATCGTGCTGGCCGCCTTGCGGGCCAACAACATCGTCGTGATGGTGCAGCCGCCGCGCGGGTTCGGCGAGAACCCGATCGCCATCTACCACGATCCCGACCTGCCGCCGAGCCACCACTACCTGGCCGCGTACCGCTGGCTGCAGGACGAGTTCGGCGCGCACGCGATGGTCCACGTCGGCAAGCACGGGAACCTGGAGTGGTTGCCCGGCAAGACAGTCGGCATGTCCGCGGGCTGCGGGCCGGACGCCGCACTCGGCGACATGCCGTTGATCTACCCGTTCCTGGTCAACGACCCGGGCGAGGGCACGCAGGCCAAACGCCGTGCGCACGCGACGCTGGTCGATCACCTTGTGCCGCCGATGTCCCGCGCCGACAGCTACGGCGATATCGCGCGGCTGGAGCAGTTGCTCGACGAGCACGCGAACATCGCCGCGATGGACCCGGCCAAGCTGCCCGCGGTCCGCGCGCAGATCTGGACGCTGATCCAGGCCGCCAAGCTGGACCACGACCTGGGTTTCGAGGACCGCCCCCACGACGCCGAGTTCGACGAGTTCATCCTGCACGTCGACGGCTGGCTGTGTGAGATCAAGGACGTGCAGATCCGCGACGGCCTGCACATCCTCGGTGTGGCGCCGGAGGGTGAGGCGCGGGTCAACCTGGTGCTGGCCATGTTGCAGGCACGGCAGATGTGGGGCGGCCAGGCCGCCGCGCTGCCCGGTCTGCGCGAGGCGCTGGGTCTGTCCGAAATGGACAACAACCGCGAGGCCACCGACGCGATCGAGGCCCAGGCCCGGGCTCTGGTCGAGGGCATGGAGGCCGCCGGGTGGTCCACGGACGCGGTTTCGGCCATCGTGCAGGACGTTCTCGGCCGGGAAGACGAGGTGGTGGGCGGGATCCTGGTGTTCGCCGCGACCGAAGTCGTACCTCGCCTGGCGAAGACCACCGACGAGCTGGACCACGTGCTGCACGCGTTGGACGGCGGGTACATCCCGGCCGGTCCGTCCGGTTCACCGTTGCGTGGCCTGATCAACGTGCTGCCGACCGGGCGCAACTTCTATTCGGTCGACCCCAAGGCCGTGCCGTCCCGGCTGGCCTGGGAGACCGGTCAGGCGATGGCCGACTCGCTGCTGGCCCGGTACCGCAAGGACACCGGCGAATGGCCGCCATCGGTCGGGCTTTCCGTGTGGGGCACCAGCGCGATGCGCACCGCGGGCGACGACATCGCCGAAGTGCTTGCGCTGCTGGGTGTCCGCCCGCTCTGGGACGACCAAAGCCGCCGGGTCACCGGGCTCGAGGTGATCTCGCCGGAGGAACTCGGCCGGCCGAGGATCGACGTCACCGTCCGGATCTCCGGGTTCTTCCGCGACGCCTTCCCGCACGTGGTGGCGTTGCTCGACGACGCCGTCCAACTCGTTGCCACGCTGGACGAACCGGACGGACAGAACTTCGTTCGCGCGCACACCAAGGCGTCCCAGGCCGAGCACGGCGATTCCCGGCGCGCGACAATGCGGATCTTCGGCTCCAAGCCGGGCGCGTACGGCGCCGGGCTGCTGCCGTTGATCGACTCCCGCAACTGGCGCGACGACGCCGACCTGGCCGAGGTCTACGCGGTCTGGGGCGGCTACGCCTACGGCCGTGACCTCGACGGAGTCCAGGCGCGGCCGGACATGGAGACCGCGTACAAGCGGATCGCGGTGGCGGCCAAGAACATCGACACCCGCGAGCACGACATCGCCGACTCCGACGACTACTTCCAGTACCACGGCGGGATGATCGCGACTGTGCGTGCCCTGACCGGCAAGGCGCCGGCCGCCTATGTGGGTGACAGCACCCGGCCGGACGCGGTGCGGACCCGCACGTTGAACGAGGAGACAACAAGGATCTTCCGTGCGCGCGTGGTCAACCCCCGCTGGCTGACGGCCATGCGCAAGCACGGTTACAAGGGCGCGTTCGAACTACAGGCCACTGTGGACTACCTGTTCGGCTACGACGCCACCACCGGTGTCGTCGCCGACTGGATGTACGAACAGCTCGCCGCCAGCTATGTCCTCGATGAGGAGAACAAGAAGTTCCTGTCCGAGGCCAACCCCTGGGCGCTGCACGGGATCTCCGAGCGGTTGCTCGAAGCGGCCGACCGCGGAATGTGGCAGCACCCCGAGCAGTCGACGCTCGACGCGTTGCGCGCGGTCTACCTGGCCACCGAAGGTGATCTCGAAGGTCGCTGAGCAGCAGGGAAATATTGGGCCATTTGAGGGACGAGTCGGCGAACCGGCCACATCGCTGCTGGTGAACCCGTAAGGTGTCGGCCGTGCTGGCTGACTATGGGAGTTCGCCAGGGCCCGCGCGGTTCATCGATCCGTGGCGGGTGCGCATCCGCCTCGGGGAGGGGCAGAAGGTACCGGCCGGTGCCGGAGTGCTGCTCGGCAACCGGAATGTGCTGACCTGCGCGCATGTGCTCGACGGTGAGGACGACGAGGTCCTCGTCGACTTCGTCGGTGTGCGAAACGGCGGCACCGGCATCGCGCGGGTGGTCCCCGGCTGTTTCGTCCCGCCGATGGACGACCAGCGAGGCGATGTGGCCCTGCTGCGGCTGGACCGGCCGCCGGCCGATGGCATCGGGACGCAGCTGCGCCGGACCGCGCTCAGCTGGGATCGCGCCGTGCGCACGTTCGGGTTTCCGCTGGACGTGCGGCTGCGTGATGTGTGGCATGGGGTCTGGGCGCGCGCGACGCTGGCCGGTGAGGCCGGGCCGGGCATGGAATGGCTGCAGATGAACGCCCGCTCGATGACCGAGCAGCGGGTCCGCGGCGGGTTCAGCGGCGCCGGGGTGGCCGACGAGCAGACCGGTGCCGTGCTGGGCATCGTCGTCGGTGAGTACAACGAACAGAGCGCGAGCCTCTCGTGGATGATCCCGGTCGAGACGATTCTCTACTACCTGCCCCAGGTCGCCGAGTGGGTGTCCGGGGAGGGCCCGGCCGACCCGGTGTTCAGCCGCCCGGTCGGACCGGCCGCCGACCAGGCCGGGATCACCAAGGACCTGATCGAGTGGCTCGGCAGCCGTGGCACCGGTGACGTGGTGCGGATCGTGGTCGGCCCGGAACTGGCCGCGCTGCAACGAATCGTGCCGATGACCAGCCGGGAGCACCGGCCCGCCTCGGTGGACGGCCCGGCGCCCGCGGTCGGCAGCATCGACCTGGCGCTGGACGCGACCGGCAAGAGCCTGGACGAGATCTCCCGGCGGATCGTCGGCCGGACCGGCATCGCGCTGGACGAGTCCAGCACGCCGAGCGACCAGGTCCGCGCCGGGCTGCCGCCGATGACCGTGGTGGTGTTCGGCGTCGACGAGGCCCGGCAGCCGGAAGTCCTGGTGGAGGAGGTGCTCCGGCCGCTGGCCGAGCGCGGCACCCGGCTGGTGCTGGGTTTCCATCGCGCGTCCTCGCGAAGTCTCGCGCTGGCAAGGTCGTGGGAGGTGGGCACCGTGCCCTACCGGCTCGACCGGCTGGCCGACCGGATCGCGGATCTCGGCCAGGCCGAGCAGGACCTGGCCGCCCGCCGGGCACGGCTGGGCGAGACGGGCTCCGGTCTGGTGCACGCCCCGAAACTGCGGCTGCGGCTGAGCGCGATCCGCCAGGCCGGTAGTGGTCCACAGTGGACGGAAGCGCTCGACTCGCTGGAACGTTCGGTGACCCGGGCCGAGCGCCGGATCGCGGACGCGAGGGCACGGCCGGACGCGAACCTCGCCGCCCGCGACGAGCAACGCGGGCTGCTGGACGTCTACCGGACCGAGGCGGTCCAGGGCGGCGTCGTCGAGCAACCGGCTCTGGTGCGGCTCTACCAGGACGCCTATGACCTGCTTCACCTGCCACCACTGAACTTACCGGCCGCCCGCGCCGCCGTGCGGGCCTATGGGGACGCCGTCCGGCGTGCGTTGGAGGACAAGTCATGAGGCCGTGCAACCGGCCATCCTGCGAGGGAACGATCGACGCGACCGGGTTCTGCACGGTCTGCTTCCGGCAACCGGCGAAGACAGCGCCGCCGCCGAAACAGCCGGAACCACAACAGAAGCCGCCGGACCCGCCGTCCTCCCGTACGGTCGTGGTGAACGCGGGCGGCGACGACACCCTGTCACTGCCGATCTTCTCCTTCCCCGACCCGTCCAGCCGGATCATCCAGAACCCGGACGCGCCCGACCGCGGTCACAAGTGCAGCAACTGCGGCAAGCAGATCAACCACGGTTACGGCGGCCAGCCGCCGCTCAGCGAAGGCTTCTGCCCGCACTGCCGTCACCCGTTCTCCTTCCTGCCCAGCCTGCACACGGGCGATCTGGTGCACCGGCAGTACGAGATCCTGGGGTGCTTCGCCCGCGGCGGCTTCGGCTGGGTCTACCTGGCCAGGGACAAACGGCTCGGCGGCAACCTGGTCGTCCTCAAAGGACTGATCGACGCCGCCGACAGCGACATCGCCAGGGCCGAGCGGGACGCGCTGATCCGGATGGACCACCAGAACATCGTGCGGATCTTCAACTTCGTCGAGCACGAGGACAAGCGCACCGGCGAGACGCGCGAGTACATCGTGATGGAGTACGTCGACGGCCTGGTGCTGAGCGAGATCCAGAAGGCGGCGCACGACGGCCGTACGCCGCTGGGCGAACCGTTGCGGATCGAGCACATCATCGCCTGCGGCCTGCAGGTGCTGTCCGCGTTCGAGTACCTGCACGGCCGCGGGTTGCTGTACTGCGACATGAAGCCGGACAACGTGATCCTGCGGCCGGGCACCCGGGGGGAGACCAGCGACAGCCGGATCAAGCTGATCGACATGGGGGCTGTCCGCCGCACCGGCCAGAAGACCGGGAAGATCATCCACACGCACGGTTTCCTGCCCGAGGGGGAGATCACCAAACTGTCCGAGCAGTCGGACATCCACACCCTCGCGGTGACGCTGGAGCGCCTTTTCCACGCCACCCGCGACTGGGTCGACCTGGGGTCGGCGAAGAGCCCGATCGCGGTGGGGCTCGCGTCCTTCGACCGGTTGCGCAAACGGGCCCAGCACGAGGATCCGCAGCGGCGGTTCGGCAGCGCGGCCGAGATGGCCGAGCAGCTGCGCGGTGTGCACCGGGAGATCTCCGCCCTGCGCGAGCAGCGCGAACGTCCGACACCGTCCACTCTGTTCGCACCGACCGCGGTGCTGCTGGACGCCGGGCTGGGAGTCGTTCCCTCACTGGAACGCTGGACGCACGGCGACAGCACCACCGGGACCGGCGCGCCGCTGGTCCACGGGCTGCCCGAGCCGGTGATGGTCGCAAGTGGACTGCCGACACCGCACGTGGATCCGGCCGACAGCGCCGCCGGTGAGGTCCTCGCGGCGACCGCGGGCGAACCGGAGGCGCGCCGGTTGCTGGACAAGCTGGCGGCCGCCAAGCCGGGCACGCCGGAACTGTGTTTCGTCCGCTGCCGTGCGCAGATCGAGCTGGGCGACCTGGCGGGGGCCGAGAAAAGCCTAGCCCAGGTGCCGAAGTCGGTCAGGGACTGGCGGATTGCCTGGCACCAGGCGTTGCTGAAGCTGGCCACCGGCAAAACCGAAGCGGCGCAGGCGTACTTCGAGACCGTCTACGACCTCGTGCCCGGTGAGTCCGCGCCCAAACTGGCCCTCGGCTACTGCGCCGAGTACCTGGAGGACCACGAGACCGCGGAACGCCTGTACACCGCGGTGTGGCGGCGGGACCACTCGCAGGGCAGCGCCGCGTTCGGCCTGGCCCGGATCAACCTGGCCCGGCTGAACCGCAAGGGCGCGGTGGACATCCTGGACGAGGTGCCCAAGGTGTCCCGGCACTACGACGCCGCGGCGGCCGCCGCGGTGATCGTCCTTTCCGGACAGTTGAGCCGGCCCGGCGGCGGGACCGAGCCGCCCTCACCGGGTTCGTTGACCGCGGCGGCCGCGCGGCTGCCCACGTTGTACGTCGACGACGAGGCCCGGGTCCGGCTGACCGCGATCATCTACGAGGCGGCGTTCGTGCTGGCTCAGCAGGAACAGCCGACGTCACTGGGGGAGGAACAGGAGCTGAGAAGACACCTGGCGAGGTCGTACCGGGCGATGGCCGGGCAGGCGCGCACCGCCGAGGACCACAACGTGCTGATCGACCTCAAGAACGAGATCCGGCCGTGGAGCTTGCGATGACCGGCCCGGTGTTCGGCATGACCGTCGGCCAGAACAAGTATCTGGCCACAGTGGACGATGAGATGCACGCCGTGCTGCGGGTCACCGCACAGGGTCTGGACGCGGCGGCCGACGGCGGCGCGACCGAGGCAGCCGAGGTCATCGCGATCGACTGCTCCGGGTCGATGGGCTACCCGCCGACCAAGATCAGCGCGGCCCGGCACGCGACCGCCGCCGCCATCGACGCCCTGCGCGACGGCGTCCACTTCGCGGTGATCGAGGGCACCGACATCGCGACCGTGGCCTACCCGCGCCAACAACGCCTGGTGCCCGCGTCCAGGGAGACCCGCGAGGCGGCCAAGGCGGCGGTGAAACGCTTGCAGCCCAACGGTGGCACCGCGATGGGCAGCTGGCTGTGGCTGGCCCGGTCCTTGCTGGCCGCCCACCCGGCCGCGGTGCGGCACGTGATGCTGCTCAGCGACGGCCGCAACGAGACCGAGACCCGGGCCGAGCTGGAGCGGGTGCTCGCCAGGTGCGAGGGCGAGTTCGTCTGCGACGCGAGGGGAATCGGCGACAACTGGTCGCCGGAGGAGCTGCTGCGGATCGTGTCCGTGCTGCACGGCTCGGCGGACGGCATCCGTGAGCACGGCGACCTGGTTGCCGACTTCGCCGAGATGATGCACTCGGCGATGAGCAAGGTCGTGCCGGACCTGCGGCTGCAGATCATGACCCCGCCGTACGCGCGGGTCCGGTTCGTCAAGCAGACCTTCCCGGTGGAGGCCGACCTGACCGAGTTCGGCACCCCCATGGACAACGCCACAACCGTGTACTCCACCGGGTCCTGGGGCGATGAGCGCCGCGAGTTCCACATCTGCCTGCAGGTGGCGCGCGGGGACATGCCGGCGGACGAGGACATCCTGGCCGCCCGGGTCTCGCTGGCCGCGGTCCGGGACGGCGAGGACATCGGCGCGGACGCCCCACCGGTGGCGATCCGGGTGCACTGGACCGGCGACCTGACCAAGTCCAGCGTGATCAACAGCGCGGTCGCGCGGGCGCTGGGGCAGACCGAGCTGGGCGAGACCGTGATGGCCGGGTGCGAGGCGTACGACGCCGGGAACCTGGACCTGGCGGCCCAGCGCTGGGGCCAGGCCCTCAAGCTCGCTCTGGACCTGCACAACGACAAGATCGCCGAACGCATGCGCAGGCTGATCGACGAGGACCCGGACGGCACCGCGCATGTCAAGCCGGACCTGCGGCCGGAGGACCTGATGCGGGCCGCGATGAGCTCGGTGTTCTCCACCCTCGGCCCGGAGGACGAGGACGGCGCCGCGGCACCGGATGCGCCATCCGGGCCGGACCGCAAGTGCCCCAACTGTGACCGGATCTCGCCCGCCACGGACAACTTCTGCCAAGGCTGCGGAACCTCGTTCGAGGACGACGAATGACGGTCACGGCCGAGCGGGTCAAGGTCACGCCCCGGAGCACGACCAAGCGGCGGCTGCAGCGGTGGGTCGTGGGCCTGCTGGCGGTCTCGGTGGTGCTCGTCGGGCTGTCCTGGTGGTTCTACGAGGATGTGCACCGGACCATCGACACGGTCCGCACCAAGGCCGCACCGGCCCAACTCGCCGCGGCCGCGGCGAAATCGGCCCTGGCCAAGGCCGACTACCTGGCGCTGCACAGTTTCCCGGTGCGGGACCAGACCGGTACCCCGGCGCAGGAGCTGTCCGGGTGGCCGGGTGACCAGTACCAGAACCAGATCGCGGTGGTCAGCCAGAGCCTCGCCCAGGTGGCCGAGGACAACCTGGCCGGTGACGCGGGCAGCCAGCAGATCCAGCTCGTCGAAGGCCTGCTGGTGGCCTACACCGGGTGGATCGAACAGGCCGACATGCATCGCCGCGAGGGTTCCGACGTACTGGCCACAGTGGACATCTGGTACGCGTCCCGTTTGTTGAACACAACGGACACCGGGGTCCTCGCCCAGATGGACCTCCTGCTGAAGACCCAGCAGGAGGCCATGGACGACCAGCTGCCCAGCGGGTTCACCGGGATCGTGCGGACTGTCCTGCTGGGGCTGTCCTTCCTGGCGCTCGCCGCGATGCTCGTGCTGGTGCAGGTGTTCCTGCGGTGGCGGTTCCGTCGCTCGGTGAACATCTACCTCGGCGCGGCAACGGTCCTGCTGGTGGGGTTCGCCGTGTTCCCGGTGGTCACCGTTGTGGCGCAAGGACAGCTGAGCTCGGCCACCGGCGAACTACGTGACGTCGTCGACGTATGGCAGTCGCGAACCGCCGACACGGTCGGCGCCGGTCAGCAGCAGCTGAACTCGATCATGGTCCCGGTCTGCCGCGACGGTTGCGGTGAGACGGTCGCGCGGTTCGGCGGGACCGCTGCGCCACCCTGGTCGGGGCGGCAGCCGGCGTTGAACGATCCCGACATCGGGACCAAGACCAAGCAAGCCAACCAAAGGATCGCCGACGCCGGGGTGGCCGGTCTCGACCTGGTGCTCGTGCTCGCCGGGCTGGCGCTGATCGCGCTGGTGGTGGCCGGGTTCTGGCGGCGGATCCTGGAATACAGGTTTGAGGCACGATGAGATTCCTGCCCTTGCTGCTCGCCGTTGTGCTGGTGGTCCCGGCCTGTTCGGCCACCGGGTCGTCCGGCACGGTCACCGTTCTCGCGTCCTGGCTGCAGAACAAGGACGGGACCGGCGAGGGCGACCGGTTCCGTGAGGTGCTGGACGCGTTCGAGAGCAAGGAGAACATCAAGGTCAACTATGTCGGCACGCGCGCGCTGACCCAGGTGCTGCAGTCGGAGGTGCTGAAGGGCACGCCGCCGGACATCGCGGTGCTGTCCAGCCCGGGCGAGCTGGCCTCGTTGGCACGTCAGCAGTACGTCAAACCGCTCGACACCATCGTGGCGCAACCCGAGGACCAGTACAGCAAGCAGTGGCAGGAACTGGAGAAAGTGGGGCGGGACAAGCGGTACGGCGTCGCGATCAAGGCCGACCTGAAGAGCCTGGTCTGGTTCAACCCGAGCCGCACGCCCAGACCGCCGGACGGTTTCGGCCTCACCGGGTACACGTGGTGCGGCGGCCTCGGCGGCACCCCAGACTCCGGCTGGCCGGGCACCGACTGGATCGAGGACATCCTGCTGCACCAGGCCGGCCCGGAAGCGTACCGGAAATGGGCGTCCGGTCAGCCGCAGGCGCCGTCGACCCTCGCCGTGCCGCCGGTGTGGAACAACGACATCGTCCGTCGCGCTTGGTCGACGTGGGGCGAGGTGCTGGCCAAGTCGAACCCGCGATCGGTGCTGCTGACCGATTTCGGGGACGCCGGGCGGCCGCTGTTCGCGGGCACCCCGGGGTGCGGGCTCGACCACCAGCCGTCGTTCATCGCCGGTGTGTACCAGGGGTATGACGAGAAACCGTTGCCTGGCAAAGACTTTGACTTCACCGCGTTCCCGGGGTTGGGCTCAACGACCAAGTCCTGGGAGGTGTCGGCGGACATGGCGGCGATGTTCAACGACACCGAGCCGGCCCGCAAGCTGATCAGCTTCCTGGCCGGCCCGGAGGCGCAACGCATCTGGCCCGGCCGCGGCGGTGCGTTCTCGGTGAACCGCAAGGTCGAGCCGGCGGTCTACCCGAACGACGTGAGCAAGCGGATCGCGGGCACGCTCACGGCGTCGGACACGTTGTGCTTCGACGCGTCCGACTTGATGCCCGCGACCGTCCGGACCGCCTTCTACCGCGCCGTGCTGGAATACGTGAACGCACCCGACCGCGAGCAACGGCTGCCCGGGTTGCTCGCCGAACTCGACCAGGTCAGCGCCAGCCTCAGTGACGAATGGCTCGAAGTCCGCTGCGGCACCGGATGATCGTCAGGATGGCCTGGTGTAACGGTGTTTGACGCCCACCGGGAAGTACTCCGGGTCGCCTGCCGGGCGGAGCACGACTTCGGGGAGCTGGCGTTCCGCGGGGACGTAGTGCGCGAACTCGCTGTTGAGCCGGAGCAGCTGGGCGCGGATCGACTCGGCGATGGTGGCGGCGTCCGCATCCTCGGCGGCCTGCTCGACGGTGACCCGCAGGCGCCGGTCGCGGTCACTGTCCTCATAGGTCTCCAGCACGAACTTGCCGGTGACCCAGCCGCTGATCTCCGGTTGTTCCAGGCCGACCGTGACGTTCTCCGGGTAGATGTTCGCGCCGAAGAACGACACGGTGAACAGCGACCGCCCGAACACGAACACGAACGGCAGCCGCGGCCCGTCCAGCGGCGTGAACCCGTTGCGCTCGCAGAACTCCAGCATGTCCTGGTGCGGGATCAGGCCGCCCTCGTCGGCGATGTGGTAGCGGACCAGCGGAACACCGTTGTCCCCGGAGAACAACAGCGTCCCGTCCTTGGCCTCGAAGAACCGGCTCGCCGGGTCGTACTGGACCAGCGTCGGCAACCGCGAGTCACCGAACAGCTCCCGCGCCAGCTCGGGCCGGGTGGCCAGGAACCGCCGGATCGACACCGACATCGGCGTTTCGTTGCCCAGCACGCCCGCGTCGGCCGTGCCGTAGAGCGATGCCATGTCCCGCACCGGATCCGCGACCCCCGCACGCGAGGCCACGAGGGTGCGCCACTCCTCGCTGAACACCTCGCCCGCGAAGACCATCTTGACCGGGTATGACCCGATGCCCGAGTCCACCACGTCCTTGAGGAACGGCGGGTAGCCCAGCAGCACGACCTGGTCGAAATGCGGGGCCAGCTCGGGCAGGACGCGCAGGATCTCGGCCTTGTTGTTGCCGGGCGCCACAACCGTGATCCGGTAGCCCTTGGTGGCGAGGTGGCGGACACACGCCATCGTGAACAGGCCGCCCACCCAGGTCCCGAGCGGGAAGCAGACCACGGCCAGCGTGCTGACCTCCTGCGACTGGAACCCGTCCCGGAACACCTGCTCGAACCGGGCAGCGATGTGCAGCTCGTCGGTGACGAACCGCGGCCAGATGGTCGGCGTCCCGGACGACCCGGACGACACCGCGATCATGTCGCAACCATCCAGCCGCCCATCCCGGCACATCTGCGCCAGCGGGTATTTCCGCTGGTAGTTGTCCTTTGTGGTGAGTGGCAGGCGCTCGAAATCGGCCTGTGTCCGCACATCGGCGGGGTCGATCGCGTGATCGGCCAGGAACCGCTGGTAGGCGGGAACGGTCGATGCGACTGTCCGGAACAGGCCAACCGGGTCCAGCGCGGGCCGCAGATCCGCGAAGAAGTCCTCGTAAGCGCTGATCACCTGGGCGGGCCGGGTCGCGTCCATCCCCCGATTGTCCTCCATCCGGTGGAGGCTCGGTTAGGCTGCCGCGGTGCGGACCCTGGCTGTAGACCTCGGCACCTCGAATACCGTGGCAGCGTTACGGATCGGCTCGAGCGAACCGCGGTTGCTGCGGTTGTCGGGCGAACAGACGTTGTCCTCGGCGGTGTGGCTGGACCGCAACGGCCAGCTCGTCGTCGGCCGGGACGCCGAACGCCAGGCCAGGCTGGATGCCGCCCGCTTCGAGCCGACGCCCAAGCTGCGCGTCGGCGAAGGCCAGGTGCTGCTGGGCAACCAGGCCGTGCCAGTCGTCAACCTGTTGGCGGCGTTGCTCGGTCAGGTTCTGGCCGAGGCGCGCCGGGAAGGTGGTGAACCGGATCAGTTCGTGCTCACCCATCCCGCGGCCTGGGGCAAGAGCCGCCGCGATGTGCTGATGGAGGCCACGCGGCTGGCGGGAGTGCGATGTCCGGTTCGTCTGATGCCTGAGCCGGTGGCCGCCGCGGGAAGGTTTGTCACGCTGCCGGATGTGCGGCTGCAGCCCGGGCAGGCGTTGGCAGTGCTGGACGTCGGCGGCGGCACGACCGATGTCGCCGTGGTGAAACAGGGCCCGGGCGGGTGGGAGGTGCTGGCCGACGGCGGGACCGACATCGGCGGCCGCGACCTGGACTTCGAGCTGCTCCGGCACCTGCGCACCGGCGATCCACTGTGGACCGAGCTGGAGCGTCCGGCCACACCGGCCGCCCGCCGGGTCGCGCGTACCCTCGCCGAGGACGTCCGCGCGGCGAAGGAAGCGTTGTCCCGGTACGCGCATACCGACATCCCGATGCCCCCGCCCTTGCCGGACGCGCATTTGACCCGCGGTGAGTTCGAGACCTTGGTGCGTCCCTTGCTCACCAAGGTCGTGGACGTGCTGAGCGAGGTCCTTGGCCGCGCCCGGCCGGGTCCGCTCGCGGGCGTGTTCCTGGTCGGTGGCTGCACCCGGGTCCCGTTGCTGGCCTCACTCGTCACCGAACGGACTGGCCTGCAACCGATCGTGCTCGAGTCGCCAGAGTGCACTGTCGCTTTGGGAGCGCTGGCCGAGGCCCGCCAGCCGCCGCCGTCCCAAGAGACCACGGTCGTCCAGCGCAGGCCGTGGACACCGCCGCAACCCATCCAGCCGCCGCCCCCACCGCCAGTACCACCAGTCGCACCGAAGAAGAACTGGCTGCCCGTCGCGGTCATCGGCCTGGTGGTCGTGGCCGTGGCAACGTTGGTCGTTGTCCTGACAGCGCAGTCCGGTGGGGAAACGCCGACCGGCAACGGTTCGACGACGGCGGTTCCCGCCGCGCCGGACAGCGCGGCCGCCGACCGCCGCAAGCTTTTCGGGGCGGACGAGGAACTGCTGCGGCTTGCTGTGCCCGCGATCGACAACGCGGACCGATGCGTGAACGCGAAGGGCTCGCTCACCGACAAGTACAGCTCCCGCACCCAGGTCCAGTGCACGATGGTCAACGGCAACAAGGAACTCATCATCGAGTTCATGTCCGGTGACAGCAGGACGTCGTGTAACAAGGCAGTCGAGGACATCGACTTCAAGAGCCAGAAGTCCGGTACCTGGACCGGGAACGGCCGTTCCGGGCGCTGGAAGGACATCACCTTCACCCCGGTCGACCTTCCCGGACAGACCGTGCCCGGCGTCTACTACGAGACAGACGCGGGCACGGCCTGCGCGGTCCTCAACCCATCAGCGGAGGCGACATCGGTGACCGGCGCCGGCCTCCACGAGTTCTGGGCGAAGTCAGCCCAGCCCCACTAGGCGATGGGGCGGTCCGTGGGGGCGATGGGAGCGGGCAGCACGGTGCGGCCGGACAGGTAGGCATCGACGCCGGCCGCGGCGCTGCGGCCCTCCGCGATGGCCCACACGATCAGCGACTGGCCGCGGCCCATGTCGCCCGCGACGAACACGCCATCGACGTTGGTGGCGAAGGATTCGTCGCGGGCGACATTGCCTCTGGGGTCATAGCCGACCCCAAGATCATCGAGCAGGCCCTCGTGCTGCGGGCCGAGGAAGCCCATCGCGAGGGTGACCAGCTGCGCCGGGATCTCCCGTTCGGTGCCGTCCACCGGCGTGAACCGCCCGTCTTCCATCTTGACGTCGACCAGCTGCAACGCTCGCAGGTTGCCGTCGTCGTCGCCGATGAACTCCACGGTGGACACCGAGTAGATCCGCTCGCCGCCCTCCTCGTGCGCCGAGGACACCCGGTAGATCATCGGGTAGGTCGGCCACGGGTGGTGCGGTGACCGGATCTCCGGCGGCCGCGGCATGATCTCCAGCTGTGTCACCGAAGCCGCGCCCTGGCGGTGTGCGGTGCCGACGCAGTCCGCCCCGGTGTCACCGCCGCCGATCACCACGACGTGCTTGCCCTCGGCGCTGATCGGCGAGGTCCGCAGGTCCCCGCGCGCGACCCGGTTGGCCGGCGGCAGGTACTCCATGGCCTGGTAGACGCCTTTGAGCGAGCGCCCGGGGATCGGGAGGTCACGCGCCGCCGTCGCGCCGCCGGCCAGCACCACGGCGTCGAAAGTGGACTTGAGCTCCTCGACCGTGATGTCCACGCCGACGTTCACGCTCGTGCGGAACTGTGTCCCCTCGGCGCGCATCTGGTCCAGCCGCCGGTCCAGGCGCCACTTCTCCATCTTGAACTCGGGAATCCCGTACCGCAGCAGGCCGCCGATCGCGTCGGCCCGCTCGAACACCGTGACATCGTGCCCGGCGCGGGTCAGCTGCTGCGCTGCGGCCAACCCGGCCGGGCCCGACCCGACCACGGCCACCGACTTGCCCGACTTGGCGACGGGCGGCTGGGCGGTGACCCAGCCCTCGTCCCAGGCACGGTCGATGATCGAGATCTCGACCCGCTTGATCGTGACGGGATCGCCGTTGATCCCCACCACGCAAGCGGTCTCGCACGGCGCCGGGCACAGGGTCCCGGTGAACTCGGGGAAGTTGTTGGTGGCGTGCAGCCGTTCGGCCGCCTGCTGCCAGTCCTTGCGCCAGACCAGGTTGTTCCACTCGGGGATCAGGTTCCCCAAGGGACAGCCCTGGTGGCAGAACGGGATGCCGCAGTCCATGCACCGGCCGGCCTGCCGCTGGGTGCGTTCGGTCGCGAAGTCCTCGTAGACCTCACGCCAGTCCTGCAGCCGCAGGAACACCGGCCGGGTGCTCGCGTTCTCGCGTGGCGTGGTGAGAAAACCCTTGGGGTCAGCCATGTGCCGCCTCCATGATCGCCTCGTTCACGTCCCGCCCGTCCCGCTCGGCGCTGGCCCGCGCGGCCAGCACCCGCTTGTAGTCCTTCGGCATCACCTTCGTGAACCGTGCCGGATCCCAGTCCAGCAACAGATCTCGCGCCACCGCGGAGTCCGTCTCGGCCAGGTGGCGTTCCACGACCTCACGCAGGAACACCCGGTCGGACTCGTCCAGCGGGTCGAGGTCGACCATCTCCCGGTTCACCCGCAGCTCGGCGAGGTCCAGCACATACGCCGCGCCACCGGACATCCCGGCCGCGAAGTTGCGGCCGGTCTTGCCCAGCACCACGACCCGGCCGCCGGTCATGTACTCGCAGCCGTGGTCGCCCACGCCCTCGACGACCGCCAGCGCGCCGGAGTTGCGGACGCAGAACCGCTCGCCGACCTTGCCCCGGATGAAGATCTCGCCCGAGGTGGCGCCGTAGCAGATCACGTTGCCGGCGATGATGTTCTCCTCGGCCGCGAACGGCGCCGACGGGTCGGGCCGCACGGTGATCCGGCCGCCGGACAGTCCTTTCGCGACATAGTCGTTCGCGTCGCCGATCAGCCGCAAGGTCACGCCCGACGGGATGAACGCGCCGAACGACTGCCCGGCGCTGCCGGTGAACGTGATGTCGATCGTGTCGTCCGGCAGGCCCGCGCCGCCCCACAGCCGGGTGACCTCGGAGCCGAGCATGGTGCCGACCGTCCGGTTCACGTTGCGCACCGGCAGTTCCAGCCGCACTCGGTCCCCTGAGGACAGTGCGCCCTCGGCGAGCTGGATCAGCGTGTTGTCCAACGCCTTGTGCAGACCGTGGTCCTGCGAGGTGGTCTGGTGGCGGGACGCGCGCGGCGGCAGCTCGGGGACGTGGAAGATCGGCGAGAGGTCCAGCCCGGCCGCCTTCCAGTGGTCCACGGCCTTGCGGGTGTCCAGCAGCTCGGCGTGTCCGATGGCCTCGGCCAGCGACCGGAAACCCAGCTGTGCCAGGTACTCCCGGACCTCCTGGGCGACGAACTCCATGAAGTTCACCACGTACTCGGCCTTGCCGGTGAACTTCTCGCGCAGCACCGGGTTCTGCGTGGCCACGCCCACTGGGCAGGTGTCCAGGTGGCAGACCCGCATCATGATGCAGCCGGACACCACCAGCGGTGCGGTGGCGAAGCCGAACTCCTCCGCGCCCAGCAGCGCGGCGATGATCACGTCCCGGCCGGTCTTGAGCTGCCCGTCGGTCTGGACCACGATCCGGTCACGCAACCTGTTGGCCAGCAACGTCTGCTGCGTCTCGGCGAGACCAAGCTCCCACGGTCCACCGGCGTGCTTGATGGACGACAGGGGAGAGGCGCCGGTTCCGCCGTCATGCCCGGAGATCAGCACGACGTCGGCATGGGCTTTGGACACACCGGCCGCGACCGTGCCAACGCCCACTTCGGACACCAGCTTGACGTGGATCCGCGCCTTGGGGTTGGCGTTCTTCAGGTCGTGGATCAGCTGGGCGAGGTCCTCGATGGAGTAGATGTCGTGGTGCGGCGGCGGAGAAATGAGCCCCACCCCGGGCGTGGAGTGCCGCGTGCGGGCGATCCACGGGTACACCTTGGCGCCGGGCAGCTGGCCGCCCTCGCCGGGCTTGGCGCCCTGGGCCATCTTGATCTGCAGGTCGTCCGCGTTCACCAGGTACTCGCTGGTCACGCCGAACCGTCCACTCGCGACCTGCTTGATCGCCGAGCGGCGCAGGTCGCCGTTGGCGTCCTGGGTGTAACGGTCCGGGTCCTCGCCGCCCTCGCCGGTGTTCGACTTGCCGCCGAGCCGGTTCATCGCGATCGCCAGGACCTCGTGCATCTCCTTGGAGATCGAGCCGTAGGAGATGGCACCGGTGGCGAACCGCTTGACGATGTCGCTGACCGGCTCGACCTCCTCGATGGGAACGGGGGTGCGCTCCTTGAAGTCGAACAGGCCGCGCAGCGTCATCAGCCGCTTGGACTGGTCGTCGACCGCCTTGGTGTACTCCTTGAAGATCTCGTAGCGCCCAGAGCGGGTGGAGTGCTGGAGCTTGAACACCGTCTGCGGGTTGAACAGGTGCGCCTCGCCCTCGCGGCGCCACTGGTAGTCGCCGCCGGTGTCCAGCTCGCGATGGCTGGCGCGGACCCCGTCCGGCGGGAAGGCCTTGCGGTGCCGCTGGGCCACTTCCTCGGCCAGCACGTCGAACCCGACCCCGCCGAGGCGGGAGGTGGTTCCGGTGAAACAGCTGTCGATGACCTCGTCGCCCAGGCCGATCGCTTCGAAGATCTGCGCGCCGGTGTAGGAGGCCACTGTGGACACGCCCATCTTGGACATGGTCTTGCGGACACCCTTGCCCAGCGCCTTGATCAGGTTGCGGGTGGCCGTGCCGGACAGCTCCGGCAGCACCATCTCCTCGACGCTCGCCATGGCCAGGTACGGGTTCACCGCGGCGGCGCCGTACCCGATCAGCAGCGCGATGTGGTGCACCTCGCGGGCATCCCCGGCCTCCACGAGCAACCCGACCCGGGTACGGGTCTTCTCGCGGATCAGGTGGTGGTGCACCGCTCCGGTCAGCAACAGCGACGGGATCGGCGCGTGGCCGTCGTCCACACCTCGGTCGGACAGCACGATCAGCCGCGCGCCCTGCTCGATGGCGTCGGACACCTCGGCACGGATCTCGTCCAGCCTGCGCCGCAACGCCGCCCCGCCACCGTTCACCTCGTACGTTCCGCGTGCCGTGAACGTCCGGAAGCCGGGCATGTCGCCGTCGTCGTTGATGTGCACGATCTTGGCGAGGTCGTCGTTGTCCAACACCGGGAACGACAACGTGATCCGCCGGCAGGCGCCCGGGATCGTGGACAGCAGGTTGGGTTCCGAGCCGACGGACGTGTGCAGCGAGGTGATCAGTTCCTCGCGGATGGAGTCCAGCGGCGGGTTGGTCACCTGAGCGAACAGCTGGGTGAAGTAGTCGAACAGCTGCCGTGGCCGCTCGGACAACGGCGCCAGCGGCGAGTCGTTGCCCATCGAGCCGATCGGTTCGCCGCCGGTGGCCGCCATCGGGCGCAGGAGGACGTTCAGCTCCTCCTCGGTGTACCCGAACGCCTGCTGGCGGCGGACCAGCGAGGCGTGCGTCGGTACCTCACGCTCGCGCGGCGGCAGCTCGTCGAGCCGGATGATGCCGGCGTGCAGCCATTCGTCGTACGGGTGCTCGGCGGCGAGCTCGTTCTTGATCTCGTCGTCGTCGATGATCCGGTGCGACACGGTGTCCACAAGGAACATCCGGCCGGGCTCCAGGCGGCCCTTGCGGACCACCGAGGAGGGCTCCAGCTCGAGCAGGCCGGCCTCGCTGCCCAGCACGACCAGACCGTCCTCGGTGACCCAGTAGCGGGCCGGGCGCAGGCCGTTGCGGTCCAGCACGGCACCGATCAGCGAGCCGTCGGTGAACGCGACCAGCGCGGGCCCGTCCCACGGCTCCATCAGGGTGGAGTGGTACTCGTAGAAGGCCCGGCGGGCCGGGTCCATCTCCTCGTGGTTCTCCCATGCCTCCGGGATCATCATCAGCACCGCGTGCGGCAGGCTGCGGCCGCCCAGGTGGAGCAGCTCGAGCACCTCGTCGAACGACGCGGAGTCACTGGCACCACGGGTGATCACCGGCAGGATCCGCTGCAGATCCCCAGGAATGACGTCACTTACGAGCATCGACTCGCGTGCGTCCATCCAGTTGCGGTTGCCACGCAACGTGTTGATCTCGCCGTTGTGGGCGACGTACCGGTACGGGTGCGCCAGCGGCCAGGAGGGGAAGGTGTTGGTGGAGAACCGGGAGTGCACCAGGCCGATCGCGGAGGCCACCCGCTCGTCGGTGAGGTCGGGGAAGAACCGGTCGACCTGGGTCTCGGTCAGCATGCCCTTGTAAACGATCGTTCGCGAGGACAGGCTGGGGAAGTAGATGTCCGTTGCGTGCTCGACCCGCTTGCGGACGCAGAACGCCAAGCGCTCCAACGCAAGCCCGGTGAGCCCGTTGTCGGCGGTGAGGAACAGCTGCTGGAAGACCGGCATCGCGGTCGCCGCGGTGGGACCGACGTGCTGGGCGTCCACCGGGAGATCACGCCAGCCCAGGACCCGGGCGCCCTCCTCGGCCGCGATGGCCTCGGCTCTGGCGACCGCCTCGGCGCGGGCTTCGGCGTCCACCGGCAGGAAAGCGATCCCGACGATGTACTCACCCGCCTGGGGGAGCGGGAAGTCCACGACTCCGGCGAAGAACTCGTGCGGCACCTGGATCAGCAGCCCGGCGCCGTCGCCGGTGTCGGGTTCCGCGCCCCTGGCGCCCCGGTGCTCGAGATTCCGCAGCGCGGTGAGCGCTTTCGCGACGATGTCGTGACTTCTGCGGCCGGCGAGATCGGCGACGAACGACACCCCGCAGGCGTCGTGCCCGTACTGCTCGTCGTACAGGCCCTCGGTCTTGGAACGGGTCACAGCAGCGGCCCTCCCAGAATATGAATGGGGCTGGTGCCGCACGTCGTTGTGCGAGATGGTGGTGGTGCTGTATCCCGGATGACGGGACGCCAGTCAGCGCAGGGAAGGCCGGGAGGTCATCCCGGCGTTCTCATGACAGTAATGTGAACACACGGTTATACCTGATGTCACGTGGGAAATCCCACGCATCTGTTGACACCTGGCTTTCCAGGGTGTCGCATCGCAGCACGTCGTTCCACGATGTGGACTACCGGCCCGGCGCCTTTCATTGGATCGCGTTGGCACCATTGACAAAACCCTGTCTCACTGCGGCCCGCCCGTTTCTTGTGCCGTTCAGTGGTTCGACCGTACGATGGACCCGGCGCTATTGAAACGTTTCAACTCTGAGTCGACTTTTCAGTGAGGAGTGGAACGATGGGCGAGGGTGTGAACAGGCGCGTTTTCCTGCGGGGGGCTGCAGTGTCGACTGGTGGGCTGGCATTCGGGCGCAGCATGGACCGGGTCGTGGGGGCGTTGTCCGTTGACCGGGTGGCCGTCGAGTACGCGGATACGTTGCTGGGGACCGATGTTGCGGTGCCCCGGTTGTCGTGGGTGCTCGGTGCGGAGGCGAACGGCCTGCGGCAGACGGCCTATCAGGTTCGGGTGAACGGGGTCTGGGACTCTGGCAAGGTTTGCTGCGACCAGTCGGTCAATGTCCCTTATGCCGGACCGCCGTTGCGGCCGCACACCCGGTACTCGTGGCAGGTGCGGGTGTGGGATCCGCGCGACCGGGCGTCGGACTGGAGCTCGCTGAGCTGGTGGGAGACCGGGTTCCTGGGCACGCCGTGGCAGGCGTGCTGGATCGGTTCCGCCGCACCGGCGGCCCCGCCCGGGTTGGACGGCGCCTCCTGGATCTGGTCGCCGGGCGCCACGACGTCGACCGCGCCCATCGGTCCGCGCTGGTTCCGTGCCGCCGGCGACGTTCCGGCCGGCACGGCCACGATCGTCGCCACCGCGGACGACGACTTCACGCTTTACGTTGATGGGCAACAGGTCCTGAACGCGCCGGAGGCCACCGATAGCTGGCGCACCGGGTTGCTGGCGGAAGTCCCGGTGCAGGGCCGGATCGTGCTCGCGGCCGTCGCCACCAACCGCGGGTCGAGCGGGTCCGGCAACCCGGCCGGGCTGTTGGTGCGGGTGATTGTCAACGGGCAGAACGTGCTCGTGACCGACGCTCGCTGGAAGGTCACGGACACCGAGCAAAGCGGGTGGCAGCAGCCGGGGTTCGACGACAGCGCCTGGTCTCCGGTCGCCGTGCTCGCGCCTTACGGCCAAGGATTGTGGGGCGCGAACGTGTCCGTGCGCGCACCGGAGGCTCCGGCTCCGGTGTTGCGCAAGGAGTTCGCTGTGGGCAAGACGGTTTCGTCCGCTCGGTTGTACATCAGCGGCTTGGCCTACTACGAGGCCGTCATCAACGGAAAGCGCGTGGGCGCCCAGGTCCTTGACCCTGGCTACACCAACTACAACAAGACCGTTCTTTACGCGACCCACGACGTTACAACGCTTTTGACGTCCGGCGGGAACGCCATCGAAGTGACACTGGGCCGTGGGTTCTACGCGATGACCACGCCCAACGTCTGGAACTGGCACCGGCCGAGCTGGCGCGGTGAGCCGAAACTGCTGGCACAACTGGAGATCGACTACACCGACGGCACGCACGCGACCATCGCCACCGGCTCGGACTGGCAGATCGCCGACAGCCGCACCATTACCAACTCCCAGTACGCGGGAGAAACCTACGACGCTCGAAAGACTCTCGCGTGGCGGCCCGTCCAGATCGTCGACAGTCCACAGGGGACGCTCGTGGCGCAGCAGCACGAGCCGATCGAGGTTGTTGAAACGGTCACGGCAACGGTCACGGAGCTCAAGCCGGGCCTGTGGATCGCGGACATGGGTCGCACGATGGCAGGCTGGACCCGGCTCACGGTGACCGCGCCCTCGGGAACCGTTGTCCGCCTGCAGCACGGGGAGAAGCTGAACGCCGACGGAACGGTCGTGTGGGAGAACAACCTCGTGCCCGGGCGGCACCAGACCGACGAATACATCTGCGCGGGGACGGGTTCGGAAACTTGGGAGCCGCGGTTCTCCTACAAGGGTTTCCGGTATGTCCAGATCACCGGGGCCAAGCCGGGTCTCGTCGAAGGCCGCGTTGTGCACACGAAAGTGCCGGAGACCGGGACTTTCCGGTGTTCCGAGCCGTTCTTCGAACAACTCGACCGGGCGATGCGCCGGACCCTGCAGAACAACATGCACGGCATTCCCACCGATACCCCGATGTACGAGAAGAACGGCTGGACCGGCGACGCGCAACTTGGTGCGCCGACGATGATGTTCGCCTATGGTGTGCCACGGTTCCTGACCAAGTGGTTGCGGGACTTGAAGGACAGCCAGACCGACGCCGGGCAGCTGCCGGTGATCGTGCCGAGCGGTGGCTGGGGATATGGTGATCTGGGGCCGTCGCCAGAGTGGACGACGGTGTATCCGTTCCTGCTCAGGCAGATGTACCGGATCTACGGTGACGCCGCCGTGGTCGCCGAGCATTGGGGCCCACTGACCAGGTATCTCGACTGGGAGATCGCGCGTCTGCAGAACAACCTGGCGATCACGGCTTTGGGCGATTACCTGCCGCCCGGCTACGGCGGAAACCCGCCCGAGGACACGCGTCTGACTGCGACGGCTTACCTGCACCGGTCCTTGATCAGTACCGCCGAGCTGGGGGAGATGCTGGGGCACAACGATGTCGCCACCCGGTATCGCGGAGTCGCCCAAGCCTGCAAGGACGCGTTGAACGCGACTTTTCTGCAGGATGGCCGCTATCGGACCGCGAAGGACCCGGACTACCGGCAGACCTCCAACGCGATCCCGTTGATGTTCGGCCTTGTCCCACCGGGTTCGGTGGATTCCGTGGTGACGCACCTGGTGGGGGACATCCGGGCGCGCGGCAACCACCTGAACACCGGCGCGCTGGGCACGAGCGTCCTGCTGCCGGTGCTCGCCGCCCACGGCCACGCGGATGTCGCCTACGCCATCGCGACCCAGCGGACCTACCCCAGCTGGGGGTACTGGTTCGACCAGGGCGCCGACACCATGTGGGAGATGTGGCCGGCGACCTCGCGTTCACGGGACCATTACTTCCAGGGAACGGTCGTGCAATGGCTGTACGAGAACGTTGCTGGACTGCGCCCGGGGGACGCCGGGTACCAGCGGTTCACCGTCCGGCCGGACGCGCGGGTGGGCGTGAGCTGGGCGCAGGCGTCGATCCGGACCGTGCGCGGGGACGCGTCCGTGGCGTGGAACGTCGTCGGCCGCACGTTCCACCTCACCGTGCAGGTGCCCGTCGGCTCGACCGCGGAGGTCTCCGTGCCGGGCGTGGCCAGCGCGCCAAGTGGCACGCGTTTCCTGCGCGCCGAGCCCGGTTTCCAGGTCCACCTGGCGCCCGCCGGGCGCTGGAGTTTCACCGGTGAGATTGATCACCCCTAGCGATCCCCTGTTTCCCGCGAGCCGGAATGGATATGGGTGAACCGCGCGTTGTAATAGTTGACGTGAAGTGAACGCGGCGTGCTTGGAGGCCCGTGGTGCTGGAGCCGGAGAACTTGTACGAGGTCGACTCGGATGTGCCCGACCTGACGGGAGCCGTCCTGCTGCACCACCTCGACGGCTTCATGGACGCGGGTTCGGCGGGCGCGACCCTGGTCGGGGAGCTGCTGTCCGCGCACACCCACCGGGTCGTCGCGCGGTTCGACCTGGACACCCTCCTGGACTACCGCTCGCGGCGCCCGATGATGACCTTCGCGTCGGACCACTGGGAGGACTACCAGGCCCCCGAGCTGGCCGTGCACCTGATGCACGACGCGACGGACACCCCCTTCCTCCTGCTCACGGGCCCCGAACCGGACTTCCGCTGGGAGGCGTTCACCGACGCGGTGCGCCAGCTGATCGACCGCTGGGGCGTCCGCCTCACGGTGGGCTTCCACGGCATCCCGATGGGCATCCCCCACACCCGCCCCCTCGGGGTGACGGCCCACGCGACCCGCACAGACCTCGTCTCGGGCTACGAAACCTTCTTCAACCGAGTCCAAGTCCCCGGCAACGTGTCCGGACTGCTCGAATACCGCCTCGGCCAAGCCCGCCACGACGCCATGGGCTTCGCCGCCCACGTCCCCCACTACCTGACGCAGTCGACCTACCCAGCCGCCGCCCTGGTCCTCCTCGACGCGATCACCAAAGCCACAAACCTGGTCCTCCCCGCCACCACCCTCACGGAAGCCTCGCGCCGCGCCGACGCCGAAATCCAGCGCCAAGTCAGCGAGTCCGACCAGGTAGCCGAGATCGTGGCCTCCCTCGAGCGCCAGTACGACGCTTTCATAGACGCCAAGGACAAAGAAAAGAACCTCCTCATGGACCCCGACAGCATCCCCTCCGCCGACGAGCTGGGCGCGGAGCTGGAACGTTACCTCGCAGAGCAGAACAAGTCAGACTGAGCGACCCAGACACAAGCGCGAGGCTCAGTAGGCGACGCCATTAAGCTGATGCTGTTGGCGGGTTCGATGCCACGAAGGGCGAACAGTCACACGACGACCAGCGGATGCCAGGTGCTTCCTGCCTGACCAACAGGCGCCCTGGAAGCCCAAGCCGCCCCGACAAGCGAACTGCGCGTGCCCCACGTCGACCTAAGGCCCCGCGCCTAGGCGCGCATAACGGTCGCGATAGGAATCCGCGCAGCCCGGATCGCAGGAATCAGCCCACCCAACAGCCCGGCAACGAGCCCAGCGATCACGCCGGCCACCCCAGCCTGCCAAGGAAAGTCGATAGTCCGCAAAGAGGGGAACCGCCCAGCGAACAAAGAAGCCCCGAAGCGGAGTCCGAGGGCTCCCACGCCGATGGCGGCAGCGGCGGTCATGAGACCAGTCAACAGGGTCTCCGCCAGGACGATGCCCGCCAGCAGAACCCGAGGAGTCCCAACAGCCCGGCGGAGGGCGAACTCCTCGATGCGCTCACCAACGGTCGCAAGCCCAACGTTGAGAATCCCCGCGGTCCCGATCAAAAGCACCAACCCGGCCATCCCCAGGAATATCAGCCGCATCAGGGCCAGCTGCGATTCGACATCCTCATGCGAGTTGATCGTCTGAGTATGGATGCTGCGAGCATCTACTCCCGCCGCAGTCAGACGGGCGCGAATCGTCTGCTCAACATCAGTCGCGGTCGGCGACAGCAACAGAGTCATCCCACCGCGATAGCTGTTCTGCCCCAACCCCGTAGCAGGCATCCAGTTCAGCAACTCATCCACACGAACATAGGCTGTCGGCTGATATGAGTCGCCGTCGTCGATCACGCCCATGATTCTGGGGGTGGAGTCAGCAGTCGCTCCGGGAACACGCATCTGGGCGGGCACGTGGTAGCGGTTGAACCCCTTAGCCGCCTCCTTGTTCAACACGATTCGCGGCGCATAAGAAGGCGACGACGCGAAGTCCAGCCACGCCCCCGAGTCATGCCGAAACGGCCGGAACTCCCGAACATCCCCAGACAAAGCCACCAGCGAAAGCTCAATAGCCTGACCAGGAGGCACCGGAGCCGAGGTGTCCTCGCCGCACTCACCATTCGACCGGCACACGAACCGAGGCCCACCCCCGCCGCGCTGATCGAAAGGCGCCCCACCCGGGTTCACCGGCGACACATTCGGCTCACCAATAGTCGCCTGCACCTGCATCGTCGCCACCGCGTCAGGCCGCCCGCGCAACGCGTCCAGCACGATCGGCGCGACCTTCTCATCCGGCGGCAGGTACATCTGCAGCGTGCCGTCCTTGGCCATCCGCAGTTCGGCGTCGTTCAACAACTCCCGCTGCGCGAACTCCGACCCGGTCTGCACCGCCACGACCGCGAGCACCCCGAGGAAAAGCGACAGCATCGACAACAAAGTGCGCAGCTTGCGGGCCCGAATTCCCTGCCCGCCGATGATGAGAGCGGACCGCAACCGTCCGGACAGCCCGATCACACGCCCACCTGCGCAGACCCCGAAGCAGAAGCCGAAGCCGAAGCGGCTCCCAAAGGAGAAGCCGTTCCGAGCCGGCCGTCGGTCAACCGCAGCACCCGCCCCATCCGAGCCGCGTGATCCCGGTCGTGCGTCACCAGAATCAGCCCACACCCCCGCGCGGTGGTCGACTGCAGAGCATCCACCACCAGGTTCCCCGTCTCGGTGTCCAACGCACCGGTCGGCTCATCCGCCAGGATGATCTGCGGCTCCCGCACCAAAGCCCGCGCGATCGCGACCCGCTGCTGCTCACCACCGGATAACCGCGGCGGCTTGTGCTTGGCGAGATGCGCGATCCCGACCTGCTCCAACGCCGTCATCACGCGCGCCCGGCGCTTGCGCCGCGGCAGCCAGCCCTGGCCGTTGACCAACGCCATCGCCACGTTCTGCGCCGCAGTGAGGTTCTTCAGAAGAAAGAACCGCTGGAACACGAACCCGAACCGCTCACTGCGCAACGCCGCCGCCCGCCGCTCGGAGACGCGGGAGATGTCGTCGCCGCCCAGCAGGTACGTGCCGGTGTCCGGCCGGTCGAACAACCCGATCAGGCTGAGCAAAGTGGACTTTCCCGAGCCGGACCGGCCGAGGATGGCCACACTTTCTCCACTGTGGACGGTCAGGTCCACGCCCGCCAGGATGGTCCGCGGCTCCTTCTGCCCGCGCAGCACCTTGGTGATGGCCTGCAACTCGATCAGCGGCGTCACTTGCCCAGCCCGCCGTTCCCGTTGTCCGGCCCCGGAGGCAGGTTCGGCCCCGGCACGGCGACCGTCTCGTCGCCGGTCAGGCCCGACTTGATCTGGATGACCTTGCCGTCGGTCAGGCCCAGCTCGACGTCCTTGGTCTGCCGCGACCCGTCCGCCGACAGCACGTCGACCTTGCCCTTGCCCTGCGCGCCTGCCACCGCCTCGACCGGCAGGACCATGACGTTCGTGGCCTTCTCGGTGATCACCTCGACGGTCGCGGCGGCGCCGTTGATCAGCTTCACGTCCGCGGGCGCCGTGCACACCAGGCGCATCCCGGTGGCCTCGGACGGGTCCGGCTTCTTGTCCTGCTGCGGCGCCCCGCCGGGACCGGGAAGCGGCGGACCGGCCGGGCCGGGGGCGCCGGTGGGACCGGCCGGGGGAGTGGACGGCGGGGGCGGCTCGGGGATCGAGCCCGCGGGCAGCGCGGCGATCGTGCCGAGCACGGTGCACGGGAACGGCCCCGGGCCGCTCTTGATCTGGGCCTGTACCGAGGAAAGCGCGTCGGACAGCTTGTACGCCTGGTCGCCGGTGATGTCCGCGACGATGCCGTAGCCGATGTACTTGGCCGACGCGACCGGCATGCCCACGGTCACCGTCGACTTGTCGTCCACCAGCCGCCCGGCGAACACCGACCCGGCGGGCACCTCGATCGAGGTCGACTTCACCGTGCCCACCTTGGTCGGCTTCACCGGTGTCTTGTCCGGAGCCTTGACGTCCAGGTACCGGATCTGGCCCGCGACTGGGGCGACGATCCCGAACACCGGGTTGATGGTCACCTTCCCGGTCAGGCTGACCTTGTTGGTCAGGTCCTGCCGGGACGGCTTCGCCGAGGTCATCGTCGTGCCGCGCGGGGCGAGGCCTGGGCTGGGTTTCTCCGGCGCCTGCGTGCTGCACGCGGCCAGGACGAGCGCGAGCCCGAGCACGGGAACAATTCGCACCTGTTTTACCCCCCAGGTCCGTTTTGGTGATTCTTTCACTGTGCCAGACGCTTTCCGGCGCTGTGACGTTGCATCCCAGACCCACTTGATCTTGCAGTCCGCGGTTGGATGGGAGAGGCTGGTGGGCGTGCAGGTGCGCACAGAGGAGGGGGACACTGAGCGATCAAACCGTCACTGAGGGCAATGACATTGATTCTCAGGTAGAACGGCTACCCCAGAGCGTCCCGCAGGCAGAGCATTCCGAGTACCGGACCAGGGCGCGTCGCTGGCTGGCCTCGACCGGCCCGCAAGCCCCGCTCAACCAACGGCTGACCGTCATGCGCGGCTATCTCAAGCTGCTGGCGGCCGGGGTCTGGGGCGCCGACGAGAGCTGGCGCGGCGACGTCCGCGACCTGGTGCTCGCCCTGCGGCCGGCCGACGAGGACCCGTCGGACGAGCAGCTGTCCATGATCGCCATCGGCCTGGCCCTGTTGCTGCAGGACGCGAACCTGCACGGCGGCGCGGGCCCGGACCTGATCGCCCGCTCGGCGTGGGAGGCCTGCCAGGAGTGGGTCGCCTTCGCCGAGGAGGAGACCATCTTCCGGTTCCTGGTGTCCTCGACCGAGCTGCACGCCCGGGTGGTCACCGAGTCGGAGGTACGCGACCTGGTCGCGCTGGCGATGGCGGCCGCGGACGACCCGAACGCGGAGATCCTGGCCGCGCTGGACGCCGAGGGCTGGCACGTCGAGCTGATCGACAACGTGTGGGTGATCGACGGCGACTTCCGCACCCCGCTGCGGGTCGCGGCCCGCGCGGCGACGCTGATCACGAGCCCGTGCGTGGTGCTGGCGCGCAACACCAAGAAGTCGACCGTGCTGCTGTGGCGCGGGGACACCCTCGCCATGGCCGAGTCGACCGTGCCGCGCTGGCGGATCTACCGGATCGTGCCGCCGACCACCCCGCAGTCGAAGTTCGGCGGCGGCGAGGGCCTGCCCTCGACCAGGGACATCCACCCGCTCGCGCCGGCGCCGGAACAGGTCCGCGCGCTCGCGGAGGCCGCGGGCGTTCAGTTGCCGATGCTGCTGGCCGCGTTGCGCTGACCGCCCGATAGCATGCCCTCCTCGAACGCGACTGGGGGTGTGCCGTGAGAGTTGTGGCTGGTAGGTATGCCATCCGCGACGAACTTGGCCGGGGCGGCATGGGTGTCGTGTGGCGCGCCGACGACCAGGTGATCGGCCGCCAGGTCGCGCTCAAGGAGATCTCCACGCCGCACGGGCTGTCCACGTCCGAGAGCAACATCTACCTGGAGCGGGTGCTGCGCGAGGCGCGCACCGCCGGCCGGCTCAACGACCCGGCCGTGGTCACGGTGTACGACGTGGTGTCCGAGGGTGGCGTCACGTTCATCGTGATGGAACTGGTCGAGGCGCCGACCCTGGCCGACCTCATCGCCGAGCAGGGCGCGCTTTCCGCCGACCGTGTCGCCGCGCTGGGCGTACAGGTGCTGGGGGCGTTGGAGACCGCGCACGCCGCCGGGATCGTGCACCGGGACGTCAAGCCCAGCAACATCATGGTGCTGCCCGGCGACCGGGTGAAGCTGGCCGACTTCGGCATCGCGCGGGCGATGGACGACCCGAACCTGACCATGACCGGCGGCATCATGGGCTCGCCCGGGTACATGTCGCCGGAGCTGTTCACCGGCTCGCCGCCGTCGCCCGCCGCAGACCTGTGGGCCTTGGGCGCCACGCTGTTCCACGCCGTCGAGGGGTACTCGCCGTTCAACCGCGAGACGACAGCGGCGACCATGCACGCGATCCTTTACGACGAGCCGGGTCTGAGCCGCTGCACGGGCCCGCTGGCCGACGTGATCATGGGCCTGCTCACCCAGCCCGCCGAGAACCGGCTGACCGCCACCCAGGCCCGCGAGCAGCTCAAGGCCATCCAGACCGGCGACTCGACGCAGGTCGTGGAGCCGCCGACGGTCCGGGTACAAGCGGTGCGGCGCAACACGTTGCCGCGCGAGCCGTGGCAGGACGGGTTCGCCGAGGAGCAGCCGCCGCCGGCCGCGCCCGCGCCGGTGCACTGGGCCGGGTCCGACGAGTGGGAACCGAAGCGCAAGCCCGCGAACAAACGGGTGCTGTTGTTGGCCGGGGCGTCCGGCCTGGTGGTGGCCGCGCTGGTCACCGTCTTCCTGGTCACGCCGACGTCATCGTCCGGCGAGGCAGGCCCGGCGCCTGGAACGTCCACTGTGGTCGCCGTCGCCGAGACCCCGACCAGCACCGCTTCTTCCGTGTCCGCAAGCGTTTCCGCGCCACCGACGACATCGTCCACTGTGCCCGCTCCGGGAACGGTCACCGTCACCAAGTCGGCGAGCCAGGCCCCGCCTCCCGGGCAACCGGTCCCGCCAGGACAAACGCCGCCGCCCTCGTCGCCCGCGCCGCCGCCGCGCACCCTCGTCACGCTGACCCGGTTCGTCAACCCGAAGGGCCCGCACATGAGCGCGACCGCCGGGGTTCCGGCGCCGGCGGGCTACAACAAGGAGTTCCCGATCGGGTCGCTGGTCGCCGCGTCGGAAGCCGGTACCCGCAAGCTGTACGCCTGCCAGGTCAACACCAGCGACGACCACTTCACCTCGGCGGACGCCAAGTGCGAGGGCCACAAGGTGCTCGGCACGCTCGGCTTCGCCTTCACCGCGGCCCCGGCCGGGGTGGGATCGCACCCGATCTACCGCTGCACCTACTCCGGCGGTCACTTCGACTCGATCCACGCCGACTGCGAGGGCTACAACAAGGAGTTCGTGCTCGGCTACCTGCTCTGAACGAGCTCGTTGACCTCGGACCAGGTGGGCGCGGTCGCCGGGCCGAACCGGGTCACCGAGATCGCGGCGGCCGCGTTGGCGCGCAGCGCGGCCGTCTCCAAGGTGTTGCCCAGCAACAGTTCCGCGGCCAGGACCCCGCAGTGGGTGTCCCCGGCGCCGTTGGTGTCCACCGGGTCCACCGGGAACCCGGGGATGCGCAGCTCGACGCCGTCGCGGATGAGCACGCAGCCCTTGGCGCCGTCGCGCAGCACCCGGATCGGGAAGTCCACTTCGGACAGTGCCTTGGCCTCGGTCGCGTTGCAGCTCAGGATGTCCACGTGCGGGGCGAGCGCGCGCCACACGTCCAGCGGGACGTCCGCGGCCAGCGGGCTCGGGTCCAGCAGCACGCGGGCGTCGCCGACCTGCGGCAGCCACTCGATCAGCGCGGCCCGGTTGACCTCGTGGGTCAGGCTGTACCCGGTCACGTAGAGGATGTCGCTGGGCTGCAACGGCACCGGCCGGACCACGCCCTCCGCGCCCGGGCTGGTGATGAACGTTCTCTCGCCGGAGGCGTCCAGGATCACGAAGCAGACCCCGGTGTCCTCGGCGGTCGCCTTGTGCGCGAGCACGATGCCCTCGGCGGCCATGGTCTCCCGGACGCCCGGGTCGAACCGGCCGGTGCCGTGACTGCCCGCGTAGACGACGTCGGCGCCGGAGCGCGCGGCCGCGGCCATCACGTTGAACCCGCCGCCGACGAACTGCTGGAAGTCCGACGCGAGGATGTCGCCGCCGACCGGGGGCATCGCCTCGACCCGCATGACCAGGTCGATCACCACCTGGCCGGTGTGCACGAGCCGCCCGTTCATCGCAGCTTCAGCAGGTCGTCGACGAGCGTTTCAAGATCAAGTCCGTTCACCCGTCTCACTGTATCGACCAGTTCGCCGGGCAATCCTTCGACTCCGTACTGTGCGCCCAGGATGGCCCCGCACATGGCCGCGACGGTGTCCGTGTCGCCGCCGATCTCGGCCGCCAGGGTCAGCGCCTCGACGGGGGAGTCACCGAGGGATTCGGCCAACGCGATCGCCGCGACAACGGACTCCTGTGCGGCTACTGAGGTTCCGATGACCTCGGCGATCGCGTCGGCCAGGTGTGCGGCGTCCATTCCGCGCACCCACTGACGGGCCCAGCGGATCCGGGGCGAGATTTCCCCGCCGGGCATCCAATGGCCGTGCCGCGCGCCCGCTTCGGCGGCGCGTTCGGCCTCGTCCAGCGCGACGGTCAGGGAGGCGCCGTCGATGCTGGTGGAGACCGCGGCCGCGATGGCGGAGGCGGCCGCGATCCCCAGACTGGTGTTGTGCGTGACCTGGCTGGCCTGGACGACCGCGTCGACGAGGCCGGCGCCGGGCCGGACCGCGATGCCGATCGGGGTCACCCGCATCGCCGCGCCGTTGGTGTCGCCGGTGCTGCCCGCCTCGCCGGGGTCGGCGCCCGCGGCGAGCTGGTCGAGCGCGCGCTTGGTGGACGGCCCGAGCAGGTCCAGCGATCCACGCCGGAGCATGTCGGCCTCCCACGCGCGCAACGCCTCGGCGAACGCGTGCGGGTCGATCCGGCCGGCGCCCTCGACGAACAACCGGGCGAGCAGGATGGCCTGCTCGGTGTCGTCGGTGATCGTGCCGGCGGGCATTCCCGGCGCGACCGGCTGGTCGTCGGCCGCGTCCAGCAGCGTTGTCACCCGGCCGTAGCGCTGGGCGATCTGGTCACGTGACATCGCCTGAGTGGGCATCCCCAGGGCGTCACCGAGCGCAAGGCCGTAGAACGCGCCCAGGGCTCGCTGCCGCACCTGTTCAGGCATGTCTAAACATGTATCGCACCTCAAGCACTACGTCAACCGGGTGATAACCCTCAGTTGACGAGTGTCACAGCCGGTTCGGCGCCTTGATGCCGAGCAGCTCAAGGCCGAGCGTCAGGACGCGCGAGACGAGGGTGATCAACGCCAGCCGCGAGGCCTGCACCGGCGGTTCGGCCTTGAGCACCGGGCAGTTCTCGTAGAACGAGCTCAGCGAGGTGGCCAGGTCGTACAGGTACGTCGTGAGCTTGTGCGGGGCGTACAGCTCGATCGCGGTCTGCACCGCGGCCGGGAACTGGGCCAGCCGCAACGCCAGCGCGCGCTCGGCGGGCTCGGTCAGCGTGATCTCGCCGGGCTCGGCCGTGGCCTTGCGCAGGATGGAGAGGATCCGCGTGTTGGCGTACTGCAGGTAGACGGCCGTGTTGCCGTCCATGGCCAGCATCTTCTCCCAGGAGAACACGTAGTCCTTCTCCCGGTCGTTGGACAGGTCGGCGTACTTCACCGCACCGAGGCCGACCGCGCGGGCCAGCTCGGCGCGCTCCTGCGGGTCCTCGATCTCGCCGCGTTCCTCGACGATCCTGGCCGCGCGCTCGATCGCCTCGGTCAGCAGCTCCATCAGCTTGAGCGAACCGCCCGCGCGGGTGCGGATGGTCTTGCCGTCCTCGCCGAGGATCGAGCCGAACCCGATGTGCACGGCGCTGTGGTCCCCGGTCAGCCAGCCCGCGTCCCGCGAGGCCGCGAAGACCATCTGGAAGTGCTGGGACTGCGGGGTTCCGACGACGTAGAGCAGATCGTCGACGTGCCGTTCGCCGGTCCAGTACCGGACCGTGGCGAGGTCGGTGCTGTGGTAACCGTAGCCGCCGTCGCTCTTGCGCATGATCAACGGCAGCGGCTCGCCCTCGCGGTTGGTGAAACCCGCTGGGAACACACACAAAGCGCCGTCGCTGACCTGGGTCAGTCCTTTGCGCTCGAGCTCTTCGACGGTGTCGGCGAGGTACGGGTTGTAGAAGCTCTCGCCGTACAGGTCGTCGTGCGTGAGCCCGATGCCAAGCAGCTCATAGGCTTTCTCGAAGTGCCGGGTGGACTCGTCGACCAGGTCCTGCCACAGCGCCAAAGTCCGCTCGTCGCCGCCCTGCAGCAGCACCACCCGGCGGCGCGAGCGGTCGGCGAAGTCCGGGTCGGCGTCGAACTTCTTGCGCGCCTCCTGGTAGAACCCGTTGAGGTCGCTGATCTTGTGGTCCGCGCCGGTGCCCTCGTCGAGGAGGTGCTCGATCAGCATGCCGAACGGCGTGCCCCAGTCGCCGAGGTGGTTGTGCGGGATGACCTCGTGGCCCTGGAACCGCAGCAGCCGGGCGATCGCGTCGCCGATGATGGTCGACCGGATGTGCCCGATGTGCATCTCCTTGGCCACGTTCGGGCTGGAGTAGTCGATCGCGATCCGGCGCGGCGACTCGGCGGCCGGCACGCCCAGCCTGCGGTCCGCGAGCAGCGAAACACTGTGCCGCGCAAGGAACTCCGTGCGCAGGGTCAGGTTGACGAACCCGGGGCCGGCCACATCGGGCGTCTCCACCAGGTCATCGGCGTCCAGGGCGGCGACGATCTCCTCGGCCACCTCGCGGGGGTTGCGCCGGCCCAGGCGCTTGGCCAGGCCCATCGCCGCGTTGCACTGGTAGTCCGCACCCGGTCGCGTGGACGGGCGGATCAGCGCCTCGGCCGGAGTGATCTGAAGATCCAGCGCGGTGCGAACCGCGTCCGCCACCCGGCGGCCGAGTTCCTGTCCGATGTCCCCATGCAGCAGCTTTCCCACGTCATCGAGTATCCCAGCGGGCGCTACCGGCTTTGCAGCTGGTCCCAGTGCTCCTGCGCGGCCGGTCGCCATTCCTGGTGCCTGCGGTGGAACAGCTGCGCGGCCTGCTTGCCGCGCCAGTTCTCCGGCAGCAGGTCCGACGGCAGCTGCGGGTCGAGGAACGGGAACCGCCGCCACTCGTGCACCAGCAACGTCTGCGCGTGCAGCACGGCCGGCCCGTCGAGGAGTTCCAGCTCGCTGAACCCGGCGATGAAGTCCTCGTACCGGCGCTCCACTTCGGACAGATCCCAGGCGCGGGCGACCATCGAGCCGACCTCGCCGATGGTGCCGTAGGTGGCCACGAACGACATCGCGCCGCGGGAGAGGTCCAGCGAGTCGAGGATCTCGGCCGCCTCGTCCTGGCGGCTGACGTCCGGCGAGATCCACACGCCCGCCTCCGGTGAGCCGAACCCGGCCCAGGTCAGCCGGGTGCGCAGCCGGTGCCGGAGATCCCTTTTGGACTCCGGCACGGACACCAGCAGGACCAGCCACTGCCCGTCCCACGGCCGTTCCGACTTGCCGAACTCGTAGATCCGGCGGGCGCCCTCGGTGAGCAGCTTGCGGCCGGGCGCGGTGAGCGACCAGCGGACCCGCCGCCCCACCCGGTCGGACTCCATCCAGCCCTCGGCCGCGGTGCGGGCCAGCGCCTGGCGCGCCGACTTCTCCTCGACGTCGAACGTGGCCAGCGTGTCCACCAGCGCGGACGTCCAGACGGGGACTCCGCGTGGCAGGACGTACTCACCGAGTAAGGTCATCAGCAGGGAGCGCGCACTGGTGTGGCTGACCTCCCGGCGCCGGGTGACCACAGGCTTGCTCATCCGCCGGATCGTACAGGATTCCCAATATCCGCCAGGGTTTTGTAGAAAATTAAACTCTCAACGGTTGCCGGACCGGCGTCAGCGCGAGCGCGGCCACGGCCAGCACCTCGGTGAGCAGCATCCCTCGTTCGACCGCGCCCAACGGGATCGCCAGCCACCACCGCGTTCCCGTCACCGGCTGCATGAGCACCGCGCCCAGGATCACCGCGAACCACAGGAACGACAGCACCCCGAGCCACAACGGCCACGGATTGCGGGTCATCCGGCCGACGATGATCGCGGCGAGCGGCAGCGCGACGAACGCCACCACGCTCGCCGTCCGGTGCACCGTCCCGCCCATGCTCGGCCCGATCGCCCAGTTGTTCTTCGGGAACGCCACGATGAGCAGCAGCGACGCGCTCCAGACGGCGATCAGCGCGGACGGTACCGAGATCGGCTTGATCACAGCACGACTGACCAGTGACACGATCACGGCCAGGGAACCGATAGCCAATGCTGTGACCCCGAGGTTGAACACCCACCCGTCCTCCAGCAGCGCGTATTCGCTGATGGTGCGGCGGACGGCGCTCACCTGTGACGAGGGCGGGACGACGTGCAGCACGCCGATCAGCAGGATCGCCAGCGCGACCCCGGCCAGGCCGAGCGTCCTGGCCACCTTCGTCACGGCCATTGGGAGTACCTCCAAGGGGGAGCAGCTGGGACGAACGGACCAACTTGGAAAAGTTCGGCGTGGTTCCCGCCGACACATGTTTGACAGCTTTGAAGAGGGGGTATCCCGCCGCCATGTTTGTCGGCGCCGAAGACCGCATGCTAGGCCCGTTGGTCTGGGTTCACCTGGTCATGTACCGGCCCGTTTTGCTGCCGGACCGGCCAGTCCCGGACGTCGTGCGCGATGTGGAGGACCTGGCCGGGCACATGGCCGACCTCCTCGCGACCGACCCGGCGCAGCAGCCGTCCGCGATCGCGGCGGCCAACCGGGTGCTCGACGCGTGCTGTGAGTTCGTCGAGCGCTGGACCGTGGGCGGCGCCTCGCCGCACGGGTTCCGCGGCGACGTGCTAAGGCTGCGGATGCGACTGGACGTGATCGCCAACCGGCTCGTACCGGCGGATCTCGAACTCGACCGCGTCGCGTCCTGACCCATGCCTGCTGGGGAGCACATCCGCTGGGCCGGCTACCGCAAGGCGCTGGCGGATGTGCCACAGGCGGAGGAGACCGCCCTGGTGGCCTCGGTCCTGACCGACCCGGACCAGGTCATCGCCGAGGCGGCCGTCTCGGAGCACATCGAACGCCGGGCCACCGCGTTGTTGCGCTGCCAGGGTTTCGCCGAGTGGGCGGCCCGCGTGGCGCCGGTCGTCGACGGTCACCCGTTTCTCACCCAACGCCTGCAGGAATGGGCTTTGCTGCGTGCCATCACCCGCACCGAGCCCTGGAGTCCTGCCGCTCTGCTGACGGCGTCCGACTACCTCCAGCGCTTGGTCACCACCCACACCGACTGCCCTGAGGCGTTGACGTTGCTGGCCGAGAGCGGCAAGACCCGCCGCATCCGCACCACGGCGAAGGCCAAGATCTCCTAGGGGGACGTGCAGGCGACGGTGGGGGTTTCGGGGTTGGGGCCGTTGGTGTTGGCGAGGAAGCCGAAGGTCGTGGTGCGGTCGACAGCGGTGTTCCAGGCGGCGGGTTCGACCTTGGTGGTCGAGCCGTCCTGGCTGTAGGTGCCGTTCCAGATCTGCTTCATGCTCTGGCCGCCCGGGAACGTCCAGCTGACGGTCCAGCCCTTCAACGGTTTGGTAGCGCTGTTCTTCACCGTCACCAGGGCTTCGTAGCCGTCCGGCCAGGAGTTCGTGATCTCGTAGACCGCCTCGCAGCCGACGGAGACGGGTGTCGTGGTGGTGGTTGTTGCCGGGGCCAGCAAGCCGGGCTGGCCCGCTTGTTGCTGCGGGGGAGTGCCGCGGACGAGAAGTCCTACGGTCAGACCGGCGCCCACCAACGCGATCGCTGCCGCGGCGGCCAGCAGACGCGTCTTTTTCCTGCGGGGAACGCCTTGCGGCGGCAGGGTTTTGGTGTCGGTGCGGGGCGCGAACACGGGCGGCGGCTTGCCGTTCGCGAGGTGGTCCTGGGCCTGGCGCATGGTCGGGCGTTCGCTCGGGTCGGACCGCAACAGCCACATCAGCAACGGCCCCAGCGAACCCGAGCGGCGCGGCGGGTTGGCGTCCCCTTTGGACACCTTGAGCAGCATGGCGATGGTGTTCTCGTCCATGCCGAACGGCGGAACGCCCTCGGTCGCCGCGTACAAAGTGGACCCGAGCGAGAACACGTCGGACGGGAACCCAGCTGTACCACCGGCTGCGACCTCTGGTGCGAGGTACGCGGGGGTGCCGGCGATGATGCCGGTCTTGGTCACCGACGCGTCGCCGATCGCCTTGGAGATGCCGAAGTCGGTGATCTTCACCGTGCCGTCCGGCGCCAGCAACACGTTGTCCGGCTTGACATCCCGGTGCACGATGCCGGCGTCGTGCGCGGCCGCGAGCGCGGCGGCGACCTGGGCGCCGATCCGCGCGACCTCGTCGGACGGCAGTGCCCCACGCTCGGCGATCACCTCGGACAGGCTCTGCGACGGCAGGTACTCCATCACCAGGCACGGGTGGTCCTCGTGCTCGACCACGTCGTGGATGGCGATCGCGTTGGGGTGCTGGAGCTTCGCGGCCAGCTGCGCCTCGCGCATGACCCGTTGCTCAAGGTCACCACCATCGCTGCCGTTGAACACCGCCTCGAACGACAACAGCTTCACCGCGACGATCCGGTCCAGGCGCTCGTCGCGTGCCTGCCAGACCACACCCATCGCACCCCGGCCGATCCGGCCGACCAGCCGGTAGCGCCCACCGATCAGGTCACCCTTTCCCGTCACAGAACCGATTCTAGGTTCGGCTACGCCATTCGGCAGCGAGGATCGACCAGACCTGCACGTCGTAGCGGGTGCCGTTGAGCGTCCCGAGGTCCCGCAGCACGCCTTCGCAGGTCAGCCCTAGTCGTTGTGCCGCAGCGATACTGGGTTTGTTGTCGACGTTGCAGTACCACTCGACCCGGGACATGCCGCGTGCGCATACCGCCCACTCGATCATCCCGCGCACGGCCGTGGTGACCAGGCCGCGCCCGGTCGCGGAGGGCTCCAGCCAGACCCCGACCTCGCACACGCCGACGCGGGCGTCGAACGTCCGGAACAGCGTTCCGCCGACCAGGGTGCCGTCCAGCCAGATGCCGTAGATCCGGCGGCCGCCCTTCGCCTGGTCGTCGGCGAAGGACTGCAGGAACTCGCGCGCGGTCTGTTCGTCGACGATCGTCGTGCCCCAGGGGATCCACGGCCTGAGGTGGTCCCGGGCGCGGGCGACGTGCTCGGCGAACTCGCCCGCGTTCCACGGCTCCAGTGCCCGCAGCTCGGCCCCCTCGGCGAGGTGGTGTGTCAGCATCCGAACCTCCGTACCAAACGTTTGTTATGTACTCTACCCACATGGCACCCCCTCGCGGCGACCACGAGGCCCGGCGCCGGGACGTCTCCGAGGCGGTCTGGCGCGTGCTGGCGGCGCACGGCTTCGGCCAGCTCACGCTGCGGGCCGTGGCGGCCGAGATGGGCGTGTCCACCGGCCTGCTGACGCACTACTTCCCGACCAAGAAGGCGCTGGTCCGGTACGCGCACGGCATCGCCGAGGAACGCACCCTCGCGCAGCTGCAGCGGGACATCACCGAGGAAGGCCTGCCCGCGCTGCGGTTGGCGCTGCTCGACGTGCTGCCGTTGACCCCCGAGTCGTTCGCGATGAACCGGGTCTGGGTGAGCTTCTGGGACGCGGCCATCGGCGACCCGGAACTCGGCGCGAGCGAGACCGCCCGGTACGAACGCTGGCGCGGCAAGCTGCGCGTCCACGTCGAAGCCGCCGTGAAACTCGGGCAGATGACCGGCGATGTCGACGCGCTCGTCGTCGCGTGTGCCGCCTTCACGCACGGCCTGGTCGTCCAAGCCCTGTTCGACACCGACCGGTTCACCCCCGAACGCCAAACCCAGCTGCTCAACGACTTCCTAGTGAGGACGACACCGTGCCCATCGAAGAACGGCTGACCAGCACCCCCGGCGTGTTCGCGATCCCCGGCCTCGCCCAGGCCGTGGTCACCTCCGGCCGCACCGCGCACATCTCCGGCCAGGTACCGCTGGACGAGGACGGCAACCTCGTCGGCGCCGGCGACCTGCGCGCCCAAGCGACCCAGGCGTTGACCAACCTCGAGCGCGTCGTCAAGCAACTGGGCGCGACCTGGCACGACGTCGTCCGCTTCACCTGGTTCACCACGGATCCCCATGGGGTGCAGACGATCCGGGACGTCCGCGACGAGTTCCTCGGCGACGCACCGAAACCCGGCAGCTCGCTCATCGTGGTAGCGGGTTTGTTCCATCCGGACGTGGTGTTCGAGGTCGAGGCGGTCGTCGCGCTGCCATAACGATGTTCGTGCTGGTGGGCGGCTGGCCCGCGTCGGGCAAGAGCACGGTCGCGGCGGCACTGGGACCCGAGCTGGGCCTTCCGGTGCTGGCCAAGGACGAGATCAAAGAGGCGATGGCGGACGGGCTGGGCCGCCCTTCGACCGTCGCCGAGTCACAGGAACTGGGCCGCGCTGCGGTTCTGGTCGCTTTGCGGGTTGCTTTGCGTTGTCCCGGCGCGGTCATCGACAGCACGTGGTTCGCGTACACGCGACCGCTGGTGGCGGCGCTGCCTGGGCCGATCGTGGAAGTCCGTTGCGTGGTCCCGATCGAGGTCGCCCGGGAGCGGTACTACGCGCGAGCGGCCGAGCGGCATCCCGGCCACCTCGACCTGGACCGGACCACCGAGGAACTGTGGGGTTCGCCGGTACTGCCGTTGGGGGTGGGGCCGGTGGTGGAGGTGGATACCACTGTGCCGGTTGATATCCCGGCCTTGGCGGCGGCGATCCGGTCGCACTGCACTAATGGCGGTAGCACGGACGGCTGGGCGGCGGGTACGCCGGAAGGATGAGAACCGTGTGGCGTGGCACCGTGTCCATCGGGCTGGTGTCGATCGGCGTGCGGGTCGTCGCCGCCACTGAGGACCACGACGTCCGGTTCCGGCACGTGCACCGCTCGGACGGCGGGCAGATCCGGTACCGCCGGGAGTGCGAGGCGTGCCTGGAGGACGTCGACTACACCGATGTCGCGCGCGGCTACGAGCTGGACGACGGCCGCATGGTGCTGCTGGAGAAGAACGACTTCGACTCGTTGCCCAGTGCCGCGGACAAGTCGATGCGCGTGGTGCACTTCGTCCCGGTGCACGAGGTGCATCCGATTTTCTTCCAGCGCAGCTACTATCTGGAGCCCGAGGACAACGCGGTGCACTCGTACGTGTTGCTGCGCCTCGCACTGGAACGCACCCAGCGGATGGCCATCGTGAAGGTCGCCATGCGCCGCCGCGAGATCCTGGCCGCCGTGCACACCCGCGACGACATGCTGATGCTGCACACCATGCTGTGGCCGGACGAGGTGCGGACCCCCGATTTTCCTTTCCTGCAACGAGAGGTGACCGTCAAGCCGCAGGAACTGGCCGCCGCCACGTCCCTGGTGGTGAGCATGGGCGACACGTTCCGCCCCGGCGAGTTCACCGACGAGTACCAGCAGGCCCTCGCCCAGCTCATCGCCGCCCGCACCACCACCGCCCAGCCTCAGCCCATCCCACCCCAGCGTGACGGCGACACGCCGATGGATCTGTTGGAGGCGTTGAGGTTGAGCGTCGAACGCACCCGCTTCGAGGACTAGGGCGCCCGGCCGGTCCTCAAGCGACTCGGTGTGGACAACGAGCAGCAAGCCAGCAGCCGCAAGGAAACACCGTCATCGGCGGTCCATGTGGACGGTGGTTCCCAGCCGGATTTCACGGCCTCGCGGTAGATGTCGTCGGTGTAGATCGCCAGCAGGACCACGTACGGGGTGGGGGTGAGGGCGGCGCGGGCGGTGCGCTCGGCGTCGAGGTGGATCCTGATCGCCTGGACGTGCTGGTCCAGCGCCGCGGCCAGGCCGGGGTCGCGCTCGACCGCCGCTCGGCCGGACTCGAGCCGGGAACGCAACCGGCGGAGCCAGCGACGAGCGGACCACTGGGCGGCGAGGTCCCATATGTTCAACAGCGCGGTCTTCGTTTGTCGGCGGAAAGGGACGGCCGCTCAAACTTACGCTCCAGCGGCCGTCTTTCTCTCACACTGTCTCGGGAACCCGTTCGGGCTGCTCCGTTTGCCCGACGTGGCGGGCGAGTGTCTCACCCTCGACGTCCACGTTCGGGGTAATCCGATCGAGCCAACGGGGGAACCACCATGCCGCCCGGCCGAACAAGGTCATCAGGGCGGGCACGAGGGTCATCCGGATGACGAACGCGTCGATCAGCACCCCGAAGGCGAGCGCGAAGCCCATCGACTTGATCACCGTGTCGTGGGAGAACACGAAACCCATGAACACCGAGGTCATGATGAGGGCGGCCGCTGTGACGACCCGTGCGCTGTGGCCGAACCCGTTCACCACGGCCTGCTTCGGCGTGTCGCCGTGCACGTAGCTCTCCCGCATACCGGACACCAGGAACACCTCGTAGTCCATGGCGAGGCCGAACAGGATCCCGGTCATCAGGATCGGCAGGAAGCTGATGATGGGCGCACCGTGCGTGACGCCGATCAGCGAACCGAGCCAGCCCCACTGGAAGATCGCCACGACCGCGCCGATCGAGGCAGCCACGGTGAGCAGGAACCCGGCGGTCGCCTTGACCGGCACCAGGATCGACCGGAACATGATCGCCAGCAGGATCAGCGACAGCCCCACGATCACGACCAGGTACAGCGGCAACGCGTCCGACAGCTTCTGCGAGACGTCGATGTTCAACGCGGTCTGCCCGGTCACGCCGATCGACGAGCCGGTCTGCGAGTGGATCTCCGGGGTCAGCGACCGCAGCCGCGCGACCAGGTCCTTCGTCTCCTGAGTGGACGGTCCGCTGGCCGGGATCAGCTGCAGCACAGCCGTTGTGCCGTCCTGCGACACACCGGCGGGAACCACCCGGGTCACGTCCTGGACCGTGCTCAGCTTGCCGACGAGGGCACCCATGGCGTTCTGCGGGTTCACCCCGGACGGCAGGTCGGCCACGACGATGAGCGGGCCGCTGAAGCCGGGCCCGAACGCCTCGGTGACCAGCGCGTTCGCCCGCTGCTGCGGGCTGCCCTGTGGCGCGGTGGAGTCGTCCGGCAGGCCGTTCTCCAGCGAGAACGCCGGAATCGCCAGCGCGCCAAGGGAGAGCACGATCAGCACCAGTGCGGTGACCGGCCGCTTGGACACGCCGCGGGCCCAGCGGTAGCCGAAGGCCTCCTTGCTGTCCTCGGCCTTGGCCCGCGCCTTCGCGGACACGATCCGCTTGCCGACGAACCCGAGGATCGCCGGGACCAGCGTCAACGCGATCAGCACGGCGACGGCCACGGTCGCGGCGGCCGCGAGGCCCATCACCGACAGGAACGGAATGCCCACAATGGTCAGCCCGACGAGCGCGATGATCACCGTCAGACCGGCGAAGAACACCGCGCTGCCAGCGGTTCCGATGGCCCGCGCGATCGACTCGTCGACGTCCATTCCGGACAGCACCTGCTTGCGGTGCCGGTGCACGATGAACAGGGCGTAGTCGATGCCCACCGCGAGGCCCAGCATCATCGCCAGCACCGGCGCGGTCGAGGACATGTCGATCACGCTGGTCAGCGCGTACAGCCCACCGATCCCGATGCCCACGCCGACCAGCGCGGTCAGCAGCGGCAGCCCGGCGGCCACCAGCGAGCCGAACGTCAGCACCAGCACCAGGGCGGCGATCAGCACGCCGATGCCCTCGGTGGCGCCGATCGCGACCATCTGGCCGGCGATCTCCTGGCTGTAGGCCACTTCCAGGCCCGCGTTGCCCGCCTGGCCGACCGCGGCCTTGATGGCGTCCTTGGTCTGGTCGGTGACCTCCGGCGGCGACACGGAGAACTGCACCTGGGCCAGGCCGATCCGCTGGTCCGGCGAGATCGCCTTGGTGACCGACGGGCTGAACGCGCCCGCGACCTGCGAGGTCTTGCCGACCTGGGCCATCACGCCGTCGATCAGCGCCTGCGTCTGCGGGTCGGTGATCGTTTTGCCCTGCGGGGCGGCGAACACGATCCGGCCGGACGCGCCGGCGGCCTGTGGCAGCTTGTCCCGCAGGTGGTCCAGGGCCTGCTGGGAGGCGGTGCCCGGGATGGAGAACTGGTTCGTGGTGCTGCCGGACAGACCGATGGCCCCTCCCGCGGCGATGGCCAGGATGAGCAGCCAGACGCCGAGGACGAGTCCCCGGCGGCGTCTCGCGAAGTGCGCGAGCCGATAGAGCAGCTTGGCCACGATCGGGCTCCTTAAAGCTGAGTTTCAGGCGGTTGTGTGGTGAACCGATCAGCGTTGATCAGCCCGATGTAGTGGGATCGAACCCCGTGCGCAGGTAGTGGAACGCCTCGTCTATGAAGCCTTCGACGTCGCTGCCGGGGGTCAGCGCGGCGCAGCCGAACGCCGCGGCGAGCACCGCGAACGTGGCGTGCACCAGCGCGAGCGAGTAGAACCCGGAGCACTGGTCCGAGGTCAGCCGCTCAGCCAGCGCCTCGTGCGCGGCGGTGACCATGTGCTCCCGGTTGGCCAGCTCGTAGGGCACCAGCTCGGGGTACTCCCGGCCGAGCGTCATCGACCTGGTGATCAGCTCCCGGTTCTCGGCGGTGCTGATCAGGGTGGCGACCGCGCGCAGGGACTCGAACACCGGCTCGTCGGCCGGGCGTTCGCGCAGCAGCGCCATCCCGTCCTCGAAGACGAACCCGCCGACCGCGACGACCGCTTCTTCCTTGCGGGTGAAGTAGTTGAAGAAGGTCCGGCGGGAGACTCCTGCCTCAGCGGTCACGTCCTCGACGACGAACCCGTGCAACCCGCGCTGCACGGCCAGCTCCTGCGCGGCGAACCCGAGCGCACGTCGCGTCTCGTGTTTCTTCGCCTCGCGGCCGACCGGTCTGGGTGTCACACGATCAGGCTACGAGTAGTTTTGCCCGGCGTGCAACTTTGCCCGTTGTGCAAGACCTGTGACCTTGATCATGCGTTACGGTGCGTTCGTGGACGTGTTCGACCCGCACGTGTTCGCCCGCGGCCTCCCGCACGAGCAGTTCCGGCAGCTCAGGGACACCGCGCCGGTGTTCTGGCAGGAGGAGCACCCGGTGCTCGACTGGCCCGCCGGGCCCGGCTACTGGGCCGTGACGCGCTACGACGACGTCAAGCACGTCCTGCGTACGCCCGAGGTGTTCTCGTCCTGGCTGGGCGCCACCCAGATCCGCGATCCGCAACCGGCCGATCTGGACTTCATCCGCCGGATGATCCTGAACATGGACCCGCCCGAGCACATGCGGCTGCGCAAGGTCGTCTCCGCGGTGTTCACCCGCCGTCGCCTGGAACGGTCGACCGAGCAGATCACCTTGCGGGCACAGGCTTTGCTCGACGCGGTGGCGTCTCGCGGGTCGTGCGACCTGCCGGTGGACGTGACCGACGACTTCCCGCTGGCCAACCTCGCCGACCTGCTCGGCGTGCCGATGGCCGACCGGAACCTGTTGCTGCGCTGGACGAACCGCGTGATCGGCTACCAGGACCCGGAGCACGCCGAGGTGCTGCGGGACCCGTCCGGCAAGCCGGTCAACCCGCGGTCACCGGCCGCGCTGGCGGACATGTTCGGTTACGCCAGCGAACTGGCCGCGTACAAGAAGGACAACCCCGGCGACGACCTGATGACCGCGCTGGTCAACGCTTCCGTGGACGGCCGTTCGCTGGACGACGCCGAGCTGCGGATGTTCTTCTTCCTGGTGGTGATCGCGGGCAACGACACCGTTCGCAGTGCGTTGCCCGGCGGTGTGCTGGCTCTGGTCGAGCACCCGGCCGAGTACGCGCGGTTGCGGGACGATCTCTCGTTGCTGCCCTCGGCGGTGGAGGAGGTGCTGCGCTGGCATCCGCCCGTGCTCTCGTTCCGCCGCACGGCCACTCGGGACGCGGTGCTGGGATCGCAGGAGATCCGGGCGGGCGACAAAGTGGTCGTGTACCACGCTTCCGCGCACTACGACGAGCGGCAGTTCCCGGACCCGTTCCGGTTCGACATCACCCGGTCACCGAACGACCACATCGCGTTCGGCCAGGGGCCGCACCTGTGCCTTGGCGCCCACTTTGGACGGTTGCAGCTGCGGATCTTCTTCCGGGAGTTCCTGACCCGGCTGCCAGTGGTTCAGCTCGCGGGGCCGCCGGTCCGGCTGACGTCGAACTTCATCAACGGAATCCTGCACCTGCCGCTCAGCTGGTGACCTCGGCCAGTACGGCGTCGCTGAGCACCGGCCACACCTCGGCCGCCCATTCGCCGAACGCGCGGTCGGTCAGGGCGACGCAGGCGATGCCGGCGACCGGGTCGACCCACAGGAACGTACCCGACTGTCCGAAGTGGCCGAACGTCTCCGGCGAGTTGTTCTTGCCGGTCCAATGTGGACTCTTGTGGTCCCGGATGGAGAAGCCCAAGCCGAAGTCGTTGGGTTTCTGGAAACCGAACCCGGGCAGCACTCCGTTGAGGCCGGGGAACACGACGTGGGTCGCCTCGTCGAACAGCTCCCGCGAGATGAGACGTGGCGCGAGCAGCTCGGCGGCGAACTTGGCCAGATCGGCGACGGTCGACTCGCCCGCGTGCGCGGCGCTGCCTTTGAGTGTCGTGTTCGTCATGCCCAGCGGGCCGAACACGGCCTCGGCGAGGTAGGCGTTGAACGGGATGCCCGAGGACTGCTGGACGGCCTCGGCGAGCGCCTCGAAGCCCTTGTTGGAGTAGATCCGTTTGGTGCCCGGCTGGGCCTGGATCTTGTCCTCCTGCATGGCCAGCCCGGACGCGTGGGCGAGCAGGTGGCGGATCGTCGACCCCTCCGGCCCGGCCGGCTCGTCCAGCTCGACCGCGCCCTCCTCGACGGCGATCAGGGCCGCGTAGGCGGTCAGTGGCTTGGTGACCGACGCCAGCGGGAACACCCGGTGCACATCGCCCCGGGTGCCCAGCTGCCGGCCTTGCCGCCCGACGACCCCCACCGCGACGTTGTCGACGGGCCACTCGTCCACCAGTTCCAAGCTCCGCATGGCAGAGACGTTAGCCGGGCGGGACGCCTCGTGTCCCACCCGGCCGATCGCTACTTGGCCGACCCGAGGCAGATCGTGGTCGGCGGCTCGGGGAAGGTCATGGCGATACCGTCGTCACCGCAGAGCTTCTCGTCGGCCTTGCCGGTGTCCACCTTGGTGACCTTGACGACCTTGCTGCCACCGTTGCCGCAGGCGGTCTTCGGGTACGACATGTCCGAGCTGGCCATGTCGTAGCAGGCGCCCTCGGCGAGCTTGGGCACCAGGCACAGCTTGGTGGACGGCGCGTTGCGCCCGGTCAGCGTGAACTCGTCGTAGTCACCGCCGCACGAGGCCGACGTCGAGGACAGCGCCTTGCCAACGGTGTGCGTGACCTCGGCCGAGCCGCAGTCGACCTTCTTGTAGTCCGGTTTGGACTCGGTGCCGGACACGTGCGCGCAGTCACCCGCCTTGGCCTGCGCGACATCGCTCGTGAAGTAGTTGAAGGCGTAGACCCCCGCGCCCACCACGACGATCGCGATCAGGCTGATCAGCCAGCGCGGGAAGCCCTTCTTGCGCTTGGGTTGCGCGGCGCCCTGCGGCCACTGGCCCTGACCGGGCGGCGGCGGCAGCTGGCCGACCGGCTGCCCCTGGGGCGGTGGCGGCATCATCGGCTGCTGCGGATACCCCTGCGGCGGCGCGATGGGCGGCGGCGGTTGCTGACCGTACGGCTGCCCCTGGGGCGGCTGTAACGGCGGGTTCGGAGCGGACATTTCGGACTCTCCCCTTCCTGGACAACAGGACCGGACGCGCACTGTAGAACACATACCGGACACCGTTGCGATGGGGGTCGCATTCCCGATGGGGAGCGCCGATCCGCTGTTGCCCCAAGGGTTTTTCCACCGCCGCGGGAAGCACATCGCCCGCGGCGGCTCCGGCACCGGCTAGCTCACGGTTTCCTCGGCGTCCAGGTGGGTGGCGATCAGCCTCAGGAGGAGGTCGTTGTTGACGGGTTTGGTGACGTAGTCGTTGGCGCCGGCGGCGAGGGTGCGTTCGCGGTCCTCGGGCATGGCCTTGGCGGTCACGGCGATGACGGGAAGGTCCTTGTGGGACGACATTTCGCGGATGGCGCTGATGGTGGCGTTGCCGTCGAGCTCGGGCATCATGACGTCCATCAGGACGAGGGCGATGTCCTTGTACTGCTCCAAAGCGCGCACGCCGGCCACGCCGTTGTCCGCGTAGACGACGTCGAGGCCGTGTTGTTCCAGCATTGCGGTGAGGGCAAAGACGTTCCGGAGGTCGTCGTCGACGATCAGGATCTTCTCGCCGTGGAAGCGGGCGATCGCCGGTGACTCGTCGGTCTCGTCGGTGGCCTCGATCTGCGGGATCGAGGGGCGGATCACGTCCTGGGCGTTGGAGACCGGGAGGTACAGCGTGAATGTGCTGCCGGCGCCCGGTTCGCTGGTGACGTGCAGCTCGCCGCCCAGCAGTTGAGTCAGTTCCCGGCTGATCGACAGGCCCAGGCCGGTGCCGCCGTACTTGCGGCTCGTCGTGCCGTCGGCCTGCTGGAACGCCTCGAAGATCACCGCGAGTTTGTCCGGGGCGATGCCGATTCCGGTGTCCTCAACCACGAACGCGACGACAGCCGGGGCTGTGCGCAGCGCGGTCGTGTGGGTGACGGCGGGGTCGGCGAGGGTGATGCGCAGCCGGACGCTGCCCTCGTGGGTGAACTTCACCGCGTTGGACAACAGGTTCCGCAGGATCTGCTGCAACCGGTGCTCGTCGGTGTACAGCGTCCCCGGCACCGGCGGCTCGACGACGACCGAGAAGTCCAGGCCCTTCTCGGTGGTCAGCGGGCGGCACAACGACTCCACGTAGCTGACCAGCTCGGGCAGCGCGGTGTCGGTCTTGTGCGGCTCCAGGTGCCCCGCCTCCACTTTGGTCAGATCGAGGATGTCGTCGATCAGCTGCTGCAGGTCGCTGCCCGCGGAGAAGATCGTCTTGGCGAACTCGCGCTGTCGCGGCGTGAGGTTGCCCTCCAGGTTGTCCGCCAGCAGCTTCGCCAGGATCAGCGCGCTGTTCAACGGGGTCCGCAGCTCGTGCGACATGTTCGCCATGAACTCGGACTTGTACTTCGACGCCGTCGCCAGCTGCCGCGCGCGGTCCTCCAGCTCCTGGCGCGCCTGCTCGATCTCCGAGTTCTTCACCTCGATGTCCCGGTTCTGCCGGGCCAAAAGCGCCGCCTTCTCGGCCAGCTCGGTGTTCGACTTCTGCAGCTCGTCCTGCTGGGCCTGCAACTGCTCGGACCGCGCCCGCAGCTCCCGGGTCAGCCGCTGCGACTCGGCCAGCAGCGTCTCCGTGCGGGTGTTGGCGAGCAACGTGTTCATGTTGACGCCGATGGTCTCCTTCAACTGCTCCAACAGGTCGTGGTGCACCGAGGTGAACTCGTTGACCGACGCCAGCTCGATCACGCCGAGAACCTGACCCTCGAACAGGATCGGCAGCACGATGACGTTCTTCGGCGCGGCGGAGCCAAGTCCGGACGACACCCGGATGTACTCCGGCGGAGCGGCGGTGATCAGCAGCGTCCGCTTGTCCACCGCGGCCTGCCCGACCAGCGACTCACCCAGCGCGAACCGGACCGTGCCGTTGGCCTCCGCGCGTCCGTAGCTCGCGATCCGCTTGAGCCACACCGAATCGTCGGCCGTCTCGGCCAGGAACACCGCGCCGTACTGGGCCCGCACCAACGGCGACAGCTCGCTCAGGATGAGCGACGCCACCGCGCCCAGGTCCCGGTGGCCCTGCATCAGACCGGCGATCCGGGCCAGGTTGGTCTTCAGCCAGTCCTGTTCCTCGTTGGTGCGCGTGGTCTCCTTGAGCGTCAGGATCATCTGGTTGATGTTGTTCTTCAGGTCGGCCAGCTCACCGGACGCGTCCACGGTGATCTGCCGGGTCAGGTCGCCGGCGGTCACGGCGGTGGCGACCGCGCCGATCGCGCGCACCTGAGTGGTCAGGTTGCCTGCCAGCTGGTTCACGTTCTCAGTCAGCCGCTGCCAGGTCCCGGACACGTCGACGACGTTCGCCTGACCGCCGAGCTTGCCCTCGGTACCCACCTCACGGGCCACCCGCGTGACCTCGTCGGCGAACGACGACAGCCGGTCCACCATGGTGTTCAGCGTGTTCTTCAGCTCGAGGATCTCGCCGCGGGCGTTGACGTCCATCTTCTTCGACAGGTCACCGTTGGCCACCGCGGTCGTCACCTGGGCGATGTTGCGCACCTGAGTGGTGAGGTTCTCGGCCATCACGTTGACGTTGTCGGTCAGCTCTTTCCACGTACCCGCCACGTTCGGCACGCGCGCCTGACCGCCCAGCGTGCCCTCGGTACCCACCTCGCGCGCCACCCGGGTCACCTCGTCACCGAACGCGCGCAGCGTGTCGACCATACCGTTCATGGTGTCCGCCAGCTGGGCGACCTCGCCCTTGGCGTCGACGTTGATCTTCTTGCCCAGGTCGCCGTTGGCCACCGCGATGGCGACCGTGGCGATCGACCGCACCTGAGTGGTGAGGTTCTCGGCCATCACGTTGACGTTGTCGGTCAGGTCCTTCCAGGTACCCGCGACGCCTCGCACCTGAGCCTGGCCGCCCAGCTTGCCTTCGGTGCCCACCTCACGGGCCACCCGGGTGACTTCGTCGGCGAAGGCGGAGAGCTGATCGACCATGGTGTTCATGGTGTTCTTCAGCTCGAGGATCTCGCCGCGGGCGTCGACGTTGATCTTCTGGGTGAGGTCACCGCGCTGGACGGCGGTCGTCACCTGGGCGATGTTGCGGACCTGGTCGGTGAGGTTGCCGGCCATGAAGTTCACCGAGTCGGTGAGGTCTCGCCACGTTCCGGCGACCCCGGGAACCTGCGCCTGGCCGCCCAGCCGCCCATCGCTACCGACTTCACGCGCCACTCGGGTGACTTCGTCGGCGAAGGCGGAGAGCTGATCGACCATCGTGTTCAGCGTGCTCTTCAGCTCCAGGATCTCGCCCCGGGCGTCCACGTTGATCTTCTGGGTGAGGTCACCGCGCTGGACGGCGGTCGCCACCTGGGCGATGTTGCGGACCTGGTCGGTGAGGTTGCCGGCCATGAAGTTCACCGAGTCGGTGAGGTCTCGCCACGTTCCGGCGACCCCGGGAACCTGCGCCTGACCACCGAGGATGCCCTCGGTGCCGACCTCGCGGGCGACTCGGGTGACTTCGTCGGCGAAGGCGGAGAGCTGATCGACCATCGTGTTCAGCGTGTTCTTCAGCTCGAGGATCTCGCCCCGGGCGTCGACCGTGATCTTCTGCGTCAGGTCACCACGGGCCACAGCGGTCGCCACGGTCGCGATCGACCGCACCTGGGTGGTCAGGTTCTCGGCCATGACGTTGACGTTGTCGGTCAGGTCGCGCCAGATCCCGGCGACCCCCGGGACCTGCGCCTGACCGCCCAGCTGGCCCTCGGTGCCGACCTCGCGGGCGACTCGGGTGACTTCGTCGGCGAAGGCGGAGAGCTGGTCGACCATCGTGTTGAGGGTGTTCTTCAGCTCGAGGATCTCGCCGCGCGCGCTGACGACGATCTTCTGGGTCATGTCACCCCGCGCGACCGCCGTCGCCACACGGGCGATGTCACGCACCTGATTGGTGAGGTTGCCGGCCATGAAGTTCACCGAGTCGGTGAGGTCCCGCCACAGGCCCGCGGCGCCGGGGACCTGGGCCTGACCACCCAGGATGCCCTCGGTGCCGATCTCCTTGCCGACCCGGGTGACCTCGGTGGCGAACAACGACAGCTGTTCGACCATGCCGTTGACGGTGTGCCCGAGCTCGAGGAAGTCGCCGGTGAGCTGGTGGCCGCTGACCTCCAGCGCCATCCGCCGGGTCAGGTCACCCTCCGCGACCGCGGCGAGCACCCGGTTGAGCTCCAGCGTTGGCCGGGACAGGCTGTCGATCAGCTCGTTGACCACGTTCGTGGCGACCGCCCAGCCGCCTTCGCCCTCGACCTTGCGCAGCCGTTCGTGCAGCGCACCCTCGGCCGCCACGCTGTCGCGCACCCGCAGCAGCTCGTTGACCAGCTGCTGGTTGCGTTCGGCGATCTCGTTGAACGCGGCCGCCAGACGCGCGGTCCGGCCGTCACCCTTGGTGACGATCCGGCGGCGGAAGTTGCCCTCGCGCAGGTCCTCCATCGCGGCCAGCAGCCGGTCGAGGGTGGTCTCCTCGCCGTCCTGGCTGGTGGGCTCGGTCTCGATGCGCGTCGTCACAGCACTGCTCCTGGTGATCGAGGCGGGGGTCAGGCCTCTAACCTTGCCACGGTTCCACGCGGATGGTGACGCAGGCGCTACGGTAGGGGCGAAGTTGCCGAAGCGTCAGCGAGGTGCGGAATGACCGATGCAGCGGCATCGGCACGTCCGGCCGACGCTGCTCAGCAGCGTGACGTCGCCTTTCTCGCCGAGGTCGGCGGGCGGCTGTGCGGGCGGCTGGACACCGAGGGCACCGCCGCGACGGTGGCCGAGCTGGCCAGCCCGGTGCTCGCGGACCGCTCCGTGGTGCTGATGCCCGCCAGCCGCGGCCGGTGGGAGTGGTGGTGTCACAAGCTGGACGGCTCGGCGGGGCACGGGAAGGTGCGCCGGCTGGCGCCCTCGGCCGCTCCGGTGCTGGCCAGAGCCATGTTCGCGACCCAGTCGACGATCCGGGTCATCCCCCCGGCCGAGCTCACCGCGCTGCCGGGGGTGCTGCGTGAGCAGCTGACCGGGTTCAACGAGGTGAGCGCGGTCCCGCTGGTCTCCGGCCTGGGCGACACGCCCGGGGTGCTGCTGCTGGCCCGGTCCGAGTCACTGGCCGACTCCGAGCGGCACGTGGTGCGGGAGTTCGCCGAACGGGCGGGCGCCGCCCTGGGTTCGGCGAGCCTGTTCGGCAAGCAGCAGGCCGCGATCGAGGGCCTGGAGACCACGCTCCACCCCGCGGAGATCCCAGCGGTCCCCGGCGTGCAGATCGCCGCGCACTACAGCCCGGCGGCCGGCCCGTTGCGCGTCGGCGGCGACTTCTACGACGTGCACCCGCGGTCGGACGGGACGCTGTTGTTCCTGCTCGGCGACGTGTGCGGCAACGGCCCCGAGGCCGCCGCCCTGACCGGCAACATCCGGCACGCGCTCGGCGCGTTGCACCTGGTCGAACGCGAACCGGACCGGCTGCTGGACCTGGTCAACACCATGTTGCTGGGCAGCGGCGGCAGCCGGTTCGCCAGCCTCGTGGTGGGCTCGATGACCTCGCGGAGCGCGGACACCATGCGCCTGGCCCTGGGCTCGGGCGGTCACCCGGCGCCGCTGGTGCTGCGGTGCGACGGCACGGTCGACGAGGTGATCATCTCCGGCATGCTGGTCGGCGTGACCAGCGCCGCCCGGTTCGGCCAGGAAACGGTGGAGCTGCACAGCGGCGACGTCTGCCTGCTCTACACCGACGGCGTCACCGAGGCGCGCGGCGGCCCCACCGGCGACGAGATGTTCGGTGAGGAACGCCTCAGCCACCTCCTGGGGACCTGCTGCGACCTCCCCCTCGAGACCATCCTCGCCAAGATCAACGCCGCCGTCGCGGAATGGCTCGGCGGCAACGACCACGACGACATCGCCCTGCTCGCCATCCAGCCCCAGGCCTCATAGCAGGTCAGCGAAAAAGACGGGTGAGATCCAGCGTTATCGGGACAGGCGCCGCGGTGACCGTCGCCGGTCCGTCGGCCTGGATCTTGTTCTCCAGGGTGTACTGACCGTCCTGCAGGCGGAAGGCCGTCAAAGTCAGGCCGTGCAGGCTGTTGCCTTGATCGACGGTCCACACGAACGGCACTTTGGCGCCCGCGTATCCGGCGAGTTTGGTCTCGCGCTCGTCCCGCGGGTTGCCTGGCGACCACACCTCCACCGCCAGAACGAGGTTCTCGGCGTCGAAGATGACGTCTGCCGGTTCGCAGTTCAGCACCGCGATGTCGGGGATCACCGCGGTGCGCCATCCGGTTGAGATCCGTACGTTCACGGCGGGGACGACGTACAGGTCATGTCCCTCATCCGCCTCCAGTACGTCCTCCAGCCAACGTGTCAGGCGGGAGGTGGCGCGCTGGTGCGGCCCCGAAGGAGCAGGAGTCATCAAGAGGTGTCCCAGGATCAGTTCAAGGCGCGACCCGTCCGCGGGGTTGTCCATGGCCAGCCATTCGGCAACGGTGTGCGGGCCGATCATCGGGTGCTTGAGAGCTGCGGACACGCTCCACCTCCATGCTCGACTCACAGTCTAAGGGTGGCACAGCTGTAATGGTTTGGTTGCAGTGGGTCATCGCGGCTGGTGAGACTGGGTGAATCTGGATTCTCGACAGGTGCGGTGGGTGAGAGGGCGCGACTCTCTGCTGTGGGCACAAGGTTCTGTAAAGATCCAGTCCCTAGACTCTGGGGTAAGGGCCAGTATGACCAGGGGTGAGGGGATCGGTCATCAGGATGGCGGCGGTGCGCGCGCTCGCGGAAGCGGCGCCGCGGTATGCGCTCTGGTTGCGCGCCGCGATCGTGGTGCTGTCAGGGGTGTTCAGTCTGGGGTCGGACGCGAGGTTGTGGTGGTTGGTGGCCATCGCAAGCTTGTGGTGTGCCGTCAGGATCGCGTGGAAACGGCAGCCGGTGTGGGTTCTCGGCGGGGATGGGCTGCTTGTTGTTGTCGTCGGGCTGAGTCAGCTCGCGTATGGCTCACAGTCGGTCAGTAGCTGGGTGTTCGCGGTCGCGTCGATCAGTTCCGTGACGTGCCACTACGAGTGGGGCGCCAGGGGGTGGATTGTCGCTGGGCTGAGCATCGGCGCGTACACGGCGGGCAACGTCATCGCCGGACCCGACCCGGGCCTGGCCGGCCTGACAGGCAGGCTCATCGTCCAGTCGATCCTGTGCTACCTCAGCCTCCGGTTCCTGCGGCGCGCCGCGAAAGCAGCCGACGCGACAGCCGCCAAAGCGGCCGCGAGAAGGCGCGCAGCGGCGGTGGCCACAGCCCGCAGGAACGCCGAACGCGAATACCTGGCGACCCTGCACGACACGGCCAGCACGACCCTGCTGATGGTCTCGTTGGGCACAAGCAGCGACTGGCTCCCGGAACGCGCCCGGCGGGACCTCGAAGCCCTGAGCGTGCACGACATCCCCGAAGGCGACGTCGACCTGGCGGCGATTCTCAAGCCCCTGGCCGACGAACCCGACATCACCGTCACCCTGCACCTCGACGACGACCTGACCATGCCCGCCGCCCCCGCGGTCGCGATCTTCCTCGGCCTGCAGGAAGCCCTCACCAACGTGCGGCGGCACGCGGGAGTCGACGCGGTCACCCTGCACGCCCAGCGCGACAACGACCGGATCAGCGTTGAGCTCAAGGACAACGGCCGCGGCTTCGACGGGATAACCCCGCAGAAACGCGGGATCCAACACTCCATCAAAGGCCGGATGGACACGGTCAACGGCGACGCCGAAGTGACGTCGGCACCCGGCCAGGGCACGACGGTGCGCTGGAGGTGGCCCGGTGAGTGACCGTCTGATCCAGCGCAGCCTGCTCAACGCGGCCCGCACGGCCCTTCTGCTCATCGCGATCGTCGTCCAGTTCGGGCTCAGCTTCGCGCCCGGAACCCAACGCCCGCAAGGCGCGGGCTGGGGTCAGACCGTCGCGTTTGGACAGTTGGCGGTCATTGCCATCGCCGGACTTTTCTACCTCCGCAAGCCGATCGGGCCGAGACTCCGCTGGGCCGGGGTGGCCTGGCTGCTGAGCGCATCGGTGATCCTGACGATCACATTGCCGCGAGACCCGGTGATCCGCGCCGAACACTGGTCGTTCGGACTGATCGGCTGGTACGCGCTGTTCCTGTTGTTCGACCAGCGACTCAGGACGACGGCGACGTTCCTCGCCGTCCACGCCCTGATCACGATCGTGCCCGTTTTCGGCTTCACACCAGGGTTCTCGGCGATGGCCATCTCGGTCGTGTCGGTGATCGGGTTCCAGATCGGGGTGGCGATGGCGGCCGCGGTCATCCGCCGGATCGCCGCCACCGCGGCGCAAGCCCAGCGGGAGGAGGAGAACATCAGCACCCGCGAGGCCGCCGCCGAACTGGTCCACCGCGACCGCGAACGCAACCACCAGGACCTGCTCGCCACCACGATCCCGGTCCTGACCGGCCTGGCGAACGGCACGCTTGATCCGTCCGAAGAGGACACAAAACGACGCTGCGCGATCGAGGCCGCCCGCATGCGCAGGCTCTTCGCCGAACGCGACGAAAGCCCGGATCCCCTTGTACACGAACTGAAAGCCGCGATCGACGTGGCCGAACGGCACGGCGTGGAGGTCCACCTCGCGACCCGCGGCGAACCGGGCGACCTGCCCATCGAGGCCAGGCGCGCCCTGCTGGACCCGGTCTCCGAAGTCCTGGCCGCCGCCGTCGACAACGCCCGCGTCACCGTCATGCGCGGCCCGGACTCGGTCCGGCTCAGCGTCAAATGCGAGGTCACCGCGGTACCAGGACTCGACCAGAACCCGAACCTGCGCCTGGACACGATGGGGAGTTCACTGTGGATGGAGGTGCAGTGGAGAAGCCGTTGACGGTGGCGATCGTGGACGACCACCCCGCGATCCGCGCCGGCCTGCGTGCCTGGTACGCCGCCGCCGACCCGCCCATCCAGGTCGTCGCCGCAGGCCCGACGCCGATGGTCGCGTGGACCCCGCCGGGCGACGGCGCCGACGTCGTGATCTTCGACCTGTACCTGGTCCCGGAACGCCCCGCGGCCTACGGCGAGCTGCGGCGGCTGGTCAACGCGGGCCGCAAGGTGATCGTCTACACCATGCGCGAGGACGAGGACATCGCGCTGAACTGCCTGGACCTGGGCGCGGTCACGTTCCTCACCAAGGCCGAGGGCGAGCGCTACCTCGTCGAGGCCACGGTCGCCGCCGCCGGGGACCGCCCCTGCATCCCGCCGGCCCTGGCGGGCGCGATCGCCGCGAGCGCCCGCTCGACCCAGCCGCGGCTGTCCGACCGGGAACTGGAAGTCCTGGTCGAGTGGTTCCAGAGCGAGTCGAAACAGCTTGTGGCGCAACGGATCGGCATCACCGTGCGGACGGTGAACACCTATCTCGACCGCGTCCGGCTGAAGTACGCGAACGTCGGCCGCCCCGCCTCCACCAAGGCCGCGCTGGTCGCCCGCGCGATCCAGGACGGCCTCGTCGCCGCGGAGGACCTCTAACTGTCCACAGTGGTCAAAGCCGTCAGCGCGTCGGCTACCGACGGGTAGATGGGCAGCACGTCGTCGAGGCCGGTGACCCGCAGCGGGCGCTGGATCGGGCCCTCACCGGCCACGACGGCCCACCGGATGTTGCGGCGCTCGGTCTCCTGATGGGTCTCCACCAGTACCGAGAAGCCCAGCGACCCCATGAAGGTCACCCCGCCGAGGTCGAGCACGAACACCTCGCCGCTCGCCAGCCGCTCGGCGACGCCCTCGCGGAACTCCTCCGCGGTGGCGAGGTCGATATCGCCGGTCACGTGAGCGACGGTCACCGCCGGGGTGTGCTGTTCCAGTGAGATCCGGATCACCTCGGACAAGGGATTCGCTCTCCTTACTGTCGTTTCCTGCGGAAGGTGCGCTGCAGCACCAGGGTCGCCACCGCGCCCGCCGCGACCAGCCAGCCCATCGTTGCCAGGCGCATCGGCTCCGCCGGTTCGGTCCGGTACTCACGGTACCGCGTGGGCCGCGCCACCGGTTCCCGGACGGGAGTCGCGACCCAGGCCGCCACCAGCAACAACATCCGCGCCACCAGGTAGATGAACACCAGAAGACCAATGACCGAACCGAATGCCGCACTGGTGGGGGACTTGCCAAGCAGGCTCAGGTAGATGTTCGCGGCCTGCTTGAGGATCTCGAACCCGACCGCCGCCGCGAGCGCACCCCGCACGGCGTTGCGCGTGTCGACCTTGTGCCGCGGCAGCCGCGCGAGCACCCACAGGAACACCAGCCAGTCCGCGATGATCGCCAGCGGCACGGACGCCAGCGACAACACCGTTCCGGCCCACGGCTCGTGGGACAGACCGACCAGCCGCAGCAGCACCTCGTTGAGCCAGCCGCCCGCCGCGGTCAGCCCGAACGACACCACGAACGCCACCGAAAGGCTGAGCAGCGAGAGGAAGTCCATCAGGATCGTGCGGAAGAACGGCATCGGCGGGCGGTCCCGGTCCCACATCGCGGTCAGCGCGTCCCGCAGCGCGTTCATCCAGTTCCAGCCCGTGTACAGGCCGATCACCAGACCGAACACCCCCAGTGAGGTCCGCTGAGTGAGCAGGGTGTCGTACACGTCGGTGGCGAACGAGCCCAGCCCGGCCGGCAACGCGACGATGATCGTGTGCCGCAGCTCGTCGATCACCTGCTTGTCGTCGGCGATGATGAAACCGGCGACCGACAGCCCGACCATCAGGATCGGCACCACCGACAGCACGGTGAAATAGGTGATCGAGGCCGCGTACTGGTACGCGTTGTGCCCGATGTACCGGTCCAGCGCCCGGACGACGTGATCGAACCACACGTAGCGTGCACGCACGCGTCTGATCAGGGACTCCTCCGCCACACGGCGATTGTTCCGTACCGGGATGGGTACTACGCCATTGGACGGTAATCACTGCCCCGGAAGCCGGATTCTCCGCCCAGCGGAGTTTGTCCGGACCGCCCGGGTGGCATTACCGGTCAAGACCAGCAGAGGAGGTCATGATGTCTACGGGTGCGATCATCGCCATCGTCGTCGTAGTCGCATTACTCATCGCCGCCGGCGTGTTCTTCCTGCTCCCACAGCTGCGCAGCCAGCGTCTGCGCCGCACGTTCGGGCCGGAGTACGACCATGTGGTGGACCGCCACGGTGACCGCCGTGCGGCGGAACGTGAGCTGACGGAACGGGAATCGCGGCACTCGCAGTACGAGCTGCGGCCGGTCACCCCGGAGGTGCGCGACCGGTACCGGCAGGAGTGGACCCGCGTGCAGGAGAAGTTCATCGACTCGCCGCGTGACGCCGTCGGCGAGGCCGACCGGCTGGTCAACGGCCTGGTCGCGGAACTTGGTTACCCCTCCGAGGGTTACGAGCGCCAGCTGGCGGATCTCTCGGTGCGCCATGGCCATTCGGTCAAGCACTACCGCGAGGCGCATGAGACCGGGCAGCGCGAGGACGTCAGCACGGACGACCTGCGCACGGCCCTGATCGGCTACCGCAAGGTGTTCGAGGACCTGCTGGAGCACGGCACGCGAGACAACAAGACGCGAGAGAAGGTGCGGCACTGATGTCGACGGAGTTCAACGACAGGGCCGCGCACGACCGGCCCCTCAACGACCGGCTTTCCGACGTTCCCCCGCGGGACCGGGACACCGATGACACCCGCGACACTCTCGACACCGCCGACACCGGCGAAACTCTCGGCACCGCCGACACCGGCGAAACTCTCGGCACCGGCGAAACCTTCGGCAGCGGCGACACCGTGGCCGAGGGCGCGGAGACCGACGAGCCCAGGAGCACCGCGGCCAAGGGCCGGACCCGCTTCGAGCAACCCGAGTCCGGGGTGGACACCGAGCCGGAGTCCCGGATGGACGTCCGGGCCGAGCCGGTGACCGACGAGCTGCCCGCCCAGGAGACAGCCGCCGGGAGCGCGCAAAACGTTGTGCCGCAGCAGGAGAACCGGACCAGCCTGTTCGAGGAGCAGGAGGCCGAGAAGTTCCGCACGCAGTGGCGCGAGGTCCAGTCCACCTTTGTCGACGAGCCCAAGACGGCCGTGCGCGAGGCGGACACGTTGCTGGCCAAGATGATGGACGAGCTCAAGACCCGGATCGAGTCGAACCGCAACGACCTGGGCAACGGCGACACCGAGCAGATGCGGCTGGCCATGCAGCGCTACCGCTCGCTGTTCGATCAGATCTTGTCCGTCTGAGTCACGGCGAGCCTCCCGGTGAACGAGCCCTTCATCGGCTTGGATCCCTGCTGTGGCACGTAAAAGAAAATCGGCTCCCACCACCCTCGGCGGCGCCGTCGCCCTGCTGTTGCTGATCTCGCTGGCCGTGTGGTGGGCCAACCGCGACCAGTCCACGGCCAGCGCACCGCCACCGGCGCCCAGCAACACGCCGGCGCTGGCCTCCCTGGTGGTCGCGCCGGCCGGGCCGATGACCGGCTACAGCCGCGACCGGTTCCCGCTGTGGGCCAGCGGCCCGGACTCCTGCGACACCAGGGAGACCGTGTTGCAGAAGCAGGGCAGCGGGGTCACCCGCAACGGGCAGTGCAAGGCCGTGTCCGGCACGTGGACCAGCCCGTACGACGGCGTCGTGATCACCGACGCGGCCAAGGTCGACATCGACCACGTCGTCCCGCTGGCCGAGGCGTGGCGGTCCGGCGCGGCGAGCTGGACCGACGAGCAGCGCAAGCAGTTCGCCAACGACCTGACCAACCCGCAGTTGTTCGCGGTGTCGGCGAACGCCAACCGGTCCAAGGGCGACAAGGACCCGGCCGAGTGGAAGCCGCCCGCGCAAGGGTTCTGGTGCACCTACGCGAGGGACTACGTCACGGTCAAGGCCGCGTACAAGCTGACCGTGGACCAGGCCGAGCACGACGCGCTCGCGCAGATGCTAGGCACCTGCCCGAACTAACCGCCGCACCACCTGCTGAAGTTCTTCCCTTGGGCCGGACCAGGCGACCACCTGGTCCGGCCGGACCAGGACCGCTCCTTGCCTGGTGAGGCCCGGGATCTCGACGTCCACCCGGTGGACCTTGACATCCGGGCTCGTCCAGCCGGTGTGGGTCAGCACGGTGAACCCGTCGATCAAGTCCAATGTGGACACTTCGGGTGTGACCCAGACGTGGGGCAGGCGGGAACCCGGATCGCCGTTGAGGTTCAGCGCGAGGTCCTCGGTGGATACGAGTTCCGGCTTGGCGCCGACGATCGCGGCCGAGTCGTACCGGTACCCCATGTGGACGACCGGAGCGTTGATCACGCCAGCTTTCGCGCGTTCCTCCGGGGCCTCACGCCAATGCAGTTCCGGGTGCCTCGCGCGCAACAGGGACTGTTCGAGGGCCATTGCCGCGACTGGGCGCCGTTCGGCGTCGTAGGTCTCGAGGAGCGCGGGGTCGTGGCCGTCCAGCACCGCGGCGAGCTTCCAGGCGAGGTTGTGGGCGTCCGCGATGCCCGTGTTGACGCCGAATGCGCCGAGTGGCGGGACAGTGTGCGCCGCGTCGCCGACCAGGAATACGCGTCCTTTGTGGAACATGTCGGCCAGAACGCCCCTGGGGCGCCAGGGAAGCACGCTCAGGATCTCGACGTTCAGCTCCGGATCGCCGATGGCCTTGCGGATCAGGTCCTGGCAGCGCTCCTCCGGGAATGCCGCGCCGTCGTCGACATGGTGGAACACCCAGTCCTTCTCGTTGTCGACCGTCACCAGCATGCCTGGCGCCTCGGGCGTGGTGATGTCGCAGACCGTGAACGACTGCTCTTTGGTGTACTCGCTGAGGTCGGCCCGGAACAGGATGTTGACCAGCGGGTTTCCCAGTTTGCCCGGCCCGGAGGTGGCAATCCCCACGGCTTCGCGCACTTGGCTGCGCACGCCGTCGGCGCCGATGAGGTAATCGGCGGTGACCCGCTCGCCGGTGTCGAGCGTTGCCGTGACACCGTTTTCGTTCTGCTCGAACCCGATCAGCGTTGTGCCGTACCGGATCTCCGCTCCGCGTTCGCGGGCCGCCGACAACAGGACGGCGTCCAGACGGTTCTGCGGGCACATGCCGCGTGGCCGGACCGGGCTGAGCGGTGACCCGGCGGGCGCCGGAGCGGGCGGCGCGGCGCCCAGGTCGGCCTCGGCGAGCGTCCGGGTCACGATCTTGCCCAGTCCGCCGCCCGGCATTGGCACCGAGGCCGCGTTGAGGGCGTCCTCCAGGCCCATCTGGCGCAGGATCTCGCGAGTGCGCAGGCCGATCCCGGTGGCGCGCGGGTGGATGGACGGACCGGGCTGACGTTCCACCAGCATCACGTCAACCCCTTGATGGGCAAGGAAAACAGCGGCGGACAGGCCGACCGAGCCGCCTCCGGCGATGAGCACCCCAGGCATTTCCGACTCCTTATAGCTACAGTGTTCGCAACTTGAGAACACCGTAGCCACTCCGGTAGGGTGTTGGCAACAACCCGAGGAGGCAGCGGATGGACCCGGCGCTGGTGTGGCAAAAGGACCGGCGGACGCCGCGGCGGCAGGCGCCGAGTGTCGAGCAGATCGTGGCGACGGCCATCGCGATCGCGGACACCGAAGGGCTAGAAGCGTTGTCGATGCGGCGCGTCGCGGGCGACCTCGGCTCGGGAACGGCGTCGCTGTACCGGTATGTGGCCAGCCGCGACGAACTGCTGGACCTGATGATCGACGAGGTCCGGTCCGCGCCGGTCGAGTTGACCGGCGACTGGCGTGCCGACCTCAGCGCGATCGCGCGGGACATCCGGGCCACGTTGCTGCGGCACCCGTGGCTGGTGGCGGAGCTGGCCGGGCGCCCGGCGCTAGGCGCGAACTCGTTGCGGCACTACGACACCACGCTTGCGGCGGTGGCTTCGCTGACTCCGGATGTCGACCTCGCGGCGGGGATCGCGGCGACGGTCACCGCTTACGTTCGCGGCGCTGTCAGCGGTGAACTCGCTGAACTGCAAGCCCAACGCCGCTCGGGCATGACGAAAACCCAATGGCGGCACAGCGTTGGGGCGTACGTGCGGGATGTCATCGAGAGCGGCGAGTACCCGCATTTCGCCCGCCAAGTGGTCGAGGGGAGCGACCGCTCGGCGGACGAACGCTTCGAGTTCGGCCTCGCGTGTGTGCTGGACGGGATCGCGGCTAGATCGTGAAGGGGAGCGCTTTCGCGACCTTGTGGCCGAGTTCCTGGTCACCGTCGAAACGGATCTCGCCGAGCCGGTCGTCGATCGGCGTGCGGCCGCCGCACAACCGCGTGAACAGCGTCGAATCCATGGCCAGTGTGGTGGTCGCGGGTCCGTCGAGCGTCTCGACGACCTTGGCGCGGCCGTCCACGGACACGTTGACCGAGCGCTCGATCGGGCCGGTCAGCTGGATCGTCACGGTGGAGCCGCTCGGTGCCTGGGCTCGTTTGCCGACGATGTAGCCCATCGCCGCGGTGATCTCGTCCAGGGACAGCTCTGCGGCCAGACCGGTCTCGTTTCCCTTGCGGCCGACGGCATCCCGGATGTCCTGCTCGTGCATCCAGCAGTCGAACACCCGGATGCGCATGTACCGGGCGTAAGTGTCCTCTCCGGACGGTGTCCAGCATGGCGCCTGGAAGTCCGCCGCGGGCATCGCCTGCAGCGTCTGCGACCGCGTGGAAGTGGCCTCGCGGAACAGGTCGTGCAAGTGCTGCGGGGTCTCGTCGCGCAGCCAGTCCACCCAGTACTCGTTGACCACGCCGATCTCGTTGCGCACATGGTCGAACGCCTTGACGTCCTTGGTCATCGGCGGCGTCTGTCCACAAAGGCCCAGTTCGGCGCCGACGATGTGCGACACGACGTCCTGCACCGACCAGCCCGGCAGCGAAGTCGGCCGGGACCACTCGGCGTCCGGCAGGCCGGCCAGCAGGCCGTCGATCGACGCCCACTCCTCGTCCAGCGCCCTGACCACGGTGTCTTTCACTGTTGGTTCCCTTCGAAGGACACGATCTCGCCCCGGTTCACGCTCACCCAGTCCCGGCCGTCCAGGTACGGCCGCAGGCGCCGGGCGATCAGCTCGAGATCCTGGGGCGACTTGGGTCGTTGGATCTCGTAGACGTGCGGGAAGGACTGCATCCCGGTGACGACGTCCCACAGCCGCAGCGCGTCGTCGCCGGTGGGCGGGTCGACCAGGACCGGCCCGAACAACGGTGAGCCGTCGGGGAAGAACAGCGTCGGCACGCCGAAACCGCCTGCCGCGACGACCCTTTTATGGTCGGCCTTGATCTCGTCGTGCGTGGTGGGGTCGTTGATGGCCTCGTCGAGCAGATCGGGTGAGTGGCCCAGGCCCGCCAGGATGCGGCGGGCCTCGTCGGGTTCGTGCGGCTTCTCGCCGTCCTCGTGCAGGGCTTTGCCGATCGCGGCGTACCAGTCGTCCAGGTCCCGCATGCTCCCGCGGCGCAGCAGGGCGCCGATCCGCATCAGCGACCAGCCGTAGGACCACGGGCGTTCCCACGGGTGCTTCTTGCCCTCGAACCGGTTGACCTCCTCCAGTGAGAAGAACCGCCAGCCGATGGTGATCCCGGTCTGCTCGCGGACATCTCTGATCCACAAGGAGGTCTGGTACGCGAACGGGCACATCGGGTCGAAGTGGAAGTCGATGTTCATGCGGTCACTCCGGCGATCAGGGTGCGCAGGCCCGCGGTGATCTCGGCGGCCGGCCGCTGCTGCACCTTGGCCAGCAGGATCAGCCCCTGGATCTGGGCGAGGATCATCCGGGCCGTCTCGTCGGGCACGTCGTAGCGGCGGCAGGCGGCCAGCAGCCGCTGTTCCCACCGGGCGAACACATCCGCGACATGGGCCCGCAGCTCGTCGTCCGTTGTGGACAGTTCGGCGGCCAGGTTGCCGAACGGGCAGCCGACGATCCGGCCGAACCGTTCCTCGAACCGGCCCTGCACCTGGGTCACCGCAACGGCGACCGCGTACAGGCCCTCGTCCTGCGCGGCGGTGAGCTGCTTGTCGAACTCGGCGGCGTGCAGGTCGATCACGGCCTTGGCCAGGTCGGCCTTGGACGGGAAGAAGTGGTAGAAGCTGCCCTTGCGGACATCCGCGGCCGCGCACAGATCCGCGATGCCCACGGCGTGGTAGCTGCGGGTCAGGAACAACTTCGCCGCCGCGCGCACGATCCGCTCCCGCGTCTGCTCCATCCCCACCTCCCAGTCATCACCCTCCCCCTCCCCACCCGCCCCACCCACCACAACCCCTCCCCACCCCCGCACCCTAACCACCCCTTGACTGACCGGTCAACTACCCGCGTGTCCCACACTCGCCGCCCCCGTGTCCCACATTCACGGCCCCCGAAATCCCCGCCCGATCCGTCCCGTCGCGGACGAATGTGGAACTCGACCCCCACGAACGTGGGACACGGGGTGCGCGAACGTGGGACACGCGCGGGGTGGGGACTGGCAGACTCGGGGCGTGCCTACTGGTCGTGATGTCCTGGTCGCAGCCCTGGTGGCCTTCGGCGTGCTGGCCAGCACGTTCCTGCAGGACCAGGTGCAGGGCGGGGTTCAGCTCGACTGGGCCGGGGCGCTGCTGATCGTGGTCACCGGCGGGCTGCTGGCGTTCCGGCGGCGGTTCCCGGTCTGGGTCGGCGTGGGCACGCTGATCGGGTGCGGGATCTACTACCCGTTCGTGGGCGCGAGCGGGCCGATGCTCGCCACCTTCGTCATCGCCCTCTACTTCGTGGCCGCCGCCGGGAAGATGATCGCCGCGATCGTGCTCTCGGTGGTGGCCATGGTGGCGATCGTGCTCGGCGAGATGGCGTCCACGGTCCGGCACGTGGACAACGTCGCGATGTTCATGCTGGTCGGCTGGCTGGTCGCGATGATCGCCCTCGGCGCGGTGAGCAACGGGCGCCGGGCGTACGCGGCCGAGGCGTCGCAGCGGGCGACCACCGAGGAACGCCTGCGGATCGCCCGCGAGCTGCACGATGTCCTGGCGCACAACATCTCCCTGATCAACGTGCAGGCCAGCGCGGCGCTGCACCGCAAGGACCAGTCCGAGCCCGCGCTGGAGGCGATCAAACAGGCGAGCAAGGACGCGTTGCGCGAACTGCGCGGCACACTGGGGGTGCTGCGCCAGGTCGACGAGCCCGCGCCGACCCGCCCGCCGGGCCTGAACCAGCTCGCCGACCTGGTCGAACGAACCCGTGCGACCGGCCTCGACGTGACCGTCGACGGTGAGGTGCGCCAGCTGCCGTCCGAGGTCGACCTCGTCGCGTACCGGATCATTCAGGAGGCGCTGACCAACATCACCCGGCACGCCGCCGCGCACACCGCTCGTATACACCTTGTGTACAACGTGGATACCGTGTGCATACAGATCGTCGACGACGGGCGCGGCGGGAAAGTGGTGGCCGGCAACGGGATCCGGGGGATGACCGAACGCGCGCGATCCGTCGGTGGGACACTGTCGGTCGACAGCGGGCCGGACGGCGTCTCCGTCGCGGCCACACTGCCTTTGGGGGCCTCATGATCACCGTGGTGCTGGCCGACGACCAGCGGCTCGTCCGCGCGGGCTTCCGGTCCATCCTGGACGGTGAGCACGACATCTCGGTGGTCGGCGAGGCGGCCAACGGCGCCGAGGCCGTCGAGCTGGCCAGGTCGCTGAAGCCCGACGTGGTGCTGATGGACGTCCGGATGCCCGAGCTGGACGGCCTGGAGGCGACCCGCCGGATCTTGGCCGCCACCAACGATGTCAAGGTCGTCATCCTGACCACGTTCGACCTCGACGACTACGTCTACGGCGCCCTGCGAGCGGGCGCGAGCGGGTTCCTGGTCAAGGACACCGAACCGATGGAGCTGATCCACGGCGTCCGGGTGGTCGCCCGGGGCGACGCCCTGCTCGCGCCTTCGGTCACCCGGCGGCTGATCGCCGAGTTCGCCGGCCGGGTCGACCGCCCCGGCCCGAGCCCGCGGCTGAACTCGTTGACCGAACGGGAACGCGAGGTCATGGTCCTGGTCGCTGCGGGCCTGTCGAACGACGAGATCGCCGCCAAGCTCGTGCTCAGCCCGGCCACCGCGAAGACCCACGTCAGCCGGATCATGACCAAGCTCGCCGTGCGCGACCGCGCCCAGCTGGTCGTCCTGGCCTACGAGTCCGGGATGATCACTCCCGGCTGGCTGAGCTGACCAGCCGCGCCTTCTCGCCGCCCACGGCCACGACGTCACCGTCGTGCAACTGGGCGCCGCGCCGGGTCTCGGGGCGGCCGTTGACGGTGACGTCGCCCGCCTCGATCAGGTCCTTGGCGTGGCTGCCGTTGTCGGCCAGGTCGGCCAGCTTCAGGAACTGGCCGAGCCGGATCGACTCGTCACGGATGGAAACCTCACGGATGGTCATCGCCTGCGAGCCTACGGCTCAGGCGTGTTCGAGCGCGACCTGGGGCAGCCGGCGGTCCAGGCCACGGGGCAGCCACCAGGCGGCGCGGCCGAACAGCCGCATGACCGCCGGCACGATCAGGCAGCGGATCACCAGCGCGTCGAGCAGCACCGCGACCGCCAGGCCGAGGCCGAACTGCTGCAGCATCCGGTCCTCACTGAACAGGAACGCCCCGAACACCACGATCATGATGGCCGCGGCGGCGGTGATCACGCTGCCCGTGCTCGCCATGCCTTCGCGCACAGCCAGTTGCGCGTCGCCGGTGCGCCGCCATTCCTCGTGCATCCGCGACACCAGGAACACCTCGTAGTCCATGGACAGGCCGAACACGATCGCGAAGATCAGCACCGGCACGAACGCCTCGATCGGTCCGCTCTGCCCGAACACCAGGGTGATCACGCCGAGCGAGGCGCCGATGCTGAGCAGGTTGAGCACCGCGGCCTTGAGCGGCACCAGAATCGACCGGAACACCACCATCAGCAAGATCGCCGAGAGTCCGACCACGACCAGGATGAACAGCGGCAACCGGTCGCTGACCGCGCTGGCGAAGTCGTCCGCGGCCGCCACCTGGCCGCCGACCAGGTACCCGTCGCCGAGTTCGGTGCGCAGCCGGTCGACCAGCTCATCGGTGGCCGCGTCCTGTGGTGCGGTTGTGGGAAACAGGATGACCGTGTTGCCCTGTGGCGGCAGAACCCTTGCGACGCCTGGGGTTGTTGTTGCCAGGTCGTAGGCTTTCCTGCCGTCGCCGACGATCACGAGCGGACCGTTGAACCCGGGCCCGAACCCCTTGGCCAGCAGGTCATACGCCTGCCGGGTGGTCGAGGACTCCGGTGCGGTACCGGCATCGGCGAACCCGAGCCGCATTCCGAGCGCTGGCAAGGACAACGCGCCCAGCGCCACGACCGCGATGACGAGCGCGGGCCAGGGACGTTTCTGGACGGCACCCGCCCAGGCGCGCCACCGGTCGCCGTGCGGCTTGCGCTTGCGGATCGTCTTTTCCAGCCGTGGCCCGAAGATGTCCAGCAACGCGGGCAGAAGCGTGAGCGACGCGACCAACGTGAGCAGCACGGTCAACGTGACCGCCAACGCTAGTCCTTGCAGGGAGCCAAGTCCGAGCGCGAGCAGACCCAGCAGCGCGATGATCACCGTGCAACCGGCGAACAACACTGACCGGCCCGCGGTGTCCAGCGCCTTGACCGCGGCCGTGCGGCGGTCGGTGCCGTTCTGGATCTCGGTGCGGAAACGGGCGAAGATCAGCAGCGCGTAGTCCACCCCGACTCCCAGCCCGACCAGGATCATCACCGGCGGCGCGTAGCTGGGCAGGGTGACCAGGTGCGACGCGATCATGATCACGCCGACCGTGCCGCCGACCGCGAAGACCGCCGTGAGGATCGGCAGCCCAGCGGCGAGGATCGAGCCGAACATGAAGACCAGGATCACCAGCGCGGCCAGCATCCCGATGCCCTCGGACGCGCCGTTCGACGACTCCTCGGCGGCCTTCACCGCGTCCCCGCCGAGCTGCGCGCCGTTGGCCTTGGCCACGTCCAGGATCGCCTTGACGTCCTTACTGTCCACTGTGACCGTTGCGTAGGAGATGTCGTCCTTGCCGGTCACCGGTTCGCTGACGTCTTTGACGTGGGGAAGGGGCCGGATCTGCGCCAGGACTGGGGCGATGTCGCCCTGTTTGACGACCTGGACGCTCTCGGCGCGGGGGAGGAGGTCGGCGACGCGCTGCGACTGCGTGCCGGGCATGGAGTTGTCGTTGTGGTAGTCGCTGCCGATCGCCTGCGCGCCAACGGTGATCCCCGCCACCGCCACCACCCAGAGGATGACCGCCAGCCAGCGGTGCCTGCGCGACCAGATCGCCAGCCGCTCGAATCGACTCTGTCCGTTCATGCCGCACAGAGTCCGGCAGCGGCCCGGTTTTCAGCGTCGGACCAGGGCGGACACTTGGCCTACTCCCGCGGTTGTGCCCTACGGGCGATCCCGTACTCCTGGGGTTGCGGTTAATTCCCGGGCGTGCCGATCAGCCGGATTGCTAGTGTCCCGCGCCGTGGAGTCCTTCCCTGAAATAGCCGAGAGATTTGTGAACGAGTACAAATCGTCGTTACCGAACCACCCGTTCACGACGGTCCTGTTCAACGATCGCGCGCTGCCCACGGGCTCGCGCACCACCCCGTGCCCGCCGGCCGAATTCGCCCAGCGCTACGAGCAGATCCGCACCTACAACGCCACGTGGGGCATCATCCTCAGGGCCGATCATCCACTTAACAACACCCTCGTCGTCACCATCGACCACACCCCGGGTCCCGTTGCCGAGCCGGACCGGTTCCTCCTGGTCAACTTCGATATTCCGGAACGCTGACCAGCCATGGATGCGGCCCATAAGTCCGGCGAACGGCCGCGTGCAACCTCGGCCTCGTCGGCCATCACCTGAACCCGCCAAGGCCGGTCCGGCCCGGTCCGGCACCAGATGTCGTGCACCTCCGGTGCCAGTACCTCGCCGTCCGCCCATGGCCGCAACGTCCCCGGGGGATCCGCCGCCCACAGTTCCCAGCCGGCCAAAACCCGTTGTACGGCAGGCAAATCCCGGCGCAACACCAACACGTCGATATCGCCGTGCTCCCGGAACGGCCGCCCCACGGCATGCTCGATCGCGAACCCGCCGGCGATCCACCAGTCCGGAACGTCCGCGAACAGCTCGGCGACCTCTGCCACGGACGCCGGTTCCCACATCGTCGTCCACAATGGACGTCAGCTCACTCCTCGACGGGCGGTTCGGCCGGCTGGGTGGCGCGCGGGATCTGGGCCACGTCGTTCACGAGCTCGCCGAGCTCCCGGACGATGTCGCCGGCCGCTGTCGCCATGATGCCCGCGATGCGGCTCAGGTGGTGCGCCGCGGTCTCGATCACTTCCTGGATGGTCTCCGTCTGGCTGGCCATGGGTTGCCTCCCCCGACTCCTTGGTCTGGTGTCCACCGTAGCCGGATTTGGTCAAGTCAGGCGTAGACATCGGATGTATCAAGGTGGTAAACCTTTTCAGAACCGTTGACTCGGGGCAAGGCATCCGATGAAATCCTCCGCACAGAGCGGCAAGGAGGCCGGCGATGAGAAAGGTCTGGGCCTTAGGGGCGGCCGTCGCGGTCTGCCTGACGGCCTGTTCGGTCAAGCAGGACACGGGCGGCGGCGGCACCGGTTCCACGGGCGCTGGTTCGACGGGGACTAAGGAGATCAGCTTCCTCACCTTCGAGACGCCCAACCTGCCCCCCACCTACTGGGACGCGGCGATCAAGCGGGTCACCGACAAGTACCCCGACATCAAGGTGAACAAGCTGGTCGCGCCCACCACACAGGGCCGCACGCCCTATGCCAAGCAACTGCTGCAGTCCGGCCAGTTCCCGGATGTGATGATCGCTGTCGACCCGGCCGGGTTCGCCGAGGCGGGCAACCTCTACGACTGGAAGCCGGACGAGCTGAAGGACTTCCAGTTCCCGGAGGCCAACCCGATCAAGGGCGGCCACCACCAGCTGCCGGCCAACACGCAGACCATCCCGCCCGTCTACTACAACAAGAAGCTGTTCGCCGACGCCGGCATCACCAGCACGCCGAAGACCTGGGCCGAGCTGCTCGCCGCGTGCGAGAAGCTGAAAGCCAAGGGGACACAGCCGTTCGTGATCGGCGGCGGCAAGGACGGCTTCCCGGCCAGCATGATCATGACCGGCCTGGTCAGCGTCGACGTGTACGGCAAGACCCCGGACTGGCTCACCCAGCGGCGGGCCGGCAAGGTCAAGTTCAGCGACCCGGACTTCACCAAGGCGGTGCAGAAGTTCGCGGACCTGTCCACGAAGGGCTTCCTGAACAAGGACAGCGTGTCGCGCGACTACGCCGCCACCGAGCAGGCGTTCCTCAACGGTGAGGGCGCGATGTACCCGATGGGCAACTGGTTCGCGGCCAACGCCGACACCAAGAAGCACGACTTCGACATCGGCGTGTTCAACTTCCCCACGGACGACGGGAAACTCGTCGTGCCCGCGTACACCGGCGGCGGGATGAGCGTGAACGCGCACTCCAAGAACCTCGACGCGGCAAAGAGGTTCGCCATCGCGTTCCAGACCGACAAGGGCCAGATCGACGCGTCGGTCAAGGCGGACGGCCTGGTCCCGGCGATCAAGGGCTACCAGATGCCCTCGGACATCGGGCCGGTGCTCAAGGCGGGCTACGACCTCTACAAGGAGGCCGTGGACAAGAACGCCATCGTGAACTCGTTCGGCTGGGAGACCGCGGACGACGGGCTTCTGCCTGGCATGAAAGAGAAGTTCTACGCGGTCGCGCAGGACATCGTGACCGGGCGCAAGAGTGTGGCGGAGGCGTGCGCCTACCTCGACACCGAGTGGGAAAAGGCGAAGTAGGGGGATGGCCGCCGCCACTGAGGTCACCGCACCGCCGGAGAGTTCTCGCAGGGACGGCGGTGCGGTGACCGAGGGCCGCCGCAGACGCCCAGTGTGGCCCCGGATCTGGCACTTCGTGTCGTTCGGGGCCCCTGGCGTGCTGGTGTACGTGTGTTTCGTGCTGGCCCCGATCGTGATCAGCTTCGTCTACAGCCTGACCAACTACAACCCGTTCAACCCGCCGATCACGTTCGTCGGTCTGGACAACTTCGGGCTGTTGTTCCAGGACGACGAGTTCCTCACGGCACTGAGGGTCACCTCGATCCTCACGTTGATCGTGGTGATCGTGCCGAACGTGCTCGGCCTCGGAGTGGCGCTGCTGCTGGACAAACGCGGTGGTCTGTACAACGCGCTGCGCAGTGTCTTCTTCACGCCGGTGATCCTGAGCTCGGTCGTGGTCAGCATCATCTGGTCGCGGCTGCTGGACAGCCAGGGGCCGCTGAACCAGTTGCTGCGCTGGCTGGGGGTTGCCAAGCCGCCGGGGTGGCTGTCCGATCCGGACATCGCGCTGTACTCGGTGGCGTCCATTGTGTGCTGGCAGATGCTCGGGTTCTGTGTGGTGGTCTACCTCGCTGGGCTGCAAGGGGTTCCGCAGGAGTTGTTGGAGGCGGCCGCGATCGACGGTGCCGGGCCGGTGCGCCGGTTCCGGGCGGTCACTTGGCCCTTGCTGGCGCCTTCGTTGACGATCAACACGGTCGTGCTGTTGATCTCGGCGTTCAAGACCTATGACTTCGTCAAGGTGATCACCAACGGCGGGCCGGGAACCGGTGCCACCGCGACGATCGCGTTCAACGTGCTGCAGACCGGCTTCGACGCCAACCATGTCGGGTACGCCTCCGCGATGGCGATCGTGATGCTGATCATCGTCGCGGTCGTCACCGCGATCGTTTTGCGGCTGCTGCAACGCCGGGAGGTGGACCTGTGACCCGGCCGTGGGTGCGCCCGGCGGTGGCCATCCTGGTCAGCGCGATCTTCTTCGTGCCGCTGTACCTGGTGCTGGCCAACGTGTTCAAGCGCGGCGACCTGATCTCCTCAGACCCTGCGTCGCCACCGTGGCCGCCCACTTTGGACAACATCACGGCGGTCGTTTCCCGGCCCGATCAGCTGTTCTGGGTCAGCCTCACCAACAGCATCGTGGTGACTGTGCTTTCCGTTGCGGTGCTTACGGTGTTGTCCGCGATGCTCGGGCACTACCTGGCCCGCACGCGGAACAGGTGGACCCGCGCGCTGACCCTGGTGTTGTTGTCCGGCTTGATGATCCCGCCGCAGGTGATCCTCATCCCGATCTCGGACGTCCTGCAGATCGCCAACCTGATGACCACCCTCCAGGGGCTGGTCCTGTTCAACGTCGGCTACTACGTGCCGTTCGGGGTGTTCGTGTTCTCCGGGTTCATCCGCGGTGTGCCGCTCGAGCTGGAGGAAGCGGCCATCCTGGACGGCGCCCGCCGCGGCCAGGTGTTCTGGCGCATCGTGTTCCCGCTGCTGCGCCCCGCCACCGCCAGCGTGATGATCTTCCTCGGCGTCTGGATCTGGAACGACTTCATCGACCCCCTCATCATCCTCGGCCCCAGCCAGGGCACCACCGTGACGACGGGCATCTACCGCTCCATCGGCCAGTACCAAGCCGACTTCGGCAGCGTCTTCGCCCTCATGTTCCTGGCCACCCTCCCGGTGCTGATCTTCTACCTGTTCCTGCAGAAGCACTTCGTCAAGGGCCTCACCGGCGGCGCCACCAAGGGGTGATCGTGCCGGTGCCCAATTGGGCGGCTGACCAGTTGGTCGCGGAGGGGCAGGCGGGTGCCGGGGTCGCCCGTTTCCCGGAGCATGGCGACGACCTCGCCCAGGTCAAGCGCCGGATGGAGCAAAACGGGGTCCTCGTTCGTTATGGGGATATGCCCGTTCTGCTCTTGTTGGTGGGGATGGCGGTCGAGATCACGGTGTTGATCGCGATCGGGTCGGCGATCGGTGTGCTGCCGACGATTCTGCTGGTCATCGCGGCGACGGTGGTCGGCGCGATGCTGCTGCGGCGGGAGGGGACCAGGGCGCTGCTGGCGTTCCGGTCCAAGATCCAGTCGGGGCAGCCGCCGCGCGCGGAGATGCTCGACGGGGTGCTGATCGCCGTGGCGGGCATCCTGGTGGTGCTGCCCGGGTTCGTCAGCGACCTGGTCGCGATCGCGCTGCTCATCCCGGCCACGCGCCGGATGATCGCCAAGCGTGTGCTGCGCCGCGTCGAGGCACGGCAGCAGCAGCGGCCGGGTCAGATCTTCATCGTCGACGCCAAGCCCTAGTTGCTGTCCAGCAGAACGGCTCCGGGCGCCGCCAACATGTGGTGCACGGTGTTGCGGTAGCGGTGTGATGTGATCAGCCCGGCCTCGCGCAGGACGGCGGTGTGCTGGCTGACCGTGGCGGCGGACGCGCCGATCCGGCTGGCCAGCTGGGTGGTGGTCGCGCTGCCGTCGCTGATGGCCCGCAGGACGGTCGCGCGGGTACGGCCGAGCAGGTTCGCCAGCGCGCGGGCGGGTTCGCCCTCAGCCCAGACACCGGGGGTCAGCGGGACCGGGTACACGAGAATGTGCTGCTCGTCGGGGTTGCCCGGGACCAGCAGCACCGGTTCACGCTTGAAGAACGAAGGCGCCAGCACGATGCCACGGCCGTCGAGATAGATGTCCCCGTGGTGTGCGGGACAGAGGGTCTGGGTCAGCACGGGAGGTTCCCACCGCACGGTGGGATGCAGGGTTTCGAACAGCCCGTCGACGCCGCGGTCCAGCAGGATCTGGCTGCGCACGAGGCGATCGGCGTCCAGCTGCGCCTGGATCCTGGACCACCGCGGACCGACCGCGACATCGTGGTAGTCCACCAGGCCGTCGACGAACAGCCGCCTGGCCACGAGATCGTCGTCCAGCCCGGCCAGGACCGGAGGCAGCCCGCCGCACGCGTCGGCGTAGTGGTCGAGCTCGAACCGGAAGTCGCCGGCCCGGCCGGCCAGCAACGACTCCCGGCCGTGCGCCACGGTGAGCGTCGGCCGCGACGGCGAGATCAGGTCGAGCCAGACGTCCTTGCCCGGGGACATCGCCGTGAGCACATCCCGCCGCAGGCCGGTGGCGGCGCGCACCTGCCTCCGCCAGCCGCCGAACATCGCGTCGTCGACGCGCCCGCGCAACGTCAGCAGGCTGAGCATGGCCTCGGCGAGGGGCCCGAGTGTCGGCAGCAGCCGGACCCTGGCCAGGTCGTCCCCGGTGAAGTACAAACGGCGCACACCATGATTCTCCCGGGTTATTAAACCCAGGCCAAATGTCATACGTGCCAGCGTCCGGGACCTGACAGGCTTGCGTGCGGAACCCGCCCGCGGGCCGCTCTGGGGGTGCGGGCCCGCGGGCGGGATCCCCGCCTACCGCTTGAGCCGCAAGGTCAGGATCTGGAACGGCCGCAACGCCACCGGGACACCGCCGTCCCGCACCTCAGCGGTGTCGGTCCGCCGCTCCAGCAGATCGGTGACCTCGACGCCCGCGATCGGGAAGTTAGCCCGGACGAGGGCCTCCGCGCGGCCGCCGAGTGACTCGTACAACCGGACGATGACATCCCCGGACCGGTCATCCGCCAGCTTCACCGCCTCGACGGCCACCGCGTCACTGTCCACTGTGACCATTGGTGCCGGGGCGGTGCTGCCCTGGACGACCCGGACCGGCAGGTTCAACGCATACCCCTCGGTCACCGTGTCCGAAATGGACGCACCCGGCAACAGAGAGTACGTGAGTACGTGCTTTCCCTGGTCGGCGTGCGGGTCCGGGCACCTCGGTGCGCGGACCACGCTGAGCCGTACTGTGGTCGTGCCTCCGTTGCGGCTGATGTCGTGGCCGTAGGTGGAATCGTTGAGCACGCCCACGCCGTAACCCGGTTCGGCCACGTGCACCCAGCGGTGCGCGTAGATCTCGAACCGGGCCGCGTCCCAGCTGGTGTTGGTGTGCGTGGGACGGAAGACGTGCCCGAACTGGATCTCCGCCGCCGAACGGTCGGCGTGCACGTCGATCGGGAAGGCCGCCTTGAGGATCTTCTCCTGCTCGTGCCAGTCGATCTCGGTGCGGATGTCGATCCGCGGGCTGCCCGCCCGCACGCTGATCACCTGGCTGATCCGGGACGAGCCGAACGACCGCTCGACCTTGATGGCGCCCTCGAGTCCTTCGCTGACAACGGTGATCGCGTCGACGCCGGTCAGGTCCACGTGCCTGCGCTTGTAGTGCACGTCGATGTCCCAGGCGTCCCAGAAGTTCGGCAGGTCCGGGTGCAACTGCAGCAGGTTGCCCGGTCCGCTGAGGACTTCCCGGTTGCGCACCAGATCGCGGACCGACCGGAACAGGCCGTCGTCGTCCAGCTCGACCCGAACCAAACCGTTGTCCAGCAGACGATCCGTGACCGTCACGGCGTCCGCTGTGACGCTTTCCACCGCTGCGGCACCGGATCCTGGGACATGAGTGAGGACGCCGTCGACGACCTCGGCACGCGGGCGTGGGCTGGTGTTGAACACGATCGGTTGCGCGGGTTCACCAGCGAGGGAGGCGATGGCCGCGTCGGTGATCGCGTTGAGCTCGGCGGCGACCCGGGCGTAGGTCGCCTCCGCCTCCTTGTGCACCCACGCGATCGAGCTGCCCGGCAGGATGTCGTGGAACTGGTGTAGCAGAACGATTTTCCACAGCCGGTCGAAGGCCTCGTAGGGATAGTCGAACGTCCCGGCCGAAGCGGCGGTCGCGGCCCACAGTTCGGCCTCACGCAACAGGTGCTCGCTGCGGCGGTTGCCTGCCTTGGTCCGCGCCTGCGAGGTGTACGTGGCGCGGTGCAGCTCCAGGTACATCTCGCCGGACCAGACCGGCGCGTCCGGGTACTCCGCCTGTGCCTTGGCGAAGAACTCGCTCGGCTTCTCGATCTCCACCCGGGCGGTGCCCTCCAGGTCCTTCAGCCGGCGGGCGCGTTCCAGCATCTCGCGGGTGGGGCCGCCACCGCCGTCGCCGTACCCGAACGGCACCAAAGACCTTGTGCCGCGGCCTTTCTCGGCGTAGTTGGCGACCGCGTAGGCCATTTCCTTGCCGGAGAACTCGGAGTTGTATGTGTCCACCGGAGGCAGGTGGGTGAAGACGCGGGTGCCATCTATGCCCTCCCACCAGAACGTGTGGTGCGGCATCTTGTTGGTCTGGTTCCAGGACATCTTCTGGGTCAGGAACCACTTCGTCCCGGCCAGCCGGGCCAGCTGCGGGAAGGCCGCGGTGTAGCCGAACGAGTCGGGCAGCCACACCTCCTCGCACTCGTAGCCGAACTCGTCGAGGAAGAACCGCTTGCCGTGCACCAGTTGCCGGGCCAGCGCCTCGCCGCCGGGCAGGTTCGCGTCCGACTCGACCCACATCCCGCCGACCGGCGCCCACTGGCCGGACTTCACCGCCGCCGCGATCCGGTCGAAGATCGCCGGCTGGTGGTCCTTGACCCACGCGTACTGCTGCGCCTGGGAACACGCGAAGATGAACTCCGGGTACTCGGCCGCCAGCGCGGTGACGGTCGCGAAAGTCCTTGAGGTCTTGCGGATCGTCTCGCGCTGCGGCCACAGCCACGCGCTGTCGATGTGCGCATGGCCGACGGCCGACAACCGGTGTGCGCTCGCATGTGCCGGCCTGGCAAGGACTTCGGTGAGCTCAGCACGCGCAGCGGCTGCCGTGCCGGAGATGTCGTCAACCTCGATCACATCCATGGCGCGTTCCAGCGCCCGCAGGATCTCGTGCCGCCGGGGGTCCGAAAGGGACAGTTCGGCCATCAGCTGGCTGAGGACCTCCATGTCCAGCTCCAGGTGCCAGACGTCCTCGTCGAGCAGCTTCACGTCCGCGCCGGCGAACGTGTACAGCGGATCCTTGCCAGCGGTCTCCTTGTCGCCCAACGGAGTCGGCTGCATCCCGCCGTGCAGGATGTCCGGGTTCGCCGCGGCCTCGAACAGCAGGCCGACCGTGTCACCGGTCAGCGGGACATGGTTGTTGCGCGGTGCGATGCCCTTGATCGGCGTGCCCGCCAGGTCGTAGGCCAGCGCTTCGGCCTGGAACCCGGCCTGTGCCGTGGTGAACCCCAGGTCCACCACGGCTTCCACCTTGCGGCCACGCCATTGCTCAGGCACCGCACCACGAACGCGGAACCAGCTCGTCGACCACGGCGCACCCCAGCGCTGTCCCACCGCGAAGGGCTCGAAGTCGGCCGCCAGCGCCTCCGCGACCGGCACCGGCTCGTCCGGCACGTGCCAGACCTCGATGTCCAGCGGGACGGATCCGGCGTACCGCGCCGGCGCGAGCCTCGTGGTGAGCATCCGGCGCAGCCGTTCCTCGACCAGCCGCCGATCGTCATGCACGGTGACCTCCTGAAATGTGGGTTCCCGTGCGACGGTATACCAGGACGGCGGCTTATTCGGCCCACGGCAGCGGATGCCGGTCCGCACTGCCCGGAACGGTTGCGTGACCGCCGACTGCCATGCACACAACGGCTTGCACCGGCCCGGCGACGACGGCGACCTGCCGCACCTCACCCGCGGGCAGGATCGCGGCCTGCCCGGCCGGAACTGACATGGTTTCGCCGTCCACAGTGAACGCCAGCTCGCCGGTGAGTGGCAGCCACACCTGTTCGCGGTCGATGGCGTGGACCGGACCTTGCGCACCGGGCTGCATCGTGATGCGCCAGGTGCAGATCTCCGTGCTGCCCAAGGAGGGCGTGGCCAGGCTGGCCAGGGCCGCGTTCGGGGTCTCCATGGGGCGCGCGGTGGTGACGATCAAGTGGGTCTCCTCTGAGTCAAGTAGCTTTACTTGGTAGTGAGTAAAGCGGGTTGACTCACCTGTGTCAAGATAGTTCCGTGACCGATGACCCATTGGCCTCGACCGAGCTGACTTTCCTGCTCGGCATGGGGTTTCAGCTCGTACTCGGCGAGTTCGTCGCCCGGGTGTCCGCCGCCGGGTACGCCGATCTGCGGCCCGTGCACGGTGCGGTGTTCCAGGCGCTGAAGCGCTCGGGGGCGACGAGCTCGGAGCTGGCCGCGACCCTGGGGGTCACCAAACAGGCCGCCGGGCAGATCGTGGACGAGTTGGAGCGCAAGGGATACGTGCGCCGCGAGCCGCATCCCGAGGGTGGGCGGCGCAAGCTGGTCGTGCTGACGCCCGCGGCTCATCGGCATCTGGAGGTCGCCGGGCGGATTCTGCACGAGCTGGAAGCGTCGCTGGGCGATGTGTCCGTTCTGCGTGCCGAGCTGACCCGACTGATCCGGTCGCTAGCTGGGGAAACGCTGCCCGCGTTGCGCCCGGTCTGGTAACTAACCCCACGAGGGGGTATATATGGGGGTATGCCAAAGATAAACGTGTACCTGCCGGACGACCTGGCCGAGGCCGTCAAGCAGACGGGCGTGCCGGTCTCCGCGATCTGTCAGCGTGCTTTGGAATCTTCGGTGAAGAGGGTGGCTGCCATGCGTGCGTTGACGTTGTCGGACCTGGGGGAGGGGCCGAAGCTCGAACGGTTCACCGAACGGGCAAAGACCGCGCTGCGCCTGGGAATCGAAGCGGCCCACGGCGAAGTGGGCACCGAGCACCTGCTTCATGGGCTGATCACCGAGGGGACGAACCTCGCTCTGCAGATCCTGCGGGTGATGGAGATCCAGCCGGCCAGCTTGACGGTCTCGTTGCCTGACGGGGAAGGATCCGCCACGAGGTTCACCTCGGCCGCGGCGAACGCGCTGGAGCTGGCCGTGACCGAGGCGATCACTTTGGGGCACAACTACATCGGGTGTGAACACATGCTGCTCGGGCTCGTCGCCGAGCCGGAAGGAGATGGGGGACAAGTGCTTCGAGCCGCGGGCGTGGACATGAAGTCAGTGCGGGCCGCGGTGACCGCCGCGACCGCTGGGTATGCGCATCTGCGGGCACAGGCTTCGCCGTTGGACGCGTTGGTCAAGCGGATCGAGCGGCTCGAGGAGCGGCTGCGATGATGCTCATCCTGGCCATCGTCGTCGTGATCCTGGTTGGAGCCTTGTGAAGACAGTTCTCTTGCTCGCCCTCGGCGACACCATCGCGCACCGGCGGGGTTCGGTGGCCACTGGGGCCGAACTCGTTGCCTCGCTGGGGACCTTGCCGGTGCGGGTGGTCGCCGAGGACCTGATGGCCGAACCGTCGTGGGACGTGTCCACGGGAACCATGCTCGCCGTGGCCCGGCGGGTGCGTTCTGCCTTGGTGGACGACGAGTTCGCGGGCGTGGTGGTGTCCCATGGGGTGGACAACCTGGGGGAGATGGCTTTCCTGACGGACCTCCTGGTGTCCGCGCGGGGTGGGATCGTGTTCACCGGGGCTTTCCAGGGCTGGGACGCCTCGGGCAGCGACGGGCCCCGCAACCTCGCGGATTCCCTTGTGGCCGCCGGTGATCCGGTACTGGCCCGGGCGGGGGCGTTGGTGTGCCTGGACGGGAAGCTGCATCCGGCCCGGACGTTCGCGCTGGGCGGGGCGCCGGTACTCGACCTGGACGAGCTGCCCGAGCGGTGGCCGGAGTTCCGGGGCGAGCCGGAGACGGATGTGGCTCTGCTGCGGGTCTACCCGGAGCTGCCCAGTGCGGTGATCGACACCCTCGTCGATCGTGGAGCGAGGGCCATAGTGCTTGAGGGGACCGGGCGGGGCAGCGTTCCGGTCGAACTGTTCGGGACCATCGGCGGAGTGTCCAGCTGGGACATCCCGGTCGTGGTCGCCGGGCGGGGACGCGGGGATTCGTTGGGGGCCGGGATGGTTCAGCAGATGGGCGCCATCTCCGCCCGATGGCTGTCCGCCGGGCACGCCCGCATCGCCACCATGGTCGCCCTCGGCAACGGCGGCGGCGCAAAAGCCGTCGCCGAATGGTTCGACCGGATCTAGGGGGTGCGGCGGGGCCAGGCGGCGCGGCGCAGGGCGGCGAGGAAGTCGTTGGTCTTGGGCTGGATCTCGGCCATGTACTCGTCCAGGGACTTCGGCGGGGCCTCCTGGGTGGCCTCCGGCGGACGGCCCGGCATGATCCACGGCAGGCCGGTCATCCGCGCGATCACCTCCCGCCACCAGGCCTGGATCTCCTGGGACGCCTGGGTTTCCCGGGCGGAGGCGGACTTGATCTGCTTGTCCGCCTCCCGGATCTCGGCGGCCAGCTCGAGGGTCCGCCTGCGTTCCAGCTCGGCGATCTTCTGCGACGCCTGCCGCGGGATGTCCAGGATCTCCTTGTACTGCGCGACGGGGTCGTCATACGGGTCGGTCACGTCAGGTCCTGGGTGTCGAAGGGGATCAGCACGTCCGGGGCGCTGTGCGTGGACTTGTCGAAGAAGATCGCCCGCCGCGGCCGCGGCGACCAGTCGATCACCTGGCCGGCCGCGAGCGTGTTCAGCTCCGCGCCCTGCACGTCGAGCGCGACCCAGGCGCCGATGTCGTCGGTGCCGGAGAAACCGAGCGTGTCCTTGAGCCGGCCCGTTCCCCGCCACCAGCCGAAGATGTGCACATGGTGGGCCGGGCCGTTCTTCAGCAACGCCCGCAGATCCTCCAGCTTCGCCCGCATCAACGGCGGTTCCTTGGTCTCCAGCCACTGATGAGCGGCGTCGACGGCGAAGAAGAACACGAACCGGGGCCGCTCGGCGGTCGACGGGGTCAGCTCCGCGATCGACTCGTCCAGCCGCAGATCCACCGAGTGCTCGCCCAACGCGGCCGCTAGCCGGGAAACACGAGGCGCCAGCGCGGGAACCGGGCACCACAGGCTGAAATCGCACGAACCGGGCGGGTGCAAACGTGCCAGGGTCAGCGCCGAACTCTCCATAATGGACAGGGCGTCCTCGGTGGCGGTCCCGATCACGGCCAGGTTCCGGCCGGGCACCGGGTCCAGCGGGATCGTTGCCGCCCGGCCGGACACGTCGATGACCTGACCCAGCAACGGCCCGGTGGGCTTGGCGAAGTCCGCCGAGCCGGCGAGCAACGGCTGGTGCGCACCGTCGAAAAGCCTGGGCGGCAACGAGTCCCCGTGCGCCCACAGCCGGGACTGCAGCTTGTCGAACGTGCCCTTGGCCGAGGCGTCCGGGATGTGCGCGACCTGGTTGCCGTGCGCCACACCGGAATCGTGGTTGATCACGGCATGCCAGCGCGGCAGGCTGAACGCCGCGTTGTTCGTCTCGGCCAGCACCCGCTTGGCCTTGGGCATGGCGATGCGCAACGTGCACTGCTCGAACACGGCGGGCTTGCCCCAGAACGCCTCGATCCCGGCGATGTCCTGGCTGGCGAGCACGAGGTGGATGCCCTGCGAACGCCCGCGCCGCGCCACATCCTCCAGCAACACCGTGGCCTGCTGGGTGATCCGGTCGCGGCCGCTGAACAACGCCTGGAACTCGTCGATCACCGCGACGATCCGCGGCCAGTGCCCCTCCGGCTCGGCCTCGCGGAGCTCGGCGAGCTTGGTGACCTCCTGGCGCTTGGCCGCCTCCGCCCGGCGGGCCAGCTCCTGGGTCAGGAACCGCAACAGCGCCAGGCCGAACTCACGGTCGGTGTTGACGTTCACGCCGACCAGCCGCGCCTGCGGCAGCCAGCTCGGGTCCTTTCGGCCCGGGGCCAGCCCGGCGAACGACACGCCTTCCTTGAAGTCCAAAAGGTACAGTTCCAGCTCGTCCGGGGAGTACCGCGCGGCCAGCCCGCCGAGCATGGCGTACAGGAAGTTCGTCTTGCCCGAACCGCTCGGCCCGGCGATCAGCGCATGCGGTGTGGCGTCACCGAGAACGACCTCCACCGGTACACCGTCGGCGAAGCCGACCGGCGCCCGCAGCTCCTCCTGCGAGGTCAGCTGCCCCAGCTGTTCGGGCAGCAAATCGGCGAACGTCCGCGGTTTGCCCCGCCGGTCGACCAGGTCCTTGGCGATCTTGGCGGCCGCTTCCCTGGCGGTGGCGGCATCGGGCGCGGGATCCGCCCGGAACGTCACACCGGGCCCTGTCATGCTCGTGGTGGCGTGCTCGGCGTCGGTGAACGTGATCGTCTCTTGTGGACTGTTCGCCGAGACCGGCATGTCCACGGCGATCAGGTGCACCCCGGCGTCCAGCCCGGTGCGCGCGACCCGTTGCAGCTCACGGTGTTGCTCGTCGGCCAGCCGCTCGGTGTTGCCGAACAGCACGACCACCCGCCACGGCTCGATCCGCTCGCCCTTGGCCACGCACACCGACCGCAACGACGTCTCGCCCTCGCGCATGGCCCTGGCGTGCACCCGCCGGATGTGCCCGGCCAGCTCGGCCAGCAGGTCGTCCAGCCGGGTCGGGTCGTGCACGGTCAGCAGCCCGGCCGCGGTCAGCGGCTGCAGGTTGGGCAGCGACCCGGTCAGATGCCCGATGTCCCACAGGTGAACCCGCACCAGGCCGGGCGTGAACGTGCTCAACAGCCGCAGCAGCAACGTCTCGACCAGAGAGTCCACAACGGACCGGCTGTCCGGCACGGTGTTGATCCGCAGGTGCGCGCGGTCCAGCAACGGGATGGCGACCGGGAACTCCTGCGTGTCGGGCGCCTGGGCCACCACCGCGGTGCCGATCCGCCACATCGGCGGCGCGATCCAGCCGGAGTGCCGGCCGATGCCGCCCAGCCAGGTCTCCCACGGCTGGCCGGCCGGGCCGGGCGCCGCCTTGTCCACCAACCGGTGCAGCCGGCCCGGATCCCAGCCGCGGTAGATCTCGTCCCGCTCGGCCAGGATCTTCTGCCAGGTGACCGCCAGCTCCGGACGTGTGCGCGCCTCGGCGATCGCCGGGTCGAGCCGCGCCTTGGCCAGGCCGAGCCGCATCACCGACTGCTCGAACTCCAGCTGGTCCTTGCGGACCTGTGCGGCCCGGCTCGCCGCCGCGGCCGCGCCCATGGCCAGCCGCAGCACGTCGCGCAGCTGGTTGAGCGCATCCTTGGCGCGCTGCCGGCGTTCGCCGATGCCGAACATCTACAGCCTCATCAGGTAGTCCAGGATCGCCTGCCGGGCCTGCGCGATCTGCGCGCCCGCCGTGCCCAGCTCCGCGATCGCGAGGTCCAGTTCCACCGGTTGGTACCCGTTGGGCTCCTGTCGTACCACCATCAGGGCCGCTTTCGCTTCGGCCAGCAGGGGAACGACGCTCGATGTCAGGGCACGGGACTGCTCCAGCGTGACAGTGACCTCACGCAGCGCACCGGCCAGCTCGGAGATCGTCAAAGCCTGGCCGCGTATCCCTCGGCGGATGTGATGCTGGCCTGGATCGCCGCCTGGGCACCGGCCAGTGTCTGCAACGCCTCGGTCAGTAATCCCTGCGCCTGGGCCACGTCCGCCTGGCTGCTGCCCTGCGTCGCCGCCAGCAGCGCGTTGCGCGCGTCGTCAAGTTGCAGGGAAGCCTGGGTGATCGCGGCGATCCCGGCAAGGGACTTCTCGTTCGCCAACGCGATTCCAGCTCGGATTTCCTCCACGCCCGCCATGCCTCACAAGGCTACATGTTGATCATCCGTCCAACCGGGGCAGGCCCCTACTGAAGCCGATCGAGCAACTGCGATACTTCGGCGGCTGAGCGCCGGTCGCCACTGCGCCGGTGCGCCTCCAGCGAGGACGTCAGCAACGCCACTGCCTGCGCATGCTCGCCGTTTCCCAGGTATATCTCGCCGATGTGCTGGCGCGCGTACGCGACGCAGTGATCGTCGCCGAGGTGCTCGAACACGTCCGTGGCGGTCTCGAGGTGGTCAAGCGCACGTTCAGGTTCACCCTGTCGGCTGCGTAGGCTGGCAAGTCTTTGCAACGCGTGCGCCTCGCGGTGCCGGTCGCCGATCTCGACGGCCTGCCGGCGGGCGTCGGTGAGCCATTTCTCGGCGAGCGGGAACCGTTGCTGGGCAAGCAGAACCGTACCGACCGCGAGCCGGGCGGCGGCCTCGAGGCTGGGCTGCCGGGCGCGCACGAAGATGCGCAGGGCCCGCCGCTGGCTGGCCAGCGCGGGTCCGTACTCGCCGCGAACCCGCTGAACAGTACCGATTCCGGCCAATGAGACGCCGACGCCGCTCTCGTCCTCGGTCCGGGTGAACAGCCGCATGGCCTCCCGCAGCGCGTTCTCGGCGGCGGTATACCTGTCCTGGTAAAGGTTCACCTGGCCGAGGTTTCTCAGGACCACTGCCGTGCCGTGCGGGTCGTCCGCCGCCCTGGCGCCGCGCAACGCGAACTCGTTGGTCCGCTGCCATTCGCCGTGCTCACCGCGAAGGTCGAAATACGGCGCGTACACAGCCGGTATACGCCATGCATACGTGTGGAGTCCCAGTCGTTCGGCGAGATGGAGCAAGGACAGGACAGTCGCGCGCTCGGTGCCGAACCACTCGACCGGGTCGCCGTCGAAGCCTCCGGTGACGGCATGACGCGGCAGCAGGCCGAAGAACGGGATCGGCATGCGCATGGCCGCATGTGTTGCCTCGCCGAGATATCCGGACAGCGCGCGCTTGGCGGCGGCCTCGATCTCCCGGCGCGGCTCGGCGGTGATCCGTTCGCCCGCATAGCAGCGGAACACCTCGGGCAGCCGGTAGCGCGGCGTGGCCCCGGCGACTTCCAGAAGGTTGGCGTCCACCAACGAGTCCAGGACGTCGTCGGCGTTCGGGCGGTCCAGCAACGCGGCCAGCGCCCAGCCGGGGAACCAGGATGGCCCCAGCAGCCCGGCGAACCGGAAGGCCCGTGCCGCCTCGGGAGTCAGCCGTTCGTAGCTGTCGGTGACGCTGGTCCGGACCGCCAGGCTGCCGATGGTCAGCTCATCGAGCCTGCGCCGGTCATCGCGTAACCGGTCGGCGAGCACGCGGACCGGGACCGACGGCCGCGCCGCCAGTTTCGCCGCGGCCACCCGGATGGCGAGCGGCAGGTTGCCGCAGGCGGCGAGGATCTCGTTGGCCTGAACCGGTTCTTCGGCGATCCGGCGGCCGGCGATGCGGGCGAGCAGTTCGCGTGCCTCGTTGTCGGTCAGCGCGCCCAACGGGACGGGCACCGCGCCGACGAGGTCCGGCATGCGGTGGCGGCTGGTGATGATCACCGCGCAGCCACCGGATCCGGGCAGAAGCGGCGTGATCTGGCCGATGTCGGTGGCGTTGTCGATGACGACCAGCATCCGGCGGCGGGCGAGCGCGGACCGGTACCGCGCCGCGCGTGCGGTATGCGAGCTGTATACATCTGGTATACCGAGTGTGTCCAACACGTATGCGAGCGGGTCGGTGGTCTGCCGCAGGTCGATGTACAGCTGGCCGTCGGGGAACTCACCGGCCATCCGGTGTCCGATGTGGACGGCCACTGTGGACTTTCCCGCGCCGGGCGGCCCGGTGACCGCGACGACCAGCGGCAGGCGCCCGCGCAGGAGGTCCTCGATCGTCGTCACCGCCGCGGCGCGTCCGGTGAAGTCCGCAACGTCCAGCGGCAGCTGGCAGACCGGGAAGACGCTGATCTCTTCGTAGGCCTGGCGCAGTTGCGGGCCGGGCCGGGTGCCGAGTTCGGTGGCCAGGACGCGTGCGGCCTCGGCGTACGCCTGGGCGGCTTCGGCGTCCCGGCCGCTGCCGTGCAGCGCGAGGACCAGCTGCCGCCAGAGTTCCTCCCTGAGCGGGTGCTCGGCCAGCAGCCCGCGCAACTCGGGAACGCCGAGCCGGCACTTCTCCAAGACGTCGAGCCGCAGCTCCTCCAACCGGGCGAGCGTCGGCTCCCATTCGGGACAACACGGCAGATCCGCCAACGCACGTCCGCGCCACAACTCGCGGGCCGCGTCGAGCGAGCCTCGCCGGGCGTGCGCCTCGAACTCGGTCATGTCGAGTTCGCCCGGCTCGACCGCGATCTCGTAGCCGCCCGGCCGCGACCGGACCCGGGTGCCGATCGCCGCCCGCAGCGAGTGCGCGTACGTGCGGATGTTGGCCACCGCGGAGCGCGGCGGGTTCTCCGGCCACAGCACGTCGACGAGCGTGTCGACGTCCACCGTCGTGTTCGGCGCCAGCAGCAGCGTCGCGAGCAGCATGCGCGGTTTCCGGCCGCCCAACGGCACGGCCACGCCGGCCACCGTCACCTCCAGCGGCCCCAGTACCCCGAACGCGATCTCGACCATGGCATACGCCCCCGCCTTGGCGTCTTCGTCCCCAGGGCGCGATGGTAAATCCTTGACGAGGTGGGCGGGAAGAGTTCGTCAAGGAGTAACCGGATGTCCGGTCTCCCGCAATGTCCACGCCTCGCCGCTGCAGGTGAGCCGCGTATACGACAGCGGCAATACGTCGATCCGCCAGAACGACTTCGGCGGGGCGCCGAGCACGTTGATCAGGGCGGCGCGGACGACCGCGGGGTGGGTGACCGCCACGACCCGCCTGCCGGTGCCGATCAGCGCGTCCAGCCAGGCCCGGATCCGGGTGAGCAGGTCGTGGATGGACTCGCCGCCGTGCGGGGCCGCCTCGGGGTTGTTGAACCACCGGATGGCATCGGTCTCCGGGACCTCGTGCAGGGGTAAACCGCGCCACTGGCCGAAGTCCAGGTCAGCGAGCACCGGGTCGAGCCGGGTGACCCAGCCGAGGCCCTCGGCGGTCTGCTGGCAGCGCAGCTCCGGGCCGCGCAGGTAGTCCGTGTGCCTGCCGATGTCCAGTGGTTCGGCCAGTGCACGTTCGAGCGGTTCGTCATCGGGGAATGCGCCACTCCGGGTCGCCGTCGTTGGCGCGTGCGACACCAGGATGATTCTGGTGGCCGCATTTGGGTGAGGACCGTCTCCCGACGTTGACACAGCGTGTTTCTCCTGCCTACGGTCTTGCCGCCAATGGTTTCGGAGTAAGCCGGTGAGAGCCCGGCACGGTCGCGCCACTGTATGCGGGAGCAATGCCCGTGTAGTCAGACACTCCAGCCGCCCGCCCGCCTACCCATGGGTCGCGTCAGCCCGAGGAGGTCTTCACCGGTGACAACCGCAGCCGTTCCCGTTCCGGTTCCCGTCCGCATCCCCGTCCGCGAGATTCTGCCCTGGGCGATCTTCGCCGGGATCCTGATGCTGGTCCTGCTCTACTTCGTCGGCAGTGAGCAGGGTGCGCTCGCCATCTTCAGTGGTTCGGACAACTACATCCACGAGTTCGTCCACGACGGCCGCCACCTGCTCGGCTTCCCCTGCCACTGAATCGCAACGCACAAGGGCTCGACAAATGAAAATGGGAAACCTGCTGGTCCGAGGCATGCTCGTCGGACTGGTCGCCGCCGCGTTGGCGCTCGCCTTCGGGTCGATCTTCGGTGAGCCGCAGATCGACACCGCCATCTCGTTCGAGTCCTCGCACGGGGCCGAAGGACACTCCCATGGCGGCGCCGGGGCTCCGGCCGAGGAGGAACCGGAGCTGGTCAGCCGGGGTGTGCAGAGCACCATCGGCCTGGCCACGGCCGTCGGCGTCTACGGCGTCGCGTTCGGCGGGCTGTTCGCGCTCGGGTTCGCCTTCGCCTACGGGCGGCTGGGCCGGCTGAGCGCCCGGGCGACCTCCGCTGTGCTCGCGTTCGGCGCGTTCGTCGTGGTGTTCGTCGTGCCGTACCTGAAGTACCCGGCCAACCCGCCCGCGGTGGGCCAGCCGGACACCATCGGCATGCGCACCACCTGGTACTTCACCATGGTGCTGATCTCGCTGGCCGCCGCGATCGGCGCGGTCTCGCTGGGCAGGCGGCTGTCCGCCCGGATGGACACCTGGTACGCCGTGCTGCTCGGCACGCTCGGGTACCTGGTGGTGGTCGTGGTCGCCGCGCTGGTGCTGCCCACGGTCAACGAGGTTCCCGCGGAGTTCCCGGCCACCGTGCTGTGGAGCTTCCGGCTGGCGTCGCTCGGCACCCAGCTGGTGCTGTGGACGGCACTGGGTCTGCTGTTCGGCGTATTCACCGAGCGCCGCCTCCGGCGTGTCGCGGCAGAACGAGCCAGTCTAGTCGCCTGACCTGCGAAATCAACACCCCTTGAGCCCCGGATTGGCCCCTGGTTGTAGTCAGGGGACTAACCCTGTGGTCCACGTCACGTTTGGTCACGTACCATGGGTGATGGCGATAACGGGGATCGCTCGAACGGAGCAACAGGGACCTGTGGGGTGTGAGGACATTGACCGCATCAGTAATGACAACGATGACACAACCGGCGCCAGACTGGCTACGTGAGCTGTACGCCGCTCGCGCCAACTACGAGGAGCTCATGGGGTGGCCGGTCTCGGTGCACGTCGGCCAGCGTCAGCTGGTCGTGGCCCTTGGCCAGACCCTCGACGCGATCACCATGCCCGCCGAACTGGCCGCTCGCGTCCAGTCCCAGCTGGGCATCGCCATGCTGTCCGGCCCGGTGATCGCGCACCCCTCCGGCGACCGCTGGACCTTCCTGACCCAGGGCGCCACCACGATGCCGGGGGACGTCGTCGACGGCCTGGGCGACCACGAGGTGAAGCACGCGGCGGCGGGGGCCTACACCGTCGTGCCCACCGAGTGCGGTGCTGGGGGCTGGACCTGGATCAACGAGCCGCGGCCACACCAGATGCTGCCCTCCGCCTACGCGGTCATCGCGACCGCCCGGCGGCTGTGCGCGGCGGTGGCCTGACGGCTTCCCTCTTGGGCGGCGCAGGGGACTCCCTGTGCCGCCCTTTTGTGTGCAGCTACCGGCAGCCGCTCAGTCCGGTAAGAGTTGCGCAGCGGCGTCCTGGTGGAGCGCCACAAGTTCGGTCAGCGCGAGGACCTTCCGCGAGACGGGCCCTCGCCAGGCGACAACCGGCCTGGGAACGGCGAAGGCGGCTCCTGGGGTGCAGGAGCCGCCTCTTTCTTTCCCCGGTCAGCCGTTCTTGACGGCGGTGATCAGTTCACCGCCGGTGGTGTCGCCGGACAGCTCCCAGAAGAAGGCGCCGCCGAGGCCCTGGCCACGGGCCCAGCTCATCTTGCCGCTGATGGTGCTGGGGGTGTCGTAGCTCCACCACTGGCTGCCGCACTTGGCGTACGCGGTGCCGGCGATGGTGCCGTTGGCGGGGCACTTGGTCTTGAGGACCTTGTAGTCGTCGATCCCGGCCTCGTACGTGCCGGGGGCGGCGCCGGTGGCGCTACCGCCGGGGGCCGTCTGGGTGACGCCGGTCCAGCCGCGGCCGTAGAAGCCGACGCCCAGCCACAGTTTGTTCGCCGGGACGCCGCGGGCCTTCAGTTTGGCGATGGCGTCGGCGGAGTCGAAGCCCTGCTGCGGGATGCCCGCGTACGAGGTCAGCGGCGAGTGCGGGGCGGTGGGGCCCTGCGGGCTGAAGCCGCCGAAGAAGTCGTAGGTCATCACGTTGAACCAGTTGAAGTACTGGGACGCCGCGCCGTAGTTGGTCTTCTCGATCTTGCCACCCGCCGAGGCGTCCGCGGTGATGGCCGCGGTCACCAGCTTGGAGCCGAACCGGCTGCGCAGCGCCTGGCCGAGCTTGGTGAAGGCGTCCGGGCCGCTGGTGTCACAGGAAAGGCCGCAGGCGTTGGGGTACTCCCAGTCGATGTCGATGCCGTCGAACACACCGGCCCACCGGGAGTCGTTCACCAGGTTGTAGCAGGAGTTGGCGAACGCCGTCGGGTTCTTGGCCGCCTGGCCGAAGCCGCCGGACCAGGTCCAGCCGCCGAAGGAGAAGATCACCTTGATGTTCGGGAACTGCTTCTTCAGCTTGCGCAGCTGGTTGAAGTTGCCGCGCAGGGCACCGGTGTCCCAGGTGTCCGACACACCGTCCACACTGGACGCCGCGTCGTAGAACTTGTCGTAGTCGGCGTAGGTGTCGCCGAGCACGCACTGGCCGTTGACCACGTTGCCGAACGCGTAGTTGATGTGCGTGAGCTTGGCGGCCGAGCCGCTCGTCTTGATGTTCTTCACGTGGTAGTTGCGGGCGTACACGCCCCACTGGGCGAAGTAGCCGAGCACGTTGCCGTTCGGCGAGGCCTGCGCGGGGGCGGCCGCGACCGACACGGTCAAAGCGGAGGCGATGGTCACCAAAGCGGTGCCCAGCGCGGCGAGCCTGGTTCTGAACATGCGTTCTCCGTCGGTGGAGGCGGTACCGGAGCACCGCGCACAGCAGGGAACCGCAGAGCCCGCGCCTGGCCGGCGGTTGGGACGAACCACACCCAAGCTAGAGTGGACTAGACCAATCCGTCAAGGCTGTACGTCACCAATGTCCGTCTTCGAGCACCCGCTTGAGCACCTTCCCGGTGGCGTTGCGCGGCAGGTTGTCCACGAAAACGACGTCACGCGGCACCGCGAACCGGGCCAGTCGCTGGTGGACGTAGGTGCGCACGCTGTCGGCGTCGAGGTTCGACCCGGGCCGCAGCACGATGTACGCGGCCAGCCGCTGGCCATACTCACTGTCCGGGACACCGACCACCGCCGCGTCACGGACCTGCGGCAACGCGAGGAGAATCTCCTCCACCGGGCGCGGGAACACGTTCTCCCCACCGGACACGATCATCTCGTCGTCGCGCCCGGCAACGAACAACCGCCCGTCCGCGTCCAGATAGCCGCGGTCACCGGTGTCCATCAGCGTGTGCCGCAACGCGAGCTGACCGCCGTCGGTGTACCCGTCGAACAACATGTCGTTGCCCACGAAAATCCGCCCGATCGTGCCCGGCGGCGTGGCAAACCCATGGCTGTCCAGGATTCCGATGCGGGTACCGATCGGCGGGAGCCCGGCCGTGGTCCGCGCCGCGCGCAGGTCGGCCGGGTCGGCGATGGTCGCCCAAGAAACCTCGGTCGAGCCGTACAGGTTGTAGAGCACGTCCCCGAACGCATCCATGAACCGCTCGACCAACCGGCCCGGCAGGGCCGACCCGCTGCTGGCAACGACCCGCAAGGACGAGGTGTCGTACCGGGACCGCACGCTCTCCGGCAGATCCAGCATGCGTTGCAACATGATCGGCACCGCGAACATCGATGTGCACCGGTACTTGGCGATCGCCGCCAGCGCCGCCTGCGGGTCGAACCGCCGCTGCAGCACCAGGCTCGCCCGCAACGGCATGCCCAGCTGCAACGCGGCCAGCCCCCAGGTGTGGAACAGCGGGGCGGCCACGAACATCTTCTCCCCGGCCCGCAACGGGATCCGCGACAGCACCGCGGCGGCGTCGCCGAGACCGCGCGGCGTCGGACGGCGCGCACCCTTGGGAGAGCCCGAAGTTCCGGACGTCAGCACGACGATCCTGCCCGCTTTCGACGGCGGGGTCAGCTTCTCCCGTGACCCGCCGGCGATCAGCTCCTCGACCGTCAGCGCGTTGCCAGGGGCGTCCGACCACGTGCTGACCCGCGGGATCGGCTGCTCGATGAACTGGATCAGCGGGGCGAACTCGTCGTCGCTGAGCAGCACCGAGGGGTTGTGCAGGCGGACGACCTCGGCGACCTGGTTGGCGGCCAGCCCGGTGTTCAGCAGCACCACGTCCGCGCCGAGCTTGCCGCAGGCGATCAGCGACTCGATCATCGCGCCGTGGTTGCGGCACAGCAGCGCGACCCGGGACTGCGGGCCGACCCCGTACCGGGACAGCGAGTTGGCCAGCTGGTTGGTGCGGATCTCCACCTCACCGAACGTCCGGTGCGCGTGTTCGTCCTGGTAGGCGAGCTCATCCGGGCCGCGCGCGGACGATGCCTGGTAGCCGCCGGTCACGGTCGCACCCCAGCGCGCCAGCTGAGCCAGCTGCCTCAACGTGCGATCGGGCCGCGCCGGTGCCAGAACACCGGCCTTGATCAGGGTTTTCGCCACGCTCAACGCCGATCCGCGCGCCGACGAAGGATCACGGGGCTTGGGCGGCAGCGGGGCGGGCGTGCCGTCGAGGTGGTCGCTCAGCAGGCCGAAGGCCTCGTTGATCCGGCGGCGGGCCTGGGCGAGCGCGATCGGGAAGTGCTTGTCGCCGTCCGGCGCGATCAGGGTGAGCAGCACCTGGATCTCGGTGCCGCTGCGGGAGGTCTCGCGCAGCCGGATGGACAGCCGGTGCCTGCCCTCGCGCACGCTCGACCAGGTCAGGTGCTCGTCGTCACGGTAGATCAGCACCTCGACCTCGTCCTCGACCTCCACGCGCAGCAGGTAGCGCGCGCCACGGCCGCGCTGCGGGGTGATGCGCTCGACCCAGGTCAGTCCGCGGACGAACCTCGGGTACAGCTCGGGGTCGCCGATCACCTCCCACACCGTTGACGGTGGGTGGCTCACGACGGTCCGTTCTTCGACGTACTCGGATCGCATGGACCGGCCTTCCCATGACAGAGCTACTGATGGGTAGCAGTGTGCCGCTGACCGGTTCAAGGGGCTGGTCGGGTTCGACCAACCACTGTCGCCCAAATGGACTAGCCGGGGGAGCGTACCTGGGTTCGCGCAAGTCTAGGTGCCGGGCACCGCGCCCGGTTCGGCATTCCTTCGCCGGACACGGCATGACCTGGGCGAACACCACTCCAGATTAGTTCCGTCGCAGGTCAGCGCCGACTTGCAATGCAGCACGGGCATTGGTCAGGCCAGTGCCTGGCGCAGCTCCCGCTTGAGGATCTTGCCGACCGGGTTGCGCGGCAACGCATCGGTGAACTCGAACCGCTCGGGCAGCTTGAACGAGGCGATCCGGCGGCCGCGCAGGTACTCGAGCAGCTCGTCGGCGGTCGGCTCGGTGCCCGGCGCCGCCACGACCACCGCGCAGGTCCGTTCGCCGAGCACCGGGTCGGGCACGCCGATCACCGCGACATCGGCGACCGACGGGTGCGACTGCAGCAGGTTCTCCAGCTCGGCCGGGGCGATGTTCATCCCGCCGCGGATGATGATGTCCTTGGCGCGGTCGACATACCGGAGGTACTGGCCGTCGTCACCGGCGATCTCGAAGACGTCGCCGGTGCTGAAGTAGCCGTCCGCGTCGAACGGATCGCCGCCGGTGCCGGGCAGGTAGCCGGCGAACACGGTCGGGCCCTTGATCCGCAGCTCGCCGGGAACGCCGGGCTCGGTGATCTCTTTTCCCGCGGCGTCGGCGAGTTTCAGCGAGGTGCCGGGGAAACCCCGCCGCGGGAAGTAGCGGGCGCGCAGCTCCGGGTCGGGGAACTGGGCCGGCGCGGACAACAGGGCGACGCCTTCGTTGGAGCCGAAGAAGTTGATGATCGCGATGCCGTGGCGCTCCTGCCAGCCGCGGACCATCGCCTCGGGCAGCGGCGCCGAGCCGGAGCCGATCGCCCGCACGCTCGAGATGTCCACTGTGGACATGAGTTTCTCGTTGTGCAGCAGCATGGTCAGCAGGGCCGGTGGGGCGAGGGTGTAGGTGACGCGTTCGCTCGCCAGCTGGCCGAGGAACGTCGGCAGGTCGAACGGGTGGTGCAGGGCGAACACGCATCCGGTGCGCAGCCACGGGATCACCGTCCCGCCGAGCGCGGCCATGTTGATCACCGGGAACGGGTTGAGCAGCACGTCGTCCGCGGTCAGCTCCGGCGCCTTGGCACAGGGTTCGGCGATGGCGAGCCAGTCGTAGTGCGTGCGCGGCACGCCTTTCGGCGTCGACTCGGTGCCCGAGGTCCAGCAGATCGTCACGCAGTCGTTCGGGTCGAGCGGGTGCGGCTCGGGTTCGGCGGGCGGCTCGTTGTCCAGCGCCACAACGCCTTCCGGGACCTCGCCGAAGCCGAGCACGGTCATCTCGTGGCCGCCCAGCCGTTCGGGGAACGCGGTCACGATCGCCTTGAAGTCCGCCAGCTTGGGCAACAGGCTCAGCTCGTGTTCACGGTACTGAACCGGCAGGGGAGAGGCGACCGCGCCGATCCGGATCACCGCCAGCAGGCTCGCGACCAGCTCGACACTGTTGGGCATCTGCAGACCGACCACATCGCCCGGCTGGATCGCGTGCCGCTGCAGGGCGGCGGCGATCCGGTTCACCTCGGCGTCCAGCTCGGCGAAGGTCAGCCGCCGCACCGGCAGATCGCTGAACGCAGGTTTGTTGGGTGCGTCAACTATTGCCGGCCGGTCCGGGCGCTCGGCCGTCCGCGCCCGCAGCAGCGAGTCAATGGTGTCCGCGCGCCACCAGCCGCGTGCGGTGTAGTCGGCGACCCGGCCGGCGGGGTGCAGTCCCATGGCCGGAACTTAGCGTCCCGCACCGGAGGTCCGCCACCCTGGCACTAGCCGAAGTTCCAGCGGATTCCGGTGCGCGAGACCGGTTCGTGACACGAGGTGCAGCGCAGGTAGGGCGTCATCACGTTGGCGCAGGCGGTGTGGTTGATGGCGACGTCCGACCCGGGCGGCCCGGAGTACCAGCGCTGCCCCCAGTCCACCAGGAACGCGTAGACGCCGAAGAACGCCTGGCCCTTCGTGGTCAGCCGGTACTCGCCGCCCTTCTGGCAGAACACATCCAGCTCGGTGAACCGGCGCAGCCGGTCGGACAGGATGGACGGCGGCGGCCTGAGCTTCAGCTCGAACTCGGAGAACCGCCGGTAGCGCATGAAAGCCGCGGCCAGCACCACCGTGCTCCACCGGTCGCCGAGGATCTCCATGGTGGCGGGCAGGTAGGACAGTGCGTCGTCGCGCACCTCGCGCACGGTCTTGCGGTGCAGGCGAGGGCTGCTGACGTGGCCGAAGTTGGTGTTCTCCTGGCGGGTCATGATCGTGTCCCGCGCGGCCACCGGCGCCTTTCCGCAGTGCGTACAACCCAGTTCGACGTCCGCCGGCCTGCCGCAGCCGGCATGCACCAGCTCCGGTAAGGGATGCGGGCGCTGCACCCAGCTGCGTTCCCACGACCAGATGGACACCAGCAGCGGCCACAGGTCGATGGCCTTGGGCGTCAGCCGGTACTCCAGGCGGGTGCGGCCGTTGCGGTAGGGCACCGGTTCCAGCAGGTTGCCGGCCACCATCTCCTTGAGCCGCCCGGCCAGTACCGACTCGGACATCCCCAGCTCGTCGCGCCAGTCGGCGAACCGCCTGGTGTGCTTGAGGAAGGCGCGCTGCAAGATCAGCAGAGTCCACTGGTCGCCGATGGCGAGCAGCGCCTGTCCGATCGCGCTGGGTTGCACGGGTGCACCTTATCCGTTCAGAGCCGTGGATACCGTTGACACCTGACTTCGACTATCATAGCTTGGTTTCTCATGACCCACGTCGAACAGCCGGTTGCGGTCGCGCATGACCTCAGCACGGACAATCCTTACCTGCTCGGCGTGTACGCGCCGGTGGCCGAGGAGATCACCACCGGCGAGCTCGAGGTCATCGGCGAGATCCCCCATGACCTCAACGGTGTGTACCTGCGCAACGGGCCGAACCGGCAGTTCCCCGCGGCTGGACGTTATCACTGGTTCGACGGTGACGGCATGGTGCACGCGATGCACTTCGAGAACGGCAAAGCCAGGTACCGCAACAGATTTGTGCGGACTAAAGCGTTTAAGGCGGAGTCCGCGGCCGGCCGGGCGCTGTGGACCGGCGTGATGGAGAACCCGGCGGGCAACCCGTTCGGCAACACCCACGGCCTTGGGCTGAAGGACAGCGCCAACACCGACGTGATCTTCCACCGCGGCAAGGTGCTGGCGACCTGGTACCTCTGCGGGTCGCCGTACGCGCTGGACCCGTTGTCCCTGGAGACCATTGGCGCGGAGGACTTCCTCGGCACGCTGGCCGGGGACATGATGGCGCACCCCAAGGTGGACGAGGCCACCGGCGAGCTGTTCTGGTTCGACTACGGCCCGCAGCCGCCGTACCTGCGTTACGGCGTGATCAGTCCGGAAGGGACGGTCCGGCACGTCACCGGCATCGCCCTGCCCGGGCCGCGGCTGCCGCATGACATGGCGTTGACGGCCAACTACGCCGTGTTGATGGACCTGCCGTTGCTGCAGGACCAGGACGCCCGGCGGGCGGGCAAGTACCGGATCTCCTTCGACCGGTCGCTGCCGTCCCGGTTCGGCGTGGTTCCGCGCTACGGCACGGATGTTCGGTGGTTCGAGGCCAAGCCCTGTTACATCTACCATGTGGTGAACTCGTGGGAGGAGGGCGACGAGATCGTCATGGATGTGTGCCGGGTCAAGAACCCCAGTCACGTGCCCAGGACGCGCTCGCCGCTTGCCGCCATGCTCGCGTACCTGCGGCTCGACGCGCACCTCTACCGCTACCGGTTCAACCTGCGTACGGGGGAGACCGCCGAGAGTTCGCTGGACGACGGGAACATCGAGTTCCCGAGTGTGGACTCGCGGATCGTCAGCCGTCCGCACCGGTTCTCCTACAACATGCGTCTGTCCAATGACGACACTCTGTTGTTCGATGCGTTGGTGCGCTACGACTCCAGCACGGGCGAGAAGGTCACGCACGAGTTCGGCGCCGGCCGGTGGGGTTCCGAGGCGCCGTTCGCGCCGCGTGACGGATCGCGGGACGAGACCGACGGGTACCTGGTCAGCTTCATCACCGACGAACGCGAGGGGCGGTCCGAGGCCGGGATCTTCGACGCGGCCGACGTCTCGGCCGGCCCGGTCGCCCGAGTCCTGCTCCCGCAACGAGTCCCTGTCGGGTTCCACGCCACTTGGGTGAGGATGGACCAGCTTCGCTCATGAAACTCTCCGTGTCCTTGGGATATTGGCAGGACCGTCCGCCGGAGGAGGCCCTGGCCACCGCCATCCACGCGGACCGCTTGGGCTACCCGGAGCTGTGGCTGGGCGAGATGGCGACCTATGACGCCTTCGCTTTGGCGACGGCCGTTGGCCTTCGGACCACGCAGATCGGGTTGACCGTTGGGCCGCTTGCCGTTTCGGTGCGCGATCCGATGAGCATCGCGCGCGGGGCGGCCTCCGTGGCCGCCCTGACGGGGCGGCGGGTGGACGTGGCCATTGGAACGTCCAGTCCTGTCGTGGTTTCCGCCTGGCATGGCCGGGATCGCAGCCGGGCGGGCCGGGCGTTGCAGGAGTCGGCGGTCGTGTTGCGGCAGTTGCTCGACGGGGAGAAGTCGGACTTCGCGGGGTCGGTCGTGAGCAGCTCCGGGTACCGGCTCCGGCTGGCCCCGCCCAAGTCCTCGCTGACCATCGCCGCTTTCGGCGCCGGTGCGGTGAAGACGGCCGCCTTGTACGGGGATCGGTTGGTGCTCAACCTGTTGACGCCCGCGTCCGCCGGGGCTCTGGTGTCGCGGTTCCGGTCGGAGTCGCTGGGGCCGGTGGCGGCGTGGCTGGCGACGGCGGTGGATCCGGCGCCGGACGCGATCGAGCAGCTTCGCCGTGGGGTGGTGCCCTATCTGGCCGCGCCAGGGTACGGCGAGATGTTCATCGAGGCGGGATTCGGCTCTGTGGTCCGGTTCGCGCGGACCGGGCCGCATCCGCGGGCGCTGCTCGACGCCGTGCCGGTGGAACTGGTCAAGACGGTGTGCCTGCTCGGCAGCGCCGATGAGATCAGGGCGCGGATCGCCGAGTACGAGGCGGCCGGTGTCGCCGAGATCGCGCTCGTACCGTCCAGTGTGGACAGCGACCCTGGCGGGGCGCGTACATTGGCGGGACTGCGCTGACGGTGGCGAGAACCGGCCGAATTCCGGGCTATGGGTGCGAAAGGGCAGGCTTGGAGAGCTTTTCGCGAAGACCGCGTGCTTTCGGCCCGCTGAATTGATCAACATTGGCGGCATGAAGCTTCTGGTCGCCACGACCTTGGCGTTCTCGTTGTTGACTGTTCCCGCCGAAGCCGCCACGGCCCCCACCATCGCGTGGGGGCCGTGCTCGGACCAGGTCCTGGCCGCGGGCGGCGCGCAGTGCGGGACACTCGACGTCCCGATGGATCCGGCCGACCCATCGAGCCGGTCGATAACCCTTGCGGTGTCCCGGGTTCAGCACAAGACCGCGGTGTCCAAGGGAACCGTGATCGCGGTTGCGGACCCGTACACCGGCAGCGGCTACCAGTCGTCGCTGCTGGGCGCGCGGATGGCCGGCGGGGACTCGTTCGACTGGGTCGGGTTCGCGCGCCGCGGTCAGACCCCGAGCGTGCCCGCGCTGGCCTGCACGCCACCCGACCACTTCGCGTTCAACCGGCCCTCCTACATCGCGACCCCGATCACCGAGCCGCAGTGGACGGCTCGCGTCAAGAACTACGCCGACGCCTGCGCCGCCAACCAGCCTTCGTTGCTGGAGCACATGAAAACCGTGGACACCGCCGCGGACATGGATCTCATCCGAGCCGCCGTCGGCGCCGACCGGGTCAGCCTGTTCGCGCAGGCCTACGGCACCTACACCGCCGAGGTCTACGCATCCCGGTATTCCTCACGGGTGCAACGGATGGTGCTCGACACCGCCATCGACCCGGCCCGCGTCTGGTACCAGGCCGGGAACCTGGACCAGGACCAGCCGATGCAGCGTGACCTGGAGCTGTGGTTCGACTTCCTTGCCTCGCAGGACTCCGTGTACCACCTCGGCACCACAAAGGCTGCGGTGCAACAGGTCTGGTACGACCAGCTGCGCAAAGTCTCGCTGGAGCCGGCGGATGGTGTGATCGGCTACAGCGAGTGGATCGACCTGTTCCTGTTCACCGCCTTCACCCGGCAGACCTGGGAACTGCTCGGCGGTGCGTTCAGCAACTGGGTGCACAACGGTGATGGAGCGACCCTGCGCGCTCTGTTCAGCCAGTTCTACCTCGTCGGCGCCGACAACACTTACGGCACCCTCCTCGCCCAGATGTGCACCGACGCCCCCTGGCCCGCCTCATGGACCCAGTGGCGCAACGACACCTGGTCGGTCTTCCCCCAAGCCCGCGACACCGCCTGGGGCAACACCTGGTTCACCGCCCCCTGCCTCTACTGGCACGCCAAACCAGGTACGCCGGTCGCGGTCGGTGGCACGGCAAGCACCTTGCTGGTCACCGAGTCCCTGAACGTCGTCGCCTCCGTCGACAGCAGCCTCGAAGTCCGCTCCCGCTTCCCCAACTCCGCGTTGGTGACAGTGCCAGGCGGCATCTCGTTCGCGAACGCCCTGACCGGAAACGCTTGCGTGGACGGCACGATCGCCACTTTCCTGGCCGCGGGCACCCTGCCCACCCGCAAACCCGGCCGCCAGCCCGACGCAACCTGTTAACCAGGCAAGTCGCAGTACGGGTACAGCTCGGTCCGGGCATCGTCGGCGGCCGCCGGCGTGCCCGGATTGGGCGCTATCCAGGTGTCGCGTTCACCGGGGAGCATGAGGACGTCGGCGGAAGCTCAGGCGCGGGCGCGGAGGGCGGCGGCGGCCCAGGTGCACCAGGCCTCCTGCTCGCGTTCGTACATCCGGCCCCGCGTTCCGGCGAGGTACGGGCCGATGTTCTCGGCCGTGCGGAGGTACATCTCCTCGGGCTGGCCGTTGCGGAGTTTGGCCAGTTGTTCGTCGAGGTAGTCGGCTTTGGCCTTGGACTGGGCCGCGCGCTGGTCGAGTTGCTCGGCGAGTTTCTCGGGGTCGGCCGCGTGCGCGCCGTAGGCCTTCACCAGGAGATCGTCGCGGATGGAGGTCGGTTTGGTGGGGGCGAGGGTGAAGCGGGTCAGCTCGTCGAGGCCGGCGTCGGTGAGGGCGAACACGCGTTTGTTGGGGCGGCCCTGCTGGACCACCTCGTGGCCGGTGAGCAGGCCGTCGGCCTCGAGCTTGGCCAGCTCGACGTAGAGCTGCTGGGACGCGGCGTGCCAGAACGACGACACCCCGAGGTCGAACAGCTTGGTCAGCTGGTACCCGCTCAGTTCGCGGTCCAGCAGCGCTGCCAGCAGGGCGTGCCGAAGAGCCATGTGTCTCCCGTCTCTTGTGGCCAGGGTACTCAAGGATATGATTACTCAAGAAATTGAGTATGGGAGGCGCGCGTGAAGCTCGGATTCCACACCGGCTACTGGTCGGCCGGCCCGCCCGAGGGCGTGCAGGAGGCCATCGCCGAGGCCGAACGGCTGGGTCTCGACTCGATCTGGGCGGCCGAGGCGTACGGGTCGGACTGCCTGACGCCGCTGGCCTGGTGGGGAGCGAGCACCAGCACGGTCCGGCTGGGCACGAACATCCTGCAGATGTCCGCGCGCACCCCGACCGCGACCGCGATGGCCGCGCTCACCCTGGACCACCTCTCCGGCGGCCGGTTCGTGCTGGGCATCGGCGCGTCCGGCCCGCAGGTCGTCGAGGGCTGGTACGGCCAGGCCTACCCCAAGCCGCTCGCCCGCACCCGCGAGTACATCGACATCGTGCGCAAAGTCGTTGCGCGCGAACGGGTCCAGTACGACGGCCAGTTCTTCCAGCTGCCCTACCATGGCGGCACCGGACTGGGCAAGCCGTTGAAGTCCACAGTGCATCCACTCAGGACGGACATCCCGATCTTCCTGGCCGCCGAGGGACCCAAGAACGTCGCGCTGGCCGCGGAGATCGCCGACGGCTGGCTGCCGATGTTCTTCTCCCCGCGCAGCAACGACTTCTACCAGGCCGCGCTGCGGGAGGGCTTCGCCCGCGAGGGTGCTCGCCGGAGTTTCGACACGTTCGAGATCCCCGCGTTCCTGCCGGTCATCGTCAACGACGACGTGGAGAAGGCCGCCGACTGGGTGCGTCCGATGCTCGCGCTGTACATCGGCGGGATGGGCGCCAAGGGCGCAAACTTCCACTTCGACGTGTTCGTCCGGCTGGGCTACGAGGCCGACTGCGTCAAGATCCAGGAGCTGTACCTGGACGGCCACAAGGCCGAGGCGATGGCCGCCGTGCCGACCGCGATGGTCGAGGACATCGCGCTGGTCGGACCACTGGCCAAGATCCGGGACGAGCTGTCCGCATGGCGGGAGAGCGTCGTCACGTCCCTGCTGGTGAACACCGATGTGGCCACCCTGCGGGCCCTCGCGGAGATCGTCTGATGAGCAGCACCCCGGCCCCGCCCAGTGCTCCCGCCCAGTGGGAGGCGTGGAAACGCAAGGAGACCCCGCCCGTCGAGCAGGTCAGGGATGGCCTGTGGTCGGTGCCCGTGCCGATCCCGCACAACCCCTTGCGGTACACGATCAGTTACATTTCCGAGGGCGCGGCCGGGCTGCTGGTCGTCGACCCGGGCTGGTTCGCGCCGGAGACGTACGACGCGCTGACCGCGGGCCTGGGCGTGATCGGGGCATCAGTGTCCGATGTGGCCGGTGTGGTGGTCACCCACGTGCACGCCGACCACCACGGGCTGTCCGGGCGGATCCGCGAGGAGTCCGGTGCGTGGGTGGCGATGCACCCCGCCGAGGTGGAGACCCTGCCGGTCCGGTTCTCCGAGACGCTTTCGTCCACAGCGGACCGTGACTGGCTGACCCGCAGCGGCATGCCCGCGGACACCGCGGAGGCACTGCAGTTCTCCCGGGCAAGCATGAAACCGTTCCTGGACATGGTGGTTCCGGACGTGCTGCTGTCCGATGGGGACGTTGTGCCGCACGGCGAGAAGACCCTGCGCGCGATCTGGACCCCGGGTCACACCCCCGGACACCTGTGCCTGTACGACTCGGCCAGGGACGTCCTGCTGACCGGCGACCACGTGCTGCCGCGGATCAGCCCGAACATCGGCCTGACGTTCGCCGAGGACGACCCCCTGTCGAGCTTCATAGCTTCACTCGAACGTGTGGCGGAGTTCGAGTCCGCTGAGATCCTGCCCGCGCACGAATACCGGTTCCGCGGCATCTCGGCGCGGACCGTGGCGCTGATCGAGCACCACAAGGAGCGCTGCGACGAGATCACGGCGGTGCTGCGGGAGCTGGGTGAGGCGTCGGCGTGGGACGTCACCGAGCGGCTGACCTGGTCGCGTGGCTGGGAGAACGTCAAGGGCGTCATGCGCCGGGGTGCGCTGGCCGAGACGTGCGCGCACCTGCAGTTCATGTGGAAACGCGGCGACGTGGAGATGGTCGACGGCGAGGTTCGCCGCTGGCGCAACGGAATCTAGCCGTTCGCTCCCACGAACGCGGCACACACCCTGGACGTACGGGGAACTCACCCGGGAGGAACGGGGGACACGCCCGGGAGGAACGGGGGACACGCCCGGGAGGAACGGGGGACACGCCGTCGGTGAGTGTGGGACACGGGGGCGGTGAGTGTGGGACATGCGGGGTTGGGGTGGGCTGATGCAGGACGCCGGCCTGCCCGGTGGTCGGGCAGGCCGGCGCTCCGCGTCTGTGACTAGGCGTCTTCGCCCAGGTCGGCGAGGGCCTGCTTGACCTTCGCGACCTCTGCCTCGAGCTCGCGCAGCCGCGACTCGTGCTGCTCGCGCGCCGCGTTGATCACCTCGGCGATCTTCTCGGCGATCTCCGGGTGCAGCTCCTGGGCGGCCTTGGCGACCGCCGCGGCCGGGACGGAGAGCCCCTGCACGACCCGCGTGGTGCCGTGCATCAGGTCGGCCTGCCAGTTGCCGTCCAGGGTGCCCGTGACCGTCAGCGTCAGCTCGACGGTGCGGGTCTTCTTCGCGGTGCTCTTGGTGCGAGTGCCGCGCTTGGGCTTCTCCTCGGGTTCCACGGCCTCTGCCGCTTCGGAGCCGTTGGTGCCCTGTCCGTTGGTCGAGGCAGGCACCTCCTCGTCACCGGGAGCGCTTGCCGCCTCGGCGGTTGGAGCGGTCATCCTGGTCCTTTCGTGGTCACGTGGAGGGGGACCCACATCCTAGAACACGTGTTCGACCGTGTGTGTCCGAGGGGGTCCTCAGAACACTATCCCGATAGGGTCGGCCGCGTGAGCGGAGGCCTGCTGGTGGCCGGGACGTCGTCGGACGCCGGCAAGAGTGTGCTGGTCGCGGGGCTGTGCCGGTGGCTGGCCCGGCAAGGGGTCCGGGTGGCCCCGTTCAAGGCGCAGAACATGTCGAACAACTCCGTGGTGACCCTGGAAGGCGGCGAGATCGGCCGCGCACAGGCACTGCAGGCGACCGCGGCGGGCCTGGCGCCGAGCGTCCGGTTCAACCCGGTCCTGCTGAAGCCGGGCGGCGACCGCAGTTCCCAGGTAGTGGTACTCGGCAAGGCGGTCGGGCACGCGACGGCGATGTCCTATCGCGAGCGCAAACCCGAGCTGTTCGAGACCGTGCTGTCCACTCTCGAGGGCCTGCGCGCCGAGTTCGACGTGGTGATCTGTGAGGGTGCGGGGTCGCCGACGGAGATCAACCTCCGGGCCGACGACATCGCCAACATGGGCCTCGCGAGGGCCGCTGACCTGCCGGTTCTCGTGGTCGGGGATATTGATCGAGGGGGTGTGTTCGCCCATCTCTACGGGACTCTGGCGCTGCTGTCGCCCGCGGACCAGGCGCTCGTGGCCGGGTTCGTGATCAACAAGTTCCGGGGGGACCCGGCGTTGCTGCAGCCTGGGTTGGACCAGTTGCTGTCGCTGACCGGGCGGCCGGTGTTCGGGGTCGTGCCCTGGAACCGGGATTTGTGGCTGGATGCCGAGGATTCCCTGTCGTATACCCCCGATCGGGTAGTTGGGCGGCCGCGCGGGCCGGTGGGCGAGGACTGGTTGCGGGTTGCGGTGGTTCGGTTGCCGCGGATCTCGAATGGGACCGACGTGGAGGCTTTGGCTTGTGAGCCTGGGGTTTCCGTGCGGTTTGTGACTGAGCCTTCCCGGCTGGCCGATGCGGATCTCGTGGTGTTGCCGGGGTCCAAGGCGACCGTGAATGACCTGGAGTGGTTGCGGGGGAACGGGCTTGCCGACGCTGTGGTGGCGCATGCCCGGCAAGGGAAGCCCCTTATGGGGATATGTGGTGGGTTTCAGATGTTGGCTGCTGGGATTGTTGACTCGGTGGAGTCCGGGGTTGGTGCTGTCGCGGGGTTGGGGTTGGTGGATGTGGATGTTGAGTTCGGGGTGCAGAAGGTGCTGGCGCGGCCGGACGGGGTGGCTTTTGGGGCTGTCGCCACGGGTTATGAGATTCATCATGGGCGGGTGGTTCGGCGCGGTGATCTCGACGGGTTGGTGCGGTTGGCTGATGGTTCGGTCGAGGGGGCTTTGGTGGGGGGTGTCGCGGGGACGCACTGGCACGGGTTGCTGGAGAATGATGAGGTTCGGCGGGGCTTTCTGCGGTGGGCCGCCGGGTGGGCCGGGCGGGATTTCGTTGTGGCGGAGGGGACTGAGTTCGCCGCGGTTCGGGAGGGGCAGCTGGACTTGCTGGCCGACTTGGTTGAGACACACTTGGATACTGGGGGGTTGCGGCGGCTTCTGGCGGAGGGGGCTCCCGGTGGGTTGCCCGTTTTGCCTCCGGGGGCGCCTTAGGTTTGGCTTGGGTGCCCTAGGTTTGGCTTTTAGGTGGCGTTGACTGGGTGGGTGGAAAGAAGCGCTCGCCGCGCGGCAGCGCCACCCAGAGGGATGAGGGGCCGTGCCCTCTTCCTCCGGTATGGCCTGCCCGGAGGGAACCACATCTGTCAAGTGGGGGCCGGGCTTCCAGCGGGGTGCCGGTCCGTATGGCTTTTGCTTGTGGTTGCGTGCCGCTCCGGACCGGCGATTGGTTTTCAGGCCCCCACTTGACAGATGCGGTTGCGCAAGCGCCAGGCCATACCGGAGGAAGAGGGCACGAAGGCGGGGTTTGGGCGCTGCGCTTGGGCTTTGCGTCCGCGGATGCGGATGCGAAGCCTTGCGGTTGCGGTTGCGGATGCGGGCTTTGCGCTTGTGGATGCGGATGCATGCTTTGCGATGTGGATGCACTGGCTTTGCGCTGTGCTCGCGGATGCAGATTCCGGGGTGTGGGCGGGCTGACAGGCGGGGGGATACGTGGGGCTTGGGCTTGGGCTTGGGCTGATGGGCGGGGTGGGTGGCTATTTTGGCTCGGGCTCGGGCTCGGGCTCGGGGTGGGGTGGTGGTTCGTGGGTGGGTGGCGGTGTGGGGTGGGCGGTGATCGTTGTCTGGTGGACAGGGGTGGGGGATTCGGTTGGCCTGGGTGGGTGATTCCACTTTGGTCATATGGGTGCGAGTATTGGGTGTTGACAACGTTGTCAGACCTCCGTCCCCTGCAGGAGTGTGTTGATATGCGTGCTCTCGCCGCGATATCGGCCTTCGCGGCGGCGCTTGCGTTCGCCGCCATCCCCGCAGTCGCGCCTGTCGCCGCTGCGGTCACTGACCCCGCCCAGTACGTCAACGCCTTCGTCGGGACCCGGCCCGGTGGGCCTGATTTCGGCCATGGTGGAGGCGCCGGGATGACCTTCCCGGGGGCCGACGCGCCCTTCGGGATGCTCCAGTGGTCCCCGGACACCGTGACCCACCAGCACGGTGGTTACACCTACGACGACAACCGGATCCGTGGGTTCAGCCTGACCCACATCTCGGGCCCGGGCTGCAGCGACTACGGGAACATCCCGTTCATGCCCGCCCTCGGCTCCAGTCCGGTCAGCCAGTACACCTTCAACCACGCCAACGAGTCCGCGTCGCCCGGTTACTACTCGGTGACCTTCGACAACGGGCTGCGGACCGAGCTGACCACGACCCAGCGGTCGGGGATGGCGAGGTTCACCTATCCGGCCGGGCAGCGCGCGTCGCTGAGTGTGGACGCGGCCAAGGCGTTCAACTCGGCGAGTGGGTCGATCACGATCGGGAGCAACACGTTGTCCGGGTACACGGATGGCGGTGGCTTCTGTGGCGCTGGGAACCGGTACCGGATCTACTTCCAGGCCACGTTCGACCAGCCGTTCAGCAGCTCGGGTGTGGCCAGCGCCGATGGGAAGGTCGACACCTCGCGTAAGTCGATCGAGGGTGCCAGCAAGGGCACGGTGCCCGCGTCGCCGAAGACCGCGCAGCAGCAGTCTGGTGTGGACAGTCGTAAGGCTCCGGCGCCGACGGCGGTGACCGGGGATGCGCAGATCCAGGCGGCGGCCGCCTTCGTGTCGTTCAACAGCAGCACTGTGACCGCCCGGGTGGGGATCAGCTTCGTGAGCCTGGCCAATGCGCAGGCCAACCTGAGTGCTGAGCAGGGCTCGAAGAGCTTCGACGAGGTTCGCAACGGGACCCGCAACGCTTGGAACGGGTATCTGGGGCGGATCAACGTGTCCGGTGGCACGGACACCCAGCTGCGTACGATGTACACGGCGCTGTACCACTCGTTGTTGCACCCCAACGTGTTCAGTGATGTCAATGGTCAGTACATGGGCTTTGACAACCAGGTTCACTCGACGGTGAGCGGGCATGTCCAGTACGCCAACTTCTCCGGGTGGGATGTCTACCGGTCGCAGGTTGCGCTGGTGGCGTTGTTGGCGCCCAGTGAGGCCGCGGATATCGCGCAGTCGGCGATCAACCAGGCCAAGTATGGTGGGTACTTCGATCGGTGGACGGTGGCCAACGGTGGTACCGGTGTCATGAACGGCGACCCGATCTCGGCCATTGTCTCCACAATGTACGCGTTTGGTGGCACCGACTTTGACGCGGCCGATGGTCTGAACCGGATTGTGGCTGGTGTCAACGATGTCCGGCAGCGGCCCGGGTGGTTGCAGTACAACCAATATGGGTATGTGCCGACGGGCTTGCCGGATGTGTGGGGATCGGCTTCGACGACGCTGGAGTACACCAGCGCCGACTTCGCCATCTCGCAGTTCGCCGCCAGGCTCGGGGATTCCACCAACGCCGAGTACTTCCTGCGGCGGGCGCAGAACTGGCGCAGCCTGTTCGAGTCCGGCAGCAAGTACCTGCAGCCGCGCAACACCGACACCTCGTTCCCGGCGTTCAGTCCGACCCAGCAGAACGAGTACGTCGAAGGCAATGCCGGTCAGTACACCTGGTTGGTGCCGTTCAACTACCGTGGTCTGTTCGATGCGATGGGCGGCAACGCGGCCGTCACGCCCAGGCTGGACTCGTTCTTCTCCGAGCTGAACGCGGGCCCGAACAAGAACGCGGCCTACCTGGGTAACGAGCCGACGTTGAACACGCCGTGGGCGTACGCATACGCGGGTGCGCCCTACAAGACGCAGGACATTGTCCGCCGTGCGTTGACGTCGATTTTCAAGCCCATCCCGGAAGGCATGGTGGGCAACGACGATCTCGGTGAGATGTCCTCGTGGGCGGTGTGGGCCGCGATCGGTATGTACCCGGAGGCGCCAGGGCGCGCCGAACTGGTGCTGGCCAGCCCTCAGTTCCCGTCGACGACGATCACCCGCGGCAACGGCAAGACGATCACGATCAACGCGCCGGGCGCCTCGGATTCCGCCAAATATGTGCAGAGTCTGCGGGTGAACGGCGCCACGTCGAACCGGGCGTGGCTGCCGGAGTCCTTTGTGGCCAATGGTGGCACGCTCGACTACACCCTCGGCACGTCCCCGAACACCTCGTGGGCGTCCGCGGCGAGCGATGCGCCGCCGTCGTTCGACGTGGGTCCGGTGCCGTCGCGGACCGGGGCGGTCGTCGGGCTGGCGAACAAGTGCCTGGACGGTGACCCGAGCAACAACAGCAACGGCGCTGTCGTCCGGCTCTGGGACTGCAACAGTTCCGCGGCCCAGCAATGGACTCGGGCGTCCGACGGCACGATGCGGGCGTTGGGCCGGTGCCTGGACGTCAGCGGCAGCGGCCGGAACAACAACACCAAGGTCCAATTGTGGGACTGCAACGGCACCGGTGCCCAGCAGTGGTGGCCGAAGTCCAACGGCTCGTTGGTGAACTCGCCGTCCGGCAAGTGCCTGGATGTCCCGAACAGCAACACCGCCAACGGCATTCAGCTGCAGATCTACGACTGCAACAACACCGGCGCGCAGGTCTGGCGCGTGCCCTAGTCCGCCAGGTGGAGGTCGCGGCCCTGGAACCGTTCCAGGTCCGCGACCTCGGCCAGCACCGCCGACCGGTCGACCGGTTCGAAGTCCTCGATCTCGATCACCCCGGACCGGTTGCGCCACGTGCCCACGATCCGGCCGTCGGCCACGATCGTGGGCTTGATCAACCCGCCACCGGCGTTGACCCGCTTCGCGAACTCCGCCGCGACCGGCCTTTCCCGGTACCCCAGAACGAACGTGTCGAACGCGGGCAGCAGCCGCAGACCGTCCATTCTGGACTCTGTAGCGTCGGGCGCGACCTGGCGGGCCTGGCCAAGTGGAATTCCGGCCCAGAAGGCGAAATCCTCGGGAGTGGCCGGACCGAAAGCCGAGTGGTAACGACGTCCCAGTTCCTGGAGCGGGTCGGCGGGGGTGAACCGGTCGCTGACGAACTCGTCCATGAGCACATAGGACGGTTCGTCCTTGGCCAGGTCCGGTCCGCGGCAGACCAGCCCGGAAGCGGCGGCGTAACCCATCATGTGCGCGGGCGCCTGCCCCCTGGGCTCGATCGGGACCCCGCTGGAAATCAGCCGCTGAACCACCTCCGCGCGGCTCAACGCCGTCCCGGTCAGAATCTCCTTCAGCGCGGGCAAAGCACGCGCGCACAACGCATCGGTGAGCCCCAGCTCGGCCCGGCGCCGACGTTGCCCCTGAATGAACCGCGGCCCGAAGAACGCCGTGAGCCAGTGCACATCACGAGCCGCGACCATGTGCAAAGTCCCGCGCATCAACCAGGTCCGCACCACAACACCCTCCGCGCACGCCTGAGTGACGTCCGTAGCCGTAAGACCGTGTGTGCGAGGCCGGACCGAGAGACGGCAGGCCGCGGTGTCCTGAGCCTGCAACCCACCCGAAGCCACCACGGCATCGAGCACAGTGGAATGCCGTCCATCCAGCCCCTGAGCGAACATCCGCCGGCCACCCTCGGTCATGGCGCGGAATCTATCTCAGCCGGTAGCTCACCGCGAAAGCCGGGAACGGCCCGGACTCGGATGACCGGACGTATGTGGCTGCGCGGGCTGACGGTTGTCCCACACCGGTCTGAAGCGCCGTTTGGTGGCAGGTGCTGGATCGCCGCCAGGAAGCCGGGTCTCGCGGGCGATCGGGACGGTATCCGGGGAGTCCGCTGTGGACTCCAGCTCTCCAACAACCCGTAGCAGTGGATGTGCGACTCGCGGTGATGGTGCTGCACCATCGAGGTGAAGGCTGCTTCGTCCAAGTTGTCCATACCGCGGTTGCAGGCTTTCTCCCTACTGCGTCTGATGGACAGTCGTAGGGGAAAACATCGGGGATATTCAGGGATCATCCGGATGCCTGGGATCGGCGGGGTTCGACACACTTCTGCGCGAGGGGGATCGCCGGCGATCCCGTTGTGTGCACAGATCCAGTCCAAGTAGGGGGAGCCGTCATGGCCACGCCTGTCGATACCGCACGCCCGCTTCCGCCGCCGCCACCCGGCCCGAAGACGAGCACAAGACGTTCACGGTGGCTCTTACCCGCGTTGCTGGTGGTCGGCTGGTTGGTGTTCGCCATGGTGGGCAGCCCGTACCAGAGCAAGCTCAGCGAGGTCATGGAGAACTCCAACTCCGCGTTCCTGCCGAAGTCCGCGGAGGCCACCAAGGTCGACGAGCTGGTCAAGGGGTTCGCCGAGCGCGAGGACATCGCCGGGATCCTGTTGTTCGAGCGGGAGACCGGCGTCACCGACGCGGACCGGCAGTTCATCGCCGGCCGGCTGGCCGAGGTCAAGGACATGACGATCGGGCAGCAGAACGTCAGCCTCGCCGACCGTGTGTCACCGGTCATCCCGGCCCAGGACGGCAAGGCCGCGCAGGTTCTCGTGGCGTTCCCGGAGGAGCTGCACGACCAGGTGCCCGGCGCGACCAACAAGCTCAGGGAGATCACCAAGGCCGGTGTCCCCAGTGGGCTCACCGTGTTCGTCACCGGTGAGGCCGGGATCTCCGCCGACTTCTCGGAAGCGTTCGACGACATCGACGGAATGCTGCTGTGGGTGGCGATCGCGGTGGTCGTCGGCATTCTGATCCTGATCTACCGCAGTCCGCTGCTGCCGCTCGTCGTGCTGATGTCCGGCGGGTTCGCGCTGATCACCGCGTCGATGGCGGTCTACTTCCTGACCAAGGCCGGCGTGCTGACGTTGAACGGGCAGAGTCAGGGCATCCTGATGGTCCTCGTGCTCGGCGCGGCCACCGACTACGCGCTGCTGCTCGTCTCCCGTTACCGCGAGGAACTCCGGCTCAACGCCAGCAAGTACGAGGCCATGCGCAAGAGCCTCCGCGCGTGCGTCGAACCGCTTGTCGCCTCGGGCGGAACGGTGATCCTGGGTCTGCTGTGCCTGTTGCTGTCCGACCTGAACAGCAACAAGAGCCTCGGCCCGGTCGCCGCCATCGGCATCCTGGCGTCCCTGCTCACCGCGCTGACCTTCCTGCCCGCGATGCTGGTTCTGCTCGGCCGGGGCGCGTTCTGGCCGTTCCGCCCCAAGGAGGGCACGGTCGGCAGCGAGTCCAAGGGCATCTGGGCGCGCGTGGCCACGCTGGTCGGCAACAAGCCGCGCCTGGTCGGCGCCGGGACCGCCGTCGTGCTGCTCGGCTGCCTCGCGTTCCTGCCCCAGTTCAAGGCCGATGGCCTGCAGTTCTCCGACGCGTTCACCAGCAAGACCGAGTCGGTGCGCGGGATGGAGGCGTTCGCCAAGCACTACCCGGCCGGCACCGGCACACCGACCACGATCATCACCAAGTCGGACTATGCGGGCCGGGTCGCCGACGCCGCCCGGACCGTGCCCGGGGTGGCCTCCGTCGAGGTCCAGCCCAAGATCGTGAACGGCCTGCAGGTGGTGGACGCGACCCTGGACGACGATCCGTCGTCGACCGCCGCCCAGACCACCGTCCAACGTCTGCGCACGTCCGTGCACGGCATCCCGGGCGCTGACGCGCTGGTCGGCGGGGCGACGGCGGCGTGGCTGGACACACATGACACGTCCGTCCGCGACCTCCAGGTGATCATCCCGGTGGTGCTCGTGGTGATCCTGCTGGTCCTGGCCCTGCTGTTGCGGTCGCTGGTCGCGCCCGTGCTGCTCACGCTCACCGTGGCCATCTCGTACGGCGCCACGCTCGGGGTCGGCGCCCTGGTGTTCGAGCACATCTTCGGGTTCGCCAACTCCGACCCGAGCCTGCCGATGTTCGCGTTCGTGTTCCTGGTCGCCCTGGGCATCGACTACAACATCTTCCTGATGACCCGGGTCCGCGAGGAGGCCCAGAAACTGGGCACCAGGCAGGGCACGCTCAAGGGCCTGGCGGTGACCGGAGGCGTGATCACCTCGGCGGGGGTGGTCCTGGCGGCCACGTTCGGGGCGCTGGCCCTGCTGCCGATGGTGTTCCTGGTGCAGATGGCCTTCCTGGTGGCGTTCGGTGTGTTGATGGACACCCTGATCGTCCGGTCGCTGCTCGTCCCGGCGCTGACCCTGCAGATCGGCCGCAAGATCTGGTGGCCGAGCAAGCTGGCGAAGGGCCGCGCCTAGTTTGGTCGATGGGCGCGCGGGATGCGACGATGCCTGAGGCGAGGGTGTGGGAGGAAACCGGTGCGACTCCGGTGCGGTCCCGCCACTGTGACCGGCTGATGCCGGGAGCCAGACACTCCGCTCCTCGCTTCGGGCCCGCTCCCGCGCGCCCGGACGTCGACTTCGGGCGCGGACACCCGGGGAAGGACCTGGCGGATGCTCTTCCCGTTCTCTGCCGTTGTCGGTCATGACGATCTGCGGATGGCCCTGTTGCTCAACGCGGTCCATCCGGGGATCGGGGGAGTGCTGGTCCGGGGGGAGAAGGGCACCGCGAAGTCGACCATCGTGCGGGCCCTCGCCGCCCTGTTGCCCGCGGTGAACGTCGTGCCCGGCTGCCGGTTCGCCTGCGACCCGGCCAACCCGGATCCGAACTGCCCGGACGCGCCGCACACCGGCACCGGCACCCGGCCCGCGCGGCTGGTCGAACTGCCGGTGGGGGCGACCGAGGACCGGCTGGTCGGGTCACTCGATCTGGAGAAAGCTCTCACCGAAGGTGTGCGTGCATACCAGCCGGGTCTGCTGGCGGCTGCGCACCGTGGCGTCCTGTACGTCGATGAGGTGAACCTGCTGCACGACCACCTCGTCGACCTGCTGCTCGACGCGGCCGCGATGGGCCGCGCGCATGTCGAACGGGAGGGCGTGTCGGTCTCGCACGCGGCGAGCTTCCTGCTGGTCGGCACGATGAACCCGGAGGAGGGCGAGCTGCGGCCGCAGCTGCTCGACCGGTTCGGCCTGACCGTGCACGTGCTCTCGTCGCGCGATGTGGCCGTGCGTACCGAGGTCATCCGGCGGCGGCTGGCGTTCGAGGCCGACCCGGCCGGGTTCGCCTCGGCCTGGGCCGCCAAGGACGCTGAGCTGGCTGAACAGATTGTGGCGGCGCGGGCGCAGTTGCCGAAGGTGTCGTTGCCGGACAGCGAGGTGCGCCGGATCGCCGCTGTGTGTGCGGCTTTCGAGGTCGACGGAATGCGCGCGGACCTTGTCGTCGCGCGAACCGCGGTGGCGCACGCGGCCTGGCGGGGTGCGGACACGGTCGAGGAGGCGGACGTCGAGGTCGCGGTCCGGCTGGCGCTGCCGCACCGCCGTCGCCGCGATCCCTTTGACGAACCCGGAATCGACGAGCAGCAGCTGCAGGACGCCATGCGGGACGCCGCCGAGCAGGCCGACGAGCCCGAGCCTGACCCTGATCCGGATGGTCCGGATGACGGCGGTGGTCAGCTGCCCGAGGGCACCTCACCGCCGTCGTCGTCAGGGAACGGTGGCGGCGAACAGCCTCCCGTCCCGCCTTCGCCCGCGTTCCGGGCGCGGCTGTTGCAGGTTCCCGGGATCGGTGAAGGCGCGCCCGGACGGCGATCCCGCGCCACCGCCCGCAACGGCTACACGGTTCGAGCGTCTACTGTGGACGGTAACGGCCTGCACCTCGTTGGGACCATGTCCGCTGCCGCGCCTTACCAAGCGGCGCGTGGCCGTGAGGGCGCCGGGCTCCTGTTGAAGGCGGGCGACCTCAGGCTGGCGGTTCGTGAGGGCAAGGAAAGCAACCTCGTTCTGTTCTGTGTGGACGCTTCCGGCTCGATGGCCGCCCGCAAGCGGATGTCCGCTGTGACCGGCGCGGTGCTTTCGCTGCTGCGGGATGCCTATCAGCGCAGGGACAAGGTCGGCGTGGTCACCTTCCGTGGCACCGCTGCCGAAGTGACCTTGCCGCCAACGTCCTCTGTGGACGCTGCCGCCGCAAGGCTGAAACGGTTGCGCACCGGCGGCCGGACTCCGCTCGCGGACGGGCTGCTGCGGGTGCGCCGAGTGCTTGCCGCGGAACGACTTCGCGACCCGCGCCGACGGCCTTTGCTGGTCCTGCTGACCGATGGCCGCGCGACCCAGACCGCGGGCGGGCGCGACCCGTTCGAGGACGCCATGCGCGCGGCCGGACTGCTTGCGGCGGACGGGATCGCGACCATCGTCGTGGACTGTGAGCAGGGCCCGGTCCGGCTCGGCCTGGCGCCCCGGCTCGCCGAGGCGATCGGCGGGACGAGCATCCGGCTGGCCGAGCTGTCCGCCGACCAGGTCACCGGAGTCGTCCGAGCCGCCCGAGCCGCGTGAGGAGAGCCAAGTGCCGCAAGGAAAACCCGCTGTCGTGCCGGAGGACGGCCTGACCACCCGGCAGCGCCGCAACCGCCCGCTGGTCATGCTGCACACCGGTGAGATGAAGGGCAAGTCCACCGCCGCGTTCGGGCTGGCCCTGCGTGGCTGGAACCAGGGCTGGCCGATCGGCGTGTTCCAGTTCGTCAAGTCGGCCAAGTGGAAGGTGGGCGAGGAGAACGCTTTCCGTGCGCTGGGCCGGTTGCACGACGAGACCGGCGAGGGCGCGCCGGTGGAGTGGCACAAGATGGGCGAAGGCTGGTCCTGGAGCCGCAAGCAGGGCACCGAGGAGGACCACGCGGCGGCTGCGTTGGAGGGCTGGCGGGAGATCGCCCGGCGGCTGGCCGACGAACGCCATGGCCTGTACGTGCTGGACGAGTTCACCTATCCGCTGCACTGGGGCTGGGTCGACGTGGACGAGGTGGTGTCCACCCTGGCCGGCCGCCCGGGTCACCAGCACGTGGTGATCACCGGACGGCACGCGCCGCAGGCCCTGATCGACGCCGCGGACCTCGTCGTGACCATGACCAAGGTCAAACACCCGATGGACGCGGGCCAGAAAGGCCAGCGCGGCATCGAGTGGTGAGCTGCTAGAACTCGACCGGCAGTGAGTCGAGGCGGTGGCCGAAGGGGCGGATCACGGTCAGGTCCGCCGCCCCGCCCCGGTGGATGCCCGGGAACCGGTCGAGCAGGATCCTGAAGCACTCGTGCGACTCGACCCGGGCGAGCGCGGCGCCCAGGCAGTAGTACGAGCCCATGCCGAAGGCCAGGTGCCGGTTGTTCTCCCGGGTGATGTCGAACCGCCGCGGCTGCGGGAACACGGCCGGATCGTGGTTGCCGGTGTACAACGCGAGGAACACGTGCTCGCCGACCGGCAGGTCGTGCCCGGCGATCGTGACCGGCTCGACGGTCTCCCGCACCACCGTGGTGACCGGGCCGTCGAACCGCAGCATCTCCTCGACGGCGGACTGGGTCAGCTCTGGCCGGGACTTGAGCAGCTCCAGCTGGTCCGGGTTGTCCAGCAACAGGTTGAGCCCGTGCGCGATCAGGTTGGCCGTGGTCTCGTGCCCGGCGAACAGCAGCAGCACGCAGTTGGCGACGATCTCGTCCTCGTTCACCACGCCCTCCCGCTCGGCCACGGTGAACATGGTGATCAGGTCCGCACGCGGCCGCGCCCGCCGGTCGGCGACGATCCCGCGCAGGTAGTCCTGCATCTCCAGCACGCTGACCTGGCTGGCCCGCAGCCGTTCGGCGGTGGCGTTCTGGAACACCGCGGCGATCTGCCGCGACCATTCCCGCAGCTTGTGCCGGTCGGCGGCCGGCATGCCGAACATGTCGGCGATGATGTTGGCGGGCAACGGGTAGGCGAGATCCCGGACGACGTCCATCCGGCCGTCGAGGGCGTCGAGCAACTCGCCGGTCAGCTCCCGGACCCGGGGCCGCAGCCCGTTCACGGTGGCCGGGGTGAAGTAGCGCTTGAGCAGCTTCTGGAACCGGTGGTGGCCCTCGGCGGTGGTGTGGCCCATCCACATGTCGATCGAGGTGCGCAGCGGCCGCAGCTCCGCCTGCTCGGCCTCGGTGAGCTGTTCGAACCCCTGGGTGGCGTTGGCGGCCCGCAGACCGCCGTCGCGCAGTGCGGCCAGGACGGTGTCGTAGCCGGTGACCAGGTAGGCGCCCAGCGCCGGGACCCGGCTCAACGGTGCCTCGGCGGCGATCTCGAGCAGGTACTCGGCCGAGTCCTGCTCGTCACGCAGGTCGTAGGACGGAATGGTGGTGGTCGGATTCCCCATACGACCAGTGTCCTCGCCGACCGGGTCGCTGTGTGATCATCCGACTACATTTTGTCGCCACCTAGTATCACCAGACGTGACTGCTCGTCTGGTGATCGCTGCTCCCGCTTCCGGTACCGGCAAGACGACGGTGGCAACCGGGCTGATGGCGGCCCTGACCCGGCGGGGTACCAGGGTCGCGCCGTTCAAGGTCGGCCCGGACTACATCGACCCCGGCTACCACACGCTCGCCGCCGGACGGCCCGGCCGCAACCTGGATCCCGTGCTGGTCGGGGAACACCAGGTCGCGCCGCTGTTCGCACGCGGTGCCGAGGGCGCGGACATCGCGGTGATCGAGGGTGTGATGGGCATGTTCGACGGCCGGCACCCCACCTCGGACTTCGGCTCGACCGCGCACCTGGCGAAGTTGCTGCAGGCGCCGGTGGTGCTTGTGGTGGACGCGTGGGGGCAGGCGCGGAGCATGGCGGCGCTGGTGCACGGGTTCCGGGTGTTCGACCCCGAGGTGCGGCTGGCCGGGGTGATCGCCAACCGCGTCGGGTCGACGTATCACGCGGAGATCCTGACGCAGGCGTGCGAGGAGGTCGGGTTGCCGCTGCTGGGGGCGTTGCGGCGGGCGGACGCGCTCGCGGTGCCGTCCCGGCATCTGGGGTTGGTGACCGCCGCGGAGCACGGGCCCGAAGCCATCCGCGCGATCGACTCCATGGCGCATTTGGTGGCGGGTGGGGTGGACCTGGACGCGGTCGTCGCGTTGGCGCAGCAGGCCGGACCACTGGACGCTCAGCCGTGGCAGCCGGACGTGGAACCGGTGGGACGGCCGGTGATCGCGGTCGCCGGCGGGGCCGCGTTCACGTTCGGTTACGCCGAGCACCCCGAGATCCTGGCGGCTGCCGGTGCCGAGGTCGCGGTGTTCGACCCGTTGCACGACAAGGCATTGCCCGAGGGAACTCAGGGTTTGGTGCTGCCCGGCGGATTTCCCGAGCAGCACGCGGTGGGGCTGTCCGAGAACGCCTCGCTGCGGGCGGCGGTGGCGGCGTTCGACGGGCCGGTGCACGCCGAGTGCGGCGGGTTGTTGTTCCTGGTCAAGAGCCTGGACGGGCATCCGATGTGCGGGGTGCTGCACGCCACGGCGGAGATGACGCCGACCCTGTCGCTCGGCTACCGCGATGCCGTCGCGCCCGGCGATTCGGTGCTGTGCGGGGCGGGAACGCGGTGGACCGGGCACGAGTTCCACCGGACCGTCGTGCGCCCAGGCCAGGGTGAACAGCCGGCGTGGATCTGGCGGGACCGGGCCGGGGATGCAGTGCGTGAGGGGTTCGTGCATGGCCGTGTCCACGCGTCCTACCTGCACACTCACCCCGCCGCGAACCCGGCCGCGATAGCCCGGTTCGTGCGGTCGTGCGCATAGGTGGCAGGGTAGGGGCCTACCGGGAGTGAGGTGGGCCATGACGGTGACTGTTGTCGGGGTGGATGGCAAGACCCTGCCCGAGGGCGCGTCCAACGCGTTGACAGCGGCTGACCTGGTCATCGGTCCCCAGCGGTTGCTGGACGCGCACGCCCCCTCGGACACGCCGATGCTGGAGCTGGAGCGCGGCCTGGCCGAGGTGACCTCCGCGGTGAACGCGGTCGTGCTGGCCGACGGCGACCCCACGTTCTTCGGGATCATCCGGACGCTGCGGGAGAAAAGCCTCCGCCTGGTCGTCCTGCCCGCGGTGTCGTTGCTGCAACGGATGTTCGCGGCGCTGGGGCGGCCGTCGGACGACGTGTCCGTCGTGCAGGGCACGGACTTCAACCAGGCCGTGAACGTCTGCCGGGCGCGTGGCGCGGTGGCCGTGCTCGGGGCGAACCCGGCGGAGCTGGCGGTCGCTTTGGGCGGCTGGCGGCGGACCCTGGTGGTGGCCGGGCCGGACGGTGAAGTGTCCACTGTGGACCTCGTGGACGCGGCCAACCGGACCTGGCCGGAGCCGTGGGTGGTGCTTTGCCTGGCGGAGCTGGACAAGCTGCCGCCGCGGGGCTGGATCGCCGGTGCGCAGCCGTTGAGCGGTGGCTGGGCGTTGCCGGAGGACGAGTTCGCCTCGCGCGACGGTTTGGTGACCACGGCCGAGGTGCGGGCGGTCGCGCTGGCTCGGCTCGCTCCCGCGCCGGGCACGTTGATCTGGGATGTGGGCGCCGGATCCGGTGCGGTCGCGGTGGAGTGCGCCCGGCTGGGCGCTGCTGTGCTCGCGGTGGAACGGGATCCGATGCAGTGCCTGCGGATCATGGCCAACGTCAGCAAGTTCGACGTGGACGTCCGGGTGGTGGAGGCCGAGCTGCTCGCCGCGATCAGCACGCTGCCCAAGCCGGACGCGATCTTCATCGGCGGGGGCGGTGAGACGGCCATCCGGGCGTGTCATTCCGTTGGCGCGCCAAGGATGGTGGTCGCCGTGTCGTCGATCGACTCGGTGGCGATCTCGATGGACGCCATGCGCAAGGCGGACTACAAGGTCGCCGGGACCCAGGTCGCCGCGGCCCGGCTGGACGAGTTCGCCGACGGCACGACCCGGCTGGCCGCGGTCGACCCGGTGACCGTGCTCTGGGGTGAGAAGTGATCGGCTTGTTCGCGCTGACCGACCCGGGCCGCCGGCTCGCCGGTCAGGTCGCCTCCGGGCTGGGCTCGGACGCGGTGCTCGTCGAGGGGCCGGCCCGCTCGGCGCTCACCCGGATGTGGCCGCAACTGGGCGCGGCGGTGTTCTTCGTCGGCGTCGGCGCCGGGATCCGTTTGGTGGCGCCCCTTCTGGAGAGCGGACGGCCCAACCCGGCGCTGGTGTGCGTGCACGGCGGGTACGCGGTCGCGTTGAACTCCGGCGGGAACGTGCTCGCCGCGGCCATCGCGGAGGCGATCGACGTCGTCGTGGTGCCCACCTCGGACTACCTCGGATCGTCCCCTGTGGACGAACTGGTGCAGTCCCTGGAGACCGCCGTCGATGGCGATCTCGCCGAGTGCAGCGCCGCTGTGCTCAACGGCGATCCGGTGCGGCTGCTGAACCCGCTCGGGTTCGTCCTGCCGGACCTGCCGGGCAACCTCCAGCCGGACAACTACGGGACGGAGTGGACGGTCCTGATCGACGACCGGCTGCCCCTGGTTCGCCCGCGCGGCAAGCTGTTGCGGCTGATCCCGCGGACCCTCGTGGTCGGCGTCGGCTCGACCCGTGGCGTCACCGCCGAAGCCGTGAGCGAGGCCTTGGGGCTGCTGGAGTCCGAGCACGATCTCGACCCGCGCGCGGTGCGGTCGTTCGCCACCATCGAGGCCAAGGCGGGCGAGCGCGGCATCGAGGCCGGCCTGGAGGACTGGGCCTTCTGGCACGGCGAGGGCGACGGCTGCGTACCACCGCTGGCCTTCCACACCGCCGCCGAACTGGCCACAGTGGACGTCCCTCATCCGGCCGATTCCGTTGCCGCGGAGGTGGGAACGCCCAGCGTCGCGGAGGCCGCGGCCCTCTTCACGGCCCGCGAGCTCGGTTCCCGCGTGGAGCTGGCCGCGCCGAAGACCAGCACTGCCACCGTGACCGTCGCCGCCGCCCGAATCCTGCCACCCGAGTAACATCCCGGCGCGGGCTGCGATCCCATCCTGGGGGATGGGGCACACCCGTCTGAGTACTGGGGGATTCGGGTGGATAAGGCTGTTCTGTCCGTTCCAGTGTGGACGCCATCCACGCGCCAAGGGGTCGACACCGACCGCGCGGTGGCGCTGCACGTGCGCAATCTCCACCGTACGCACTTGGCAGGGCGGCCCGCGGCTGACCGGCGCGACCTCGGCGTGACCCCTCACCGTCGCCGATGGCGGCGAACTCCCGGCCGTCATCCGTCTGGCCCCGGTCGATCTGGTCGTGGTTTCTGCCCCGGTGACCGGGGCATCAACAGAGAAAGGGGCGGTCGAGGTGGATGACACCCTGAAGTCCTTGCCGGTGTGGACACCGCCGGGCGATCGGGCGGTGGACTTCGACACGGCGGTGGACTTGCGGCTGCGGAGCCTGGCCTGGACGCGGCGCATGCTCATCAGCGGTGTGGTGAGCCAGGTGGTGCTCGCGGTTTTCGTGCTGCTGCCGGGTGATCCGTGGTACGGCGCCGGGGTGGGGCTGCTGGTGTTCGCGTTGTTCACGCTGGGGCGGCTGGTGCTGTTCCAGCTGCGCTGGGGCCGGTGGATGGGGGCGGCCCGGACGATTCTCGGCGTGGTGACTGCGCGACGGGTGACGGCCGAGGTGATCACGTGGAAGGGCCAGAACGTCGTGCTGTCGCTCGACGGTGGTCAGTCGCGCGTGCGAGTCGGTTCGGTGCACCCCACCGTGCGCGCGGTCATCGCCCGCACCGGCGAGGTCTGGCTGGCCGGCCCGGATGAGCGCGGCATCGCGTTCGTGTTCGCCAATGGACTGCCGGTTCCGTTGCACGCGAAGGTGATCACCGAGGCACCGGCGCCGCGGACGCCCGAACCGCCACCGCCCGCCTCGATGCTCGTCGCCGACGACGCGCTGCCGTTGGCCTATGCCCGGCGGCTCGCGGCGATCCAGGGGGCTCAGCTCGCGGCGCTGCTCGTGTTCGCCGCCGCGGCGATCACCTGGGGTGGGCCCACGCACAGTCTTCGAATCGCCTACGGGGTGTTCATCGGCCTCATCGTGATCTCCGGCTTCGTCCGGCTGGCGCCGACGCTCAGGCTGCCGGCGCTGTTCAAAGACGGCCGCTGGCAGTCCTTCCAGGCCCGGACGAACACCTGGACCGGCGACCCCAAACCCACCGGCGCCCTCGGCGTGACCATCACCCTCCCGGACGGGACCGAACTCCCGGCCGTGATCAAGATCGCGCCGGCCGAGCTGGTCGCCAACATCGTCGAGACCGGCCTGATCTGGATCAACGGAACCCCGATGCTGGAGGACACCCGGGCCGTTGGCCTACCGGGACATCCCATCGCCGCCGCGGCGAAGTTCGTCCGCCACCCCAAGCTGCACTAGCGACCGGTCCAGCGGGGGCTGCGGCCTTCGGACCAGGCCGCGTAGAACTCGGCGTGGTCGTTGCTCTTCATCAGCAGGGCCTGGGTGATGGCCTCGAGTTCGATGGCCGAGCCGAGGTCCATGTCGAGTTCGCGGGTGAGCAGGACTTTGGTGGTGGAGTAGGCGAGGGCGGGCCCGTCGGCGAGGCGATGGGCCAGGGCGGCGGCCTCGGCGGGGAGGTCGTCGACGACCTTGGTGGCCAGGCCGATGGATTCGGCCTTGGCCGAGTCGATTTTGTCGCCCAGCAGCAACAACTCGGTGGCGCGGCCCAGACCGATGAGGCGCGGCAACAGGTACGCCGAACCCATGTCCGCGCCCGCGAGGCCGACCTTGGTGAACAGGAACGCGAACGCGGCCGAACGGGCCAGCAGCCGGAAGTCGCTGGCGAGGGCGATGACCGAGCCCGCGCCCGCGGCGATCCCGTTCACGGCGGCGATCACCGGCAGCGGGCACTCGCGGATCGCCTTGACCACCGCGCCGGTCATCCGGGTGAACTCCAGCAGCTGCGCCGGTTCCATCTTCTGCAGCTCGCCGATGATCTCCTGGACGTCGCCGCCCGAGCAGAACCCGCGGCCCTCACCGGTGATCACCAAAACGCGCGCGTCACCGCGGTGCGGCAGCTCGGCGAGCAGGTCCCGCAGGTCCGCGTAGCTGTCGAAGGTGAGCGCGTTCAGCTTGTCCGGCCGGGAAAAGGTCACGGTGGCGACCCCGTCCGCGACGGTGAAGCCGAAATGCTGCCAGTCCGAGGTGAAACCGGCGGAGGCCCGGAAGGTCACGCGTCTTCTCCTTTGAGCGCCTTGCGATCCAGCTTGCCCGAAGCGGTCTTCGGCAGCGCGTCGACGAACCGCACGTCCCGAGGGTACTTGTGCGGGGCGAGCTTCGAGCGGACGAAGTCCTGCAGTTCCGATGCTTCGACGGAACCCGACGACACCACGAACGCGCGCGGCCGGGTCAGCCCGTCCTCCTGATAGCCCACGACCGCACACTCCACAACGGACGGATGCGCCAGCAGGCAGTTCTCGATCTCCGCGGGCGCCACCCAGACGCCGCCGACCTTGAGCAGGTCGTCGGCCCGGCCCTGGTAGTAGAAGAACCCGTCCGCATCGCGGGTCACCAGGTCGCCGGACACCACCGTGTGCGGGGCGGGGAACGTCTCAGCGGACTTCTCCGGAGCCTGGAAGTACTCCAGCGCAATGGTTTCGCCGACGATCTCCAGCCGGCCCACCTCGCCGTCCGGGACCGGCGCGCCGTCCAGGTCGACCACCCGGGCCCGGTACCCCGGGACGACCTGGCCCAAGCTGCCGCGTTTGGCCTGGCCCGGCCGGTTGGACAGGTAGATGTGGTACGCCTCGGACGACCCGATCCCGTCCACGACCTCGACGCCGAACGTGTCCATCCACCGCGCGTGCAAGGAAGCGGGCAGGGCCTCGCCCGCGGAGGTGCACAGCCGCAGCGAGCTGAAGTCCTGTTCGGACGCTTCCGGATGGGCGACCATCGCGCTCATCATCGTGGGCACGTTGACCAGGATCGTCGGCCGGTACCGGGCGATCAGCTCGAACAGCTTCTCCGGCGTACTGCGTTCGGCGAACACGATCCCCGCGGCACCAACCCCGAACGGGAACAAAGCGGTCAGATCCCGCGCATACCCGAAGAACAGCTTGGGAACCGGCAGAACAACATCATCCGGCTGGATGTCCAACACGCCCTGGGCGTACCAGGAAAAGCTCAAGAGAGGGCTGCGCGCGGTGAGCACACACGCCTTGGGTGCGCCCGTGCTGCCTGTGGTGAACTTCCAGATGGCCACGTCGTCCTTGGAGGTCGGCGCGGCCGCAAGCACATCGGACCCCGAGAAGAACGAAGAGTCCACCACGACAAGGTTCTCGGCACCGGCCGAACGCAGTTTGTCCGCTGTGGACTCATCGGCGAGCACGACCCGCGGCGACACGTAGTCCACGAAGTACTTGTAGTCCTTGACTTGAAGGTACGTGTAGACCTCAGCGGTGACAGCGCCGATCTTCTGCGCCCCATACCAGACGGCGACGAACTCCACGCTGTCGTTCATCGCGATCAACACCCGGTCACCGCGCTGAACACCCAACGCCAGCAACGCGTTCCCCGCCTGGTTCACCAACGAAGCCAAAGCCCCATAGGTGACCGGGCCGGACGACGTCAGCAAAGCCGTGCGGGAGGGCGGGTTGCGGTCGACGAACTGGGTGGCGAGGTTGAACGACCGCGGGATGTCCTCGTAGCGCATCAGATCTCCTCGATCAGCTCCAGGACCATGTCCGCCAACGTCTCGTACGTCTGCTCACCCTCGGCCGCGGTCGCCGACGCGGGCGAGCCGCAGTAGGCCTTGTCCATCCCCATCTCGAGGAAGTCCTTGTGCCCGGCGGACATCGCGGCCGGCATGTCCACCGTGAACGGCGGCAACGCGGCCATCTGCTGCTGGTCCACCAGATCCGGCCGGGCGGCCAGCACCAGCGAGGTCTCGTACTGACCCGCGTGACATGACCCGCTCTGGAACTCCGGGGTCAGCCGGGCGGCGTTGCGGCGCCGCACCAGGTCCAGGTAGCCGACGTTCAGGAAGGTCGTGGCCCGGCGCAGGGTCGCCACGTGCTCGGGCTCGAAGTGGTTGTTCACCACGATGATGTCGACGAACCCCTGTTTGATCAGCGACGAGCACACGTCGACCACGATCGCGTACAGCGTCTCCTCACTCACATGCACGGCGCCCGGGAAAGCGCTGGCATATCGGGTGACGCCGTAGGGCAGCGGTGGCAGGACCAGCGCCCGCACGGTGGGGTGGGACGCGAGGCGGCGGACGGCCCGTTCGCAGACCTCGACCGAGATCAGCGGGTCGGTGCCCAGCGGCGCATGCGGGCCGTGAGGCTCGATCGCGCCGACCGGAAGCAGCAGCACGGGCCGTCGCGGCCCGGTCAGCAGCGCCGCGACCTGCGGCGACGTCAGCTCGGCGAAGGAGAGCACCCGGGAAACTTTACGGTTGACCCCGCTGAACAGTCAACTATGCTCGCGGCATGGCCGAGGCACCCCAGGACCTGGTGATGACGCTGCTGGGCGCGCACCTGAACCCGCGCGACCGGCAGGTCTGGTCCGGCGGCCTGGTCGACCTGCTCGCCGAGTTCGGGTTCTCCACCGGAGCGGCCCGGGTCGCGCTGACTCGCCTGGTCCAGCGCAACCTGCTCGACCGGGTGAAGGACGGCCGGCTGGTGCACTACACGATCACCCCGCGCAGCGCGGCCGTGTTCGAGGAGGGCGACCGGCGGATCTTCAGCCTCGGCCGGGACGTCCCCGAAGTTCCACAGTGGACGGTGCTGTGGCACGCCATCCCGGAGGAACGCAAGGTGGCCCGCACCCGGCTGGTCCGGCGGCTGCGGTTCCTCGGCTTCGGCCCGGTCCAGGACGGGACCTGGATCGCCCCGCACGACCGGGAACGCGAGGTGACCGCGTTGCTGAGAGAACACGGCGTCAGCCAGCACGCGGGCCTGCTGCTCGGCAGCCCGGCGGCCTCGCTGGACTTCCGCTCGTTCGTCGGCCGGGTCTGGGACCTCGACGAGCTCGGCGACCGTTACCGCGTGTTCGTCCAGGAGTACGGCGGGCGTGATCTCGCCGGCCTGACCGACCGGGCCGCGCTGGTGCTGCGGACCAGGATGACCCACACTTTCCGCCAGTTCCCGTTCCTGGACCCGGAGCTGCCCGCCGGGCTGGTCCCGGCGCCGGCCTGCCGTGCGGATGCCGTGCGGTTGTTCCACGATCTCTACACCGCGCTGGCTCCAGCGGCCACGCGCCACTTCGACGAGGTGATGCAGCCGTGACCGACCACTCCGCCGCCCTGACGTACTCGTCCTACCTGGCCCTCGACGAGGTGCTCGCCGCGCAGCGGCCCCGCTCCGACGAGCACGACGAGTTGCTGTTCATCATCATCCACCAGGTCTACGAGCTGTGGTTCAAACAGCTGATCCACGAGTTCGGCAAGCTGCAGCGCGCGCTGACCAACGGCGAGACCGCGCACGCGAGCCACACGCTGGTGCGGATCCGGGCCATCCTCAAGGTGATCGTGGCGCAGATCGACGTGCTGGAGACGATGACCCCGCGCCAGTTCACCAGTTTCCGGGCCCGGCTGGACGCCTCCAGCGGGTTCCAGTCCGCCCAGTTCCGGGAGATCGAGGCAGTGCTGGGCCGCCGGGATCCCCGTGTGTTCAACCACTACCCGCCCGGCCCGCAGCGGGAACGGATCGAGGCGGCGATGAACCGTCCGTCCATTTTCGACGCTTTCCTCAGCTATCTGGTGCTGCACGACTACCAGGTGCCACATGACCGGCTGCACCGGGATGTCTCGCTGCCGCTGGAGGCCTCGCCGGACCTGCAGAAGACGTTGCTGCAGGTGTACAAGGACGACGCCGGGCCCGCGCAGATCTGCGAGCGGCTGGTGGACCTCGACGAAGGCCTGCAGGAATGGCGCTACCGGCACGTCAAGATGGTCGAGCGGGTCATCGGCGACAAGAAGGGGACCGGTGGGTCGGCGGGCGCGGCCTACCTGCGGACCACCCTGTTCACCCCGATCTTCCCGGACCTGTGGGCGGTCAGGAGCGAGCTGTGACCGACCAGTCCGCACGCCTGGCCCCGCACTACTCGAAGTTCCGTGTCGCAGAACGACTTCTGCTGTCCGCGCACTCGCACCAGGCGTGGCCGGACGTCGCCCTCGAAGGGCAGGCCGAGGCCTTCGAGGACGCGGCCGACGGCGTGGACGACAAGTGGGCCAAGGCTTTCGCCAAAGCGGACCGGGTCAGGGACGGCTTGCGGCTGTTCCTCGGCGACCCGTCCGCCGCGTTGGCGTTGGGGCAGAACACGCACGATCTGGTGCTGCGGTTCCTGTCCAGTGTGGACCTCCGGCGGCGGCCGCGACTGATCACCTCGGACGGTGAGTTCCACACCCTGCGGCGGCAGTTGGCCCGCTTGGGCGAGGAGGGAATCGAGCTGGTCCGGGTACCAGCCGCCCCGGCGGACACCCTCGCGGCCCGGATGGCCGACCTCGTCGACGATCGCACGGCGGCGGTCCTGGTCTCGGCGGTGTTGTTCGAGACGTCCAGGATCGTGCCCGGTCTGGGTTTTCTCGCCGAAGCGTGCCAACGGAACGGCACGGAACTGCTGGTGGACGCCTATCACGCGCTCGGCGCGATGCCGTTCTCCACGGCGGAGTTCCCGGCGGCGTGGGTGGTCGGCGGCGGCTACAAGTACCTCCAACTGGGCGAGGGCAACTGTTTCCTGCGCCTGCCACCGCACGCCGACACCTTGCGCCCGGTGATCACCGGCTGGTACGCGGAGTTCGCCGAGCTGTCCGACGACCACAGCGCCGCAACCATCGGCTATCCCTTGGGTGAGGCCCGGTTCGCTGGATCCACCTACGACCCGACCAGCCACTACCGCGCGGCCCGCGTCTTCGACTTCTTCGAGGAGCAGGGCCTGACCCCGGTGTTCCTGCGCAAGGTCTCCCTGCACCAGACCACCTTGCTGGCCAACAGGTTCGACGCGCTGAACGCCCCCGGCATCACCCGGGACCTGGCACCTCGCGAGGAGTTCGGCGGGTTCCTGTCCTTGCGAACGGCCGACGCTCAGCGACTGCACCGCCGTCTGGCCGAAGTGGGCGTCCGGACCGACAGCCGCGGCGAGTACCTCCGCTTCGGCCCGGCTCCCTATCTGTCCGACGACCAGCTCCACAAGGCAATGGACCTGTTCGAAACTGTTCTTTGACGTTTCGGAACGGAGATCAGTTCTTGACGGGTCAGTTCTTGTCGCCGAGCAGCCGCATCGCGCGCAGCGAGATCTCCATGTGGAAGCGGTCGTCGGGATCATTCAACCGATCACCGAACAAAGCCTCGAGCTGGTGCAAACGATAGCGAACGGTTTGCGGGTGGACTTTCAGCCGCCCGGCGATTTCCGGAGCGCTTCCACTCGTTTCCAGCCAGGCCAGCAACGTTTCACCGAGACGTTCGCGTTGTTTGACGGTCAGCGTCGCGAGTGGGCTCAATGTCCGTTCCGCGAGTTCCCGGGCCAGAAACTCGTCGGTGAGCAGCCACAGCGTGGAAAGGTGGTCCCCGCTCCAGACCACCGGCGTGTCAGCCAGCAGACCCCGGTGCACCAGCTGCAGTGCCTGGCGGGCCAGCCGCAAAGAGGTCCGGGCCTCGGAAAGACGCACCTTCGGCCCGACCACGACCCGCCAGCCCGGCAGCTGTTCATGCAGGCTGTGCATATGCGGGCTGTCCGCGGCCATCACCAGGCACGGTTCGGCGGCTTCCAGGTCGTCCAGAACACCCTCGTCGAACGTGGGCAGCTCGAATTCGGAATTGCGCCGTTCCAGCGCCACCACCACGATGTGCTCGGGCAATGTCCAGGCCGCCGACAATGCCAGTTCGGCCAGCGTCTGCGGGGAGGCGGGCGGCTCGGACAGGATCATCTCCAGCAGCCGCCTGCGCCGCCGTTCCAGCGCCCCGGCCGCCCTGGCCTGCGCGGAGGCGTACCCCTCCAGCGACAGCACGGAGATCTCGTCGATGTAGTCGAACACCGCCTCGGCGAGCTGACAGATGGTGACCACCGGCAGGTTCAGCGCCTGGCCGTGCTCGGCGATCCGCCGCCAGGCGACCCGCGCGCCGATCCGGTAGGCGCTCTGCAGGGTGTCCACGCTGCGGCCTTCGGCCACTTCAAGGCGGCCGAGGTGGCGGAAGATCTTGGCGCGGTCCTCGCGCGGGGCGCTGGGGTCGGCGAGCCGGTCGATGAACTGCCCGACCGCCTCCTCGACACCGCCCGTGACCACCGGGCCGAACGGGCCGTCCAGCAGGCGCGCGTACTCCGGGATCGACCTGCGGATCTCGTGCACGACGGCGACGGCCACCTCGGCGGCGCGCGGACGGAACAGCGCGGCCAGCTCGCGCGGCAGGGTCGCCCAGATGCGCTGGGTCGGGCCCGGCGACCGCGGCGGCGGCAGCAGGCCGTCGAGTTTCGCGGCCGGCGCGGCAGGAGTGCGGCGGGCACTCGTGTCGGTCACGGCGTCGTCCTTTTGAGCGGCAACAGAAACCTGTCTTATCGTCGTTGATATCGCCCAAGAAGTTATAACTTGCGCACTATATTTTGGTCTCAGGTTTGCTGTCAACGGCTCACCAGCTGGGACTCCGGTTGGCCAACGCCATTCGGAGTAGCGTCGTTAGACCACTCACGCCAGTGACAACTTTCGCCCCCGTTTGTGTCCGGTGGCGGATATGTTTGGGCTGATCAGCCCATGGTGGAATACTCCGGAGGTGGTCCGCGCGCATCGCGGTAACAAAGATCAACACCGTTGTACGTCGTGTCGTGACAACTTTCGGAGTCACCAAATGGACATTTAGCGAGGTCTTGTTAGCCCTGTCTCACCGAAGTAACCTACTCGCTGGTAGGTCTGCGGGGCGAATCAATGCGGACCTACACCAGCCGCGTTCTCACTCCCTGTCGGTGAGAGCATGAGGAGGTAGGTAAATGAAGCTACGCGACCTGAGATTTTCGGGGAGACGTATTGCTACCGTAGTTGTTACCGCAGCCATGGCAGCAGCGACCATCACGGTCGGTACTGCCCATGCGGTATCGGTTACGAAGAACCTCACTTACAGATGTACGTTCCCGTTGGTCGGCCCGCAGGACGTGGCCGCCACGGTCCAGATCACCTTCCCCGACACGGGCACCACCGGCGCCCGGATCGTCAACGGTGACCTGAGCATCGTCGCCACGCTGAGCGCCAACGTCGTCAGCGCCCTGCGTGCGTTCCAGACCGCCACCACCGAGGGCTCCGCGGTGGCCGACGTGGACGCCTCGCACCTCACCAACAGCTTCACCCTCGGCGTCTCCGGCCTGAAGATCGCCAAGCAGAACGTGCCGGCCTCGGGCACCATGCCGGTGCAGATCTCCGGCCCGACCCCGAGCATGATCGTCTACAAGGCCGGCAACGTGGTGATCAAGGCCGGTCAGCAGTTCAACGCCAAAGTGGACACCCGCAAGGCCAACGGCCAGCCCACCGCTCTCGGTGTGCTGAACGTGCCCTGCACGGTCAAGGCGACCACCCCGGCGCAGGACCTGAGCCTGGCGACCATCCCGGTCACCGGTGCCGACGTCACCCCGCCGGACCAGGGCACCCCGGCCTCCGGCCCGGTCGACAAGACCCTCGTGTACAACTGCGTGTTCCCGCAGAGCGGGGCCGTGGACGTGCCCGGGCACATCACCGGCACCATCCCGGCGACCGGCACGGTCAACCAGCGCCTGCAGCCCAACCTGAGCATCGCCGCGACCCTCCCGTCCTCGGTCGCGGATGTCCTGCGGGCCAACAGCGCTGCCACCGTGTCCGGTAGCGGGCAGGCCGACGCGGACGCCTCCTACAACGGCTCCAACATCACCGTCGGCATCCCCGGCCCGGTTCCCTCGGTCGCCGTCCCGGCGTCCGGTGACCTGACCGCCACGCTCGCCCCGTCGGTGCCCAGCCTCGCGGTCCCGGCCGCCGGCTCGATCGTGCTGTCCGCGGGCCAGCAGCTCAACGGCACCTTCACCCCGCTGAAGGCGGACGGCACCCCGACCGCCCTCGGCACGTTCTCCGTCCCCTGCACGCTGAACCCCGGCCAGAACCCGGCGCTCGGCACCATCGTGGTTAGTTGATACAGCTCCTGAAGCTTTTCAGCTAACGCAGCGCTACCTGAGAACAGGGCCGGTGCGACCACCTCCCGGTGGCCCGCACCGGCCCACAGGTCCTATTAGGACTACCAGGACCCGAGACGTTGGAGCCGCCGTGTCAGCACGAGTCCGGACCGGTGCGGCGATCGCGGCCGCGGTCGTCAGCATCTCGATGGCCGTCGCCACCGCCAGTTCGGCCGACCCGACCACGTCCGCCGGGGCACCGCCACCGCCCGCGCCGAGTGCTCGCAGCCTGACGAACGACTGCGAGTTCCCCTTGGGCGGCAAGCAGGTGATCACCGCGGACTTCCGCGCGCAGTTGCCGGACACGGTGGCCGCGGGCCAGGCTGTCACGTTCACCGACGCGGCTTTGAAGTTCGCGTTGCCCGAGGCGATGGTCGGCGCGCTGCGCGAAGGCGGTGTCGCGACGCTCGAAGGCAGCGCTGCGGTGGGGGTTCTGTCCACTGTCAGCAAGAAGACCACCGCGATGGTGGAGATCCCCAAGACTCCCTTGCCGGACAAGGGTGACCTCGTGCTCGACCTGCCGGCCGAACTCACCCCGGAGGTCAAGCCCGCCAAGGCCGGTACGGCCTCGTTCACGGTGGGACCGTTGGAAACGCTGTTGCTGCCGCGGGATGCCAAGGGCGAACCCGTTCCCGGCGCGAAGAAGGTCACCTGCACGTTGGCCGAGGGGCAAGATGCCGCGTTCGGCACGGTGAAGGTCACGCCGCCGGTCTCGGCCAAGCCCGCGGACCAGCCGGGTTCCGGGGCGCCGGCCCCGTCGAGCCGGGCACCGCAGCCCGGACCGGACAAGAAACCCAAGAAGGGCAAGGCAAGGCTGCAGGACGACCCGCCGCTCTGCGGCGACCCGGTGGACCCGTTCGGGTTCTGGACGTACTACCCGCTCAACGGGCACGTCGACGTGAAGAAGCTCGGTTCGGGCATCGACTTCGGCCCCGGCTACCTCAGCGCCCAGCTCAACACCTGGACCGACCCGAACAGCGGCGCGCTCTGTAACAATCTGCTCGGCGACTTGCTCTGGCCGCCCGCGCACGGCAAGTTCATCGTGTTCCGGTTCATGCCAACGGAGGCAGACGTCACGGTGACCCAGACCGCGCCCACACAAGGACTTCTGGACAATGGTGTGTTCATTGGCGGCGCCACCACCGACATGCGGATGACCAACGTCACCGTGAACGGCACCCCGCTGGACGCCGGGCCGAAATGCCATACCAGCCAGCCGGTCCGGATCGCGCTGCACTCCAAACCCGAGGAGTGGAACCCGTTCGGCTCGCCCGCCGGGTTCATGGAGGCCGACTTCGACATCCCGGCGTTCGCCGGCTGCGGTGTCGGCCAGGACCTCAACCCGCTGTTCACCGGGCTGATCTCCGGCCCGGGCAACCACATCCGGCTGGACTTCGGCGACATCGTGTTCTGCGAGGACGGCTCGCAGCCCTGTGCCCCGCCGGTGGCGGCGAAGCAGGCGAAGAAGGGACGCAGGTGACCACCCCCAGGCTGTCCTCCCGCGGCCTCAACGCGCTCCGTGAGGTCGGGCGGCTGTGCTCGCTCGGCCTGGACGTGTTCCGGCTGACCTTCCGCCGCCCCTTCCAATTCCGCGAGTTCGTGCACCAGTGCTGGTTCATCGTGTCGGTGACCATCCTGCCCGCGGCGCTGGTGGCGATCCCGTTCGGCGGCGTGATCGCGTTGCAGCTGGGGTCGCTGACCCGGCAGATCGGCGCCCAGTCGTTCACCGGTTCGGCCAGCGTGCTCGCGGTGATCCAGCAGGCCAGCCCGATCATCACGGCCCTGCTGATCGCGGGCGCGGGCGGGTCGGCGATCTGCGCGGACCTCGGCTCGCGCAAGATCCGCGAGGAGATCGACGCGATGGAGACCCTCGCGGTCTCCCCGATCCACCGCCTCGTGGTGCCCCGGGTGTACGCGGCGATCGTGATCTGCGTGCTGCTCAACGGGATGGTCAGCGTCGTCGGCGTGCTCGGCGGGTACTTCTTCAACGTCATCCTGCAGGGCGGCACGCCGGGCGCCTACCTGGCGACGTTCTCCGCGCTGGCCCAGCTGCCGGACCTGTGGATCAGCGAGATCAAGGCGATCATCTTCGGCTTCATCGCGGGCGTCGTGGCCGCCTACCGCGGTCTGAACCCCAAGGGCGGCCCCAAAGGCGTTGGCGATGCGGTGAACCAGGCCGTGGTGATCACGTTCCTGCTGCTGTTCTTCGTGAACTTCGTGCTGACCACGATCTACCTGCAGGTCGTTCCGCGGAAGGGGCTGTAGGCCATGGTCATGGAACGGCAGCTGGACCAGTTCGGCCGGCTCGGCGACCAGCTCTCCTTCTACGTGAAGGCGTTGCTGTGGATCCCGCGGGCGGTCCGGCGCTACCTCAAGGAGATCATCCGGCTGCTGTCCGAGGTCAGCTTCGGCTCCGGGGCGCTGGCGGTGATCGGCGGGACCATCGGCGTGATGGTCGGCATGTCCGTGTTCACCGGGACGGTCGTTGGCCTGCAAGGGTTCTCGGCGCTGAACCAGGTCGGCACGTCGGCCTTCGCGGGCTTCCTCTCGGCGTACTTCAACACCCGGGAGATCGCTCCTCTCGTTGCCGGACTGGCGTTGTCGGCCACGGTGGGCGCGGGTTTCACCGCTCAGCTGGGCGCGATGCGGATCTCCGAGGAGATCGACGCGCTTGAGGTGATGGGCGTGCCCAGCATGCCGTTCCTGGTCACCTCGCGGGTGGTGGCCGGGTTCATCGCGATCATCCCGCTGTACGTGATCGGCCTGCTGACCTCGTACCTGGCCGCGCGGACCATCACCGTCGAGTTCTACCAGCAGTCCGCGGGCACCTACGACCACTACTTCACGCTGTTCCTGCCGCCCGAGGACGTCCTGTGGTCGTTCCTCAAGGTGATCGTGTTCAGCGTGGTCGTCATCCTGGCCCACTGCTACTACGGCTACCGCGCCTCCGGTGGCCCGGCGGGCGTGGGCATGGCTGTGGGCCGGGCGGTGCGATGGTCCATCGTGGCCATCAGCATCCTGGACTTCTTCCTCAGCCTGGCCATCTGGGGCACCACCACGACGGTGAGGATCGCCGGATGAGCGAGGAGCGCTACCACAGCACCGGGCTGCGGCTGCTCGGCGTGGTGTACGTCGTGGTGATCGCGTCGTTCCTCGCGCTGACGGTGGCCATCTACGTCGGCGCGTTCTCGGACGACCCCAAGGTCACCCTGCGCGCCAACCAGATCGGCAACCAGATGCAGCGCGACGCGGACGTCAAGCTGCGGGGAGTCATCGTCGGCCGGGTCACCTCGATCAGCAGCGACGGCGGCGGGGCTCGCCTGGAGCTGGCGATGGATCCGGCCACTTTGGACCGCATCCCGAAGAACGTCTCGGCGAGCCTGCTGCCCAAGACGTTGTTCGGCGAGCGGTACGTCAACCTGGTGATGCCCCCGGCGCCGAGCGGGAAACTCGGCGGCGGCGACGAGATCAAGCAGGACAGCTCGGCCGCCACGGTGGAGATGGAGCGGGTCCTGAACGACCTTCTCCCGTTGCTGCAAGCGGTTCAGCCGGAGAAGCTCGCCGAGATGCTCAACACCCTGGCACAGGCCTTCGAAGGCCGGGGAAAGCCGTTGGGTCAGACGCTGACCCAGGTCGGCCAGTACATCGGCGACCTCAACCCGCAGCTGCCGCAGATCAAGGAGGACATCAGCAGGTTCGCCTCGGTCGCCGACACCTACGGCGACGCGGCCCACGACTTCCTGCAGGCGCTCAACGACTTCACGGTCACCAGCAAGACCATTGTGGACCAGCGAGACTCGCTGCTGACCTTGTACCAGGCCCTCGGCACGGCCAGCACGGACCTCACGACGTTCCTCGGCCAGAACCGCAACACCATCATCGGCCTGGCCGACACCAGTCGCGGCACGCTGGAGCTGCTGGCGAAGTACTCGCCCGAGTACGCGTGTCTGCTGACCGCGGTCGCGGACTACAAGCCTCGCATTGACAAGGCTTTCGGCAACAACGGCATGCAGGCCTCGCTGCATGTCAAGCAGTTCGACCGCGGGAAGTACATCCCGGGCAAGGACGATCCGGTGTACAAGGACAAACCCGGGCCGCGCTGCTTCGGGGTGGACGCGCCGAAGTTCCAGCCGATCGCGACCACCGTGCGGAACCTGCCGAACTCGCCGGCCGAGCAGCAGATGCTCGACGGGCTGCTGGGATCCACGATGGACACTGTGCCCGCCTGGAGCAGCCTGCTGGTCGGACCGCTGTACCGGGGTGCGGAGGTGACGGTCGGATGAGAGGACTCACCGCCCCGCTGATCAAGCTCGGCGTGTTCGCCGTCGTGACGGTGTCTTCGACAGCGTTGCTGGGGCTGACGATCGCCAACGTCGACCTGCGACCGTCCGAGGAGTACTCGGCCCGGTTCGGCGACGTGACCTCCTTGTCGGTGGGCGACGATGTGCGGATCGCGGGTGTGCGGGTCGGCCAGGTCGAGTCGATCGAGCTGGTGGACCAGCGCGTGGCCCGCGTCCAGTTCTCCATCGACGCCCGCCGCAAGCTGCCGGTGTCGGTGTCCGCGACCATCAAGTACCGCAACATGATCGGCCAGCGGTACATCGCGTTGGAGCGCGGTGTCGGCCCGTTGAACACCTTGCTGGCGCCGGGGTCGGAGATCCAGCTGGACCACACCAAACCCGCGCTGGACCTGACGGTGTTGTTCAACGGCTTCAAGCCTTTGTTCCAGGCGCTCAACCCGGACGACGTCAACAAGCTCTCCCAGGAGATCGTCCAGGTGCTGCAGGGCGAGGGCGGCACCGTCGAGAGCCTGCTCGCGCACACGGCCTCGCTGACGTCGGCGTTGGCGGACAAGGACAAGGTGATCGGCGAGGTGATCACCAACCTGAACAACGTGCTGGACACCGTGAACGCGCACAGCGACCAGCTGCGCGACCTGATCATCTCGTTGCAGCAGTTCGTCAGCGGGTTCGCCAAGGACCGCCAGCCGATCGGCGAGGCGATCAGCTCGCTGGACGAGCTGGCCGGCGCGACGGCGGGCCTGGTCGAGGACAGCCGCCAGCCGCTCAAGGAGAGCATCACCGCGCTGGGCCAGGTGTCGAAGAACCTGGCGGACAACGACCAGATCGTCGACCAGGCCCTGCGCAGCCTGCCGGTGAAGATGGCGGACATCGGCCGGACGGTGAGCTATGGCTCGTGGCTCAACACGTTCCTGTGCTCGGCCGACGTGACCCCGGGCGTGCCGATGCCGATCGCCGGCGGGATCCCCGTGACGCAGCCGAGGTGCAAGTGATGAAGTCGTTTCAGGAACGCAACCAGGCGGTCATCGGCTCAGTGAGCCTGGTTGTTCTCACGCTGATCGGGTTGGCCGCCTTCTACTCCGACGACCTGCCGATCATCGGTGGCGGCACGACCTACACCGCGCACTTCACCGAGGCCGCTGGGCTGATCTCAGGGACCGAGGTCCGGGCGGCGGGCGTGAAGATCGGTACCGTCCGCGAGGTCGGGCTGGAGGGCGACCACATCAAGGTCCGGTTCCGGGTCAAGGACGCGTGGATCGGCAACCGCAGCACGGTCGCCATCCGGATCAAGACCCTGCTGGGCGCCAAGTACCTGGCCGTCGACCCACAGGGGACGGACGCGCAGGATCCCGGCAAGCCCATCACCAGGGACCGGACCACCTCGCCGTACGACATCAACCAGGTCTTCGACCAGCTGGCCAACACGGTCAACGAGATCGACACGGACAAGCTCGCCCAGGCCCTCGGCACGCTCGCGGACACGTTCGCCGACTCGCCGCAACAGGTCCGCTCGGCGCTGGAAGGGCTTTCCGCGCTGTCCAAGACGATCTCGTCCCGCGACGCCGAACTGGCCCGGCTGCTGGCCAACACCCAGCAGATCAGCCACACGTTCGCCGACCGCAACGCGGAGGTCGAGAAGCTGCTCAACGACGGCGGGCTGCTGCTGGCCGAGATCCGCAAGCGGCGGGACGCGATCAGCTCACTGCTCAAGGGCACCCGCGATCTCGCGGCGCAGTTGACCGGTCTGGTGAACGACAACACCGCGCAGCTGCGGCCCGCGCTGGAGCAGCTGGACCGGGTCAACACCATCCTGCAACGCAACCAGGACAACCTGTCCAAGAGCCTGGCGCTGGCCGGGCCGTACTACCGGTTGCTGGGCAACGCGGGCGGCAATGGGCGCTGGCTCGACTTGTACGTGTGCGGCCTGGTGTTGCCGCCCTCCGGCGATTCCGGGGACTGCATGCCTCCGAAAGGCGGGTCGAAATGAGCCGGGGAGCGCGGGCGCTCACCGTCCTGGTCGTTCTCGCGCTGGCGCTGACCGGGGTGACGTACTGGATCTTCAGCCCACGCGGCGGTAAGCACATCACCGCGTACTTCTCCTCCGCGGTCGGGCTCTACGTGGGGTCGACGGTTCGCGTGCTCGGCGTGCCGGTGGGGACGGTCGACGAGGTCGTCCCGGCCGGACGGCAGGTGCGGGCCGAGCTTTCGGTGGACACCGACCAGCCGATCCCGGCCGAGGCGTCGGCCGTCGTGGTGGCGCCGAGCCTGGTGTCGGACCGGTTCGTGCAGCTGGCTCCGGTCTACACCAAGGGCCCGCAGCTGGAGTCGGGCGCGGTGATCCCCGTCGAGCGCACGGTGACTCCAGTCGAGCTGGACGACCTTTACAAGAGCCTGAACCAGTTGTCGTCCGCGCTCGGCCCGGATGGCGCCAACTCCAAAGGAGAACTCTCCCGGTTGCTGGACGTGATGGCGGCCAACACCAAGGGCAACGGCGCCCTGATCGGCGAGACCATCAAGCAGTTCGCCGACGCCTCCAAGGCCCTCGCCGCCTCCAAGGACCAGCTCTTCGGAACGGTCGAAGGTCTGGCGCAGTTCACCACCATGCTGGCGCGCAACGACAAGAGCGTCGCCGAGTTCACCGAGCAGCTGCGGGATGTGTCGGCATCCTTGGCGGCCGAACGAGGTGACCTCGGTGGGGCGCTGGCCGAGCTGGCGTCCGCGCTGGAACTGGTGCGGAGCTTCATCCGGGACAACCGGACCGCCCTGAAGTCCAATGTGGACAAGCTGACCGGGATCACCAGGATCCTGGTCGACCAGCGGCAGTCGCTGGCGGAGGCGCTGGATGTGGCGCCGAACGCGGTGACCAACCTGAACAACGCGGTCGACCCGGCCACCGGCCGGATGGAGGTCCGGCCGAACATCCTGGAGTTCTACCCGCCGCCGGTTCCGGGCGGAATGGTCGCCTGCAACGTCAAGCCGCCCAGCGGGCCGGTGACCAAGCTCCAGGACAACTGCGAGGCCATGAAACCAGGCACTGCCACGGGTGCTCCGCCGCTGCTGTTCCCGCCGATGGGCCAGCAGTACACATCGGAGGGTGGTCACTGACGTGCGTGCGCTCCTGCTCGCGGCCCTGCTGCTGACCACAACCGCCTGTGGCGCCGGTGGTTTCAACGGCGTCTACAACCTGCCGCTGCCCGGCGGCGCGGACCTCGGCGATCATCCCTACCGGGTTCGCGTGCAGTTCACTGATGTGCTGGATCTCGTGCCCCAGGCCGGGGTGAAGGTCAACGACGTCGCGGTTGGCAAGGTGGACGAGATCGACGTCGGTGGCGACGGCTGGACCGCCGAGGTGGTCCTGCTGGTCAACGGAGACGTCAAGCTGCCGGCCAACGCTTCGGCGGCCGTGCGCCAGTCCAGCCTGCTGGGCGAGAAGTTCGTCGAGCTGAGCGCACCTCGCGTGGACCCGGCTTCGGCCCGGCTCGCCGACAACGACCTGATCCCGGTGGAGCGGACCAACCGCAACGCCGAGATCGAGGAGGTCTTCGGTGCGCTGTCGTTGCTGCTCAACGGTGGTGGTATCGGACAGTTCCAGCAGATCGCGCGCGAGGTCAACAACGCGCTGGACGGCAACGAGTCCGGCATCCGGGCGCTGCTGTCCAACATGGACAAGTTCATCGGTGAGCTGGACGCGCACCGCTCGGAGATCACCCGGGCGCTGGAGAACCTCAACCGCCTGGCTGCCACGGTGTCCGCGCAACGCGACGAGATCGCCGGAGTGCTGAAGGATCTCAGTCCGGGCCTGGACGTACTGATCAAGCAGCGCAACGACCTCGTGGACATGTTGAAGTCGCTGGACAAGCTGTCCCAGGTCGCGGTCGACACGGTGAACAAGTCCAAGGACGACATCGTGGCCGACCTGAAGGCGTTGGCGCCCACCCTGCGCGGGCTGGCCGCGGCGGGGGAGAAGCTGCCGCAGTCGTTCGAGGTGCTGCTGACCTACCCGTTCACCGACAAGGCGGCCGCGGCCATCAAGGGTGACTACCTGAACACGTTCGTGACGTTGGCGGTCCCCGGCCCGACGAGCGCGCCGGACGAGCCGGCCGTCCCGTTGCCGCCGATGGACCCGCCCGTCTTCACCCGAGGGGGCCGCTGATGCTCAGCCGTCGGATCAAAGTCCAGGTGGCGATCTTCGTGGTGATCGCCCTGGTCGGGGTGAGCTATGTCGGCGCCAGCTACGCCGGTCTGGACCAGCTGTTCGGCGGTCGCGGGATCGTGGTGAAGGCTCAGCTGGCGTCGTCGGGCGGGTTGTTCACCAACGCCGAGGTGACCTACCGGGGTGTTCGCGTGGGCCGCGTTGGACCGATGCACCTGACCGATGACGGCATCGAGGTCGAGCTGCGGCTGGACCCGTCGGCGCCGCGAATTCCGTCCGATTTGGACGCCGCGATCGCCAACCGGTCCGCGGTCGGTGAGCAGTATCTGGACCTCAAGCCTCGCCGGGACGACGGTCCGTACCTGCAGGACGGGTCGGTGATCCCGCAGTCGGCGATCAAGATGCCGTTGCCGGTCGAGACGGTGCTGTCCAACTTGGACGATCTGGTCGCCTCGGTGCCGTTGGACTCGTTGCGGACCGTTGTGTACGAACTGGACGATGCCTTCCGTGGCCGCGGTTCGGACCTGCAGTCGTTGATCGACAACCAGGCCGCGCTGATCCAGTCCGCCAGCGACCACCTCCCGGCGACCGAGCGGTTGATCAACGACGGCGGCAAGGTCCTGCTGACGCAGGAACAACAGGCCGACGCGATCAAGTCGTTCAGCCAGGACACCCACCTGCTCGCCGAGCAGCTCAAGAAGTCCGACGGCGACCTGCGCAACCTGATCAGCGCCACCCCCAAGGTGTCCAACGAGATCAGCGGCCTGATCCAGGAGTCCGGCACCGGAATCGGCGTGGTGCTGGCCAACCTGCTGACCCCGTCCCAGGTCTTCTCCACCCGCGGCGACGCGTTCGAGGAGCTGCTGGCCTCCTACCCGCAGGCGGTGGCCAACGGCTACCGGTGGATCGGGCCGAACGGTGAGGTCAACCTGAACATGTTGCTGAACTTCAACAACCCGCCGCCGTGCTTCAAGGGCTATGAGGGCACGGCGCAGCGTCCCGGCAAGGACACCACCCCCGCCCCGTTGAACACCAACGCCCGCTGTGCTTTGCCATATGGGAACGAGAGTTCGGTCCGTGGCTCGCAGAACGCGCCCAAGGGCGGGCCGGTTCCGGCGCCCTCGGGGGTGATGGCCTTGACGCCGGTGCGAACCGGACCGCATTCGCTTGACGAGGTACTGGGAGGTGCTCGGTGATCCAGAAGGTGTTCGCCATCGTGCTCGCGGTGGCGGCGGCCGGTTTCGCCGGCTACGCGGGCTGGAGCTGGTGGCATGCCTCCGATACCGCCGGTGCGTACGCGGCCTCGCGCGAAGAGGTGCTGCGGGTCGGCGAGCAGGGCATCGCCAACCTGACCACTTTGGACTACCAGAAGGTGGACGAGGGGCTGGACCGCTGGCTGGAGTCGTCGACCGGGACGCTGCGGGACAGCCTCGCGCAGAGCCGGGATGACAGCCGCAAGCAGCTGGCGGAGGGCAAGTCGGTGACCGTGGGCAAGGTGACCGACGCCGCCGTGACCGAACTGGAGACCGATACCGCGCAGGTGATCGCGGCCGTGGAGATCACCGTGACGCCGGAGGGTGGGTCACCCGTGGTGAAACGCAACCGGTTCGAGGCCGGCCTGAGCCGCACCGACACCGGATGGAAGCTCAGCTCGCTGCGCGAGGTGACCGTGGGGGCATCATCATGACCGTGAAGCAGCGCCCCACCCGCCGCCCCCGCGTAGCCGGCCACAACCGCCGCAGCGCCGCACCCGAGACCCCCGAGGTCACCGACTCGCCAGGCGCCACTGCCTCGGGGAAAGCCGCGGATGCGGCGGAGGCCGCGGTGGGCCGGCCGACGGCGACCGAGGCTTCGGCGGAGACCATCGATGCCGCCGAGGCCTCGTCGGAGGCCGTCGATTCGGCCGGAGCCGCCGATGTGGCGGAGGGCTCCGGCACCTCGGTGCTGGAAGCCGAGGAGGCGCCGGGTTCGGACCTTGAGGCCGTCGACTCCGACGCTGTCGAGGGGAAGGCGCGATGGCCGTTCGCGCTGATCATCGCCGCCGCGCTGCTTGTCGGGGCCGGGGCGTTCTTCCTGGTGCGGGCCAACACCGTTGACAGCGGCGTGGACACGCGCGGGATGACCGAGGTGAACGGCCAGGTCAAGGACGCCGTGGAGAAGATCTTCTCGTTCAGCTACGACAAGGTCGACGAGTCCAGCGCCGCCGCCCGCCAGGTGCTCGCCGGGACCGCGGTCCAGGAGTACGACAAGCTGATCGCGCAGGTCCGCGAGCAGGCCCCGTCGCAGAAGCTGGTGCTGGCGACCCGCGTGACCGACATGGGCGTGAAGTCCATCGACGGCGACCACGCCGAACTGCTGGTGTTCCTCGACCAGGTGGCCACCCGGGTGGACACCAACAAATCGACCGGCAGTGCCGCGGCGCTCTCCGTGAAAGCGGAACGCCAGGACGGCACCTGGAAGATCGTGGAACTCCTGCCCCGTTAACCGGCTCGTGAGTGGTTTTGCTCGTTCGCACGGGCAAAACCACTCACGAGGGGTTCGGCGTGGCGGATCAGCCCCAGTTGATCTGCAGGGTCAGGCTCAGATTGTTGTCCGGGCCTGGAATGAGACCGTTCAGAATTCCGGTGGCGAGGTTGCAGTTCGCGAACTCCGGAATTGTGTAGGTGGCGAGCAGGTCGCCGCCTTCCAGTGGGTTGAAATCGGGCGCCGAGTGCAGGTGGATCTGCGCCGGGGTCTTGGTCTGGCACTTGTCGCCGACCAGCAGCGGGATGAAGCCGATCGCCTTCACGTCGGACAGCTTGATGTTGATCTTCGCGTTGGCGTCGACCACCCCGTCGACCAGCGTGCCGACCGCGTCGGTGGCCTCGGTCATGGTGACCGTGGCCGTGGTCGGGAAGATGCCGAAGATCTTGAAGCTGCCCTGGGCGGGCGGCAGGGTGATCTTCGACGTGAAGTTGCCGGTGGCGCCGTCGAGATCGACAACCAGCTTGCCGGGGCCGAGGGCAAGGTTCGCATTCAGTTTGTTGATCGTCGACGAGCCCTTTGTGACATCATAGGTGAAAACCGGCTCGGCGACCGCGGTGGTGGCTCCCAACAACACCCCGGTCAACGCGACGGCAGCGACAACAACGGGTCTCAGCATTGTGCATCTCCTCGGAAAAAACGCACTCCTCGGGTCGAACCTACTCGTGAGTACATTACCGTTGCGACCTGGGCCGAACAAGAGTTTCCGGCCGAGGAGAAATTGTCATTCCGGTGATGAGAAATACGCCTGCGCTTGTCTGGAGAACGCTATGACTCCGGCACTGCGAGATGATCCGCCGCGCGTGTGGGAGCAGGGCCGCGCCTTCTTCCGTGAGCCGGACCGTCCGGCGGTCGCGCTCGAACAGCTTGGTGCGCAACGACAGTTCGAGCTGGCGGAGCTGTTTGCTCAACGCGGGCCGCGAGATGAACAACGCGTCCGCCGCCCGCGTGAAGCTCAGCCATCCGGACTGAACGCGAAGGCGACACTGGGGGCGGCGGCGACCGTGCGCCTCGCCGGTCTGGCCGAAGAACTGGGATACACGTCGTGGTGGGCGGGCGAGCACGTCGTGCTGCCGAGCCCCGCACTCCCGAAACCCCGATGGAACCGACCGACCCGATCCTGGACCCGTTGGTACACCTCACGTACGTGGCCGCGGTGACCACGAAGATCCGGCTCGGCACCGCGATCGTGATCCCAAGCCGGAACTCGAGATCACCTTCATGCCGTGCCCATCGACCTCATGTCCCGGCGAACGCGTGATCGGTAGCCGACCAGGCAGCGCCGATCACGCCCGCCAGCTCGCCCAGCTCCGACAACACGATCGGCAGGTTCCCAGTGGCCAACGGCAGGCTGCGGCGGTAAACCGCGCTACGCACCTCGGCGAGGAGCTGGTGGCCGAGGCGCGAGACGCCACCGCCGATCACGACCATCCCCGGGTTGAGGAAGCTGACCAGCGACGCGACCACGTGGCCGAGGCGGCGGCCGCCCTCGCGGACGAGGTTGGCCGCGGCGAAGTCACCGGCGGAAGCGGCGGCGGCGACGTCCTTGGCGGACAGTTCACTTTGGTGTGCCAGCAGATCCGCGAGGTACGTCGACCGCCCGCTGCGGGCCAGCGTCAACGCGTCGCGGGCCAGGGCGGCGCCGCCGAAGTACGCCTCCAGGCAGCCGACCTCACCGCACGCGCACGCGGGGCCGTAGTCGTCGAGCTTGATGTGCCCGATGTCCCCGGCGGTGCCCGCGACCCCGCGGTAGACCCGGCCGCCGAGCACTATCCCGCAGCCGATGCCGGTACCGACCTTGACGAAGATCAGCTCATTGAGTGACCGCGCCACTCCGGCGTGTCGCTCACCGAGGGCCATCACGTTCACGTCGTTGTCCACTGTGACCGGGCAGCCCCACTGGCTGGACAGCCGGTCGCGCACCGGGAACCGGTCCCAGCCAGGCATGATCGGCGGCGCCACCGGCATGCCGTCCCGGAAACTCACCGGCCCGGGCAGCCCGACGCCCGCGCCGACCAGGCGTCCGGTGACCTCGCTCTGCACCTTGGCCGCTAGCTGGGTCAACCGCTCCAGCACCAGCACCGGGCCCTTGCGGATGTCGTAGTCCTCCACGACGTGCGACAGCACCTCGCAGCGCGCGTCCGTGACCGCCACCCCGATCGAGGTCGCCCCGATATCCGCGGCGAGAAATCGCAGGTCATCGGCCAGTTTCACGAGTGTCGAGCGGCGCCCGCCGCGGCTGGCGGCCGGCCCGCCGGACTCGACGAACCGCCAGTCGAACAGCCGCTCCAGCTCCGTGGCCAGCCGCGCCCGGGGCAACTCGAGGCGCTCACCCAGCTCCACCTTGGCCAGCGGTCCCTCGTCCCGGAGCAACGCGAGGAGCTGGGACTGCTGGCGGGTCTCGACCCGGGGAATGGCTTGCACGGTCACAGCTACATTGAACATCACACGGGGAGGAGAACGGGGAAATCGATGGACGTGCGGCTGCGGCCGGTCACCGCGGGCGATCTGGCCATGTTCGAACGGTTCGCGGTCGAGCCGGGTCTGGTCGGCCTGGACTGGGGCGGGTTCCGCGACGCGCAGGAGCCCGCGCGCCGGTTCGCGAAGGACGGGTACCTCGGGCCGGACGGCGGCCGGCTGATCGTCGAGGCCGAGGACGCCGCGACCGGGTTCGTGAGCTGGACGGCCAAGCAGTACGGCGGAGTGGCCGGGTGCTGGGAGATCGGGATCGCGCTGCTGCCTGAGTGGCGCGGCCAGGGCATCGGTTGGCGTGCGCAGGACATGTTGTGCGAGTACCTGTTCACGTACACCCCCGTGCAGCGCATCGAGGCCGGCACCCATCCGGAGAACACGGCCGAGCAGAAATCGTTGGAGAAGGCGGGTTTCCGGCTCGAAGGCGTGCTGCGGTCGGTGGAGTTCCGCGCCGGGCAGTGGCGCGACGGCCGGCTCTACAGCCGGTTACGCGACGACTGACCGGCGCAGGTGAGCGTGCCGTTCCATCTCCGCGGAGAACGGCTCGGTCAAAAGATCGTGGTTGACCATGGCCCCGGCCATGGATCCCGCGCCCGCGGACGCGATGACCTGCAGGAACGGCGTGACGATGTTCCCCGCCGCCCACACACCCGGCACGCTGGTCTTCCCGGTCGGGTCGACCACGGGTACACCGGCTTCGGTGAGGTCCGCCCCGAGCTGCACGAGAATGTCGTTGTTCGCTCGGAACGGGGGCCGCACGAACACCGCCGTGCGCGGGTAGACGCGGTCGTCGACCTCAACGCCTTTGACGCGGCCGTTCTCGCGCACGACCCGGGTGATCTCGCCCGGCACGATCCGGATGTCGCGGGCGGTGAGCTCCGCGGGATCGTCCAGCGGGGTGGTGTGCGGGAAGAAGATCAGGTCCTTCGACCACTGGCGGACCAGCAGGGCGTGTTCGGCGGACCCGATCACGGCGAGCGGCTCGTCGCGGACCTCGTAGCCGTGGCAGTACGGGCAGGCGATGACGTCCTGGCCCCAGCTTTCCTTGATGCCGGGGATGTCCGGCAGCAGGTCCGTCACGCCGGTCGCGACGATCACCCGGCGCGCGGCGATGATGTCCCCTGTGGACAGTTCGGCTTTGAATCCTTTGTGGATCGTGGTGACCGAGGCCTGGATGATGTCGACGCCGTAGCCCTCGACTTCCTTGCGGGCCAAGGCAAGGAACTCGCTCGGCGGCATGCCGTCACGGGACAGGAAGCCGTGCATGTGCGAGGCGGGGGCGTTGCGGGGGTTGCCCGCGTCGACGACCACGACCGTGCGGCGCGAGCGGCCGAGGGTGAGTGCCGCGTTCAGGCCGGCGGGTCCGGCCCCGATGATGAGTACGTCGTATGTCATGGCACGAGGGTGCGCGCGGCGATGCGGATCTGACAAACTTTGTTGCCGAAACTGGGATAACCTGGCCGGTATGGACGACGCCATCTCCGCCGCGCTCGCCGAGGTCGGGCCGCGGCTCAAACGGATCCGCACCGAACGCGGGGTGACCCTGGCCGAGCTGGCCGACGCCACCGGGATCTCCAAGAGCACGCTGTCCAGGCTGGAAGGCGGCCAGCGCAAACCCAGCCTCGAGCTGCTGCTGCCGATCGCGCTGGCCCACCAGGTGCCGGTCGACGAACTGGTCGGTGCCCCCGAGATCGGGGACCCCCGCGTCCGTCTCACCCCCCGCCGCATCAAACGCAGAGACGGCAGCACGGAGACGATCATCCCGCTGACCAGGCAACCCGGTGCGCCGCATGCCTTCAAAATGATCATCCCGGCCCGCGGCTGCGAGCCCACCCCGATGACCCACGAAGGCTATGAGTGGATGTACGTGCTGGCCGGCCGCGTCCGCCTGATCCTGGGCGCCAAGGAGACGATCCTCAGCCAGGGCGAGGCGGCCGAGTTCGACACCCGCATCCCCCACTGGTTCTCCGGCGCCGACGGCCACCCCGCCGAGGTGATCAGCATCTTCGGCAAACAAGGCGAACGCATGCACCTGCGCACATAGCAGCGGATCAGTAGCGCCACCGGCGGTCGAGAGCCAGTTGAACCAGCTGGTCCTCGTTCACGGCCGGAGGGGGCCGTGTGACGTGAGGCGGCTTGGCGTAGGGAGGAGCCGCTGGGTCCCCGGGCGGTGTTGCAGGTCCTCATCACGACCCGGACATCGTCGTGGTCCACTCGCACGATGGCGATGCTCGCGCCTTGGGTCTCCTGGTGCTCGATGTGGATCTGCTCGCCGTCCGGGCCGATCCTGCCGGTGCAGGACCCTTGGCAGGATGAGCATGGGGACGGTGGGCGGTCGGGCTGTTGACAGTGCCCTCGGCGACGCCCAACGCGGCCGCGGCGTCCGCGATGGACATGTCCTCGGCCTCGTGCCAGTCCCCGCACATGGCGTGGGCGAGGCGTCTGAGCCGTTGTGCCCGCCCGGCGAAGTACTCCTCGAAGTCGGGATCCCCCATCTCGCCCCTCTCGGTGTGTGTCCTGGACACCGGCGCGGGCGGCGGGGAGGTTCAAGTCGTGATGACAAGGATGTCAATTCACCGGACAAGCATCTTGTGACTTAGCGTCAAACTCGACTAACTTTTGCGGATACAGAACGAAAGCTCGTCCTAGCTATTGGTACTTTTGGCGGATTGCGTCCTAAGTGCCCCAGAATCCAAGGTTGCGTGTGAGCTAGCGCACCTTAGTTCGGCTAGTTTCCCAACGAAGTGGAGCGGAGTAGTGCCGGAGCAGCCGACCGACCGCGCCGCACTGCGCAGGGCCAACCTCGCGTGGGTCGTCCGCGTCCTGCGCGAACAGGGTGGACTGTCGCGCGCGCAGCTGGCCGTCCTGTCCGGACTGAGCAAGGCGACCATCTCCACGCTCGTCGCGGAGCTGACCGCACGCCGCCTGGTCCGGGCCGGTGGCATCGCCGCCGGGGGACAGGGCCGCCCCGGTCAGATCGTCGAACTCGACCCCAGCGGGGTGCGCGGGATCGGGCTGGAGGTCGGCGTCGACCACCTCGCCGTCACTTCGGTCGACACCGCCGGGCATGTGGTCGCCGACCGGCGAGTCGCGTTCGACGTGCTGTCCGCGGGGGTCGACCGCACCATGGACAAGCTCGCCGAAGTGGCCGGCGACGAGCTGACCGCGGTCGGCGCCGCCTACCCAGCGGGGATCACCGTGAGTGTGCCGGGGCTGGTCGACACCGCGCGGGGGGTCGTGCGGCTGGCGCCGCGGCTGCGCTGGCGCGAGGTCACGCTGGCCGACGGGCTGGCCGGCCGCCTTGGGTTCCCGCTCGACCGGCTGACCGTTGACAACGACGCCAACCTCAGCGCCACCGCCGAGTACGAGATCGGCGGCATGAAGGCCACCGCCGACCTGATCTACGTCACCGGCGACTTCGGCATCGGCGCGGGCGTGATCGCGGGCGGGCGCCTGGTGCGCGGCTCGATCGGGTACGCCGGCGAGGTCGGCCACATGTCGATGGACCCGATGGGACCGCAATGTTCCTGTGGCCGCCGTGGCTGCTGGGAGACGCAGGTCGGGCTGGCCGCGCTGTTCCACGCGCTGGCCGCGCCCGGCGACCCGGTGTCCGACCCGAACCGGCCGATCGAGGAGCGGATGGCCATCGTGCGCTCCCGCGCCGAACGCCGCGACCAGCGCACGCTGGGCGCGCTGCACCAGATCGGCGCCGCGCTCGGCGTCGGAGTGTCCATTGTGGTCAACGTGCTCAGCCCGGCGGTGGTGATCCTGGGCGGCTACTTCGCCGCCCTGCCGGACTGGCTGATCGAGCCCGCGCGGATCGAGGTGGCCGCCCGCGCGGTGGTCGCCGAGGCCGCGACGGTCCGGGTGGTCGGCTCGGACCTCGGCTTCACCGCCGCGCGCACCGGCGGGGCGCTGGCCGCCCTCAGCCGGGTCTACGACGACCCGACCCAGGCACCGGAACGAATGCAGAGTACGGAGGCACCGGCTTGACCCAACTGCTGACGATGACCGGGATCGTCAAGACATTCCCGGGCGTCCGCGCACTCGACGGGGTGGACCTGCAGGTCCAGGCCGGCGAGGTGCACTGCCTGCTGGGCCAGAACGGCGCGGGCAAGTCCACGCTGATCAAGGTGCTGGCCGGGGCGCACCAGCCGGACGAGGGCGAGATCCACTGGCTGGGCCAGAAGACCACGCTCAGCTCGCCGGTGGCCGCGCTGCGGATGGGCGTCGCCACGATGTACCAGGAGCTCGACCTCATTCCCGGGCTTTCGGTGGCGGACAACATCTTCCTCGGCCACGAGCGGGCCCGCTTCGGGTTCACCCGCGACCGGCGCGCCCGCCATGAGGCCACCGCGTTGCTCAAACGCCTTGGCCACGCGGAGATCCCGCCGGACCGCGAGGTCGGCCGGCTGTCGGCCGCGGGCCAGCAGCTGGTGTCGATGGCGCGGGCGCTCGCGCACGACGCCCGGCTGATCGTGATGGACGAGCCGACCGCCGCGCTGGCCGCCGACGAGGTGGACAACCTGTTCCGGATCGTCGAGGAGCTGACCGAGGAAGGCGTCGCGGTCGTCTACATCTCCCACCGCCTGGAGGAGATCCGCCGGATCGGCCACCGGGTCACCGTGCTCAAGGACGGCCGGACGGTCGCGACCGGCCTGCCGGCCGACACGCCGACTTCCGAGCTGGTCGCGCTGATGTCCGGCAAACGGGTCGAGACCGTCTACCCGGTGCGCGAAGAGTCCACTGTGGACGAGTCCAGGGAGGTCCTGCGGGTCGAGCGGCTGGGCCGCGACGACGAGTTCGCGGACGTCACCTTCACCGTGCACGCCGGGGAGATCCTCGGCATCGCCGGGCTGGTCGGCGCGGGCCGCAGCGAGATCCTGGAGACCATCTTCGGCGCCCGCCGGGCCCACGAGGGCAAGGTCTTCGTCAACGGCAAGCGGTTGCGCGCCGGTGACGTCAAGGCCGCGGTCGAGGCGGGCATCGGCCTGGCGCCCGAGGAGCGCAAGAGCCAGGCGCTGCTGATGGACATGTCGGTGGCCGACAACGTGACCTTGGCCAGCCTGGCCAAGTACTCCAGCTACGGGTTCACCGAGAACGGCAAGGAGCTCAAGGACTCCAGGGCCATGCTGGAGGACCTGGACCTGCGCCCGCCGGACCCGCGCCGCGGCATCCGGACGCTGTCCGGCGGCAACCAGCAGAAGGCCGTGGTCGCGCGCTGGCTGGTGCACGGCAGCCGGATCCTGCTGCTGGACGAACCGACCCGCGGCGTGGACGTGGGTGCCCGGGCCGAGCTGTACCGGTTGATCCGGGAACTGGCCGCCGACGGGGTGGCGATCGTGATGGTCTCCAGCGAGATGCCCGAGGTGCTCGGCCTGGCCGACCGGGTGCTGGTGGTCCGGGAGGGCCGGGTGATCCACGAGGCGCCCGCCGACCAGCTCACCGAGGCGGACGTGTTGGACATGGTGATGGAGGGAAGTGCGGCGTGACGCAGCTCGAACCCGCGACCGGGCGGGACACCGAAGTACCGAAGGCATCGGCGCCGAGGTCGAGCCGCAGCCTGCCGGTCGACCTGCGGCTGGCCCTGCTGTTCGGGGTGCTGGTCGTGATCATCGTGATCGGCTGGGCGACCGCCCCGCAGCAGTTCCTGACCGAGAGCAACCTCTCCACGGTGCTGCGGCTGGCCGCGCCGTCCGGGGTGGTCGCGGTCGGCATGACGTTCGTGATCATCTCCGGCGGCATCGACCTGTCCGTGGGATCGGTGATCGGTTTGGCCAGCGTCTGGCTGACCACCCTCGCGACACAGTCCTATGGGCCGTTCGTCATGGTCCTCTGTGGACTCGGGGTGGGCCTGGCCGCCGGGCTGGTCAACGGCGTGCTGATCGCCTATGGCCGGATGGTGCCGTTCATCGCCACGCTGGCGCTCTACATCGCCGCGAGCGGCCTGGCCGAGCGGATAAGCGGGCGGCAGACGCAGGTCGTGCGCGACGAGGACTTCCTCGACTTCTTCCGCGGTGACTTCCTGAGCATCCCGGTGCTGATCTGGATCTTCGCCGTCGTCGTCGCGATCGGCTGGGTCGTGCTCAACCGCACCACCTTCGGCCGCCGCACCTTCGCGGTCGGCGGCAACGCCGAGGCGACCCGGCTGGCGGGCATCAACGTCAAGCGGCACACCGCTTTGGTGTACGGCGTGGCCGGGCTGTGCGCCGGCCTCGCGGCGATCATGCTGGCCGCCCGGACGACCGCGGGCGCGTCCACCCATGGCCAGTTCTACGAACTGGACGCGATCGCGGCGGTGGTGATCGGCGGGACCCTGCTCACCGGCGGCCGCGGCACGATGATCGGCACCGTCATCGGTGTGCTGATCTTCACCCTGCTCAACAACATCTTCATCCTCAACAACCTGGAGACCGACGTCCAGAAGATCGCCAAGGGCGTCATCATCGTCATCGCCGTGCTGTTGCAGTTCCGCGCCAACCGGGCACGTTCCACCTCTTAGAAACCAGGAGATCAAAGATGACCGACCTGCCGAACCTCGCCCGTCGTGGGTTCCTGCTCGGCGGAGCCGCCGTGGGTGCCGGTGCGTTACTGACCGCCTGCACATCCAACCAGGCACCGGCGAGCAACGCGCCCGCCGGCAACGTGGCCTCGGGCCAGGGCGACAACGCCCAGACCGGCAAGATGGTGACCATCGGTTTCTCGGCGCCCGCCGCCGACCACGGCTGGATCGCGGCGATCACCAAGAACGCCAAGGCACAGGCGGACAAGTTCAAGTCGGACGTGACCTTCAAGGCCACCGAGGGCACCAACGACGTGAGCCAGCAGATCGCCCAGGTGGAGACGCTGATCAACAGCAAGGTGGACGTGCTGGTGATCCTCCCGTTCGACGGCAAGGCGCTCACCTCGGTCGGACAGTCCGCGATGGACAAGGGCATCCCGGTGGTCAACCTGGACCGCATCTTCGACACCGCGCTGGCCTACCGGACCTGGATCGGTGGCGACAACTACCGCATGGGCGTCAACGCGGGCACCTACATCGCCCAGGAGATGAAGAAGAAGAACATCTCCAACCCGGTGATCGGTGAGGTCGCGGGCATCGACTCGCTGCCGCTGACCCAGGAACGCAGCAAGGGCTTCAAGGACGCGCTGGCCAAGGCCGGTTTCCAGGTGGGTCCGCGGGTCGCGGCGGAGTTCACCGTGGAGAGTGGCGAGAAGCAGACCGCGAACCTGCTGCAGGCCGCCGGCAAGCTGGACGCGTTGTGGAACCACGACGACGACCAGGGCATCGGCGTGATGTCGGCGATCAAGACCGCCAACCGCAGCGAGTTCATCATGGTCGGCGGCGCGGGCTCGAAGAACATGATCGACCTGATCAAGGCCGACAGCAGCGTGATCAAGGCGACCGTGCTCTACAGCCCGTCGATGTCCTCCTCGGCCATCGCGCTGGCCAGGCTTCTCGGCCAGGCCAAGGGCATGGGCGACCTGGCCGAGCACGAGATCCCGGCCTCGATCACCACCTACTCCGCGGTGGTGACCAAGGAGAACGCGGCGAACTACGCCGACGTCGCCTTCGACTCGTAGCACTACCTACCGGGGATCTGTTGTCAGACAATAAGAAGGGCGATCGATGAGCAACGCAGGCGAGGGGACGATCGGCGTGGGCATGGTGGGCCATGCCTTCATGGGCAAGGTCCATACGCACGCGTGGCGCTCCGTGCACCACTTCTTCGACGTGCCGCTGGCCCCCCGGCTCGCCGTGCTCGGCGGGCGTGACCTGGACCGGACCAAGGCCGCCGCGGCCAAGCTCGGCTGGGACGCGGTGGAGACGGACTGGCGCGCGCTCATCGCCCGCGACGACGTGCAGATCGTGGACATCTGCACGCCCGGCGACTCGCACAAGGACATCGCGATCGCGGCCCTGGCGGCCGGCAAGCACGTCCTGTGCGAGAAGCCGCTCGCGAACTCGGTTGCCGAGGCGGAGGAAATGGCGGCAGCCGCGGCTGCCGCGGCGGCCAACGGCCAGCGCTCGATGGTGGCGTTCAACTACCGCCGGGTGCCTGCCCTGGCCGTCGCGCGGCAGATGATCGCCGACGGCCGGCTCGGCAAGATCCGGCACGTGCGGTCGCAGTACCTGCAGGACTGGCTGTCCGACCCGAACACGCCGATGGCGTGGCGGCTGCGCAAGGAGCAGGCCGGGTCGGGCGCGCTGGGCGACATCGGTGCGCACATCATCGACGCCACCCAGTTCCTGCTGGGCGAGCACCTGACCGGGGTGTCCGCGCTGATGGAGACGTTCGTCCACAAGCGACCGCTCGACGGTGACCCGAAGGGCAAGCTGGACGATGTCACGGTGGACGACGCCGCGCTGTTCATCGGCCGGTTCGCCTCCGGCGCGCTGGCCACCTACGAGGCGACCCGGTTCGCGCTGGGCCGCAAGAACTCCATGCGGCTGGAGATCAACGGCGAGCACGGCAGCCTCGCGTTCGACTTCGAGTCGATGAACGAGCTGTCGTTCTATGACGGGACCGGTGACGAGCAGAGCGCCGGGTTCCGGCGCATCCTGATCACCGAGCCGACTCACCCGTATGTGGGTGCCTGGTGGCCGCCCGGCCACATCATCGGTTACGAACACACCTTCACCCATGAGGTGTACGACTTCCTGACCGACATCCACAACGGGACCGATCCCGTTCCGGGCTTCGCCGACGGGCTTCAGGTCCAGCGGGTTCTGGCGGCCGTGGAGTCCAGCGCCACCACCGGTTCCGGCTGGGTGGCAGTGTCCTCTTAGTACGAAGACGCCACCGGGGGATGCAGCCCCCGGTGGCGTCGGCGCTCACGGAAAGAGAGGTGAGTCACCTACTCCTCCAGGACGGTCCTGCAACCGCCGCGAGCAAGGGAGAACTTACCAGTGGGACGGACCAGAAGCCCTCTAGTCCACAAACACGTAACTTGGCGCGCTTGCGCCGCGGCCCTCGCGTTCATCACCGGCACCGCCTTAGCCGGGGCTGTTCCCGCACACGCACATCCGGACGATCCGCACGTTCTGGTCTTCTCCAAGACCGCGGGCTTCCGGCACGACTCCATCCCCGACGGCATCGCGGCCATCCAGCAACTCGGCGCGGCCAACGGGTTCGAGGTCGAGGCGACCGAGGACGCCGCTGCCTTCACCGACGCCAACCTCGACCGGTTCGCAGCGGTGGTCTGGCTTTCCACCACCGGGGACGTGCTCAACGACGAACAGCAGGCCGCTTTCGAGCGGTTCGTCAACGACGGTGGCGGCTACGCGGGCGTGCACGCCGCGGCCGACACCGAGTACACCTGGCCCTGGTACGGGCAGCTCGTCGGGGCGTACTTCAAGTCGCACCCGAACATCCAGCAGGCCACCATCGACGTGGAGGACCGCTCGCACCCGGCGACCGCGGACCTGCCGACGCAGTGGACGCGCACCGATGAGTGGTACAACTTCCAGTCCAACCCCCGGCAGAACGTGCATGTGCTGGCGTCCCTGGACGAGCACAGCTACCAGCCAGGGCCGGACGCGATGGGTGATCACCCGTTCTCGTGGTGTCACCCGCAGAGCTCCGGGCGGTCCTGGTACACCGGCGCGGGGCACACCAAGGAGTCCTACGCCGATCCGGTGTTCCTGAAGCACCTGCTGGGCGGGATCGAGTACGCGGCCGGGATGGTCCAGGCCGACTGCACGCCCGGCACCGGAACCCAGCCGGTGGACGGCGACTTCGACCAGATCACCCTGGCCAAGGGCGAGGAGAAGACCGGCGAGCCGATGGCGTTGTCGGTCCTGCCCGACCGCCGCGTGCTGCACACTTCCCGTGACGGCACGGTCTGGCTGACCACCCCGGGCGCGACCACCACGCAGGCCGCCAAGATCCCCGTCTACACGCACGACGAGGACGGCGTGCAGGGCATCGCGATCGACCCGGACTTCGCGACCAACAAGTGGGTCTACATCTATTACGCCCCACCGTTGAACACGCCGATGACGGACGCCCCGGAGACCGGCACACCCGCGGACTTCGCCCCCTTCGACGGTCACAACCAGTTGTCCCGCTTCAAGTTCCTCGACAACGGGACACTGGACCTGGCGTCGGAGCAGAAGATCCTCGAGATCCCGGCCACGCGCGGGCTGTGCTGCCACGTCGGCGGGGAGATCGACTTCGACGCCGCGGGCAACCTGCTGATGAGCACCGGTGACGACTCGAACCCGTTCCAGTCCGACGGGTTCACGCCGATCGACGAGCGCGCGAACCGCAACCCCGGCTTCGACGCGCAGCGCACCTCGGCCAACAGCAACGACCTGCGCGGCAAGTTGTTGCGGTTCAAGGTGAACGCCGACGGCACGTACTCGGTCCCGGCCGGGAACCTGTTCACCCCGGGCACGCCGAAGACGCGTCCGGAGATCTACGCGATGGGTTTCCGCAATCCATACCGGTTCAGTGTGGACCGCAAGACCGGCTGGATCTTCCTGGGTGACTACGGTCCGGACGCCGGTGCGGCCAACCCGGCCCGCGGTCCGGGCGGGACGGTCGAGCAGAACCTGATCAAGGGACCGGGCAACTTCGGCTGGCCGTACTGCGTCGGCAACAACCAGCCCTTTGTGGACTACGACTTCGCCACCGGCCAAAGTGGACAGCCGTTCGACTGTTCGGCGCCGAAGAACGAGAGCCCGCACAACACCGGCATCGTGGACCTGCCGCCGGTGCAGCCCGCGTGGATCCCGTACGACGGCAACTCGGTGCCGGAGTTCGGCAACGGCGGCGAGTCGCCGATGGGTGGCCCGGTCTACCGTTACGACGCGGCCAACCCGTCGCCGACCAAGTTCCCGCGCTACTTCGACGGCAAGAACTTCGCCTACGAGTGGGACCGGGGCTGGATCAAGGAGATCGGCGTCGGCCCGAACGGGGAACGCGGTGACATCAAGCCGTTCTTCGACTCGATGGCGCTGACCCGGCCGATGAACATCGAGTTCGGCCCGGACGGCTCGCTCTACGTGCTGGACTACGGCAGCGGGTACTTCGGTGGCGCACCGGACTCGGCGCTCTACCGGATCGACTACACCAAGGGCAACCGGACGCCGGTCGCGAAACTGGCCGCCGACAAGACCTCCGGACCCGGGCCGCTCACGGTGAGGTTCGATCCCGCCGGCACGAACGATCCCGACGGTCAGCCGGTCACATACGCCTGGGACTTCCAGAGCGACGGCACGGTGGACTCGACCACGGCCGGCCCGGTCACGTTCACCTACACCCAGGAAGGTCAGTACACGGCCAAGTTGTCGGTGACCGACTCGGTAGGGCTGACCGGGGTGGCGAGCGTGATCGTGACCGTGGGCAACACCCAGCCGACGGTCGTGGTCCAGACCCCGGCCAACGGCGGGTTCTTCGGGTTCGGCGACAAGGTGCCCTTCAAGGTCAGCGTGACGGACCCGGAGGACGGCACCATCGACTGTACGAAGGTGACAGTCGAGTACATCCTCGGCCACGACAACCACGGCCACCCGCTGAGCCGGGCGACCGGGTGCGAGGGCGTGATCGAGACCCCGGCCGATGAGGGACACGGCGCGGACGCCAACATCTTCGGCGTCATCAACGCGTCCTACACCGACAACGGCAAGGGATCGGTGCCGCCGCTGAAGGGCGAGGGCCAGAACATCCTGCAGCCCAAGCTCAAGCAGGCCGAGTTCTTCTCGAAGATGAACGGGGTCCAGGTCGTCGACCACGCCGGCGCGAGCGGTGGCAAGCGGGTCGGCTATATCGACGGCGGTGACTGGATCGAGTTCGAGCCGGCGAACCTGGTGGGTCTCACCGGGCTGGGCCTGCGGGTCTCGTCCGGCGGGGCGGGCGGCACCGTCGAGGTCCGGTCCGGGGCTCCGGACGGGCCGGTGCTGCAGTCGTTCGCGGTCGCCAACACGGGCAGCTTCGACAACTACGTCGACCTACCGGCGAAGCCGGTCAACGACCAGGGCACCAAGCCGCTCTACCTGGTGTTCCAGGGCACCGGCAGCGGTGGTCTGTTCGATGTGGACGCTCTGCAGTTCATCGGCACCGGCGTATCGCAGCCGACCTGTCAGCCGAGCGTGCCGGAAGCGGGCTACACCAGCCTGTTCGACGGCACCGCGGCCAGTTTCGTCAAGTGGAAGCACTCCGGGCCGGGCTCGTTCAGCCTGGAGAACGACTGCACGATCCGCACCCACGACGGGCTGGGGCTGCTGACCTACCCGCAGGAGTTCCACGCCTACAGCCTCAAGGTGGACTGGAAGCTCGCCGGGGACGACAACTCGGGCGTCTTCGTCGGCTACCCCGACCCGGGTGACGACCCGTGGGTCGCGGTGAACCAGGGCTACGAGGTCCAGATCGACGCGACCGACGTGCCGGAGAAGACCACCGGGTCGATCTACTCGTTCCAGTCGGCCGACATCGCCAAGCGCGACGCCGCGCTCAAGCCGCCCGGCGAGTGGAACTCCTACGAGATCGTGGTCCGCGGGCAGACCATCCAGGTCCTGCTCAACGGGGTGCTGATCAACGACTTCGTGTCCACGGACCCGAACCGCGATCTCACCCAGGGCTTCGTCGGCCTGCAGAACCACGACCCGGGCGACGACGTCTGGTTCCGCAACGTCCGCATCAAGGAGCTGGAGACCGTGCCGCCGGTCACGGTGGCGAACTTCGCCGACCCGGCGGCCTGGCACCCCGGGCAGGTGCCGGTCGAGCTGTCGGCGACCGACGCGGGCTCGGGTGTGGCCCGGACCGAGTGGAAGCTGGACGGCAGCGCTTGGACCGCCTACACCGGGCCAATCGTTGTCAATGGTGACGGGACCCACACCCTGCTGTACCGGTCAGTGGACAAGGACGGAAACGTCGAACCGGACAAGGCGGCGACCATCCTGATCGATGGATCGAAGCCGACCTTGCTGGTGTCCGGGCTGGCGGACGGGCGAGTGTACGGGGACGCCACCGACGTGGTGGTGAACTGGCACGCCGAGGACGCCACCTCGGGCCTGGCCTCGGTCGTCGGCACCCTGGACGGCGCCCGGGTCGAGTCCGGCCGGGTCACCGCGCTCTACCAGCTGTCTTTGGGTGTGCACACGCTGTCCGTGCTGGCCAAGGACAACGCGGGCAACGCGACCGAGCAGCGGCTGACGTTCGCCACCACGACGTCGCTGCGGGACATCGACCAGCTGACCGACCGCTTCCGCGCGACGAACCGGCTGTCCCTGAGCGCCTATGTGAGCCTTTCGTCGAGTTTGGCGAAAGCACGAAAGGCGGAAGCGAACGGGGACGACGCCAAAGCCGTCAAGCAGTTGCAAAAGTTCGTCCAGGTCGCGAATGATCCGGGGCAGGTCGCCGATTCGGATGTCCGGTCCACGCTGGTCAGGGACGCTCGAGCGGTGATCGGTTCGATCGAGGGCGGCCTGCCACTGCCCCCGGCGAGCTCCGGAAGCTGACCAACGGGTGGGCGCTCTAGACGCGGGGGCGCCCACCCGTTCGCGGGATTGGGGATGAGAACGATGCGGCAACGATGCGGACTGTGGCTCATGGGAGCCCGCGGGTCGGTCGCCACCACGGCGATCACCGGCCTGCTCGCGCTGCGGGCCGGGCTGGTGCGGCCGGTCGGTTGCGTGACCGAGCACCTGGACATGGACCACGAGCTGCTCCCTGCCTGGGACGACCTGGTGGTGGGCGGCCACGACATCGTGTGCACGCCGCTGGACAAGCGGGCCGAGCACCTGGCCGCGACCGGCCTCATCTCGCACACGGTGCTCACCGCCGTGGCCGACGGGCTGCGTGCGGTGGACACCGAGCTGCGGGGCGGGTACCACCCGGTGTCGCACACCGGTTCGCTCGCCTCGGCGGCCGCCCAGCTGGCCGCCGACATCGAGGAGTTCCGCACTCGCAACGACCTCGCCAGGGTCGTGGTGGTCAACGTGACCTCCACCGAGCCCCCGGTGCCCGCCCTGCCCGAACACGAGGACCTCGACCTGCTGGTAGAGGCACTGAACGATCCACAGCGGACAGTCCTGCCGCCCAGCTCGGTCGGGGCTTACGCCGCACTGCGAGCCGGCGCGCCCTACGTGGACTTCACGCCATCGCCGGGGATCAGGCTGCCCGCGTTGCTCGAACTGGCCCGCCGCAAGGGGCTGCCCTACGCTGGCGCCGATGGCAAGACAGGGGAGACGCTGCTGCGCACGGTGCTCGCGCCGATGTTCACCGCCCGCGCACTGGACGTCCGCTCCTGGGCCGGCACCAACCTGCTCGGCGGCGGCGACGGCGCCAACCTCGCCGATCCCGCGCAGGCCAAGGGCAAGCTCGAGTCCAAGGCCCGCGGCCTCGCGCAACTGCTCGGCGAGCACGTGACGGCGCCGCTGCACATCGACAACGTTGCCAACCTCGGTGAGCGCAAGGTCGCCTGGGATCACGTGGCGTTCGAAGGGTTTCTCGGCGCGCAGATGAGCCTCCAGTTCACCTGGGACGGTTACGACTCCGCACTGGCGGCGCCGCTCGTGCTGGACCTCGCCCGGCTGGTGAGCGCCGCGCACGCCGACGGTCAGACCGGTGCACTGTCCGAACTGGCCTTCTTTTTCAAGGACCCGCTGGGCACCGACGAGCACAGGTTCGCCGAACAGACCAGGATGCTGGCCGACTGGGCCGCACGGTTGGGACAGCGCGGATGAAAGCACGAGGGCGTGTATCGAGGTCCCTGTCCGCGATAGCCGGGCCGGATGTGGTCCCTGGCGCCGCCGCCGGGACGGCCAAAGGCAACCAGTATTCGCGCCGCCCCGGCGGCGGCGCCAGAAACCACCCCGATCCCGGCTCTCATCGAACAGGGACCTCGATACACGCCCTGGTCGAGCTGGTCCGGGCGCCCGCGGCGCTGACCGTCCTGGGCGACACCGTCGCCGGTGCGGCGGCCGCCGGGGAACCGTTGCGCGGCAGGCGACTCGCGCTGCCGCTGTCCTCGGTGGCGCTCTACTGGGCCGGTATGGCGCTCAACGACTGGTCGGACCGCCACATCGACGCGACCGAACGGCCCGAGCGCCCGATTCCGTCCGGTCGCGTGAAACCCGGGCAAGCGCTTGCCGTGGCCGGTACATTGACGGTCGCGGGGCTCGGCTTCGCCGCGTATGGTGGTGCCCTGCGTGTAGCTCTTCCTTTGGCTGGTGCGGTGTGGGCGTACGACTTGGTCTTCAAGTCCACTGTGGCCGGCCCAGCGGCGATGGCGGCGTGTCGTGGGCTCGATGTCATGCTGGGTGCGGCCGGTGCGCGCTCGGCGCTGCCCTCAGCTTTGGTGATGGCGGGACACACGTTCGGTCTCACCGTTCTCTCCCGTGGCGAGGTGCATGGCGCGTCGAGCACGACGGCCCGGGCGGCGCTCGTGGGAACCGGCGTTGCGACGGCCGCTGCCGTGCTGGGCGGGGCCAGGTCGTGGCGTCATCGTCTTGGTGCGCTGGCTTTTGGCGGTATGTACGCCGGGAATGTCGGTGCGGCGCAACTCGCCGCGACGCGTGACCCGTCCGCTTCCGTTGTGCGGAAAGCGACTATGGCCGGGATCCACGGCATGGTCCCGCTGCAGGCGGCCCTGGCGGCCCGGCGTGGTTCGCTGATCGGGGCCGGCGCGGTCGCCGGTGCTGGCCCTGTGGTGAAACGCCTGGCCAGGCTGGTGAGCCCGACATGACCTTCCACCTGGGTTATGGCACCAACGGGTTCGCCAACCACCGGCTCGACGACGCCCTGCGGGTGATCGCGGATCTCGGCTACACCTCGGTCGCGCTGACGCTGGACCACAACCACCTCGACCCGTTCGCCGACGACGTTTCCGCTCGGGTCGACCACGTCGGCAACCTGTTGTCATCACTGGGTTTACGGAGTGTGGTCGAGACTGGGGCGCGGTATCTGCTTGACCCGTACCGCAAGCACTACCCGACCCTGGTGTCCGACGACACGGACCTGCGGATCGACTTCCTGTGCCGGGCGATCCGCATCGCGGAAGGCCTCGGCTCGGACTGCGTGTCGTTCTGGTCGGGCATCAAACCATCCGATGTGGACTCGGTCGGCGCCCACGAGCGGATGCTGTCCGGGGTGTCGCGGGTGCTCGTCGAGGCCGACCGGCGGCAGGTCCGGATCGGCATCGAGCCAGAGCCCGGGATGTACGTCCAGCACCTCGCCCAAGCGCTTGCGCTGCGGTGCGACCTGGGCAACCCGGAGCTGCTGGGGATCACTTTGGACGTCGGCCACTGCGTCGCGGTCGAACCCGTGGACGCCGCCGAGTGCGTGCGCCGTGCGGCCGGACTGCTGGTGAACGTCCAGCTGGACGACATGCGGCTCGGTGTGCACGAACACCTCGAGTTCGGCGAGGGGGAACTGGACCTGGCGGCCACACTGGCCGCGCTGGCCGAGGTCGGCTACACCGGGGTCGCCGCAGTGGAGCTGCCCCGGCACAGCCATGCCGCGCCGGACGTCGCCAAGCGCGCGTTCGCCGCTCTGCGGGCCGCGATGCCCAAACCCTCTTCTGGTTCGGACGAGTGGGTGGTAGAGGTGGATCATCCCTGGCTGGTCGACGCCGAACGGAAGGTGCGCGCCGACGCGACGGCCATCCGGTCGATCTTCCCGGCGGTCGGCCGGAAGGTCGGCCGCGACCCGTTGCGGCCGGAGGCCGACCCGCAGGGCCTGATCCATGGCACCGTGGACGACCTGGCGCGCACACGTTTGCTCGCCGTGCTCGCCGAGGTCATGCCGGCCGGGGAGCTGGCGTCCGAAGTGGCCGAGCTGTACCGGTACGGCGACGACGCCGAACGCCGGGGTGTCCTGCGTGGACTGTCCACTTTGCCTGAGACGGTGGTCCCGACCGGTCTGGACCTGGTGAACGACGCCCTGCGGGCCAACGACATCCGGCTGGTCGCGGCGGCGCTGGGCCCGTTCGCCGCCAAGCACCTCGACGCGCACGCCTGGCGGCACGGGGTGCTCAAGTGCATCTTCGTCGGGGTCCCGCTGGCCGCGGTGGCCGACCTGGACCGCCGCACCGACGCCGAACTGCTGCGGATGGTCAGCGACTTCGCCGACGAGCGCCGGGCCGCCGGGCGCGAAGTCCCCGCCGACGCCCAACGACTGCTGGAGGTCAGCTGATGCGTATCTTCGACCCGCACATCCACATGACCTCCCGGACCACCGACGACTACGAGACCATGTTCGAGGTCGGCGTCCGGGCGCTGGTGGAACCGGCGTTCTGGCTCGGCCAGCCGCGCACGAACGTGGGCTCGTTCACCGACTACTTCGACGCGCTGATCGGCTGGGAGAGGTTCCGGGCGGCCCAGTTCGGCATCCGGCACCACTGCACGATCGCGCTGAACCCCAAGGAGGCCAACGATCCACGCTGCACGGCGGTGCTCGACGTGCTGCCGCGCTACCTGGCCAAGGATGGGGTAGTCGCGGTCGGCGAGGTCGGCTACGACTCGATGACGCCCGCTGAGGACGAGGTGTTCGCCCGGCAGATGCAGCTGGCCATCGAGCACGAGCTGCCCGCACTTGTGCACACGCCGCACCGGGACAAGCTCGCCGGTACACATCGGACACTCGCGGTGGTCAACGAATCCGGCATCGCGCCGGAGATGGTGGCGGTCGACCACCTCAACGAGATGACCGTCAAGGTGGTCAAGGACTCCGGGTGCTGGATGGGGTTCTCCATCTACCCGGACACCAAGATGGACGAGATCCGGATGGTGGCCATCCTGCGGGAGTACGGCACCGACAAGGTGCTGGTGAACTCGGCCGCCGACTGGGGCCGCTCGGACCCGTTGAAGACCTACCGCACCGGCCAGCAGATGCTCGCGGCCGGGTTCTCCGAGGCCGATGTGGACAAGGTGCTCTGGCAGAACCCGGTCGACTTCTACGGCCAGAGCGGGCGCCTGGTGCTCGAGGAGCTGCCGGGGTTCGCGGCGTCCACGGAGACGTTCCAGGGCAACTCGGTCCTGCGAGGCGGACGCCAGTGACCCGGCTCTGCTACTGCACGAACGTCCACCCGGCGGAGGACCTGCCCGGGATCCTCGCCCAGCTGGACCGCTACGCCGTGCCGGTCCGCGAGAAGCTGGGCGTGGACCGGCTCGGGCTCGGGTTGTGGCTGGCCGCGTCGGTGGCCGGTCCGCTCGCCGCCGATGCCGAAGCGCGCAAACGCTTACGGGCCGAGCTGGATGCGCGCGGGCTCGACGTGATCACGCTGAACGCGTTCCCGTACGGTGGTTTTCACGATGAGGTCGTGAAGCTCAAGGTGTACGAGCCGAGGTGGACCGATCCCCGGCGCCTGCAGTACACCAAAGACTGCGCCACTGTGCTGGCGGACCTGTTGCCCGATTCTTCCGCCTACGGCAGCATTTCGACGCTTCCGCTGGGCTGGCGGACGCCGTGGACGCCGGCCGACGACGACGCTTCCCTGACCGCCTTGGAGTCGCTGACGTCGTTCTTGAAGTCCTCGCCCCGGGTGATCAAGCTGGCCGTGGAGCCGGAACCTGGCTGCATCCTGGACACCGTGGCCGATACGGTCGCGTGGCTCGCGCCCCGGGTTGATCCGTCGGTGATCGGCCTGTGTCTGGATACGTGCCATTTGGCGGTGTCGTTCGCAGACCCGGTCGCGACCGTCAACTCCATCCGGCGGACTGGGCTGGAAGTCGTCAAAGTGCAGGCCTCGGCCGCGTTGCACGTGGACGCCCCGCTTGACGCCCGGGAGGATTTACGCGAGTTCGCCGAACCGCGCTATCTGCACCAGGTCCGGGAGCTCGCCCCGGACGGGACCGTGCGCAAGGCGGACGACCTGCCCGAGGCGCTGGACAGGCTGCCGGGGGAGGGGCCGTGGCGCGTGCACTTCCACGTACCGCTGCACGCCCAGCCCGCCGCGCCGCTGGCGTCCACAACGGACGTGATCACCGACGTCCTGCGGGTGCTGCCCGCGGACCGGACGATCGAAGTCGAGACATACACCTGGAACGTACTGCCCGCCCGGCACAGTTACCTACCGACCCCGCAAGCGGGCTCCCACCCCCGCCCGGAGCAGGACCTGGTGGACGGGATCGCGGCAGAGCTGGCCTGGGCCGAGGGCCAGTTGTCTTTGGAGGTTTCATGAAGCCGTTGGTCGTGCTCGACATCGTCGGGCTGACACCACGACTGCTCGCGCACATGCCGAATGTGGCGGGGATCGGGAAGACCGGGTGGCAGGCCGATCTCGGGACGGTGCTGCCCGCGGTCACCTGCAGTGCCCAGTCGACCTTCCTGACCGGGAAGATGCCCGCCGAACACGGGATCGTGGGCAATGGCTGGTACTTCCGCGAGCTGGGCGAGGTTTTCCTGTGGCGCCAGCACAACAAGCTCGTCGGGGCGGACAAGGTCTGGGAGACCGCACGGCTTTCGCAGCCCGGGTACAAGGCCGCGAACGTGTGCTGGTGGTACGCGATGGGCGCGTCCACCGACGTGACGGTGACCCCGCGCCCGATCTACTACGCCGACGGCCGCAAGGGACCCGACGCCTACGTGCGCCCGGTCCGGTTGCACGACGAGCTGACCGAGGCTCTCGGCGATTTCCCGTTGTTCCAGTTCTGGGGGCCGACCGCGTCGATCACCTCGTCGAAGTGGATCATCAACGCGGCGCGCAGGATCCTTTCCGGACACAAGCCGGACATGCTTCTGGTCTATGTCCCGCATCTGGACTACGACCTGCAGCGGTTCGGGTCTTCGGGCCCGGAGGCGGCTGCGGCCGCGCGCGAGATCGACGCGGAGCTGGCACCGTTGCTCCGGGATGCCGAGGCCGCGGGCGCCACTGTTGTCGCGCTGAGCGAGTACGGGATCACCGACGCGACCAAACCCGTTGACATCAACCGGGCTTTGCGTGCCGAGGGCCTGCTTGAGGTGTACACCCAGGATGGCATGGAGTACCTTGATCCTTGGGTCTCCCGTGCGTTCGCGGTCGCCGATCACCAGGTCGCGCATGTGTATGTGAACGACAGCGACGACTTGCCGCGGGTCAAGAAGCTCGTCTCAGAACTGTCCGGTGTGGACATGGTGCTGGACCGGGCCGAGCAGGCGCGCTACCAGCTGGACCACCCACGCGCGGGCGAGCTGGTGGCAGTGTCCGAACCGGACGCCTGGTTCACGTACTACTACTGGCTGAACAACGACCGGGCGCCGGACTTCGCCCGGGGCGTGGAGATCCACCGCAAGCCGGGCTACGACCCGGCGGAGCTGTTCTTCGACCCGGCGGACCCGTTGGTGAAGGCCAAGGCGGGCCTCAACCTGGTGAAGAAGATGGTCGGCCTGCGGTACGCGATGAACGTCGTCCCGCTCAACCCCGCGCCGGTCCGCGGCTCGCACGGGCGGCTGCCCGACTCCCGTGAGGACGGTCCGGTGCTGCTCTGCTCGGACCCGGCCGACCCGGGCCGCGACAGGCTCGCGGCCACCGACGTTCACGATCTTTTGCTTGGCTTGCAGGGAATTCGTCGCTAAGGGAGAAGAGAAGATGAGCCGACCGATCACGCTGTTCACCGGGCAGTGGGCCGATCTGCCCTTCGAGGAGGTGTGCCGGCTGGCGGCCGGGTGGGGCTATGACGGGCTGGAGATCGCCTGCGGCGGTGACCACTTCGAGGTGGACCGGGCACTGTCCGAACCGGACTACGTGGCCGGCCGGCACAAGATCCTGGAGCAGTACGGCCTGAAGACCTGGGCGATCTCGAACCACCTTGTCGGACAGGCTGTTTGTGACGACCCGATCGACGAGCGGCACCGCAACATCATCCCCGCGAGGATCTGGGGCGATGGTGACGCCGAGGGTGTGCGGCAGCGCGCGGCCAAGGAGCTGGCCGACACCGCTCGGGCGGCGGCGAAACTCGGGGTGAACACGGTGATCGGGTTCACCGGCTCGAAGATCTGGAAGTACGTGGCCATGTTCCCGCCGGTCTCGCAGGAGGTGATCGAGGACGGCTACCAGGACTTCGCCGACCGGTGGAACCCGATCCTGGACGTCTTCGACGCCGAGGGCGTGCGCTTCGCCCACGAGGTGCACCCCTCCGAGATCGCCTACGACTACTGGACCACGAAGAAAACGCTTGCGGCGGTGGACAACCGGCCGGCGTTCGGGCTGAACTGGGACCCGTCCCACTTCATCTGGCAGGACCTGGACCCGGTCGGGTTCATCCTGGACTTCGCCGACCGGATCTACCACGTCGACTGCAAGGACACCAAGAAGCGTTTCGACGGGCGCAACGGCCGCCTGGGGTCCCACCTCGCGTGGGCCGACCCGCGGCGCGGCTGGGACTTCGTGTCCACCGGGCACGGGGACGTGCCGTGGGAGGAGTCGTTCCGCGCGTTGAACGCCATCAAGTACACCGGGCCGATCTCGGTGGAGTGGGAAGACGCCGGCATGGACCGGCTTCGCGGAGCCGAGGAGGCAGTGAAGTTCGTCAGGGGGCTCGCGTTTGATCCGCCCGCCGCGGCGTTCGACGCGGCGTTCAGCACGAAGAAGTCCTGAAGGGATCCGCCACATGGGAATGTCCAGAAGAGCCATGCTCAGGGGAACGGCCGCCGCTGGTCTGGCGGTCACGGCGTTGCCTGGCACCGCGAACGCCGACCGGGGCCGGCTGCGCATCCCACGAGAGTCCATCAGTGTCCAGCTCTACTCGCTGCGCAACCTCCTGCAGGCCGACGCCCCGGGCACCCTGTCGAAGCTCGCGGACATCGGTTTCCGCAAGGTGGAGCTGGCCGGCACCTACGGCTACAGCGCCACCGAGTTCAAGTCCATTTTGGACCGCAACCACCTCACCGCGTCCTCGAGCCACGTCGGCATCGACGGCGTGGACATCAACAAGGTGATCGACGACGCCAAGATCCTGGGCAACACCCGCATCGTGCACCCCTATTCGAACTTCGGCACGATCGCGGAGTGGAAGTCCTTCGCCGGCCGCCTGGAAACCGCGGGCGCGGCGGTCCGCAAAGCAGGCCTGCACCTCGGCTACCACAACCACGACCAGGAATTCCACACCCTCCAGAACCAGCGCCCCTACGACGTGTTGACCACCAACACAACGGGCCTGAACGTCCACCTCGAAGACGACCTGTTCTGGGTCGTGAACGGCGGGGCGGACCCGGTGCGCGAGGTCTACCGGACCTACGGCCGAGTCCAGCAGTACCACGTCAAGGACCGCAAACTCGACGGCACCATGGTCAACCCCGGCCAGGGCGACATCGACTTCCCCGAGATCTTCCGCCGCACCTGGCACGAAGGCGTCCAGGAATACATCATCGAACACGACCAACCCACGGATGCCCTCGAGTTCGCCCGCGTCGGCTACAACTACCTGGCCAACCTCCAGTTCTAGTTCCGGTTGTCCGGCCGCCCGGCCTCAAGATGCGCTCGCCGCGCCGCAGCGCCACCCAGAGGGGCGAGGGACCGTGCCCTCGCCCTCCGGTGGCACCCAACCCCAGAAAACCCGGCGCAGCCGGGTGAAACCCGGCTCCCTCTTGGCGGCCTGCCCCGCGGCGAGCGACTCTTTAGGGCCCCATCAACTCCGGCCTTGAGCCAGCAAAGCAGCCTGAGTCCGGCTGCGGACACCGAGCTTGGCGAGGACGTGACCGACGTGGACCTTCACGGTCCGCTCAGCCAACCCCAAAGCCAGAGCGATATCCCGGTTGGACAACCCGGCCCCCAGCAACCCGAGAACCTCACCCTCCCGGGGAGTCAACCCCGGTCGCGCCGGAACCTGCAAAGCCGACGAAACAGCGGGTGACACGACAGTCAGTCCTGAGTGGACGCCATGAACGGCGGCGGCCAGCTCCTCGCCAGTGGCGTCCTTCAGAACGAACCCGGCCGCCCCGGCGGCGAGCGCTTGCCGGATCTCGTGGGGGCGGCCGATTGTGCTGACCATCAGGACTCTGGGTGGTGGGGTGAGTTGCTGGAGCACTTCGAGGCCGCTCGGTCCCGGTAGGTAGAGGTCCAGGAGCACGATGTCGACGGTGGTGAGGTCCGCGGCCAGCAGTTCGGCGCCGGATGAGTACTGCGCGGTCACGGTGATGGCTGGGTGAGCTTCCAGGATCAGGGACATGCCTTCGCGGACCAGTGCCTGATCGTCGACCACTGCCACACGCACCACGGGGTCAGCCTAATAGGGTCGTGGGGGTGCGTGACCTGCGATGGGTGGATGTTGTGTTGGCCGGCGTCCTGTTCTGGGCGAGTGGGGTGCTGGATGGGTGGGCGGCGATCGCGTTCAGTGCCGCGCAGATCCTGCCGCTGGCGGCGCGTAGGTGGGCGCCGGGCACGGTGCTGGCGGTCGTGACGGCGGCGACGGTGGTGCACATCGTGCTCGGCGCGACGCGGAACATCGGGTACGTGCCGATGCTGATCGCGCTGTTCACGGCACCCAGCTCGCCGCACCCGGAGGTGCGGACATGGTTGTGCGCGGGCTCGGCGGTGGCGGTGGGCGTGGCGATGTCCACGACCAAAGGCCCGGTCGAGGGAGCACTCCTGGCGCTGGTCATCGCGGCGGTCGCGTGGACGCTCGGGGTGGAACGCCAGAAGTACCTGACCGAACGCCTCGAACTGAGGGCCGCGCTCCGCCGCGAGCGCACCGCGAGGCGCCTGCACGACACGCTCGGCCAGACCACGACGGTGATGCTCGTCCAAGCCGAAGCCCTCCGCGCCGGAACCCTCGGCGACACGGAACGCCAGCGGGTCGACGCGATCCTCGCCGCGGGCCGCCAAGCCATGACGGAAGTCCGCCGCACCCTCAGCGAACTACGCGACGACACCCCGCCCAACGAGACCACGGACCTGAAAGCCCTCCTCGATACGGTAAAAGCGGCCGGCCTCACGATCACCGGAAACCCCGGCCCCACACTGAGGAAACTGCCGAGACAAGCCAGGACCCTGGCCGAGCGGGTGATCGCCGAAGCCACGACGAACGTTCTGCGCCACGCCGGACCACAAGCCCACGCCCACATCGAAGTCCGTGTCACCGCCGAACATGTACGCGTCCGAATCAGCAGCACCCCAAGCGGCCCCCATGCACCCCACGGATTCGGCCTGACGAGCCTGAACCGACAAGTCGAAGCACACGGCGGCACCTTCACTGCGGGCGTTGCCGGAAGGCACTGGCGGGTCCAAGCTCACTTCCCCTGGAACGACAACAACGAAGACACCGTGACAAACCGATAGCCCTGCTCCCGCAACCGGATGATCAACGGTTCGATGGCCAGACGGGTCTGCGAGCGCGACGCGTACATGGCGTGCAACAGGATGATCGACCCGGGCCGGACATGCGCGAGCGCGTCGTCGACGAGCTCCGAAGCGGTACCCGACGGCAGGGTGGAGTCCGGCTCGACGTCCCAGGTGATCGTCTTCCGATTGTGCTCGCTGAGGTAGTAGGGCAGCGCGAACAGCTTCTTCCCGTTCGGCGGGCGGAACGTGATCTCACCCTGGTAGCCGGTCGCGCGGATCAGCGCGTCGGTGCGCTCCACTTCGGACGCCACCCAGCTCGGTGTCACCAGCACCATCCGCTCGTGCGAGAACGAGTGGTTGCCCAGTTCGTGCCCCGCGTCCGCGATCGCCTTGCCCAGTTCGGGATGCGCCGCCAGCTCCCGCCCGATCAGGTAGAACGTGGCGTGCACACCGTTGCGCGCGAGCGTGTCCAGCACCGGCTGCGTCCCGGCGGGATCCGGGCCGTCGTCGAACGTCAGCGCCACGACCTTCTCCGAGGTGTCCACCCGGTCGGTCAGCCCGCCGAAGAACTGGAAGCTGCGGGACCGGCTCACCTCGAGCAGGCCGTAAGCCCCGCCAACGAGCACAACGACGACGACCAGGGCGATGATGGTCCATTTCCGGGCGCGCCGGGACGACGGGAGAACACGCATGCCGCAGAACCCTGGCAGGAGCCGGGGCCCGCGGCAAGCGGCAGGAGACCTAGTACCTTCGGCCTAGCCGTTCCACTGTGGACGGCTGACGGCCTTGGCCGGTAACGGCCGGGCCGGGGCGCCGTTGGTCAGCTTCACGTGGATCAGCACCGCGACCTTGTTGCCCGCCTTGGTCAGCTTGATGACGTGCGCCTCGCTGGGCCGGTCGGCCAGCCAGCGGCAGACCAGGCCGTGGGTCTCCAGGCGGTCGCACAGCCTCGTCTGGATCGCGGTGAGGTCGTGGTCCTTGTAGACCGCCGGACCGGCCTCGGCGAGCAGGCGGCGGCGCAGGGCCGAGCGCGCCCGCCAAGGCACATACCACGGAACAACCAGCAACAACACCGTGGCAAACGTCAAAGCGGTAGCCATAGCCGCCCGCGCCCACCAAGGCGCCGCGGACCACCACACGCCCGAGAACGGTGTTTCCGGCGCCGCGAACGACAACGCGATGGCGATCAGCACGTAGCAGGCGCCGTACACCACAGCCCAAGTCGCAGCAGCCGCCGCGGGATCCTGCGTCGCGGGATCGTGCCACTTCTTGCTATCCGGCATGACCTGCCACAACCGCAACGTCCGCCCCGCGAAGTAGCTGACCACACCCGACCCGAAAACGATCGCGCCGGCCAGGATCAGCAGCAGCACCTGGTTGTCGTTGAAGAAACTCAACACCCCAGTCAACGCAACCGCCGCGGCGCCGCCAACGATGAGCGCCCCGATCAGCGGCCCGACCCAGTGCAGGGTCCGCAACCAGACCGGGAAAGCCCGGCTCCACTTGCCCACACTGCCCATCGGAGTCAACGTCGTCCCCGGAAGACTCCCCAGGAACAACAAAGCTGCCACGAACAAGGCAATACCCACGAGCCCAGCCAACCCGCGCCCAGTCGTCCCGGAATCGGCCGTCTTCGCCTGCACCTCAGAAATCCCGTAAGTCACCATGGTGACCCCAGGCGAGAGCAGCACTAAACCATGCAGCATGCTGCCGGTTCGCAAGGCGCTGTAACCGAAAGCCGCCAGCACCGCGCCGCCGCCGATGGCCGCGCCCGCGGTCTCCGCCCAGTCCGGCAACGCCCCGAGCACCGCCAGCACGAGCAGCAACCCACCGGCGGCAAGCCCGAACTGTCCCAGGAACCGAGCCAGCTGACCCCCACGAGTCAGCCCCAGAATCGTCCAGTAGGGCAACAGAACCAAGCCACGCAACGAACGGGTCACCGGTCGCGCCGCCTTGACCCCAAGCCGATCGCTGTCCGCAACTGTGATCGCGGTGGCAGCGGCACTCGCCACAGTCCGGATCATCTGATCGCTGGCGGCTTCCTCGCCCATCGGCTCGCGCCCCACTCCAGCCCGGTCGAAGGCTTCCAGCGCGCGCAACCCAAGATCGACGGTCTCCTTGTCGAGCGGCTGGCCCGCAGGCAAACGCTCGATCTCGTCGATCAAAGTGTCGTACTGCCGCACAAACCGCTCACTGTTCGACCGCGTACTCGCACCGTCCACACTGTCCGCGAGGATCGCCCGCCGCAGTTCCGGCAGCTCCTCCAGGATGATCTGGATGTGCAGCGACCACGCCACCAACTCGGCCAGATGCGGGCAAGTCGCAGGCAACGCCGTCCCAGGCTCGGTGACGTAGGCATGAATCAGCTCACCCACGGCCAAAGCACGCGCAGTCTGAATAGCGTCATCCGCCGGATCGCATCCAAAGAGGACGGTCACCAGCGAGTCGACGACGTTGCGAGCCAAGGCGGTCGCGGCTTCCTCGTCCCCGGCGGCAGGCAGCTCCCCAGCGAGATCGGCCGCACGCCGGATCCGCGCCGGGTCGAGCAGAACCCGGCAGAGCATGCTCGCCGCGTCCATCCGCCCCCAGATCCAGTCGTTCGCCCGCCAGGACCGCTTCAAGAACCCGGAGAACCGCGAAAGCGAATACCCACCGGCCTTGTCGTCCGGGTTGACGCTGTAACGAGCAAACGCATTCTCAGTCTGCAGACTGATCTGCGCCAGCTCAACCAGCTGCTCCTCCGGCGACTCCGAGTCGTCGGCGAGACACGTCGTCGCCAGTTCCAACGCCAGCAACCGCGAGAGCGACCGATACGGCGCCGGAAGCCGCGCATCGTCATCCGAGGAACTCAGCTCGACGAGCTTCCGCCACGCCCGCAGAGTCGGGTCACGGTCCATCATGGACTCATCAGCGTCCCGAAGCACCGCGGCACCAACGTCAAAGGCCTTCGCGATCTCCAGCACGTGACCGCGGACGATATCGCCCTTCTCGCCGGTCATCTCCTTGTTGTACGCGATCAGCCGCTGCCGCCAGCACTCGTTGTCCGGCGAGTCGACCGGCTCGGACTCCCACTGGTTGTGCATGGCCTCGCGCAGCTCGCGCAACGCCGTCCTGGCCTGGTGCACCGACTTCCGGGCCGCGTAGATCTCCGCGAGGCGGTCGTTCTTCGGCATCGCCCAGACAACGCGCTTGAGCATGTCCAAAGCGGACGCGGCCAGCCGTTCACCGTTGGAGATGTCCCACGGCCAGCCCCGGCTGCCCGGCTCGGCCAGCGTGTCCATCCCTTGCGGCGGCGACTGTTTCGGCACGTACGGCAGGCAACCGTTGGCGTCCAGCCAAGCCTGGTGGGCCAGTTCGACCGCTTCCCGGATCCGCTCGAACGACCAGGCCTCGGACGAGGTGTCCTCGTCCTGGTGACGTCGTGCGCGCGCGATCACCTGGCGCTCGGCCAGTTTGCGTGCGGCCCGGCGCAGCCGGATGTCGACGTAGTGCCGGTGCAGCACGCCGGAGAGCCGGTAGAGCTGGTCGACCGCCGGATCCTTGCCGGACATCAGGCTCTTCAGCAGCGCCGCCCGCCCGCCCCGGCGGGCCGCCGCGCCCTGGTTGTACTTCTGGATCTCGTCGACGAACGTGCGGTTGCTCTGGCTGGACTGCGCCCGCATGATCGCCCGCACGGTGTCCAGCACGCTCGGCTGGTCGGACCGCTTCTGCGCGGGCGGTTCCGGGCCCGCCGCGGTGGCGTGCGGGAACACCAGCAGCATCACCCGTCGCGTCGGCCCCTCGGCGGGCATCTGGTCGATCGCCGCCAGCGCCTCGCGGGTCGGCGTGTTCACCAGAACGCCGCCGTCGACGGCGAACTGCGACCGGTCGAACCCGTCTTCCGACCACGACGGCACGTTGCCCATCCGGGAGTCGTGCCCCACCGGCACATACGACGGTTCGAACGCCACCGGGAACGACGCGGACGAGCGCGCGGCCAACGCGAGCTGGTGCGTCAGGTCCTTGGGCAGACCGCCTTCGGGCGACTGGAAGTGGTCGTCCTCGGCGCTGAGCCGGTGGAACCGGAACGTGCCCTGGTGGATGTTCTGCGTCAGCCGCTGGCCCAATGCGTCCATCGTCGTGCGAGTCATGCCGCGCAACAAGGTGGTGGTGATCCGCAGGTCGATCGGCCGCTCGTCGATCGGTCTGGGCTCGTACCGCGTCGTCAGCCGGCGCATCGCGTCCTCCAGCCGCGGCAGGAAGAACTCGTCGCCCTTCAGCAGCGACACCGGCGAACCCTTGAACGGCGTGCGCAGCAACAGGTCCATCCGGCCCTGCTCGGCCCACAGCTCGCGCAGCGCGGACAGGTTCGCGCGCGGATTCACCTGTGACAGAGCCAAAGCGGCGCCGTTGATGCCGCCGGCGGAGGTCCCGCTGATCACGTCCGCCCGCGCGCTCGCGCCGACCAGGCTGAGCAGATGCCGGTACCCGTCCGTCGAACGGGTGAGCCGGTCCAGCTCCAGGACGACGCCGCCCATCCAGACCGCGAGACTCACCCCGCCGTTGAGAACTACCGCGAACCGCACCTCTTCGAGAGGAAGCTCTTCGGCCATGGTCTCCTCCCCACTCCCGACCACATTTCGGCCGAAAGCATCATACGGTTACTCCTCGTGACCGATTCGTGATGGATGGGGGAGGGACGGTAGATCGGTGTGGTCGCGGGGTTCGGGCAGCCACGGAATGCCCTGCGCGGGTAGCTCTTCGGGCAAAGCCGCGCGCCCCAACGGGTTGTCGTCCCAGCCGGGCAGGCTTGCGGCCGACAGCAACGCCTGGCACTCGGTGATGACCGCGCTCGCCCGGGCGCGGGGCAGGTAGGTGATGGCCGCGTCGATCAGCACGCGGACCCGGTCGGCCGCGTGTGTCCACAGTAGATCCTCGGAGATCCCGGTCAACCCGGTCACCTGGGCGAACAACGGGGCGAGGTGGTGTGCGTAGAGACCGGTCCAGACGTGCTCACGAAGCTGTTCGACGGTGGCGACCGCCGGGCCGGGCACCGGCCAGTTCGTCGGCCGGTCCGAACAGCGCAGCACATACCGCGCCCGGTAGCGGGGGACGAGCGCGATCCGGCCGGGCACGGCGCCCCGGAACGTCACGACGCACCAGACCGGGGACAGGTCGATGCCCACGCCGTTGGCCAGCCCGGTGACCGCGACACAGGTCAGCGCGGCGCAGTAGTGCCGCACGACGCGGGAGACGGCGACCAGCGGGTCGTCGTCGCGCCGCTTGACCGCGCGGTCGAGGGTGACGCGGAGGGTGTCCCGGTCCAGAAACCGTTCGCACTTCACCCAGTCGGAGGACATGTCGGGGTCCGGCACGAACCGGCCGTGGGTCTTCGGGCCCATGGCCGCCAGGTGCCGGGCGAGATGCCATCGCCAGCTCGACGCCGTGACCATGGGTACGAAGGTATCGACCGTCCGTTACGGTCAACAACAGTTCCGCGTATTTTCGGTGAACTCTCCCGGCATGTGGGAGCGCTCACAAGGTGCTCCGCTCAGAGGCAGATCTTGCGCACCTTTTCCTGGTTGCGGAACAGGTCCCCGGCCCAGCCGGCGAAGTTGCGCAGGTCCTCGGCGCGCCGCTTGCTGACGTCGACGTACTCGTCGGCCAGCGTGCCCAGCGCGCCCTTGACGTCCTGTTCCTGCGCGTCGGCGGCCAGGCTGCGGAGCTTCTCGGCCTTCTCGACGGCCGCCTGCCGGGTCTTCTCCGGGTCGGTGTCCGGCACCAGGGTGGCGAGGCCGAGCGCGTCGGCGCAGATGGACGCCTTGTCCCCCAAGGCCCTCGCCTGGTCGCACGCGGTCAGCAGGCACAGCGACGGCGCGATCACGGCGAGCGCCAGCAGACGTCGGGTCATGTCATCCAGTCTATTCAGGCGGCCGGATCCGCGGCCTCAGTCGGCCTCAGTCGGGCCTCAGTCGGCACGGTGGCGGTGGGCCGCGGCCGGGGCCGGCTGGGGCGTGGCGGGCGGGGCCTGGGAGGGCTGCGGGACGGTCGGCGGCTCCTCGCGCTGTTCGTCCATCCGGCCGGCGAACTCGCGCAGCAGCTCGTCGAAGATCGGCGTTGACATCGGGCGCTGCTGAACCATGGGATCCCTCCTCCTCTCGCGCTGGGCATGCTCGGCCAGCCAACGGTCTCACGCTGTGACCGGACACGACTGGGCGATCCGGGCGAACGGGAAATGCGCACTCAAAGTGGTGATCTTCGCTGGTATCGGCGGTGAAATCGGGCCTGAACGGGGGATCAAGCCGCCCGAGGACGGGTTACCACTCAGTAACTTCGATGGGTCATGATGGGGGCATGACAGACACCCTCGTCTCACTGCGGGTCAAGACGTCCGGTCAGGTCGCCGAGGTGACCCTGCTCGGCCCCGGCAAGGGCAACGCCATGGGCCCGGACTTCTGGCGCGAGCTGCCGGTCGTGTTCCGCGAGCTGGACGCCGACCCGGCGGTGCGGGCGATCGTGCTGACCGGCAGCGGCAAGCACTTCTCCTACGGCCTGGACCTGCCCGCGATGATGGGCAGCTGGGCCGGGCTGATCGGCGGCGACGCGCTCGCCGGGCCGCGCACCAAGTTCCTCGACGAGGTCCGCCGGCTGCAGGACTCGGTCACCGCCGTGGCCGAGTGCCGCAAGCCGGTGATCGCGGCGATCTCCGGCTGGTGCATCGGCGGCGGCGTCGACCTGATCGCGGCCGCGGACATCCGGCTCGCCTCGGCCGACGCGAAGTTCAGCGTGCGCGAGGTGAAGGTCGCCATCGTGGCCGACATCGGCAGCCTGCAGCGGCTGAGCGGGATCATCGGCGAGGGCCACCTGCGCGAGCTCGCCTACACCGGCAAGGACATCGACGCCGCCCGCGCGGAGAAGATCGGTCTGGTCAACGACGTCTGCCCGGACCAGGACGCGGTGCTCGAAGCGGCCCGCGCGATGGCCGCCGACATCGCCAAGAACCCGCCGCTGGTCGTGCAGGGCACCAAGAACGTCCTGGACCACGACCGCGCGCCCCGGGTGGCCGCGGGCCTGCGGTATGTGTCCACCTGGAACTCCGCGTTCCTGCCGAGCAAGGACCTCGGCGAGGCCGTCCAGGCGTTTATCGACCGTCGCGATCCGGAGTTCACCGGAGAATAATCTTGGTATCCGCCGCGACTCAGTGAGGAGAACGCCGTGTCAACCTTCCAGTCCGCACGTGAGTTCCTGTTGGCACACCGGGAGGACTACGAGGCGGCGCGCTCCGGGTTCGACTGGCCGCGGCCGGCGGAGTTCAACTGGGCGCTGGACTGGTTCGACACGCTGCCCGCCGACCGGCTCGCGTTGTGGATCGTTGAGGAGGACGGCTCCGAGCGGAAGTGGACATTCGGGGAGCTTTCGGAGCGGTCCTTCTCGGTGGCGAACTGGTTGCAGGCGCTGGGAGTCCAGCGCGGCGAGAAGATCCTGCTGATGCTCGGCAACCAGGGTGAGCTGTGGGAGGTGATCCTCGCCGCGATCAAGGTCGGGGCGGTGATCATCCCCGCGTCCACGTTGCTGGGACCGGAGGATCTGCGCGACCGGGTCACCCGTGGCGAGGTGAAACACGTGATCACCCGATCAGTGGACACCTCGAAGTTCGACACGGTGCCCGGCGAGTACAACCGGATCGCGGTGGGCGAAGAGGTCGAGGGGTGGATGTCCTACGACACCGCCGTGTGCCCGATCGAGTTCAGCCCGGACGGTCCGACCCCGGCGGACTCGACCCTGTTGCTGTACTTCACTTCCGGCACGACGGCGCAGCCGAAGCCGGTGCGGCACACGCACATCTCGTACCCGGTCGGGCATCTGTCCACAATGTACTGGCTCGGGCTCGAGCCGGGCGACGTGCACATGAACATCTCCTCGCCCGGCTGGGCGAAACACGCGTGGAGCAACGTTTTCGCGCCATGGAACGCGGGCGCGTGTGTGTTCGTCCACAACTACACGCGGTTCGACCCGGTCGCGCTGATGTCCCAGATGGACCGTTGCGGGGTGACGTCGTTCTGTGCCCCGCCGACGGTCTGGCGGATGCTCATCCAGGCGGACCTGACCCTGCTGCAGCGGCCGCCCGCGAAGGTCGCCGGTGCCGGTGAACCGCTCAACCCCGAGGTGATCGAACAGGTCCGGAAGGCTTGGGGCGTCACGATTCGCGACGGTTTCGGGCAGACCGAGACGAGCGTCCTGGTCGCCAACACCCCTGGGCAGCCGGTGAAACCGGGCTCGATGGGCCGGGCGCTGCCGGGGTTCGACGTGGTACTGGTCGACCCGATCACCGGCGAACCCGCCGACGAGGGCGAGATCTGCCTGTCGCTGGACCCGCGTCCAGTGGGGCTGATGACCGACTACATGGGCGCATCGGAGCGCACCGGCGAGGCCATGCGCGGCGGGTACTACCACACGGGTGACGTCGGTTCACGCGACGCGGACGGCTACATCACCTATGTGGGGCGCGCGGATGACGTGTTCAAGGCGTCGGACTACCGGATCTCGCCGTTCGAGCTGGAGAGCGTGCTGATCGAGCACGAGGCCGTCGCCGAGGCGGCTGTCGTTCCCTCGCCGGACCCGGTTCGCCTTGCCGTGCCCAAGGCCTACGTCGTGCTGGCGGCCGGGGTCGAGGCGAGCGCCGACACCGCGCGGGACATCCTGAAGTACGCGCGCGAGCATTTGGCGCCGTACAAGCGGATCCGCCGGCTGGAGTTCATGGACCTGCCCAAGACGATCTCCGGCAAGATCCGCCGGGTCGAGCTGCGCGGCCGGGAGAACGAGGTGAACGCGGACACCCGCGCGCCCGGCGAGTTCCGCGACGACGACTTCCCCGAGCTGAAGAACTGAGCAGGCGCCGCCGCGCCGAGACGGCGGCGCGGCGGCGGTCCGGGGGTTACTTGGCGGGAGCCTCGCCCAGCTTCGTGGCGACACCGACGGTGAACGAGCTGAACTGCGTGACGGTGCCCGGCTTGATCCAGGAGTCGTACGGCTTGTCCCCGGCGACCGTGCGCTGGCCGATGTAGTCGCCGCTGGCCGGGTCGATGATCAGCTCACGCTGCTCGGCCTCGTTCTTGAAGCCCAGCGCGGTGCCGGTGCGGCCGTCCAGGTTCACCGCGCGGTCCAGCACGGTCACGCCCGGGATCCTGGCCATCGCCTTGTACCACAGCGGCTGCAGGTCCGCGGGCAGCAAACCCTCCTGCAGCACCAGCAACGCGGCGTGGAACGTCGTGTCCGGCTTGCCGCCCTTGGCCTTGCTCAGCCCCTGCATCGTGGCGTACAGGCCGTCGACGTCCCGCGGCAGCTTCTCGTAGAACGCCGGGCTCGCCCAGTCGTCCGGGTCGCCGCAGACCTTCTTCGGCTTGGCCTTCGGGAAGAAGTCGCCGCACGCGCCGGACCGGTCGCCGTTGTCGTAGTCCGCCGGCTTGGGCACGGTCGTCTGGTCCTGCGGCATCGTGCCGCCGACCCACTTGGGCTCGCCCAGCCACATCCGGCGGTCCAGCCAGACCTGCCGGTAGTCCGACGGGATCCACTTCTGCTCGCGCTGCTCGATCAGGTAGCTGTAGCCCGTCGGGGCGGCGTTGGACCCCACCGGCACCGCCGAGACGGTCGAGAGGACCACCGAGGTGTGCACGTCGATGAACTTGAACTGACCGGCGGCCACCGCGGGCGCGGCGGTACCCGCGGCGGCCTTCTCCAGCAGCTGAGGCGCCGATAGCAGCTCCACATGTGGCGCCGCTTGGGGCGATGACGGGGGCTGGTCGCTGGTGGTCCACACGACCACACCAGCGGCGGCGACACCGGCTGCGGCGGCCGCGACCGCCAGCCGTGGCCACACACGTGGGCGGCGCGTGGGTGCTTCGGTCATCTCCGCCATCAGCTTCTCGCGCGCCCTGTCCAGCGATGCGGGCTCGTTGCGGGCGTCGGAATGCAGCATGTTCAGGGCCTCGTCCAGTTCCTTCATCGGTTTCCCTCGCTAAGCAGGGCTTGCAGTTTCTGGCGCACGCGGTGCAGCCGGGAGCGGACCGTGCTGGCCGGGACGTCCAGCGCCACCGCGACCTCAGCGGGCTCCAGGCCCGCCCACGAGGTCAGCAGCAGCACGTCCCGTTCCTGCTCGCTCAGCGAGGCCAGGTGGCCGGCCAGCAGCCGCATCCGCGCGGCGGCGTCCACCCGCTCGGCGACAGCGGTGTCCAGCCCGTCGGTCACCGGCCGGTCGGCACCTGCCCGCGCGGTCAGCTGGTAGCCGCGGATCTCCTGGCGGACGTGGTTGCGCAGCAGGTTGCTCGCGATCCCGTACAGCCAGCCGCGGATCTCGGCCTGGTGCCGGTCGTAGCTCGCCCGCCTGCGGTAGGCGACCACGAACGTCTCCGCGACCAGGTCATCAGCGGTGTCCGCGCCCACCCGCCCGGCGAGATATCCCCGCATCGGGCCGGCGTGCAGCTCGAACAGCCGCGCGAAGACCGCGCGCGGATCCCCAGTGACCAGATCGGGCCGGTCCAGCGAAGCGCCATCGATGGCTCGAATCACACCCCTACTTGTCCCCACCGCCCCCAGCGTCCCCGCCCCCACCCACACACCCGCGAAACACCCCCCGGGAGCAACGGGGGACACACCCGGGACGAACGGGGGACACACCCCGGGGGAACGGGGATCGCCAGTCCGGTTGAGCGCTTGATCACACACTTGATAGTTGTCGTAAGCAACTAATTGGGCTACCTTCTTCGGGGTACGCGGCGTTTTCTAGGAGGTTGTGGTGGCACGGAGGGGTGCGGGGCAGAAGTCACTCGCGGAGCTGGGGCCGCACTACAAGTGGATCGCGTTGTCGAACACCACGCTGGGGCTGCTCATCGCCACGATCAACTCGTCCATCGTGCTGATCGCGCTGCCGGACATCTTCAAGGGGATCGGGGTCAACCCACTGGAGCCCAGCAACACCAGCTACCTGCTGTGGCTGATGATGGGCTTCCTGGTGGTCACCGCCGTCCTCGTGGTGACCTTCGGGCGGCTGGGCGACATGTACGGCCGCGCGCGGATGTACAACCTGGGGTTCCTGATCTTCACCATCTCGTCGATCGCGCTGGCGGCGACGTGGATGAGCGGTGACGCGGCGGCGTGGTGGCTGATCGGCTGGCGGGTCGTCCAGGGCATCGGCGGCGCGTTCCTGATGGCCAACTCCAGCGCGATCCTGACCGACGCGTTCCCGGCCAACCAGCGCGGCCTGGCGCTGGGTGTCAACGGTGTCGCCGCGATCGCGGGCAGCTTCCTCGGCCTGGTCGTCGGCGGCGTGCTCGCCCCGGTGAACTGGCACTGGGTGTTCCTGGTGTCCGTCCCGTTCGGCGTGATCGGCACCATCTGGGCGTACCTCAAGCTGCACGACACCGGCATCCGGCAGCGCTCCAAGATGGACTGGGGCGGCAACATCACCTTCGCCGTCGGCCTGATCGCGATCCTGGTCGCCATCACGTACGGCATCCAGCCCTACGAGGGGCACTCGATGGGCTGGATGAACCCGTGGGTGCTGGCCGCGCTCATCGGCGGTGTGCTGGTGCTGGGCTGGTTCGTCGCGATCGAGCGCCGCCAGCCCAACCCGCTGTTCAACCTGGCGCTGTTCAAGATCAAGGCGTTCACCTGGGGCAACATCGCCAGCCTGATGGCCTCGCTGGGCCGCGGTGGCCTGCAGTTCATCCTGATCATGTGGCTGCAGGGCATCTGGCTGCCGCAGCACGGCTACTCCTTCGAGGAGACGCCGCTCTGGGCCGGTATCTACATGGTCCCGATGACCGTGGGCTTCCTGCTGGCCGCGCCGCTGTCCGGGGTGCTGTCCGACCGGATCGGCGCCCGTGGCCTGGCCACCGGCGGCATGGTCATCACCGGCCTGACGTTCTTCGCGCTGACCATCCTGCCGGTGAACTTCAACTACCTGGTGTTCGCCATCCTGCTGGTCGTCAACGGCATCGGCATGGGCATGTTCTCCTCGCCCAACCGGGCCGCGGTGATGAGCAGCCTGCCGGGCAACGCCAGGGGCGCGGGCGCGGGCATGAGCGCGACCTTCCAGAACGCGGCCATGGTGCTGTCCATCGGCATCTTCTTCAGCCTGATCATCACGGGCCTGTCGGCCACCCTGCCCAGCGCGATGACCACCGGGCTGACCGCGCACGGGGTGTCGGCCGCCGACGCCGCCCAGGTCGCCCAGCTGCCCGCGGTGGCCGTGCTGTTCGCCGCGTTCCTCGGCTACAACCCGATCCAGCAGCTGCTCGGCCCGGTGCTGCACCAGCTGCCGCCCGACCAGGTGAGCTACCTCACCGGCCGCAGCTTCTTCCCGAGCCTGATCACCGGGCCGTTCGCCGACGGCCTGCACGTGGCGTTCTGGTTCGCCATCGCGGCCTGTGTGATCGCCGCCATCGCCTCCTGGCTCGGCGGCAACGCCAAGCCCGCCGCTGAACCGGTCGGCGCAGAGCTGGCGGCGACCGCCGGGGAGAGCGGCACTGTGCCCGCTGACCTGGTAACTGTCAGCCGGACCGATATCGAGGTGACCGCTGGGCGACCAGCTGACGACGGACGGCGACCCATCTCCGATCGTTCCGGGTAAATGATCTTCGACAGCTCGGCGCTCGGGGGACGCCGATAGGCGCCATACACCGCATAAGTGGGAATGGCAATGGGAACCCTCAAGCATGATCTATCCCACGGCTAACGGAGCGGCTCCGGTAGGCGACACCCCTTACGGAGGTGGGGGATATGAACCACGAGGCAGAACCCGATACGTCCAGTCAGACCCAGCAGCGCCCGCTGTCCACGACGCACCTGCCGACCACACCGTGCAGTGTCGTGTGGAGCAAGGGACACGCCTACGTCCTCGAGTCAGGCCTCGGCCGGGCCCGCTGGGTGGGTTGTGACGACCGCGGCCGCCCCATCGCCTTCACCGCCGCCGAGCTGGAGACCCGCGGCTGGAGCCTCACCCGCCGGGCCAGCTAGCATTCCCCGAGGTCACCCCTCGTGAGTCCGGTGGACGCACGAGGGGTTTTTCAGGGGAGGGTCACGTGGGTGAGGGCGACCGGATCTGGACCGTCCCGAACGCGCTGAGCGTGCTGCGGCTGGCCGGGGTCCCGCTGTTCCTGTGGCTGCTGCTGGGCCCGCAGGAGGACGGCTGGGCCATCGTGGTGTTCGTCGTCAGCGGCATCACCGACTGGCTGGACGGCAAGATCGCCCGCTGGCTCAACCAGACGAGCCGGTTCGGGGCCATGCTCGACCCGCTCGCCGACCGCCTCTACACCCTGGCCGCCATGGTCGCGCTGGTGCTGCGCGACATCATCCCGCTGTGGGTCGTGGTCATCGTCATCGCGCGGGACCTGGCCGTGCTGGTGTGCCTGCCGCTGTTGCGCCGCAAGGGGTTCGGCCCGCCGGAGGTGCTCTACCTCGGCAAGGGCGCGACCTTCGTGCTGCTGTACGCCTTCCCGTTCCTGCTGCTCGCCCAGCTCGACTCGCCGGTGGCCGACGTGGCCCGGCCGATCGCCTACGCGTTCACCGTCTGGGGCGTCGTGCTGTACGTCTGGTCCGGCCTGATCTACGTCTTGCAGGCGGTCACCGCGATCAGGCGAGTCAGGCCACTCTAAGCTCACTCACCGACATGGCTGTCGGTGAGCGGGAGAAGGAGACGGGGACGTGACGCCGGAGGACCTCAAGTACACGCCTGAGCACGAGTGGATCGCGAGCAAGGCTGGCGGCACGGTACGCGTGGGCATCACCGATTTCGCCCAGGACCAGCTGGGTGACGTGGTGTTCGTGCAGCTGCCGGAGGTGGGCGCCAAGGTGTCCGCGAAGGACCCGGTCGGCGAGGTGGAGTCCACCAAGAGCGTGTCGGAGATCTACGCGCCGGTGGCCGGGGAGATCACCGCGGTGAACGAGGCGCTGGACGCCTCGCCGGAGCTGATCAACTCCGACCCGTTCGGCGAGGGCTGGATGTTCGAGCTCAGGATCGACGACGAGGGCGAGCTGGCCGGACTGCTCGACGCGGCCGGGTATGCCGGGCTCACCGGTCAGGCATGAGAAAGATCTTCAGCTGGTTTCGGCGTAAGCGGGGACCAGCCGCTTCGCCGCACGGGGAGCACGGTACGTTTGCTGGAACAAGCGAGCACAGCAGGAGGAGAGCTCAGGTGAGCACGAACGACGGACCCGGCGTTCCGCCGGAGCAGTCTCCGGAGCGGACCTCCGTCTTCCGGGCCGACTTCCTCGCCGATGTCGAACGCGGCGAGGCGCCTGCCCAGCCGGAGCCGCCCGTCGCCGGGATCGACGCGCTGCCGGCCGGATCGGCCCTACTCGTGGTGAAGCGTGGGCCCAACGCGGGCTCCCGGTTCCTGCTGGACCGGGACACCACCAGCGCGGGCCGCCACCCGGACAGCGACATCTTCCTCGACGACGTCACGGTCTCCCGCCGGCACGCGGAGTTCCGCCGCGAGGGCGGCGACTTCGTGGTGATCGACGTGGGCAGCCTGAACGGCACCTACGTCAACCGCGAGCCGGTCGACCAGGCCGTGCTGGCCGGCGGCGACGAGGTTCAGATCGGCAAGTTCCGGCTGGTGTTCCTGACCGGCAGCCAGGCGTAACAGAGGGCGGATATGCACTGGGTGACCTGCGGGGGTCGCCCGGTGTGGATCGGCCCGCAGTTGGCCACCGCGGACCGGGGTGCACACTCCGGTCCGCGGTCTTGCTTTGCCCGCCGGACCGCAAAACCCTTAGGGGAGAACGAAATCGCGAACACGGCAGGTTCGTGCCGGGCGATTTCGTGCCCGCGTGGTGACTCGGCGTCGCACCAGGCCGCTGACGAGCCATTACGCGTTTCGCCCGCCCGGCCCATACTTTCGCGCCGGTTTCGTTCCGGGCACGTACCGCTTGCGTGAAATAGGGTGTGACGTGCACATGGTGGGCCGATCGTGATCGATCTGGTTGCATGGGATGTCAAGCGTGAGGCCCGGATGGCGGGTAGCGTCAAAGATGACGATGCGCGATCCTCAAGGCAGCGGGGGTCGTCGCGGTTCGAGCGTGCTCCAGGGAGGCGATGGCCGATGAGCGAGATGCGCGTCGTTGGCGTGCGGGTCGAGCTGCCCGCAAACCAGCCGATCTTGTTGCTGCGCGAGACCGAGGGCGAACGTTACCTGCCGATCTGGATCGGCTCGGTCGAGGCGACCGCCATAGCGTTGGAACAGCAGGGAGTCCGGCCCGCGCGGCCGCTGACCCACGACCTGCTCAAGGACGTCATCGCGGCGCTGGGCCGTGAGCTGGAACAGGTCCGCATCACCGACCTGCGCGAGGGCACGTTCTTCGCCGAGCTGGTGTTCGACGGGGACATCCGGGTGTCGGCCAGGCCGAGCGACTCGGTGGCGCTGGCGCTGCGGATCGGGGTGCCGATCCACGCGGAGGACTCCGTGCTGGCCGAGGCGGGCCTGATCATCCCCGACGAGCAGGAGGACGAGGTGGAGAAGTTCCGCGAGTTCCTCGACTCGGTGTCGCCGGAGGATTTTAGGGGAGCGGACACCTGACCGCACGCCGCAGGTCGTCCGCTGAACAGGTTTCAAACCTTCGAGTGGTGTGTACCACGTCACCCGCTCTCCGCGCGTCGCGTTGACCGGGGTGCCCTCCCGTCCTACCGTCAATGAAGAGCCAACGACGACGATCCACCTGAGTAAGGGCGGATCGGCGTCGGATGCTCATGACCCCGGCTGGGCCCGCTCTGGGGGCGGGCGCCGGGAACGATGGGAGGCAGGCGTGATGGTGGAGCATCGGCCCGAGAGTCCGCTCGGCGGCGTGGACGCCGGAGAACAGGGCGAGCTGTTCCCGGATGCCTCACTGCCGGACGAACTGGTCGGCTACCGTGGTCCCGCCGCGTGCCAGATCGCGGGCATAACCTACCGGCAGCTGGACTACTGGGCGCGCACCGGGTTGGTCGCCCCGTCCATCCGCACGGCCCAGGGATCGGGCAGCCAGCGGCTGTACTCGTTCAAGGACATCCTGGTGTTGAAGGTGGTCAAGCGCCTGTTGGACACCGGGGTGTCGCTGCAGAACATAAGGGTCGCCGTGGATCACCTGCGCCGCCGGGGCGTGCGTGACCTCGCGAAGATCACCCTGTTCAGCGATGGGACGACCGTCTACGAGTGCTCCTCGCCCGAGGAGGTCGTGGACCTGCTGCAAGGCGGCCAGGGCGTGTTCGGGATCGCGGTCAGCGGCGCCATGCGCGAGATCAGCGGCACCATCCACGAGTTCCCCGCCGAGCGGGCCGACGGTGCCGAGCTGATCCCGCATGACGACGAGCTGTCCGCCAGGCGACGCGCGCGCAGCGTGAGTTGAACCCCAGATGATCTGCGGTTGACCGGTCGCGCGGTATCCTCTGCGGGTAGTCGCTGATCTCACGCGGGAGAGACCGGTTCTCCGGCGCCGAAGGAGCAATTCCTCCCCGGAACCTCTCAGGCACAAGGGACCGCATGAGGGAGACGCCTCTGGAAAGCGGGCCGCGAGGCCCCGCCGACGGTGAAAGCCCGCATTGGCGCGGGTGAAACTCTCAGGCGCCCGCGTGGCATGGACAGAGGGGGAGGGCTGACGCACCTTGCCCGCACCCCGCCCGGAGGCCGAGATGACTGCCGAGATGTCACTGGACCGGATGTCCCTCGCCGCGCTTGAGCACGGCACGCCGTTCACCGACCGGCACATCGGGCCGCGCCCCGAGCAGCTGACCCGGATCCTCGAGGCGATCGGCGCCGCCGAGCTGGACGACCTGGCCGAGCGCGCGGTGCCCGCGTCGATCCGCGAGACGAACCTGGCGATGCACCTGCCGCCGGCCGCCACCGAGACCGAGGCGCTGGCCGAGCTGCGGGCGCTCGCGGCGCGTAACCGGCCGATGACGCAGATGATCGGCCTCGGCTACTACGGCACCCAGACCCCGCCGGTGATCCTGCGCAACGTGCTGGAGAGCCCGGCCTGGTACACGGCGTACACGCCCTACCAGCCGGAGATCTCGCAGGGCAGGCTCGAGGCGCTGCTGAACTTCCAGACCATGGTGGCCGACCTCACGGGCGTGCCGGTCGCCAACGCGTCCATGCTCGACGAGGCCACCGCGGCCGCCGAGGCGATGACCCTGGTGCGGCGCGGTGGGAAGTCGCGCTCGGCCCGGTTCGTGATCGACGCCGACACGTTCCCGCAGACCATCGCGGTCATCGAGACCCGCGCGGAGCCGCTGGGCATCGAGGTCGTCGTCGCCGACCTGACCCACGGCCTGCCCGAGGGTGACTTCTTCGGGGTGCTGCTGTCCTACCCGGGTGGTTCGGGTGTCGTGCGGGACCACTCGCAGCTGATCGCCGAGGCGCACTCGCGGGGTGCCCAGGTCGTCGTGGCGGCGGACCTGCTGTCGCTGACGCTGCTGCGGTCGCCGGGTGAGATCGGCGCGGACGTCGTGGTCGGTACGACCCAGCGGTTCGGTGTGCCGATGGGCTTCGGCGGCCCGCACGCCGGGTACATGGCCGTGCGCAAGGGTTTGGAGCGCCAGCTGCCCGGCCGGCTGGTGGGGGTGAGCACCGACGCGGACGGCTCGATGGCCTACCGGCTCGCGCTGCAGACCCGTGAGCAGCACATCCGCCGCGAGAAGGCGACCAGCAACATCTGCACCGCGCAGGTCCTGCTCGCGGTCGTCGCGTCGATGTACGCGGTCTACCACGGTCCCGCGGGCCTCAAGCAGATCGCCGCGCGGGCCCACCGGATGGCCGTCGTGCTGGCCGCCGGTCTGCGGGCCGGCGGCGTCGAGGTCGTGCACGACCAGTTCTTCGACACGCTGCGGGTGCGCGTTCCGGGCCGGGCCTCGGACATCGTGCGGGCGGCGCGGGACCTGGACGTCAACCTCTGGCAGGTGGACGGCGACCACATCTCGATCTCCTGCGACGAGACCACCACCCGCGCACACCTTTCCCTGGTGTGGGAGGCGTTCGGGCTCACGGCGGACGCGGACGCGCTCGATCTGTCCACTTCGGACGTCATCCCGGCGCAGCTGCACCGCACGTCGGAGTACCTGACGCACCCGGTGTTCCACACGCACCGCTCGGAGACCGCGCTGCTGCGCTACCTGCGGGCGTTGTCGGACAAGGACGTCGCGCTGGACCGGAGCATGATCCCGTTGGGGTCGTGCACGATGAAGCTCAACGCCACCGCGGAGATGGAGCCGATCACCTGGCCGGAGTTCTCCTCGCTGCACCCGTTCGCGCCGGCCGAGGACGCCGCCGGGCTGCTGAAGATCGTCACCGACCTGGAGGACTGGCTCGCCCAGATCACCGGCTACCACGCGGTTTCCCTGCAGCCCAACGCGGGCAGCCAGGGCGAGTTCGCCGGTCTGCTGGCGATTCGCGCGTACCACCGGGACCGCGGCGACAACGCCCGCGACGTCGTGCTGATCCCGTCGAGCGCGCACGGCACGAACGCGGCGAGCGCGGTCATGGCCGGGATGCGCGTCGCCGTGGTTCGCTGTGACGACAACGGGAACATCGACATGGACCACCTGCGCGAGTCGGTCCGTGAGCACCGCGACGACCTCGCCGCGATCATGATCACCTACCCGTCCACCCACGGCGTGTACGAGGACACCGTGCGCGAGGTCTGCGCGTTGGTGCACGACGCGGGCGGACAGGTCTATGTGGACGGTGCGAACCTCAACGCCCTCATTGGGTTGGCGCAGTACGGGAAGTTCGGGTCGGACGTCTCACACCTGAACCTGCACAAGACGTTCTGCATCCCGCACGGTGGCGGTGGCCCGGGTGTCGGCCCGATCGGCGTGCGCGAGCACCTGGCGCCGTTCCTGCCGAACCACCCGCTGCAGCCGAACGCGGGCCCGAAGAGCGGCATCGGCCCGATCAGCGCGGCGCCGTGGGGCAGCGCGTCGATCCTGCCGATCTCGTGGGCGTACGTCCGGATGATGGGCGGTCCCGGTCTGCGCCAGGCGACTCTGACCGCTGTCGCCAACGCGAACTACATCGTGCGGCGGCTGAACGAGTACTACCCGGTGCTGTACACCGGCGAGGGCGGGTTCGTCGCCCACGAGTGCATCCTGGACCTGCGGGAGATCACCAAGACCTCGGGCGTCACGGTCGATGACGTCGCGAAGCGCTTGGCGGACTACGGTTTGCACGCGCCGACGATGTCGTTCCCGGTCGCGGGCACGCTCATGGTGGAGCCCACCGAGAGCGAGGACCTGGCCGAGCTGGATCGCTTCTGCGACGCCATGATCGCCATCCGCGCGGAGATCGACCAGGTCGCGGCCGGCGACTGGCCCGCCGACGACAACCCCCTCCACAACGCCCCGCACACCGCCGCATCGATCGCGGGCGACTGGGACCACCCCTACACCCGTCTCGAGGCCGCCTACCCGGCGGGCACTGCGGCGCCGAAGGTCTGGCCGCCGGTGCGCCGGATCGACGGTGCCAAGGGCGACCGCAACCTGGTCTGCTCCTGCCCGCCGCTGGAGGCGTACGCGAACTGATCGCGGACAAGCGCCCAGCCGGACCCGGCTGGGCGTTTTGCTTGTCAGGCGAGGGGTTTGACCCAGCGGGACCAGTTGTCCTGACGCTGGTACCCGCTGCGGGTCCACAGGTTCTGGCCGAGGTCGTTGTCGTCGAGGACCATCGCGTCGACGCGGCCCGCGCCGAACTCGCGGAACCGCTGTTCGGCGGCGGCCAGCAGCGTACCCGCGATGCCCTGCCGCCGCCGGCCGGGCCGGACCGCGAGCCGGTAGAGGTGACAGCGCCACCCATCCCATCCCGCGATCAGCGTGCCCACGATCCCGTCCTCGTCCACGGCCAGGCACAGCGCGGCCGGGTCGCGTTCGATGAGTGTCCGCACGGCCTCGGCGGTGTCCGCCGGGCGGTCGTCGTTCTCCGCCGCGTCGAGCCAGAACTTCAGGACCGCCTCGACATCGTCGAGGATGGCCGGCCGCAGGATCACGAGAAGTTGTCGGGGTGGGGGCCCACCCGGGTGTCGTCGTGCAGGTCGGACAGGGCGTGGACGTCGTCCTCGTCGAGTTCGAAGTCGAAGATGTCCAGGTTCTCGCGCATCCGGCCGACCGACTTCGGGATGACCACGTGCCGCAGTTCGAGGTGCCAGCGCAGGATGATCTGCGCCGGGGTCTTGCCGTACTTCTGGGCCATGAACCGGATCTCGTCGTTGGCGATGGCCTGGCCGCGGGCGAGCGGGCTCCACGCCTCGGTGATGATCCCGTGCTCGCTGTGGTACGCGCGGAGGTTCGACTGGACCAGCATCGGGTGCAGCTCGATCTGGTTCACCGCCGGGACCGTGCTGGTCTCCTCGGACAACCGGCGCAGATGCGGGATCTGGAAGTTCGACACCCCCACCGCGCGGGCCCGGCCGTCCGCGGCGATCTTCTCCAGCGCCTTCCAGGTGTGCACGTACTCACCGCGCGCCGGGGCCGGCCAGTGGACCAGGTACAGGTCGATGTACTCCAGGCCCAGCCGCCGGAGGCTCTCGTCGAACGCCTTGAGGGCGGGTTCGTAACCATGCGCGGTGTTCCAGAGCTTCGTGGTGACGAACAGCTCGTGCCGCGGGATCCCGGACCGCTTCAGCGCCTCGCCGACACCCTTCTCGTTGCCGAAGATGGCCGCCGTGTCGATGCTCCGGTAGCCCACCTCCAGCGCCTGCCCCACCACCTCGGCGGCGTCGTGGTCGCGTATCTGTGACGTGCCGAAACCGACCTGCGGCATATGCACACCGTTGTTGAGCAGAACGGTAGGGACATCGGCCATCAAGAACTGCCTCCGGGGTCGCAACGGCACACCGAGCAGCGATGCTACTGGGCGAGGAAGTCCCGGACTGCCGCCAGGTGCGTGTCCGTGATGCCGGTGTGCGGGGTCGACCCGGACCAGCGCCGTCCGCAGGTAAGGGTGGGCCAGGTCAGCTCGGCGGTGCCGGTGGCGGCCGGCAACGCCGGGTCGTGATCGGGTTCGGTGCCTTACCCCGCCCTCACTCGATCCGTTCTATCACCACGACGGGGATGATTCTCGTCGTTCCGCTTTGGTGTTTTCGATAACCGGGGATTTTCTCCGAGACGTACGCGAAAAGGCGGTCGCGTTCGGCGCCTTCGGTTATCGTGGCGCGGCCGCGGAACTGTTCCGTGCCGATCTCCAGGGTGACCACCGGGTCCTGCAGGATGTTGTGGAACCAGGCCGGGTGGTGGTCGCGGCCGAAGTTGGAGGCGACCAGGAGGTAGCGGCCCGCCTCGGTGAAATACGTGATGGGTGTCGTGGTTCTCCGTCCGGTCTTGGCGCCGGTGGTGGTCAGCAGCGCCAGGTTCATGTTCTCGAAGAGGCCGCCCACCTTGCCCTGGTTGGCCCGGAACTCGGCCAGGATGCCCTCATTCAAGTCCTCACCCCTGGGGGCGTGCTCGTCCGCATCGCTCATTCCCATTTCCCCTCTGATGGACCATAAACCACCGGCGTTGTTGATACCCCAGCAAAAACGGCGGTTTCCACCCTCTGGCGGACACGTGCCTGAAGACGGATTCGATGTATCCGGCGCGAGTGTGACGACGGTCACATCGCGATGACTCCCGGGACCGCGGCGGGTTCTACGGGTATGACCAATGAACAGGAGATCCGTGACCTGGTGCAACGCTGGATCACGGCCGTGCGGGGCAACGATCTGGCTACCACCACGGCGAACCACACACCCGATGTGGTGATGTTCGACGTGCCGGCGAACGTCCGCGGCCTGGACGCCTACACCCGGACGTGGCCGCCGTTCTTCGAGTGGCTGCGGCAAGGCGCGATCTTCGAACTCCAGAACCTCGACATCACCGCGGGAGACGACGTTGCCTTCGCGGAAGCGCTGCTCCGTTGCGGCGAACCGGCCACCCCAGGAGATCTCCGGCTGACTTTGGGGCTGCGCAAGGAGAACGGCGGCTGGCTGATCGCCCACGAACACCACTCGTTCCCGCAGCAGATCCCGGACGATGAGGAAATCCGTGCCCTGCATGAGGATTGGTACGAAGGCACGGCCCGCAAGGATCTCGACGGGATGATGGCGCACATCGCCGAGGACGTCGTGTCCTACGAACACGAAGCACCGCTCCAGGTCGAGAGCGTCGCCGAGGTCCGCGAACACTGCGGCCGCGGCCTTGACCAGGCCGAAGGCACGGTGACCTGGACCGTCCCCGACTTGAAGGTCCTGGTCCGGGAGGACATCGCGGTCGCGTGGGGACTCAACCGGATGACCCACGACGGAGCCGAGAGCTGGTCCCGCGGAACTCGTGTGTTCCAACGGAGAAACGGCGAGTGGCTGATGGTCCACCAGCACGTGTCGTTCCCCTTCGATCCGGGCACCGGACAGGCCCGCACAGACCTCGAGCCGTGACGAGCGTGGCGCGGAAACCCGCGCCACGCCTCGGTCATCACCAGAAGTGGGCCACGTCCACGACGATCCGCCCGGGCAGCGTGAACACCCGGAACGGCAGCCGTGCACGGACGCCGAGCCCGACGGAGGTGTACCCCTCGAACGACCCCGCCCAGGCGACCTGCCGGAAGGTCTGGAAACCGGTGACGTTCACCAGTTCCGCGCGGTTGGTGAAGGTGTAGGTGGGGTTCCCGGCCGAGTCGTTCGCGGGAGCCCGCACGGTGACGGCGAGCCGGGCACCGCCGCGCAGCGGGACCGGGTTGCCGGTGGGGTCCTCGGTCACCTGGTCGACGTAGCCGACGCGGTAGCCGTTGACGTTCCCACGGAAATCGAAGACGAGCCGGTCGTAGCAGTCGTGCTGGCCGGCGCGGATGTCGGTGAGTTCGGCTGTCTGGGTGCTGGCGGCGGACTTCTCCAGCGAGCCCCACGTGATCCCGCAGTACGGGGATGCTGCCGACGCGCTGATCGGCACGATGAAGACCATGGCCACGAGGGCGGCCAGGGCGAGAGTTGCTTTGCGGAACATCCTTTCTTCCCCTCGCTCATTCCCCTGTCCCTCTCAAGGACGTGCGGATCATGGCCAGGTCTGGGATCGCAACGATTTCGTTATCCGGAAACTCGGTGCGCCCGACGGGTACGCCTCGGCGGACCCATGGCCTACTGTCCGGTAATGGACTACCGCGAGTACCGGCGGTTCGACGCCGTGGGCCTGGCCGAGCTGGTGACGAAGGGCGAGGTCAGCCCGTCCGAGCTGGTGGAGACCGCCATCGCGCGGGCCGAGCAGGTCAACGGCCGGCTCAACGCCATCGTGCGGCCGATGTACGACATCGCCCGCGAGCGGGCCGCCCAGGAGCTGTCCGGTCCGTTCGCCGGGGTGCCGTTCCTGATCAAGGACCTGGGCCAGCACTACCAGGGCCTGCCGACCGGCAGCGGCTCGCGGTCGTTGAGCCGTCACCCGGCCGAGCAGCACGCCGTGGTGGTCGAGCGTTGGCTGGACGCCGGCCTCGTCATCTTCGGCAAGACGGCCACGCCCGAGTTCGGCACCAAGGCGGTCACCGAGTCGGACGCGACCGGGCCGACCCGTAACCCGTGGAACACCGACCACACCCCAGGAGGGTCGTCCGGTGGGACCGGCGCGGCGGTTGCGGCGGGCATCGTCCCGGTGGCGGGTGCGAGCGACGGCGGTGGCTCGATCCGCATCCCGGCCGCGTGCTGCGGTCTGGTCGGCCTCAAACCCGGCCGTGGCCTGGTCCCCGCGGGTCCCGACCGTGCGGAGGGCATCCACGGCGCCGCGACCGACGGCGTGATCTCGCGGACCGTCCGGGACACCGCGACGATGATGGACGTCCTGACCTGGCGGCCCGACCTCGGCGGCCCATACCTGGCCGCCCGCCCGGACGCCTCATACGCCGAACTGGCCCGGCAGGAACCGGGCAGGCTGCGGATCGGGTTCCTGACCGACTCGCCGCTCGGCAAACCCGTGCATGCCGAGGCGGTCAAAGCAGTCGACGCGACCACGGCGTTGCTCACCAAGCTCGGCCACGACGTGACGCCGGTCGACATGCCGGTGGACGGGCGCGCGCTGGCGGCCGACTTCCTCGCGCTGTGGGCGGTCCAGGCCGCGGCGACCATGGCCGAGATCCGCCGGAATGTCGGTGCCGGGCCGAAGGAGTTCGAACTGGACACCCGCCTGCTGGCCGCGTCGGCACGGGCCATGCGCGCCACCGAGTACATCGACCTGCACAACAGGTGGAACATCTACGCCCGCGACCTGGCCGCGTTCCACCAGACCTACGACCTGCTGCTGACCCCGACGCTGGCCGGGCCGCCGGTGAAGATCGGCGAGCTGGACCCGCCCGCGCTCGTGCGTCAGGTGGGCACCGTGCTGCTCGGCGCGGGCCTGGTCGGCCAGTTCGCGAAGTCCAAGGCGTGGAAGGAAACCGTCATCGCCAACCTGGCGCCGGTGCCGTACACCCAGCTCGCGAACATCACCGGCCGCCCGGCGATCTCCCTGCCCCTGCACCGCACTGTCACGGGCCTGCCGCTCGGTGTCCAGTTCGTCGGCGGCCTCGGCAGCGAACCGATGCTGCTGCGGCTGGCGACTCAGCTGGAGGCCGAACACCCATGGGCGGACGACGAACCGCCACTGGACTGAACGAGGGGATGACAGCGTCTACACAGGTTCCTGACATTTCGTCCCTACGTTGTCCGGCATGATCCTTGCCAAACTCGTCGTCGCGGCCGCGCTGGCCGGTCAGGGACTGTCCGCACCGGACAGCGCGAGCGTGGTGTCCGCCGGGTACAGCTTGGGGGACACCGCGTTCCAGGTGCCTGGGTTTCACAACTCCGACGGCACCGCCCTCGCGGACATCGAGCTCACCGCGTCCGTTCAGTATCCAAGCAACATCCGGCAAGGCGTCCACCCACTGGTGGTGTTCCTCCACGGCCAGTGGGAGACCTGCGCCGACCGGCAGGCCGGGAACGAGTACATGGCCGCGTTGCCGGTGCTCAGCGGCCCCGGCGCCAGCAAGGACCCGGCGGTGCGTGCCCAGGCTGAGGCCACGATCCAGCGTACCGCCGCGCTGCTCACCCAGTGGCCCTGCGCGCCCGGCACCCCGCCGATGCCCAGCTACCGCGGGTTCGACTACGTCGGCAAGGAGCTGGCTCGGCATGGCTACGTCGTGGTTTCGGTCAGTGCTAACGGTGTCAACGCCGGTGAGGGCGGGCAGGCCGCGGATATGGCTCGTGCGGCACTGATCAACAAGCACCTGGCGATGTGGCAGGAACTGTCCGCAAAGGGCACCGGACCGCTGGCGGGCAAGCTCAGCAAGGACTTCCGTGGACACGTCGACCTGAACAACGTCGGCACGGTCGGTCACTCCCGTGGCGGACGGGCGGTCGTGTACCAGGCCGCGGATGTCCACAGGGGACAGTGGCCCGCCGGGGTGACGGTGAAAGCCGTTGTCCCGCTGGCGGCCGCGGGCTACTACGCGCCCGACCCCGAGGCGCCCGAGAACGACGACTACCGGATCACCAAGATCCCGTTCGAGCTGCTCATGGGCGGCTGCGACCCGGTGACCAACCCGGCTGCGCACGACTACTTCACCAACGCCGCCGGGCGCAACGAAAAGCGCATCTCGCAGGTGCTCATGCACGGCGCCAACCACAACTTCCTCAACGTCCAGTGGTCGCCGTCCAGCGGCCAGGTCGTCGCCCATGACGATGTCGAACGCGCCGCGCAACTGGGCCAGCGGGCCAGGCCGCAACCGGGGCACTGCGCGAACACCGACACCAATGCCGACGAGAAGCAACTCACCGAGCCGCAGGAACGCGCGACCGCCACGACCTACCTGGCCGCGTTCCTCCGCAGGTACCTCGGCGGCGAGACGGCGTTCGACCCGTTGTTGACCGGGCAGCTGCACCTGCCCGGAGTGGACGTGCTCACCAGGTAGGTCTCAATGGGAGACTCGCCTATCCTCGGGTCATGAAGAGAACGTCGTTCGCCCGGTGGCCGTGCTCGATCGCGCGCACGATGGACCTGCTCGGCGACTGGTGGACCCCATTGGTGCTGCGTGAGGCGTTCTACGGCGTCCGGCGGTTCGACGAGTTCCAGCACACTCTCGGCATCGCCCGCAACACGCTGACCGACCGGCTGAACCGGCTGGTCGAGGAGGGGTTGCTGGAGAAGAAGGCCTACCAGGACCAGCCGCCGCGCTACGACTACCTGCTCACCGAGAAGGGCCGGGACTTCTTCGGCGTGCTCGGCGCGATGACGCGGTGGGGGGACAAGTGGCTGGCCGGTCCGGAAGGGCCGCCGATCACGTTCCACCACGACACGTGTGATCACGACGTGCACGCCGAAGTGGTCTGTTCGCACTGCGGCGAACCGCTGAAGGCCGAGGACACGGCCATGCGGATGGGCCCGGGCTATCCCGAGCGGCTCAAGACCCACCCGGAGGTGGTCCGCCGGTTCGGCTGAGCCGCTTGACAGGGTGAGTCTATCTACGCAACTCTAGAGGTCAGCCGGGCGAAGGAGGCTGATCTCGCGATGGAGTGGACGGGTGCGCGGTACGCGGACGTCCCCACGGTCGAGGTGGAGACCTGGATCGACGCGTCACCCCAGCGCGTGTGGGCGCTGGTCGCCGATGTCGGGCTGATGCCGTCGATGAGCAGCGAACTCCAGGCCGTCGAGTGGCTCGACGGGGTCACCGGGCCGGCCGTCGGCGCGCGGTTCGTCGGGCACAGCGAGCACAAGGACCTCGGCAAGTGGTCGACCACCTCGCACGTCGTCGAACTGGAGCCCGAGCGGGTGTTCGCGTGGGCGGTGGAGAACCCAAACAACCCGACCGCGGTCTGGCGGTTCCGCCTGGAGGCCAAGGACGGCGGCACGAAGCTGTCCGAGTGGATGCAGATGGGACCCGGCCGGTCCGGCCTGTCGCTGGCCATCGACCGGATGCCGGACAAGGAAGAGAAGATCGTCTTCGTCCGGATGCGGGAGTTCGAACGCAACATCACCGCGACCCTCGAGCACATCAAGAAGATTGCCGAGGATCCGCCGGCGGGGCCGGACATCGGCACGGAGTCCTGATGCGCACCGCGACGACGGTCGAAGCGTCCAGCGGCTGGGCCGAGCAGACCACTTTCGTTGTGGAGGCCGAGAAACTCGGGCTCGACATCTGCTTCGTGGCCGAGGCCTGGGGTTCCGACGGCCCGTCCGCGCTGGGCTACTACGCGGCGCGCACCGAACGGATGCTGCTGGGGTCGGGGATCATGCAGGTCGGCACCCGCACACCGGTCGCCGTGGCGCAGACCGCGATCACGTTGTCGAACCTGTCCGGCGGCCGGTTCCTGCTGGGCCTGGGCGCTTCCGGCCCGCAGGTGATGGAAGGCCTGCACGGCGTGCCGTTCGCACGTCCGCTGAGCCGCACGCGCGAGACCGTGGAGATCATCCGGCGGGTGTTCGACGGCGGCAAGATCTCGTTCAGCGGCAAGGAGTTCGAGATCCCGCTGCCGGGCGGGGACGCCAGGCCGATGCGGCTGTCCACCCGGCCGCTGCACGACATCCCGGTCTACCTCGCGACTCTGTCGCCCGCGATGCTCCGGCTGACCGGCGAGATCGCGAACGGCTGGCTGGGCACCAGTTTCGTGCCCGAGGGCGCCGCCGAGGCCTACTTCGCGCACCTCGACGAAGGCCTGGCACGGTCCGGCCGGACCCGCGCGGACCTGGACATCTGCCAGGGCGCGGAAGTGGCGTTCGCGCCGGACGAGGACGCGCTGCGGGCCATGGTCGCCGGGCGCAAGAAGGAACTCGCCTTCAGCCTCGGCGGGATGGGTTCCGCCACAACGAACTTCTACAACCAGGCGTACAGCAGGCAGGGCTGGGCCGAGGTCGCCGCCGAGGTCCGGGAACGCTGGCAGGGCGGCGACCGGGACGGCGCGGCCGGTCTGGTGACCGACGAGATGGTGCTCGGCACGACCTTGATCGGCACCGAACCCATGGTGCGCGAACGGTTGCGCGTGTGGAAAGAGTCCGGTGTGGACACCGTCCGGCTCTACCCGGCCGGGGACACCCTGGACGCCAAGCTCACCACTTTGGCCAAGGCCATCGACATGGTCCGGGAGATCGCGTGAACGACTGGCACAAGACCGCGTGCAGCCTCTGTTACGTCAACTGCGGGCTGGAAGTGCGGACCGACGGCCGCTCGATCACCCGGATCCGCGGCGACAAGGACAACCCGCGCACCGCCGGGTACCTCTGCCAGAAGGCGCAACGGCTGACCTGGTACGGAAACCACAACGACCGCCTGACCACACCGCTGCGGCGCCGTCCCGATGGGACACACGAGCCGATCGGCTGGGACGTCGCCCTGACCGAGATCGCCGCGCGGCTGCTGGAGATCCGCAACGCCGATTCCGCGGCCGGGCGGCCGGGGTCGATGGCGTACGTCGGCGCGGGTGGGCAGGGCAACCACTCCGGCGGCGCGTACGGCCACGCCTTGTTGAAGTGGATGAACTCCACGCGGTTCTTCGGCGCGTTGTCACAGGAGAAGACCGGTGACTTCTGGGTCAACGGCAAGATGTTCGGCAGCCAGCTGTGCCACACCTCCGAGGGCGTCGAGGAATGCGACCTGCTGGTCGTGCTCGGCTGCAACCCCTGGCTGGCACACGGGTTCAACCGTGCACGCAATGTGGTCAACGAGATCAAGAACAACCCGGACCGCAAGATGATCGTGGTCGACCCGCGCCGGACCGAGACCGCTGCCGTCGCCGACGTCCATCTGGCCCTGCGGCCGGGCACGGATGCCTATCTGCTGGGCGCGATCCTGGCGCTCGTGGCCGACCGCGGCGGACAGGACACGGAGTTCCTGGCCGCACGCACCGAAGGCTTCGCCGAGGTCGCCCAGGCGCTGCGGCAGGTCCCGGTCGACGAGTGGATCGCGCACGCCGAAGTGTCCCGTGTGGACGTTGACCGGGCGGTGGACCTGATCCTCGAGGCCGAGGCGATGACCGTGCGGGTCGAGCTGGGCATCCAGCAGGGCCGGAACTCCACTCTGAACAGCTACCTGGAGAAGCTGCTGTTCCTGCTGACCGGTCACTTCGGCCGGCCGGGCACGAACGCGCTGCACTCGTGGCTGATGCCGCTGTGGAGCGACTCCAAGGGGGAGCGCTCGGAGATCACCGGCTTCGAGTACATCGGCGGCCTGCTGCCGTTGAACACCCTCGCCGAGGAGTTCCTCGCCGAGGACCCGAACCGCGCCCGCGTGCTGTGGGTGGAGTCGTCCAACCCGGCGAACACCGCCGCGAACTCGTCCACAGTGGAGCAGGCGTTCCAGCGGGCCGAGCTGTCGGTGGTGATCGACGTGGCCTACACCGAGTCGGCCGCGCTGGCCGAGTACGTGCTGCCCGCGGCCTCCCAGCACGAGAAGTGGGAGTTCACCTTCTTCGACTTCGAGTGGCCGACCAACTACTTCCAGCTGCGCAGGCCGTTGTTCGCGCCGTTGCCGGGAACGCTTGTCGAGGCGGAGATCTACGCGCAGCTGTTCGAACGGCTCGGCGCGCTGCCCGACCGATCCACTGTGGACGAGCTGACCGAGGTCGCCCGGACCGACCGGTCGGCGTTGCTGAAGCGCGCCCGCCCGGTGATCACCCATCCCGCGATCGTGCCGATCCTGTTGTACCGCACGCTCGGCCAGACTCTGCCCGATGGGGCCGCGTCGGCGGCCGTGTTGTGGGCGGGGTGTCACGCCGCCGCGCGGCGGATGCCCGTTGCCGTGCAACGGGCTTTGGGGACATCGCTGGAAGGCCCCGCGCTGGGCGACGAGCTGTTCGACCGGGTGATCGCCAGCGAGAGCGGGCTCGCGTTCAGCACGCACGAGTACGACGAGGTCTGGGACCTGGTCCGAGCCGAACGGATCCAGCTGGCCGTCCCGGAACTGCTGGCCTGGCTGGGCCGGCTCGATCCGGCGAAGGACAAGCCGGACCCGGAGTACCCGTTCTCGCTGATCAACGGGCAACGCCGCAGCCACAACGCCAACCAGATCCTGCGGCCGCCGGCCTGGCGCAAGACCGACCTGGACGGCGCCCTGCGCGTGCGGACCGACGACCTGGCCGCGATCGGCGCGGCGGCCGGGGACTGGGTCGCGGTGGTCACGCGGGTCGGCCGGATCGTCGTGCACGCCGAGATCGACGACAGCCTGCGCAAGGGCCAACTGGCTCTGCCGCACGGGTTCGGCATGTCCGTGCCGGACGGCAAGGGCGGCCGGGTCACCAACGGCCCGCGGATCAACATGATCACCGACGCCGCCGACCGCGACCCGATCGCGGGCACCCCGCACCACAAGGACATCCCGGTCCGGCTCGAACTCGCCACCGCCGAAGAGCGGATCGCTGCCCAGCATGACGCCGACCTCGTGCGTAGCCTTGCCCTGGCGCCCGCATAGGTGCTGCAATCCTCGGATGCCGCGTCCCGGAGGTCAGCATGGTCATCCGCAGTTCCTACCCTGACGTCGAAATCCCCGATGTCAGCCTGCCCGGACTGTTGTTCGGCGAGCTGTCCGAGCAGGACGCCCAGCGGCCCGCCGTGATCGACGGCGCCTCCGGCGTCCAGTACACCTACGCCGAACTCGTTGCCGCGATTGACGAACTGGCCGCCGAGCTGACGTCGCGGGGGATCGGCGAGGGCGATGTCGTCGCGATGGTCATGCCGAACACCGCCGACTATCCGGTGGTATTTCACGGGGTGCTCAAGGCGGGCGCCGCTGTCTCACCGATGAACCCGTTGTCGACTGACCGGGAGATCGCCTACCAGGTCAAGGATTCCGGTGCGCGGCTGCTGTTGCGGGCACGGGACCGGATCGAGGAGACCGGAGCGAGTCCACAAGGGACCGTCGAGGACCTGGCCGCGCTGCCGTACTCCTCAGGCACGACCGGACTGCCGAAAGGCGTGCTGCTCACCCATCGCAACCTGGTGGCGAACACGTTGCAGGTGTGGCCGATCATCGACATGCGTCCGGGGACCCGGTCGCTCGCCGTGCTGCCGCTGTACCACATCTACGGCATCACCGGGATCATGAACGCCACCCTGTACCACCGGGGCACGCTGATCACGTTGCCGCGCTTCGACTTCCATCAGTTCCTCAGCACCATCGCCGAGCACCGCATCGACAACGTGTTCGTCGCCCCGCCGATCGCCGTGGCCATGGCCAAAAGCCCGTTGGCGGACCAGTTCGACCTCAGCTGCGTCAAGGTCGTGCTGTCCGCGGCGGCCCCGCTCGACGCCGACATCGCCGGCACCCTGGCCCGGCGCCTGAACACGACCGTTCTGCAGGGCTACGGTCTGACCGAGTCGAGCCCGTGCACTCACGGCATCCCAGTGGACCGGCCGGACATCTCCCGAGGGTCGATCGGTGTGCTCATGCCGAGCGTCGAGGCCCGCGTTGTGGACCCGGTGACCGGCGAGGACGCCGACCGCGGCGAGCTCTGGTGCCGCGGCCCGAACATCATGCAGGGCTACCTGAACAACCCCGACGCCACCGCCGCGACCGTTGACACGGATGGGTTCCTGCACACCGGTGACATCGTTACGGTCACCGAGGACGGTGTTTTCACCGTGGTGGACCGGTTGAAGGAGCTGATCAAGTACAAGGGGTTCCAGGTCGCACCGGCCGAGCTGGAGGCCGTGCTGCTGACCCACCCCGGGATCGCGGACGCGGCGGTGATCGGCGTGGCCGACCCGGAGGCCGGCGAGGTGCCCAAGGCCTTCGTCACGGCCGCGGACCCGGCACTGACCGCCGAGGACATCCAGGCGTTCGTGGCCGAACGGGTGGCGCCGTACAAGAAGGTCCGGCAGGTCGAGTTCATCGACCAGATCCCCAAGTCACCCGCGGGCAAGATCCTGCGCAAGATCCTGCGAGCCCGGGAGATCTAGACTGCGCCACCATGCGGCCGCAGAACGACGACGACGACCCCTGGGACACCCCGGACCCCGCGCTGACCCTGGCGACCCGCCAGCAGGACTGGTACGCCCAGCACCGCAACCGGTCCCGGATCGCGCACATGGCCACGGAGATCCTGCTCCTGCTGTCCGCCGCGGCCACCACCCTGGCGGCCGCGTTGCAGGCCAGCGCCTGGGGCACCGCGACCCTGGCCGCCATCTCCCTGGTGCTCACGGGATCACGCCGGATCTTCGACTGGCACGAGAACTGGATCGCCTTCGGCAGCGCCTGGGCCGAGCTGCGCACGGCGATCCACGAGCACATGTTGCGCGACGACCGCCTGTCCCAAGCGGCCCAGCGCAAGCTCGTCAACGCCGTGAACGACATCGTGACGGCCGAGACAAGCCGCTGGGCCACCCGCCGCCGGACCGTGAGCGGCGATCAGAAGAACAGCTGAGGCCGCTGCCTGGTCCGCAGGTGCTCGAACTCGCCGTCCGAGTCCAGCGCGGTGTTGAGCAGCATCGCCAGTGATGTCCCGTACACCGGCAGCATCGGCTCGTCCTCGCCCTCGCGGAGGGCGACCCACTCGACGTCCTCGTCGCTGCCCATGTAGCCGATACTCCGGCCGTCGGCCAGGTCGAAGATCACAGTGACCCAGCCGGCCTGGCGATGCTGGTCGAAGGACAGCAGCCGCCAGGCGCCGCCGAACAGGCTCGCCGAGCCGAACCGGCGGTACAGCGCGATCAGGTCCGCCGGACCGTCGGGAACCAGGCCTTGCCGCGGTGGGGTCGTCTCGTGGTCCCGCGCGATCCGGTCGAGCAGTTCGTCGAGCTGGATCTCGGCGTTCGTCAAACACCAGCCCGCGACCGGCCGCAGCGCGCCGTCGTCGTCCTGCGCGACGCCGATCAGACCTGCTTGCAGGGCCACCACGCGGTTGTCGCCCGCGGTCTGGTCGTTGACGTTCACGACGACCTTCGACAGCGTGGCGGGCACCTGGCGGCTGCTGATTCCCGCGCCCGTGTGGTCGCCGTCGGTCCGCATGTTGCGCGGTTCGCCGACCCTGAGTTCCAGCAACGGGTTCGGAACGTCGGCCATGCCGTCGACCTGTAGATATGGGTAGAACCGGGTGACCCAGCCGGTGATCACCTCACCGCCGTACGCATCGAGCAGGATGATCCGACCGGCCATCCGCTCGACCTCGGTACTGGTCGAGAAACGTCTCCGTGATGTCCAGCCAGGACGCCTCATCGCCCGGCATCGGCCCGGTGAGCGACACCTCGAGCCGTTTCTTGCCGGAGTGGTTGACCAGCAACGGGCGCAGCTCCTCGGCCTTCAGCTTCACGTGCTGCGCCACGCCTTGCAGGATGGTCAGCCACACCGCGTCCGGTGACAGCACCAACGGCCGATGATCCGCGAACGCCCGCCCCACCGCGCTGAGCAACGGGTGCACTCCGTCCGGTGCAACGACTTCCGGTCCCGGGCCGACCGCGAGCGCGTCCGGGAACAGGCTCGCCAGCGGCCGCGTCCCGAGCTTCTCCGCCGCCGGCGTCACGTCGTCCACCTGGAAGGTCACCATGGGCCGGACCATATCCGGATTTCTCCGAATTGGACACGGAGACAATCGCGCCAGGCCATGCTGTGCGCCATGGTTTCTGACGCATGGCATGGGATGGGCCACAACAGCTGGCGCGACCTGGATCTGGTCCGGTCGCGGTTGGCCGAGGGCGCGGACCCGGACCAGGAGATCCGGTGGTCGGGGTCGCCGCTGCAGCTGGCGGCGGAGAGCGGATCAGCGTATGTCGTGGCGGAGCTGGCGGCCCGGGTCCGGGATGTCGACGTGGTGTACGAGGGCCGGACGGCGTTGTGGCGGGCGGTCTATGCCAACCAGCCGGACAACGCGCGCGCTTTGGTTGCCGCTGGGGCGGATCCGGCGCGGGAGATGATGGCCGGCTGGTCACCGCAGCGGCTCGCGTTGGCCGGTCCGCACCGGGATCTGTTCGGTGGCGCCGGGTCACTGTCCGAAGTGGAGAGTTCTGCCGTTGTGGAGGCGGAGCGGCTCAACGCGTTGCTGGCGGACGCCTGGAATGACGGTCTGGGGCTGGCATGCGTGGCCGGAATCGACGCAGCGGAGGCGGTCCGGCGGCTGGAGGCCGTCCTCGTCCCGCCTTACGAGCAGGACGAGGACGGTTACGAGTGGGCCGACTACGGCCTGCTGGTGATGTGGGCGACGGACGTGCCCGGAGGTTGCGTTGTGGCCCAGCCGTGGGGATATCAGGTGTCCGCGCCTGGTGTGGTGAACCCGTTGTCGGTGGGGACGAAAGTCTATGGCCTCTACGCCAACCCGAAGAGCGGCAACCAGGGCAGCGTCTCGTGGGACGGCGAGACCACCGGCTGGGACCTGCACCCGGGCGGTCCCGCGGCGGAGAACGACTCCGCCGAGGAGGTCCTGTTGTCCTACCTCTACCAGCACGAGGCGGTCGGATACTGCTGCGCCTACACGGGTCTGCGGCTGCCGGACACCCGCGCGATCAGCGGGCCACCGGATGTGTGGCTGCGCTTACCGGACCGCGATTACTGGCACTGAAATGATCCGCCCAGCGGGATGGAGATCAAAACACGGATATCATTCTCCCGGGCCAGGTGGCCTGGAAGTGCGCTTTTTTCGTATATGGGCGTAACGCGCACGCATCCTTGGTCCTCTCGGCGCTGCGGCGGGCGCCGATTGGCAGCCTTGCGGGGCTTCACTCGATTTGCCTAGTTTTGAGATGTATCTCCGCAAGATTCTCTGGCTCTTCATCCTTGCGCGACCATCCGGCCCGGGGCGAGCCGGTAGTTCGCGCCTATTCGAATCAGTTCGAGGAGGATATGTGAACCAGCGTTCCCTGCTATTCCGGACCGTCTTGACGGTGGCTGGGGCGGCCGCCGCGGTCCTGGTGTCGCCGTCTGTCTCGTCGGCGGCACCCGCGGCGACCGGAGCGACCCAGTCACCGCAGATCAACCAGCTCAGCCAGGCGCAGGCCGAGCGGTACTGGACCCCGGAGCGGATGCGTGCGGCCCGGCCGGTCGCGCAGGACGTGCCCAAGACGTTCCAGCCGGACAACGCCAGCCCGGTGCTCACGCCGGGTGGTGACGTGTTCGGCAACGCGCAGGTCGCGCGGCCCTACACCACGGCCGACTTCAAGTCCCGGGTGACCGGCAAGATCTTCTTCACCAACCCGCGCGACGGGCTCAACTACGTCTGCTCCGGCTCGGTCATCAACTCGTCCGGCAAGAGCGTCGTGGCCAGCGCCGCGCACTGCGTGTTCCAGGGCGGTCCCGGTCAGCAGCTGTGGAGCCAGAACCTGGTCTTCGTGCCGGCGTACGACAACAACGCGCGCCCGCTGGGCACGTGGAACGCGGCGACCTTCTGGATCCCCACGACGTACTTCAACCACGGCAACGACGGCGTCGTGCACGAGGACGACGTGTCGGCGATCGCCATCGCCGCGCAGGGCGCGAACCGGATCACCAACGTGGTCGGCGGCCTGGGCTGGGTGCCGAACAACACCGGGACGATCAACGGGTTCGTCACGCACGGTTACCCGCAGGAGCTCTACGGCGGCCAGAACCAGCTGCGCTGCATCGGCAACGGCCGCGACGCGGGTGGCTTCAACGGTGACACCTACCTGTTCACCAACAACTGCGTGGCCTTCGGCGGCTGGAGCGGCGGCCCGGTGATCAACGCGAGCAACCAGCTGCTCGCCGTGGTCTCCGGCAGCGACCGCAGCACCAACACGTTCTACGCGCGGGCCGCGTCGAACACCTGGATCCCGGTGCTCAACGCCGCACAGGCGGCGGGCTTCTGACCGGGCTCCGCTGAGCCATCCCGGGCCGGACGCGACCACAGCACGCGTCCGGCCCGGGATCTCCCGTGCCAACCGGTACGCTCGTAGTGAGGGACCGACCGGTGCGGGAAGGGTGTGGCGAATCGTGCTGCGGCTGGGCCGGCGGGAGTTCGGCGACGACGACCTGCTGACCATGGCCATCGTCAACAGAACACCCGATTCCTTTTACGACAAAGGCGCCACCTGGGACGAGCGGGCCGCCTACGAACGGGTTCGCCAGGTGGTCGCCGAAGGCGCGGAGATCGTCGATATCGGCGGCGTGAAAGCGGCACCGGGCGAAGAGGTCGACACCAGTGAGGAAATTCGCCGGGTGGTCGATTTCGTGGCGAACGTCCGGGCGGAGTTTCCGGATCTGATCCTTAGTGTGGACACCTGGCGGTCCGAAGTGGCCCGCGAGGTGTGCCAGGCCGGGGCGGACCTGATCAACGATTCCTGGGGTGGGTTCGACCCGAAGCTGGCCGAGGTCGCCGCGGAATTCGACGCGGGCCTGGTGTGCTCGCACGCGGGTGGCCTGAACCCCCGGACGCGCCCGCACCGGGTGTATTACGCCGACGTGGTGCAGGATGTCCTGGACAAGACCACCTCGCTGGCTTCGCGGGCGTTGGCGGCGGGGGTGGACCGGTCGCGGATCCTCATCGACCCAACACACGACTTCGGCAAGAACACCTGGCACTCCCTGGAGTTGACCCGGCGGCTGCCGGAGCTGGTCGCTACTGGGTGGCCGGTGCTGGTGTCGTTGTCCAACAAGGACTTTGTTGGGGAGACTTTGGACCTTCCGGTGGGGGAGCGGGTGACTGGCACGCTCGCTACCACTGCGGTGTCCGCCTGGTTGGGTGCGCGGGTATTCCGGGTGCACCAGGTGGTTGAGACTCGTCAGGTGCTGGATATGGTTGCCACAATTCAGGGTCGGCGGGCTCCCTCCCGGACCGTTCGGGGGCTTGCATGATCGTGGGTGCTGCGGTGTGTCCGCATCCTCCCGTTTTGGTTCGGGCGCTGAGTGGGCAGCAGGATGTGGTCGCGGATCTTCGGGCGGCTTGTGTTGGGACTGTTGAGTCTCTGGTGGCTTTGCGACCTTCTCGGATTGTTGTCGTTGGGGGTGCTGAGTCGGCTTCTGTCTCGGGTGTGTTGGATGTTCGTGGGTATGGGACTTTTGGCGCTCGGTCTGTCGTTGAGGCGCTGCCGTTGAGTCTCGGGGTTGGGCAGACCCTGTTGGCGGGGTGGGAGGGGGCGGTGTCCTATGTGGCCGTTCCTTTTGGTGCTTCTGTTGCTGAGTGTGCTGCGCTTGCTGGGTCGCTTGACTCTGGGGAGCGGACTGCGTTGCTGGTGATGGCTGATGGGAGTGCTAGCCGCTCGCTCAAGGCTCCGGGATATTTGGATGCGCGGGCGCATGAGTTTGATGCTGGGGTGGTTCGGGCCTTGGCGTGTGGAGATTCGGATGCTTTGCTGGGGTTGGACTCTGGGCTGGCGGATGAGTTGCTGATGCAGGGGCGGGCTGCGCTGCAGGTGCTTGGGGCGGCTGTGCCTTCGGTGCGGGTGGCGGAGGTTCGCCATCAGGAGGATCCTTTTGGCGTGCTTTACTTTGTGGCGTTCTGGTTGGCTGGTGAGGAGTCTTCATGAGCGCTGCGCGTCGGGTTGCTTTGGTGGCGGGGGTTGTGCGGTTGGCTTCTGGGGTGTCGTTCTTGGTGGTGCCTCTTCGGGCTCGGCGGGTTTGGGGTGGGGAGGGGGAGGTTGGGGCTGGTGAGAGTCTTCTGTTGCGGTCTATGGGGTATCGGGATGCTTTGATCGGTGGGCTCTTGGTGCACTCCGCTGTGCGGGGGCGGCCGGTTGAGGGGTGGTTGCTGGCTTCGGCGGGGGCTGATGCCGCGGATCTTGTTGGGGGGATCGCCAATCGTTCGCGGATGAGTTCTGGGGAGCGGGTTCGGGGTGTTGGTGGGGCTGCTGTTGGTATTGCCGTTGGGGTTGTTGGGGCTTTTGCTGGTTGGCGGTCTCGGTCTTAGAGCCTGTTGGCAAAGGGATCAGGTGGGTGCTGGTTCTGGTCCGGATGCGACAGTGCGTGGCTGACCAGCAGCAACCCCTCCACATCGACCGCGATATGCCGTTTGCGGCCATTGATCTTCTTCCCGTTGTCGAAGCCACGCGTACCGGCGCCGACGGTATCGGCGGCCTTGACCGACTGTGAGTCCACGACCGCCGGGCTGGGCTGAGCATCCCGACGCGCCCACACCCGCAGCCGGTGACGCAGCCGATCGACCAACTGCTGGGGCAGGCCCCGCTGGCTCCACCGCTGAAAGAACGCATACACCGCATCCCACGGCGGGAAATCGACGGGCATAGCCCGCCACTCGATCCCGTTGCGCACCACATAAAACACCGCATCGAGCACGGCACGCAGATCATGCACCATCGGCCGACCGGCCGCTCGACGTAACTCGGCCATCACCCGCTCCGCTTCCGGCCGCAGCAGCTCCCACTGCGCGTCGGTCAGATCCGACGGGTAAGGAGCGACACGATCACGACACCTACAACCCGGCGTGTGACAGTTGGTGTTCGACGCGACGACAGGGTAAACAGGCATCCACGGGCTCTTGGCGTGACAGGACGGCTAGGCACCTTCCTGCTACCAAGAGCCCGTCCACACATCACGGCGACACGCCGATCCATGATCCACCGCTCCGCACCGCCGGGACCGTCACCAGCCAGCTACACCCTTTGCCAACAGGCTCTTAGGTGGGTTTGTCCTTGCCGGGCGGCTGACATCTTGAGCTTCGGCTGGGTGGAAAGAGCGCTCGCCGCGCGGCAGCGCCACCCAGAGGGGGTTCAGGGCCGTGCCCTGTCCCTCCGGTATGGCCTGCCCGGAGGGAATCACATCTGTC
>NZ_JBFAPA010000015.1:217209-313471 GCF_040675465.1 Actinocrispum sp. NPDC049592 | reverse complement strand
CCACCATCCCGACGACCGCGGATGTGCAGCATCCGGTCAGGCTGTTTCGGTTCCGGATCGGGTGGCGGTGGACCGTCGGGATCGACGATGTTGCGGACCCGGGTGCCGAAGCGGGCCAACGCATTCGGGTCGTCCTCGGCGGCCTGGGCGACCATGGTGGACTCGGCCAATGCGAGCTTCTCGGGCTCCAGATCGGGCAGGTCCTTGAGAGTCTTGCGGATGACGTCCACGGCCTCAGAGCCAATGTCTCCGGCAGCCAAGGCAGAGGCAGTCGCCGGGAGGGCGGGCTCGATGACCGACCCGGTAGGCGTGATGCTGGGGAACAGCGCTTCGGCCTGCGCGAGGCGGAGTTTGGCTTCCCTAGGGGAGATCCGCAGCGCGTGCACCAGGAGCGCGGCTGGGTTGGAGTAGCCGAGTTCGGTGGCGAGGCCTTGGTTGTTCAGGAAGGCCACCAGCTCGAGCTGTCCGTGGTGGATCCGCCGGGCCTGGGTCTCGGACGCTTGCAGGGCAGCGACGATCTCTTCTTTTGTTTTACCCCAATGCTTCCCACTGCCTTGCATAGCTCCACAATACCGGGCACAACCCGCGATTTCAGTGCCACGCAAGGCCATCACCGATGTGGGTGACCCGCCAACGCGAAGCGCAACAGACCCCGCCTTCGTGCCCTGTCCCTCCGGTATGGCCTGGCGCTTGCGCAATCGCATCTGTCAAGTGGGGGCCACAAACCAAACGCCGGTCCGCCAACGCAAACCAACCACCCACCCAAGCCATACGGACCGGCACCCCGCTGGAAACCCAGCCCCCACTTGACAGATGTGATTCCCTCCGGGCAGGCCATACCAGAGGGACAGGGCACGGCCCTGAACCCCCTCTGGGTGGCGCTGCCGCGCGGCGAGCGCTTCTTTCACCCAGCTGGATGTCAGCCCGTCCGGCAAGGACAAACCCTACCTAGAGGCAAGCCGAGTACAAAGGCAGAAGACCCCGCGAAAGAGCGTCCTCAAGAGAAGGAGCAGCGCGATCCCGATCCGACAGGATCGGCGAAGCAGGCAGCGGCAACCCAAGCCCCCTCACCGAAACCGCAAGCTCCACAGCGGGATCGTAGTTCCGCGACAACAGATAAGCCACAGCAGAAGAGTCCACAAGAGACACAAAAGCATGCCCAACCCCCACAGGCAGATACACAGCCTCCCCCGCCCCGGAAAGCTCAACAGAGTCCCAGACCCCGAAAGTCGGCGACCCCACCCGGAGATCAACCACAACATCCAGCACCCGCCCCGAAGGGCAGTAAACGTACTTGGCACACCCGGGGGGCGTAGCCGTGTAGTGCACCCCCCGAACCACATCCACCGCCGAAACACTCACGCTCGCCTGAGCCACCTCGAACAGCGCCCCACCCACCACGGAAGCGAACACCGGCGACTGGAACACCGACACGAACTGCCCACGATGATCGGGATACACCTCGGGCACGAACACAAACGCACCACGTACTGAGAGCGGACGGCTACGCACGGGTGTCATTCTGCGGGGCCGGCAGGCACATCTGCACCCCCAGCAGAAGCGGATCTACCCTGGCCGACCCCGCGTGATGAACGGATGCCGCCACTGCGCGCGTCGTCGCGCCCGGGAGGCCCGATGTCCCGGGCACCCCTCCTGTTCACCTTTTTGAACAATCCTTACTCTTCTGGTCCGAACCACGGTTTGTCAAGCTCCACTCCTTGTAATATGGCTCCAACTGGGCGGCGACTCTGGGTGTTCACCACGCTGAACAGTTGCACCACGACGGCTGGGAGGGTGGCGGAGTGGTCGACGAACCGAGGCTGGCGGCGAAGCTCGAGGCGCTGATCCGCGAGCACTACGCGGGGCGGGGCGGGAAGGTGCCGGGCACCGCGGCGATCGCGCGGGACATCCGGGAGCGCACGGGGCTGCGCATCTCCACCGGGACCCTGCACAAGCTGCGTACCGGCCAGTTGGAGGCGCCCACCGGCGCGCGGCTGGAGGCGCTGGCCGCGTTCTTCGGCCGCCCGGTCGCGTTCTTCCTGGATCCGGAGGCCAGCAACGCGGACATGGATCTGGCCGTGGCGCTGCGGGAGAAGGGGGTGCGGGCGATCGCGCTGCGCTCCGCGGACCTGTCCGAGGCCAGCCGCGAGGCGATCCTGACCATGATCGACCGGGTGCGGGAGATCGAGCGAACCGATTCGCAGCGTGACGAACAAGTGGACGCGCCGTCGCGGGACGGATAGTTTTTCCCCGTGCCCGCTGCGAGACCCCGGTCATGTTGACCGCACGCCGGCTGCGTAAGCGCTGCCAGGAGGTGGTGCGCGGGCTGCGGCTGCCCGACCCGTTCTCGGTTCCCGCCCTCTGCGACGCGATCTCGGCGCAACGCGGCCGCACGCTGTACCTGCACCCGCTGGAGAAACCTGCTGGCGTGCCGGACATGCCGTGCGGGATGTGGGTGGCCACCGACGTCGCCGACCACGTCTTCTTCGAGCAGCAGACCAGCACGTTCCACCAGGAGCACATCATCCTGCACGAGCTGGGCCACATGATCTGCGGACACACCCTGCCCATGCTCGGCGAACAGATCGACCCGGCCGACGGGCCCGAGCTCGTCCAGCAGGCACTGCTGCGAACCAGCTACAACACCCGTCAGGAGCAGGAGGCCGAGCTGGTCGCCACGCTGATCCTGGAACGTGGCCAGCAGATCAACGGCGAGCCCGTCACCGAGTCGGACCGCAGACTGGGCAAGGCGCTGGGATTCGACCAGTGAACGCCGACACGATCCGGATCGTGCTGCTCTGCTGTTCCTGGCCTGTCATCCTGCTGCGGATCCCCGCCGTCCGCGTTGCCGACCAGAGCCTGCTGTGGTTCACCCTGGTGTTCCAGGCCATCGGGCTGACCGTCCTGCAGGCGCCGGTGATGCGCGCGATCCACGACCTGACCGGTGTGCCACGCATCGAGAGTCTGATCTCCAGCCTGCTGGCCAGCGTCGTCACGGTCTTCCTGCTTCGGGTCGCGCTGCGGATCTCCTCACCGGACGAGGTCAGCGCGCGCTGGAGCCGCCGCGCCGCCCTGTACTGCGCGGCCACGATCGTCACGATGATCGTCATGTTCACCCTGGTCACCACGCAACATCTGCCGACCAGGGAACGGTTCCTGCCGGTGCCCGGCGGGTTCACCGCGCACACGGTCTACTGGATCGCCTACCTGACCTACATGGTCGTCACGACCGGCGCGACCGCGTTCCTGTTCTGGCGCCAGATCCTCAAGGTCATCACCCCGGTGTTGCGGGTCGCGTTGGTGGCGCTGGCGATCGCGACGACCTCGTTCCTGATCTTCCTGGGACTGCGGGTGGCCGCGCTGTTCTCCACAGCCTCGCTGCTGCCCGAACTCGGCGTCTACGTCTCGTCGATCTACTCGATCGGCGTGACGACCGGGTGTTCGCTGGCGATCATCATGCCGCTGAGCCGCAGTGTGGCCGCCTGGTGGCGGGCCAACCAGCTGTACTCCTTGTGGCGTGCGCTCTACGACGCCCTGCCGCAGATCGCGTTGCACCCGCCGCGCAGCCGGTTCGTCGACGCGTTGATGTTGCGCGACAGCAGGCACCGGCTGAACCGGCGGATCGTGGAGATCCGCGACGGCATGCTGATCATGCGCGAGTGGATCACGCCGGTGGCCTATGAGCGGATCGTCGAGGCCATGCCGGACGAGGCCGCGGCCACCGCGTGCTGGCTCAAACAAGCGCTCAACGCCAAGGCGCAGGGCGAAGAACGAGTCGCGAAGCCATTGGACCTGGTCCGGCAGGGCGGCGTCGACCAGGAGACCGAACGGCGCTGGCTGACCGCGGTCGCCAAGGCCTGGGCGTCACCCCTCGTCGTCGCCTACAACGCGCCGACCGCCGCTGAACACAGCACGAACGTCCGTTATTAGCGCAGCCAGATCCCGCGTCGGATCCCCCGCCACCACAAGCAGGTCCGCCTCGTAGCCCGCCGCGATCCGGCCTTTCCGCGACGAGATCCCGCACGCCTCGGCGGCGAGACTGGTCACGGCTTGGAGCCCCTCAATCGGCGTGCACTCCGTGAACGCCACGAACTCCGCTACAGACGACGGCAGTGCGTCGTGCGCCTTACCACCGACCCCAGCATCCGACGCACACACCAGACGCACCCCAGCACGCCGCATACCCCCGTACATCGCGCGTACCGCGTCGAGCCGTGGTGTGCGCTTGGTACCGCCTACAGTCACGCCCACGAACGTCCCAGCCGCCGCGATGGCGTCGATGGTCGCCCAGTCGGGGTCGGTTCCGTCCGGCGTCAGGAACGTGCAGTGCTCGATGACATCGACCCCCGCCTGCACGGCGTCCGCGATCCCCTGGCCACCGTGGGCATGCGCGGCCACGAGCCGCCCGGCGGCGTGCGCGGTCCGCACGATCAGGTGAAGTTCGTCCGCGGTGAACTGGGAGTCCTGCGGGGCGCTGCCGGGGGTGATGCTGCCGCCGGTGGCCATCACCTTGATCACGTCGACCCCGCGCGCGATGTGTTCCTCCACGGCGGCCTTGACGTCGATCGCCTCACCACCGAGGAACCAGCAGTGCCCGCCCGGCGAGGTGATCGGAGGGCCGGCCACGAGCACGCCCGGCTCCTCCGCGCGCAGCCGCAGGCCGAGGTAGCCGCGGTCACCCAGATCGCGGACCGTCGTGATCCCGGCCCGCAGCGCCTGCCGGAAATGCGTCCGCATGCGGTCCAGGACGGTCGAGTCGTCGTCCGACGTCATCGAGCTGACGATGTCGCCGCCCGGCGGGAACGCCAGATGCGTGTGCGAGTCGATCAGCCCCGGCAGCAGGGTGACGTCCTCGACCGGCTCGGCTGTCGGCGAGACGGACGCGATCCGGCCGTCCTCAACGACGACGACAGTGGGCTGGTCGAACAAGGTCTGGCCGTCGAATACCCGTCGCACCCGTACACGCTGCAAAAGATCTCCCCCGACATATAGCAGTGCCGCGCTCAACCGACCTGGGGGTCATCGGGAGCGCGGCACCGACACCAAGATTACAGCAGTCCGCGCGGAGCACCAATCCCGGACCCGTCATGACATGAACAACTCACGGCCCTGGGACCCGCCGGATGCCCGAATGAAGGCCTCCGAACGGAACACATCGGCGTACTGATCGGCGCTCAGCCGGGCCGCCAACGAGCTGCCCAGCTGGCTCTCATGGCACCGGAGAGCTGCGCGTTTGCGCTGCACGAGGCCGGTTATGCCGATCCGGTGGGTGATCCGGGAATCGATCTCGGTGAGCACCCGGATGCGCTGCGCGTCGGCGTCCGAGTGGCGGAATCCCGCCACATTGAGTGCGTTACGCAAGTGTTGCCAATGTCTCAAGCCGTGCGCACTGAAGTACAAGTTCACCGGAAAGGGGGATATTTCGACCGCCAGCGCGGCGGCACTGGCGGCATGCCGATGATCGACGTGCTCGTGCGATGCGTCCGGATTGTGGGTGATCACGACGTCTGGGCGATATCGATCAAGCAAGGCGGCCAGCTTCGCGGCTACCGACTCGACCGGGACCCGGCTGAAGACCGGCTCTCGCGCGAACCGGTCCCAGCCGGGCATTCCCGAGTCGTGATAGCCGAGCCGCTCGACGACGGACACGCCCAGCACCTCGCAGGCCGCGTCCAGCTCCGCGCGCCGGATCTCGGCGACCGCCGCGGGATCGTGCCCGGGCGAGCCCGGCTTCACTCCCCCGGGCCCGTCCCCGAACTCGCCGCCGGTACAGGTCACCACGACCACCCGCACGCCCCGATCGGCGTGCATGGCGATGACCCCGCCGGCACACGTGGACTCGTCGTCAGGATGGGCGTAGACCCCCATCAGCGTCCTGGCCACACCTCATCTGATCACACGCGGTTCTGATCAGACACGACGGCCGTTCACGCCGTAGTTCTGGCCGCCCCACTGGGTGGTGCCGGAGAAGATGTCCTTCTCCCAGGTGTGCGCGTACAGCTGGAACGGCCGCTGGTCGTCAGCTGCGAACCCGATCCGCGCCCGTATAACGTGCGGGTGCGCACTGTCGAGGCCGCCGGTGACTGCCAGGGTGCGCCCGTCCTCATGGGTATAGCTGGCAGAGAACGGCGCAACCGACGTGACCCGTAGCGTGCCCGTCCAGCCGTCGTGGTTCATCGCCCACGTGCCGATCCAGTCGTTCGCCACGAACCCGGACGTCGGCCGGCCCGGCAGCGCGGACCGGGAAAGGCTGACACCAAAGGGAATCCCGCTCCACGACGTGGACCCGGCGGCCAACGTCGGCGCGAAGCTGTACACGTACGCCCAGAACTCCTGGCCACTGGCAGTACCCGGCTGGACCTTGCCGGGCTGGTCGGCGATCCAGAAGTGCAGGGCCTGACCGTTCTGCGCGGTGACCCCGTTGACGTCGTAGGACTTGCCGTCGCGGTAGTAGTTGCCCAGCTTTGTCGGCTGTCCCTGTGAACGGCGGTAGTTGGTGGTGCGCCGAATGACCAGCTCACCACGCCAGCCGTCGTGGTCCATCTGCCAGCGACCCACCCAGAACGCGTCCCACTGCGGCGCGGCGTTCACCGCGTCGACGTCGGTGATGTAGCGGCCACCCAGGATCGGCCAGCTCGTCGAGTCGTACGAGGACTCGATGATCTTGCCCTCACCCCACGAGTTCTTGATCAGGTAGACCCGCCGGTTGCGGTCATAGCCCACGATCAGGGTGGCGTGCCCGGGCACGTCGACGACCACCTCACGGCCGGAGGCGATCACCTTCTCGATGTCGGACGGCGACGGGTTGCCCGGGATGGCCGCATAGCCCGTGACGCGGTACTTCGCCTGGTGGCGCGACCGGGTCGGGATGTGTCCCTCCAGGAACTCGAAGACGTCCAGCTGTTCCTGGCTGGAGTTCCAGTCCAGGGCGCCGCAACCGGGGTTGTCGGTCCGCAACCGCTCCCAGGCCGGGCCGTCGCCGTAGGGCGCGAGCGACTCCACCGGGATGGCCGACCGGGCGAGCTTGTCGACGATGTCGCTGCTGCCCTGGAACCCCCAGTAGGAGCTGTTGTTCTCGTGCGGCACGGTGGTCGTCATGTAGTCGTCGTAGAGTTCGCCCGCTTTGTTGATGTGGAACGCGAACTGCTCCGACAGGTCCAGGTCGACGCCGTACTTGCGTTTGTAGGCCGCCTCCATGGCAGCGCATGCGGCGAACGCGTAGCAGGTACCCCGGCCGCCCTGGTTCTTGAAGCTCGTCTGGTAGCCCGCCAGGGACACGGAGTCCGGCGTGTCCACGTCCGGGACGTGCACGAGACCGTTGGCCTCGGCGGCCACGTTGGCTGCGGCCACCGCGCGCCGGTGTGCCTCGATGTCCCCTGTCCGCGCTGACGCCACCGCCGGTGACACCAGGCCCGCCGCGGCTGCTCCGGCGATCACGCCCAGCCGCAGTGCGCCACGACGGTTCATCGACTTGTCCGACATTCAAGTCCTCCCGCTCGAGTTGGAAAGCCGCCGTTCAGCGTCTTGCCGAGCGGTTCCCGGGCACCAGGGCCGGGACCCCCGGTCCGGCCGGGAACTGTTCCCGGCCGGACCGCGTAACGTCACGGGTTCTGCAGGCCGGGCCGTCCTTCCTGGATCACGAACGACTTCAGCGTGCGGGCCGCGGCGCCGCGGGTGGTGATCTTGTCGACCGCGCGGAAGTCGACGTTCATCGCGGCCGGGGTCACCTGAGCGCGTACGTACCCGCGGTGCTGGGAGTAGAACCGCAGGTGCGGGTTGTAGGCGCCGTTGGGGATGCCCGTGGTGTCCGCACCGTCGCCGCCGGAGGACACCGAACTGGTCACCAGTTCCGTACCGATGACGGGGGCGCCGGGGTTGGTGTAGTCGACCTTCAAGTCGTTGGCCCACGCGCGGTGTACGTCACCGGTTAGCACCACAGGATTACGGACTCCCCGTTGCACCCAGCCCTTCTGGATGCGGTCACGGGATGCGGGATAGCCGTCCCAAGCGTCCATGCTGACGGCGTCGTCGCCGTCAGCGTTGCGGGCGAAGAACACCTGCTGCCCGATCACGTCCCAGGTACCCGTGTGCTGCGACAGCCCGTTAAGCAGCCAGTTCTCCTGCGTCATCCCGGGAAGGCTGCGGGCGGGATCACCGGCCGACGGGCAGTACTTCCAGCCGTCGTCGCAGGCTTGGTCGTTGCGGTACTGGCGGGTGTCGAGCATGTGGAACGTGGCGAGCTGGCCCCAGCGCACCCGCCGGTACAGCGGGATGTCCGCGCCCGTGGGCTTGGCTGTCGCGCGTAAGGGCATGTTCTCGTAGTACGCCTTGTAGGCGTCGGCACGCCGTTGTTTGAACTGTGCTGCTGTGAGTGCCGGGGAGTTGTCGGCACGCGTCAGGTTCGCGTAGTTGTTCTCGACCTCATGGTCATCGGGTACGACCAGCCATGGCGCGGCCGCGTGTGCTGCCTGCAGGTCGGTGTCCGCCTTGTACTGCGCATAACGGCGGCGGTAGTCGGCGAGGCTGACGATCTCCGAACCCAGGTGCTCACGGACCGAGCCGGAGGTGGCGGCGTCCTCGTAGATGTAGTCGCCGAGGTGCAGGATCAGGTCCGGGCGGTCGTCGGCCATCCGCCGGTAGACCGTGTAGTAGCCGGACTCGTAGTGCGCGCACGAGGTGAACGCCATCAGGAAGTTCCGGCCCAGCACGTCAAAGGCGGGCGCGGTCCGGGTCCGGCCGACCGGCGAGAGGTGGCCGTCGGCGCGGAACCGGTAGTAGTACTCGGCATCCGGCTGCAGGCCGTCGACCTCCACGTGCACCGAGTGGGCGTCGGCGTACTGGGCCGCCACCTCTCCACTTCGGACGATCTGGGTGAACCCCTGGTCGGTGGCCACCTGCCAGTAGACCGTCATCGGGCTGTTCGGCATGCCGCCGTGGCCGTCGGCGTTCAACGGCGCGGGCGCGAGCCGCGTCCACAACACGACACCGTCCGGCAACGGGTCACCCGAGGCCACGCCCAGGGTGAACGGGAACGCGATCGCGGCGGACGCCGACCCGCCGAGCGCGAGCGCACCGGCGGCGGCAGCCGTGCCGAACACGAAGATGCGGCGGTTGAACCTGGTCATCGCCATCCCCCTTACTTGACCGAGTCCTGGTTGTCGTTGAGCACGTGGGCACTGCCGGCGAACGGCGTGCCCGGGCCGAACGCCGACGCCGTGCCGATGTCCGCCCTGGTGACCTTCCGGTTCAGCGTCACGGCCAGACCGTCGCCGGACAGTCCCGGGGTGAGCACGAACATCGCGCCCGTACCGTCCTCCCAAGGCGCGGCCACGGTCAACTCCGCCTTGCCGTCGCCGGTGATGTCGAGGACCCGCAGGCCATAGCCGAAGCCTTCGCCCGCCTGGGCAACGGCGTTCACCGTGTTCTCGCCGAACGCGGTCACGGTGTGGGTGAGCAGGCCGGATGTGCTGCCGCGGAACAGGAACACCGAACCTTCGCGGTTGTTCTCCTTGAGCGTGGCCGCGGCCAGGTCCTCGATGCCGTCGCCGTCGAGGTCACCGGCGGCGAGCGTGCCGCCGAAGAAGTCGTTCGCCTCGGCGCCGCCGGGCACGTCCGCGGTGTCCTGGTCGATCACCTGAACGGTGGTGGTCAGCCCGGTCGCGCTGCCCCGGACGGCCACCAGCGCACCGGAGTCCGCCGGTCCGCCGCGACGGCGTTCGGCCTGCACGACCAGGTCCGCGTTGGCGCCGCCGTGGAACTTGCCGATCACCATCGACCGCCACTTTCCCTCGGTGGCGGCGTTTCCGACGCTGACGTACGAGGATCCCTGCACCACCAGCCCGGTCGCGCTGCTGTGCAACAGATGCACGGCTCCGGTCGCGCCGGTCGTCCCGTTGATCACCTCACCGGCGGAGAGCACGGCCAGGTCGTCGCGGCCGTCCCCGGTCACGTCGCCCGCGGCCAGCGCCCAGCCCATCAGGTCGCCCGCTTCGGCCGCACCGGCCAGATCCGGGTCGTCCTGGTTGTACGCGACGACGTTGTGCGTGGTCAGGCCCGCGGCTCCGCCGTAGAAGATCCACACCGCACCCGCGCGGGCCTTGGTCTCGATGGCCTCTCCGGGCGAGCCGACGCCGAGGTCCGCGTAGCCGTCGCCGTTGAAGTCGCCGGTCGCGAGGCTGCCGCCGAACAGGTCCCCGGCCTCCATCACCCCGGGCACATCCGCGGTGTCCTGGTTGATCGTGCCGAGCGCTCCGGCGATGGTGTGCAGGTAGGGCGCGGTCTTCTGACCGTACAAAATAGACACTGCGCCCGCGCTGGCGAGGCCGTTCACCGACTCGGTCGGGTTGCCGACTGCGACGTCCGCGAGGCCGTCGCCGTTGAAGTCGCCGGTGGCCAGGGCGGCGCCGAACTTGTCGTCGGCCTCCATGCCCAGGCCGATTCCCGGGCTGTTCTGGTTGATCATCGACGCGGGCGCCGTCCCGCCGGGCACAACCTCGACGGAGCCGCCGAGATCGTTGGGCACCAGGGCCGTGTCACCGCTGTAGGTCAGGCGTGCGCCCGTCGAGAACACCAGATCGGGGATGCCGTCGCCGTTCACGTCCGACTTGACAGGCGCTGCCGCATTCGCTGGCAGGCCAACGAGAACCGTCGAAAGGACGGCCATCACTGCGAGGATCTTCATTTGCCCGCCTGAAGTGCTGTCCAGGTGGCCGGGCCGACAATGCCGTCGACACCGAGGCCACGCGAGGTTTGGTACTGACGGACGGCCTGTTCGGTGGCCGGTCCGAAGATTCCGTCGACGTCCAGACTCGTGCCCAGAGCGGCGATCAGCGACCGCTGCAACCGTTCCACGGCGTCGCCGGTGGAGCCGTCCTTGACGGTCGGCGTGCTGCCCGCGGACAGCAGCGCGGTCCAGGTGCGCGAGTCGACGACACCGGTCACCGGCAGGCCAACGCTTTGCTGGCGGGTGCGCACGAGGTTGCTTGTGGCGTCATCGAAAGTTCCGCTCGGCGCGGTGTCCAGCAGGCACTGCGCGGCTTTGACCGCTGCGCCGGTGGCGTTGAGTTCGAGCTTCGGGTAGCTGCTGAGGGTGAGATTGACTGCGTCACAAGGGTTTGGCGTGCCGGAGCCGACGTCGAGGTAGTTGCGGTCGATGCCGGACAGCCGCACCCCGCCCCAGGTCTCGGGTACTTCTCCGGAGTACTGGTGGATGCGTTGGTGGTTGGCCCAGTAGTTGTCCGGCGCGTAGGTGCCCGCGTCGGCGTCGGCCACATTGTTCCACCAGGCGAACCAAATGTGGTCCGGGCGGGTGTAGGCGGTGTTGTTGTAGGCGTTGGCCAGGTCCTTGATGCCCGAGGCGCCGCTGGAGTACACGCCGGACAGCCAGCCCTTTGCGTGCAAGGCTTCCGTCCACCCGCTCACGTACGACAGCACGCTGGCACGGCAGGCCGCGGTGTTCGAGTAGCCCTCGATGTCGCTGTAGACCGCGCTACCGCTGCCGAACCCGAGGGCGGTATTGGCCGAGATGGCCGCGTTGGCGGCGTCCCGGCCCTGCTGGCGCGCGGTGGCCGGATCGGTCGACATCTTCAGCCGGAAGTCCGTGCACGGCGCCTGCCGGCCGACGTCGATCAGGATGAACTTCCAGCCTTTGCCTGCCTGGTTGGACACCCAGGCCGAGGTCAAGTTCGGCTGGCCGCATGCTCGCAGCCCGCCGCTGCTGTAGATGCCGACGGCGTCGTAAGGCGAGGACCGCCAGGCATCCATTGTGGACTGCGAAGGCGCCGAACAGACGTCAAAGCCCTTGCCCTTGAACGTACCCGGCGCCACGACCGGCGCCAGGGAACGACGCTTGGCCGGTGGAGTCAGTTCCGCGTGCTGCCCACCGGGGACAAGCTTCGCGCTGGCGAGGATCTCGCGGACCGCGGGCTCGTTGTCACCGGAGTGTGCCGCGGTGACAAGGACTCCGGCGTCCTCGACGCTGAGCTGGATGGTGCCGTCGCGGGACTCGATGTCCGCGGGCGGGGTCGCGGTTCCCGGGTCGGCGGTGGTGATCCGGCCGGGGACCTGCTCGGGCGGGATGTCCGCGATCGGCTCGACCACCAGGCCCGCGGTACGGCCCGCGAGCTTCGCCGGGCAGTCCGGCCGGGCGCTTTGATGTCCTAAATAGACTGTCTCGGTGTCGAACCGGACGCAGGCGGAGGGGTTCGCGGTGAGGTCGACCACGCGCCACCCGGCGGGAACGTCCACCTGGTAGCCGTGGTAGGTGATCGTGTGCGCCGCGGCGGCGGCCGCGGGCACCGCTCCCCCGGCGGCGAGCAGCACGGCAAGCGCTGTGACGGCCCGCCTTGTCGAATCGATCATCGGCACTCTCCTTGACGGCACGAGGACCGCCACGCTAGGGGCGTTTTCCCAGTGCCAGGAAGCGTTTCCGTCGTGGTGGAAAGGTCTCCCCCGGCCAGGGCGGACGCAATACGGTCGCGTCCCATGACACGCTTGACGGCGGTGCTGACCGCCCTCCTGGCCCTGTTCCTGGGCATCACCGGAACGGCGGCCGCGGCCGCCCCACCCGCCTGGCCGCTGGTGGTCGCGGACAGCACCGGCCCCGAGGTGACCTCGGTCCAGTACCTGCTGCGCCAGCAGGGCGCCCAGATCGACGCGGACGGGATCATGGGTCCCAAGACGACCGCCGCGATCAAGGCGTTCCAGTCCTCACACGGCCTGGCAGCCGACGGCCTCGTCGGGCCCCTGACCTGGGCGAAGCTCGTGGTCACGGTCGACACAGGGTCGTCCGGCGAGGCTGTGCGCGGGGCTCAGCACCAGCTCGTCCGGCACGGCTACAGCCTGGCGGCGGACGGCGTGTTCGGCCCGGGCACGACCACCGCGGTCACCGACTTCAAGACCAAGCACGGCCTGGCCGCGACCTCCCAGGTCGACGCCACTACCTGGCAGTGGCTGATCGGCAGCACGCCCACCATCAATGGCTGGTCACTGCCGTTGGCGCACAACGCACTGCCGCGTAGCGAGTACGACGACCCGCACCATGACTACCCCGCCGTCGACCTGCCGGTGGGTACGGGCACGCGTGCCCTTGCCGTCATCTCCGGCACTGCTAGCAGGGTCGACGACGACACGTGTGGCCGCGGCATTGTGATCACGGCCAACGGGGTCCGCTACATCTACTGTCACCTGTCACAGTGGTCGGTCGCGACGGGTACTGCCGTGCAGCCAGGCCAGCTCGTCGGGCTGACGGGTGCGACGGGGCACGTGACCGGTCCGCACCTGCACTTCGGGATCAAGATCAACGGGGTCAGCCACTGCCCACAGAAGTTGCTGCTCGCCCTGTACGACGGCCAGAACCCGCCCGCGCCGAGCAGTTTGCCCACGTCAGGCTGTTTCTACTGACAGTCAATCTTTCACGGTATAGCTCTACAACTTTGGCGGTATTTTTCCCCAAGACCATCCCGGCGAGCCCCCTTGGTGTCCTAGCATCTGCCGCGCAGTGCAGGGGACATAAGGGGGTTCGCTGTGTTGAGAATTCTTTTCACGCCCGATGATCTGGCCCGGACCCGGATCGCGGCGGCACCGCATCCGATGTGGGAGAGCCTGCTCAGCCTGTACCGGCTGCGGCGGCGTCCCGGGGACATCGTCTTCGACGACTGGCGGAGATCGGTGGGCCCGCGCGCCCCTCGTTCGATCCGCCTGCTCACCGACCTGGTGCCGGTCTCCGGGTACGCGGCGGACTTCCTCACCCCGATGGACATGTCGCTCGCCGACGGTCTGGAGTCGTTACGCCGCACGCCGAAACGACGGCTGCGCAAGGATCTCGGTGTCCTCGCCCAGGACCGTCCGCTGCCCTCGTGGACCACTCCCCTGGCCAACGGGGACAGCGCGACCGTGGTCCGGCTCAGCAACGCCGTCGAGCAGTACTTCACGGCGTGCCTGGCGCCGTTCTGGCGGCACATCCGCGGCCAGGTCGAGCACGAGCGGGCCCGTCAGGCCGCGTTGATGGCCGACGGCGGCTGCGAAACCATGCTGGAACAGCTGCATCCCACCGCGCGATGGCGATATCCCGTGCTGGAGCTGGGATATCCGGTCGACCATGAGCTCCGGTTGAACGGCCGCGGCCTGCGGCTGGTGCCGTCGTTCTTCTGCCAAGGGTTGCCCACGACGTTTTACGACAGCGACTTCGAGCCTGCCCTGGTGTACCCGATCCGCCACACGATCGGCTGGTCCACCCGGGACGGCCGCCCACTGGCCTCGCTGCTCGGCCGCACCAGGGCCAAAGTCCTGGCGGCGATCAGCGAAAGCCCTTGCACCACCAGCGAAGTCGCGCGCCGCACGGCCACCACCCTGTCCACCGCGAGCCAGCAGGCCTCCGCGTTGCGCGCCGCCGGCCTGGTCACCAGCCGCCAGAACGGACAGTCCATGTTGCACTCGATCACCTCGCTCGGCCTCGCCCTGGTGGCCGGAACGCCGCTCTGACCTGCCCGAAGGGGTCGCCCGTTAGGCCGAATGCGCGAGCGTCGGCTAGAGTGGCCGGCAACGTGGGGCTGGGGGCCTCGGCGTGGGAATGCGCCATCCGGAAACGGGACAGACGTGTCAGGTCGCTGGCGTGCGCGCGGAAAATGGGTACCCATCGGATCGGTCGCCGTCGCGGGCGCGCTGGTCGCCGGGATCGTGCTCGCCGGGCGCGGCGAACCGGTCCACGACGTGCGGCTGATGTCCGGGGCGGCGTGGCTGCCGTCGTCCAAAGTGGGCCAGGTGACGCTGCTGGACGGCAGTACCGCCGAGGTCGCCGCGCAGGTCCAGGTGGCCTCCGCGGGCACCAGCCTCGATGTTGCCCAGCAGGGGTCGACGGCGTACGCGATCGACCAGTCCGCGGGCTTGGTCCGGCGGGTCGACGGGGCCACGTTCGACACCGGCCCGCCGACCGAACCCATCCCGGACACCAAGTCCGGGCTCACGGTCATCCCCGGCCCGGGCGTGTTGTACGTCCTGGACAGCAAGCGCGGGGTGCTGGCGACCACCGATCCGAAGACCCTGACCCGGCGCGGCGACCTGATCACGCTCGCCAGCGAGATGCCGTCCGGATCGGCCACTGTGGACAATAAGGGTCAATTGTGGACGGTTGACGCCAAGACCGGTGACCTCTCGCACGTCACCGACGGCCAGCCGATCCGCCGTCCCGGGGTGGCCCAGCCCGGGCAGAGCGTTGTGGTCATCTCGGACGGCACGCCGGTGGTCGCGGACCTCACCGGGCGCAAGCTGATCCCGGTCGACCCGCTCACCGCACGCCCGGGCACCCCGATCACGCTGGACCTGCGGTCGTCCGACACCGTGCAGGTCTCCGGGTCCGCGCATTCGGATCGGTCGTACCTGATGGTGAGCCGGGGTGTGCTCACCATTTGTGCTTTGTCCGCAGGCAAATGCGACACCACGATCCCGTTGACCTCGGGCAACGAGTACGGACCAGCGGTCGAGGCGGCCGGGCGCGTGTTCGTGCCGGACTACACCACCGGCGAGGTGTTGATCATCGACCCGGTTGCCGCCCGGGTGCTCGCCAAGTCGGCGGTGCTGACGCCGTCGACGCGGTTCCAGCTGCTCGCGCGGGACAGCGTGGTGTTCTACAACGACACGCAGTCCGAGCGGGCCGGGGTCGTGCACCTCGACGGCAGCGTGCTCAAGGCGGACAAGTACAACCCGAAGGACCCGCAGAGCGGCCTCAGCGGCTCGCAGCACAGCTCGGCACAGACGCCCTCCGCGGTGCCGTCCGGCGTCCCGGCTCAGGGCACAGTACCGAACCAGCCCGGTAACCAACCGACCGACGTGCCCGTCGTGAACACCTCCCGGCCGCCCCCGCAGCCGGGCCGCCCCACACCTCCGCCACCACCCCCGCCTCCTGGGCAGCCGGGCCCGAACACGCCCCAGCCGCCGGAGAAACCGGACCTGGAGATCACCGTCTCCAAGGCGACCCCGGTCGAGAACGAACCCGTGACGTTGACCGTGCACGACAAGAAAGGCGGCACGATCGAGGACGTCAAGTGGTCGTTCGGCGACGGCGGCGAGGCCACCGCGGTCACCACGACGCACCAGTGGGCCAAGGCCCAGGCGACGCCGTACCTGGTGTCGGTGAACGTCAGGATGCGGGACAACCCGGACACTTTCCCGTCCTCGGTGAACATCACCGTGTCCGAGGAGCCGAAAGTCCGCCTCACGGTGGAGATCACGGCCGCCGGAGGTTCGGTCGCCGGGGGCGGGCTGGCCTGCCCTGGGCCGTGTTTCGTTGACGTCAAACCGAATACGCAGGTGGAGTTGAAGGCCACGCCGGACGGCGACCACCTGCTGGGCACCTGGGGCGGTGCCTGCGGCGGCACCAGCGGCACATGCGACGTGACCTTGAAGGCCAACGAGCCGCAGAAGGCCACCTATGCCTTCAAGGAGAAGCCACCGGAGACCTGGCCCCTGGACATCACCCCGCCCGACGGCGGCTCGATCGCGGTGGACGGCAAGGGAACCTGCCCGGCCGCATGTCATTTCGAGATCGTCAAAGGACTGGCGGTGGGCCTCACCGCCCGTGACGGCAGCCGGAACTTCGCCGAGTGGACCTCCGGCTGCTCGGGCACCGATCCCCGGTGTGCCTCCCTCGTCATGAACGGCCCGAAGACCGTGACCGCGAGATACATCGCCAAGCCGTGGCTCAACTCCCTGTCCTGCAACCCGGTCGGCGGTGGCAGCTTCCAGTGCACCGCCGACGCCGGTCCCCCCGAGTACTACGACAGCATCCGGTGGGTGATCGACGGGATCGGGCGGGTCCACCCGAGCCCGACCTTCAAGACCAACTGCTCCGGCAGGGACTTCGACGTCACCTTCTCCCTGGTGCAGGGCATGTCGAAAACAACGACTGTGCACAACTGCACGTAATTCGGGTGCACGGGATCTTCTTGTGCGGGACCATTCCCGGCACGGGCGTCGGCCGGGATGTCCTACCACGAGGAGGTCCTGTTGCACGCCAACGTCACTGTCACGCCCGCGCGGCTCGCTGAGGTTCTGCTCAACGTCGCCGTGGTGCGGCCGGTGTTCCTGTGGGGTGCGCCCGGGATCGGCAAGTCCTCGATGGTGCGGCAGTTCGCCGACTCGCTCGGCCTGGACTGCGTGTCGCTGCTGGGCACCCAGCTCGCGCCCGAGGACCTGATCGGTGTGCCGCAAATCGTCGACGGCCGCAGCAGGTTCTGCCCGCCCGAGGCGATCGCCCGGGACACGCCTTATGTCCTGTTCCTGGACGAGCTGAACGCGGCCTCGCCGGACGTGCAGAAGGCGTTCTACTCCTTGATCCTGGACCGCCGGATCGGCTCGTACGAGCTGCCCGCCGGGTCGGTCGTGATCGGGGCGGGCAACCGGGCCACCGACCAGGCGCTGGCCCGGCCGATGGCGTCCGCGCTGGTGAACCGGCTCGTGCACGTCCACCTGCGGGCGTCGGCGAGTGACTGGCTGGCGTGGGCGGCGAACAACGGCATCCACTCGTGGGTGCTGGACTACCTGGCGCAGCGGCCGGACCACCTGTGGAGCGCGCCGCCGAAGACCGAGGAGCCGTTCTCCTCGCCGCGGTCCTGGCACATGCTCTCGGATGTCCTGCACTCGTACGGGGATGACATCGACGACGACACGATCTCGTTGGTGGCGTACGGAACGCTGACGCCCAAGCACGCGGGTGCGTTCCGCGCCTATCTGAAGGTCGCGCGGCACGCGTTCGACCTGGAGGCGATCGTGAAAGGGGACGCGCGCTGGCCGGCCGACCCCAAGGACCGCGACCTGCTGTACTACCTGGCCGAGACCTTCCGTGTCCGGCTGGCCCGGGACCTGCCCGCCGAGCGGCGCCAGGCCTCCCCGGCGGCCAAGCAGTTCGCCTTCCGCGCCAAGGCCTTGCTGATCGAGCTGGCCGAGATCTCGCTGGAGATCGCGCAACTGGTGATCGCCGAGGATGAAGTCACGCTGCCGTCGTGGTTCCTGGTCGAGGCGGCGCGGGACATGCCGCGGCTGGTCGCCATCCGGGCGGGGTCATGAGCAAGGCCGACGCCCAGCGCCGGGACCGTCGGCAGAAGGCGATCGCGGCGGGCTGGGACGTGGTGTCGGAGAACCTGGCGTTGAACCCGTTGGCCCGGACCGCGTTCATCCACTGGGGCAACAGCCTGCACGAGGCCGACGGCTGGGCGGTGGTCGACCAGCACGGCTGCGTCACGGTGAACCCGGAGCGCGACGGCGAGCCCATCGAGTGGGCGTGGGTGTTCGCGCACCTGTTGCTGCACTTGGGTCTCGGTCATCTGGACGACCGCGAGGTCATCGATCCCGCTTATGCCACGGCGTGTTGTGTCGCCGTGCACCGGTTCGCCGAGGCGGTCCGGATCGGCCGGGCGCCGTTCCTGGTGCCCGCGTTGCCCGGTGGCGAGGAGCAGTCGCTGGCCGAACGCTGGCGGCTCACCGGCATCCCGGCCGACCTCGCGGACATCGGCAGCGCGCAGATGTGCATCCGGCTCGCCCCCGAGGAGGAGGCGTGCCAGCCACTGAGCGAGTCGTGGACCTCGCGGTTCGCCCGCGGGCTGACCTATGCCGCTTCGGACGCGATGACCAAGGCGGCCGAGGCACGCGGCCAGACCACGCACCAGCGCCGCCGAGCCGAATGGGACCACGCGATGTCGTGGTTCGTCTCGTCGTACCCGTTGCTTGGCGCGATGGCGGCCGGGTTCACCCTGGTGCCGGACCAGGAGATCGCGCGGGCGTGGGACATCTCGATCGCCGCGGTCAGCCCGGACCACGGCGAGATCTACATCAACCCGCACGCCGGACTGTCCACTGAGGAGTGGCGGTTCGTGCTGGCGCACGAGATGCTGCACGCCGCCCTGCGGCACGACCGCCGTGCCGACGGCCGCGACCCCTACCTGTGGAACGTGGCCTGTGACTACGTGATCAACGGCTGGCTGGTGGTGATGGCGGTCGGGCACATCCCGGAAAGCAGCCTGTACGACCAGAAACTGACCGGTCTGTCGGCGGAGTCGGTGTACGACACACTCACCACCGACCTGCGCCGGGCCCGCAAGCTGCGGACGCTCGGCAGCCGCAGCGCCGGTGACGTTCTCGGCGACTGGCTGTCCGAACCCGAGGCCGCGCGGCGGCGGTCGTCCCGGCGGGTGGCGTTGCCCTGGGAGATCGGCGATCGGGCCCGGCTGGTGGACCTGGACGAGTTCTACCGCCGGTCACTGACCCAGGGCCTGGAGTACCACCGCTCGGCGGAGCGTGGGGATGTCCCGCTGGGGCTCGAGGAGGAGATCCGCGCCCTGGACCACCCACCCCTGCCGTGGGATGCCCAGTTGGCGCAATGGTTCGACGAGCACGTCCGCGCAGCCGAACCGCGGCGCGGCTATGCCCGCGCCTCCCGCCGTCAAGCCGCCAGCCCGGACATCCCCCGCCCCGGCCGGCTTCGTCCCGAGGAGCTGACGAAGCGGCCGACCTTCGGGGTCGTGCTGGACACATCCGGGTCGATGGACACCAACCTGCTGGGCAAAGCCCTTGGTGCCATCGCCTCCTACGCCTCCGCCCGGGATGTGCCCGCCGCCCGGGTCGTGTTCTGCGACGCCGTCGCCTATGACGCCGGTTACCTTGCCGTGGACCAGATCGCGGGCACTGTCAAGGTTCGCGGCCGCGGTGGCACCATGCTCCAGCCTGGAGTCACGTTGCTGGAACGGGCCGCCGACTTCCCCGCCGACGGTCCGATCCTGGTGATCACCGATGCCGAGTGCGATGTTGTCCGCGTCCGTCGCGAACACGCCTTCCTGGTCCCCGCCGGGGCCAGGCTCCCGTTCACCCCGAAGGGCCCGGTCTTCCGGGTCCGGTGACACCCGCTCAGTCCCGCACCGACTCCTCGGGCGGGGACTGACGGGGGCGGATGTGCCCCAGCAGCAGGGAGACATCCACCTCCTCGCCCGCCTCGATCTCGGCCTTGAACACCTTGAGGAACCGGGCGACCGGGGTGAGGTCGGCGATCTCGCGCTCGCAGTGCGGGCAGGAGCCGGCGTGCCGCCGGTACTCCTCGAGTTCGCTGGGGTGCAACACGCCGAGCAGGTAGCTGCCTGCGGTCACGGAGTGCGGGCAGGTGACCGTCATCGCATCTCCCTCGCCGTGTCTACATCGGACGGTTAAGGGGGGCGAACGGCGGTGGGGGGTGACCGCCGCTCGCCCACGGGTACCGGCCCTGTGTGGACAGTGGGGAGGCCGGCGCCCTGCTCGTGGGGTCAATGGCCGGGTTTCTTCTCGTTGCCTTGCGGCTGCTGCGAGTTCGGCCCGTTGCCATTGCCAGTGTGGGTTGTGGTTTCGCTCTTCTTCTGCTGACCGCGGTTGTCCGGCGGTCCGGGTGCGTTGTCCTTGGCGGACCCGTTGCCCTTGCCCTGTTCATCGCTCGCGGGCGCGTTTTGTTTCTTGGTGGCGAGCAGGTTTTCACAAAACGCCGGAACTTGCTCTTTGCCGCCCGCCGCGGCGATCAACGCACCGAACGCCGGGTTGTCCAAGGCATTCCCGTGCTCGGCCTTGTTTCCGGTAAGTGCCGCTGTGCACAAGCCTTCCAAAGAGGGCGACGGCGTGTTCTTGTCATCGTCCTTCTTGGGCGGCTGCGCCTCACCCGATTCGCCGCCCCGCTTTCCGCCCGAACGGGCTTGCGACGAACCTTGGGTCGTGGTGGCCGACGTGGTGGCCACCACGGGCTTGGAATCCTCCTGCTGACCGGGCAGGTTCCCGGACACGGCGGCGACGGCGACACCACCGGCGGTCAAGATCACGGCGGCTGCCGCCGCGATCTTGACCGTCAGCGCTCCTGCGAACCTACGCACCGGCTCTGTCTGGGCTGGAACGTCGTCAGCGAGACGAGCGGACCGGAACGCCGCCACGGCCGCCTGTTCACCGGCCAGTTCGCTCTCCCGACCCGCGGCCGCCGCCGCGGCGAGCACCTCGGCCAACGGCCCATCGACCGGTGCACCCGAGAGCATTCTCTCCGCGGTGCGCCGGCCCAGTCGACGGGAACGGTGCGCGCTCATCTCATGTCCTTCAGCGCCGAGGGCCGCAAAAGTGTCACACCCTCCTGTTTCAGCAGCTCAGCGAGCTTGCGCAGGCCGCGGTGGGCGGCCGTGCGGACCGCGCCGGGCCGCTTGCCGAGCACTTGCGCGGCGCCTTTCGCGTCCAGCCCGACCACCACCCGCAACAGGACCGCCTCGGCCTGGTCGCGGGGCAGTTTCGCGATCAGCGCCAGCGCCCCGTCGGTGCTCATGGCGTCCACAACGGACTGCTCGGTGTCGCAAGACCCTGGCCGTTCGGCCAGTTCCTCGAACGGCCCGTCGGTGACCGGCTGCCTGCGCAAGTGGCGCAAGTGATCCATCGCACGGTTACGCGCGATCGTGGTCACCCAGCCACGGAAACCGTCCAGCTCACCACGGAACGAAGTCAGGTCGCGGGCCACCTGCAGCCACGCCTCGGACGCCACGTCCTCGGCGTCCGCGCCGGTTATCACCCGCAGATAGCGCAGCAGGCCGGGCTGGATCGCCCGGTAGAGCAGCCGGAACGCATGCTCGTCGCCGTTGCTGGCGCGGCGCAGCGCGACCGCCAGCGCGTCCGGTGGTGAGTCCGCTGTGGACATCACGCGTGTGGCGTCGTCTCCGAACGCGGCCGCACTGTGCACGCGCGACATCTTGAGCCATCGCCCGCCGTTCTCCAAGCCCGGGGACCAAAACACGTCGCCCCGCGAATACCGTGCCACGCGACCGGATCGTCACCGAGCGTGCGGAAACCCATGCCAGCCAGGTGTTTTACCGCGCTGTTGCGCATGCCGCGACCTCGCCTGGCGGTAGAAATGCCTACGTTCCACCACTATCTCCGTCGCCCAGGGGCGATCTTCGACATCAGTCGATGGCCGTGCGGTCCGTGACGGCTCGTTGGCACACAGTCGCCGGGGAACGCGTGGATAACTAACCTGGGGGCTATGAGGGTCACCATTGTCGGATCGGGAATCGGCGGCCTGGCCACGGCGCTTCGGCTGCATCACGTGGGAATCGAGTGCGAGGTGCACGAACAGAGCGAACGTGTTCGTGAACTGGGGGTGGGGGTCAACGCGTTGCCGCACGCGGTCGCGGAGCTGGCCGAGCTGGGGTTGCTGGAGCGGCTGGACGAGGTCGCGGTGCGGACCAGGGAACTGATCTACACGCACCGGCTGGGGCACGAGATCATGCGCCGCCCATGCGGGCTGGATGCGGGGTTCGAGGTCCCGCAGTTCAGCATCCACCGCGGCCGGTTGCAGGGCGTGCTGTTGCGTGCGGTCCGGGAGCGGCTGGGCGAGGACGCGGTGCGAACCGGGCACCGGCTCACCGGGTTCGACCAGGACGCCGGGGAGGTCCGCGCGCACTTCGCCAACGGGGCGACGGTCGCGAGCGACGTTCTGGTCGCCGCGGACGGGATCCACTCGACGGTCCGCCGGATCCTTTTCCCGGACGAGGGGCCGCCGCGGTGGAACGGCGTGATCATGTGGCGGGGCGCGGCCGACTGGCCGGTGTACGCCGACGGCCGGACGATGATCATCGCCGGGGGCACCGCGGCGAAACTGGTCATCTACCCCATCGCACCTGGGCGGACGCCGGAGACGCGACTGACCAACTGGGCCATCTGCCGGGTCACCGGCACGCCCGGCGACCCGCCGCCGGAGCGCCAGGACTGGTCCCAGCACGCCAACCCGGCGGACCTCGAGGAGCAGGCCGGGCAGTTCCGCACCTCGATGGTCGACCACGCCGGCCTGGTCGAGGCCACCGAGGACTGCTACGAGCTGCCGATGTGCGACCGGGATCCGTTGCCGTACTGGACTTGCGGCCGGGTCACGCTGCTCGGCGACGCCGCCCACCCGATGTACCCGATGGGGTCCAACGGCGCCGGGCAGGCGATCCTGGACGCCACCTCGCTGAGCGGGAACCTTGCCGCGCATGATGATCCTACGGTTGCGCTGCAGGCGTACCAGGACGAGCGTCTCACGGCGACGGCGGACCTCGTGCTGCGCAACCGGCGCGGTGGTCCGGAAGCGGTCATCGACGAAGTGGAACGCCGTGCCCCCAACGGTTTCGACCGTCTCGCGGACGTCATCGACCCGGCCGAGCTGGCCGCGATCGTCGCCTCCTACACCCAGGCCTCCCAGCTCAAGCGTCCATAGTGGACTCCAGATCGATCCATAGTTCAGTGAAAAAACTGTGAATACCTTGGGCCGTTCGGCTGTGCCGCTTGATCGAAGCCGTTGGTTGTCTGCGAGTTATGCGACGACTACGGATCGTCGTCACTGCTGCCCTCTGCACAGCAGTGGCCACGATGGGAACACCAGTATCCGCGGCACCCCTGCCCGTCGACGAGACCCAGCCGATCTACTCCTACGACGACGCGGTGCGCGAGGACGTGTTCGTCGAGGCGCCGATGGACAGTGACAAAGACGGTGCCAACGACCGGATCGCGATCCAGATCATCCGGCCAAGGGAGACCAACACCGGCCTGAAGACGCCGGTGATCATGGAACCCAGCCCGTACTACCGCGCGCCGTTGGTGGCCGGCGGGGATCCGCAGCTGCCAGTGGGTTTCTTCGGCTGGTACGACGAGTACTTCGTACCGCGTGGGTACACGGTGATCGAGGCCGAGATGCAGGGCACCAGCCGGTCCGAAGGCTGCCCCACCACCGGTGACGCCGAGGACACGCTGTCCATCAAGGCAGTGGTCGACTGGCTGAACGGGCGAGCGAAGGCCAAGTACGCCAACGGTTCCGAGGCCGTCGCGAAGTGGAGTACCGGCGCGGTGGGGCTGATCGGTGTCTCGTACAACGGGACATTGCCCAACGCGGTCGCCGCGACCGGCGTCGAGGGTCTCAAGACGATCGTGCCCATCGCCGCGATCTCGAGCTGGTACGACTACACGCATGACGCCGGTATCGGCTACCAGGGTGCCTGGGGCAACAGGTATCCGGAGTACCTGGCGAACTACGTGGCCAGTGCCAGAGCGAAACAGAAGTGCACCGCGTTCATCAAGTCCTTGGGCGACAACGCGGGCGACGACACCTGGGACTACACCCCGTTCTGGGCCGAACGCGACTACCGGCCGGACGCGAGCAAGGTGAAGGCGTCGGTGTTCCTGGTGCACGGCATGGAGGACTGGAACGTCAAGCTGCGCAACGGGGTCGCCTGGTGGGACGAGCTCGCGCGCTACAACGTGCCGCGCAAGATCTGGCTGCACCGCGGCGGTCACGCCGACCCGGTCGGCGAGCGCCCGGACGAGTGGCAGCGCCAGCTGCACCGCTGGATGGACCACTGGTTGTTCGGTCTGGACAACGGGATCATGAAGGAGCCGATGGCCGACATCGAGCGCCCCAAGGGAACCTGGGACACGCACAACAGCTGGCCGGATGACGGCGCCCAGCAGGTCCACCTGAACTTCGGCCCGGCCGCGCCAGGTGTCGCTGGGAGCCTGCAGGCGTTGGCCTCCGAAGGCACGCAGTCGTTCGCGGACAACCAGACGCAGGCCGAGAGCGCGGCGATGGCCGACTTCGGCAGCGCCAAGCCGAACCGGCTGGTCTACGTGACCGAACCGGTCGTCAGGGACACCCGGATGTCCGGCACGCCCAAGGTGAACGTCACCGTGCAGGCGGACACCACGAGCGCCCCGCTGACCGCGTTGCTCGTCGACTACGGTCCGGGCCAGGCGTTCAGCGTCCCGGACTTCACGCCGATCGAGCTGATGACCCAGAAGTGCGACCTGGTGGACATCCAGCGCCGCACCGGGTGCGCGGAGCAGCACACCTCGCGGGTCGTGGCGGTCAGCGCGCAGGTGATCACCCGCGGCTCGATCGACCTGAAGAACCACGCGTCGGCCACCACCGGCACCCCGCTGGTCCCCGGCCAGGACGTCCAGGCGTCGTGGCCGTTGCACGGCAAGGACTACATCGTCCCGGCCGGCCACCGGATCGGCCTCGTGCTGATGGCCAACGACCGCAGCTACATCTCGGTCGACCCCGCCGCGAGGAACCTCCAGGTCACCCTCACCGGCAGCAGCCTCGACATCCCCTTGGCCGGCGGCCTCTAGAAAGCCTCCCTCGTGAGTGGTTGTACTGGTTCCAACCAGCACAACCACTCACGAGGGCTACCGGGCTCGGTCCATGGTCCTGGCGGAGATCGTTGGCTGCGTTGGGAATTCGGGCGCGCAGTGGGTTCCGGGAGCGGGCAGCCCGCGGTCGATCAGGTAGCTCTCGATCTTTCCTTTGGCGCACTTGCTGTTGCGGAACTGGCCGTGTCCCACGCCGTCGTACTGCAGCAGGACCGAGTTGCGGATCTGCTGGGACACGGCGAAGTTCCAGTCCCGCGGGGTGGCGACGTCGTACTTGCCTTTGACCACAAGGATGGTCGGCGCGCCGTGGACATCAAGACGGTGCTGCGGATTGGACGCCGGGAACGGCCAGCCGAGGCATGAGGTGACGTCGCTCCAGAACGGGGAAATCCTGGTGTGCGGGTAGATCCGGGCCAGCGTGCGGCGATACCGGTCCAGCTCGGCGAACCCATCGACCTGCCACGACCAGTCCGAGCACCAAATGGCGGGATAGGAGTTGTCCGTGGTCTCCTCGGCAGCCGTGGCGGTCAGTCCAGCGCCCTTCAACGCGTTCAGCCGGTCGGCGAGGGCGAACCAGTCCTCCGGGGCGTACATGTCGCCGAACATCTCCTGGCGCAAGGACTCGGCGCCCACCGGCTGCCCGGTTGACGGGTCGGTCAGGGTGCCCTTCTCGGCGCGCGCGTGCAGGTCGTCCCAGAGCGCGACCACGTCCTGGCCGTGCAGGCCGCAGGCAGGGGTTCGGTCGCACCAGCCGGCGAAGGTCAGGAACGAGCCTTCCAGGTCCTCGGTCGTGGTCCGCATGTACTCGAACGCGGAGGTGATGCTGTGGTCCATGTTCGAGTCGATGGCCATCGCGCGGATCCGGTTCGGGAACAGCTCGGCGTACTGCTGGCCGACCTGGGTTCCGTACGAGATGGCGAAGAAGCTGATCCGCCGCTCGCCCAGCGCCGCACGGACCGCGTCCACATCCCTTGCCGCGCTTGTGGTGTCGACGTGGTCGAAGAGCGGACCCGTGTGGGCACGGCAGTCCTTGGCCAGGCGGGCGTTGAAGTCCTTGAGCGCCTGGTATTCCGCCTCGGACGCCGGGAACGTGAGCGGCGTCTGATAGACGATTTCCTTGCTGCACATCACCGGGTGGCTCTTGCCGACACCCCGAGGATCGAGGCTGACGATGTCGAACCGTTGCCGCAGCGGGCTGTCGTCCGGGATGCCGCGGCCGGTGATGTACCGCTCGAGGCCTGATGAGCCCGGCCCACCGGGATGCACGACCAGGACGCCGATCCGGTGCGCCGGGTCCAGCGCGGGCAGCCGCCCGATCGCCAGGTCGAACTTCGCACCACCGGGATCGGCCCAGTCGATGGGAACGGGGATGCTCGCGCACTGCCCCTTGAACTCGGTCCCGCACTCCTGCCAGCCGATTCCGGTCGCCGCGGACGCGTTCAGCGACGGGACGATCGCTGTGAGTAACCCGGCCAGCGCAACCGTGACCCACCGTTTCCTCATGAAAACCCCCATTTTCGAGTTCGGTGCCCGGACTCTAGCGGGGCTCGATCATGCGGCGCAGCCGCTTGGCGAACGAAAACCGGCTTTGGGATAGGTTGTGCTATGGGCATTGGGCATCACGGGCGGACCTACCGGCTCGATTGGGCGGATCCGACGGTCCGCGAGTGGGAGTGCACGGTCCTGTTCTCGGATCCGGCGGATCCGGAGGCGGGCATCGTGCTGGACCGGTCCGCGTTCTACCCGGGCGGCGGCGGGCAGCCGCCGGACCACGGCGTGTTGTTGTGGGCTGGCGTGACCACCCGCATCGCGGGTACGCGCAAGGGCGACGACCTGTTCCTGCTGCCGGAGCCCGGTGATCCGGTTCCCCCGGCGGGCACAGTGGTGCAGGGCGCGCTCGACGACGCCAGGCGGTCCAGCCTGATGCGCACGCACTCCGGGCTGCATGTGTTGTGCGGCACGGTGTTCCGGGACTTCGGCGCGCTGGTCACCGGCGGCAACATGGAACCTGGCGAGGCGCGGATGGACTTCAACCTGCCCGAGCTGCCGCCCGGGTTCAAGCAGACCATCGAGGACGCGGTGAACAAGGAGATCGCGGCCGACCGGCGGATCGACGTCCGGTTCATGGACCGCGAGGCCGCCCTCGCCAACCCCGAACTGGTCAAGACCATGGGCGTCACCCCGCCGGACGAACCCGAGCTGCGCATCGTCGACATCGTCGGGCTCGACGTGCAGGCGGACGGCGGCACGCACGTGGCGTCCACCGCGCAGATCGGCCGGATCCAGGTGACCAAGGTGGAGAACAAGGGCCGGCAGAACCGCCGGGTCCGGGTCAGGATCCTCGACTGAAGTCCTTGCCGCGGATCAACGCCAGCGCGAGCACCCCGCCGACGACGGCGAGCACGCCGCTGACGATCAGCAAGTCGTTGAAGGACAAGGCGAATCCCTCGCGGACGCTGGGGTCGGGCGCCCGTCCCGGCTGACCCCGGCGCACCGCGTCCGCGACCGGGCCGCTCAGGTTCGCCCGCAGCGACGCGGTGAAGATCGAGCCGTACATGGCGATCCCGACCGCGATGCCGATCTGCCGGAAGGTCTGGTTCATCCCGGAGGCCATCCCGGACCGGTGCGGCGGCACCACACCGACCGCGGTGGACGCCAGCGGCGGGTTCACCATGCCGCTGCCGACCCCGGCAACCAGGAACCCCGGTATCAAATGGGTCCAGTCCGATGAACCGTCCACACCGGACATCAGCAGCAGCCCGGCGCCGACCAGGACCAGGCCCGGCCCGATCAGCAACCGCACCGGCACCTGGCTGGACAACCGGCCCGCGACGGTCGCCGCCACGATCGTGCCCGCGGACACGACGAGCACCCGCAGTCCGGTCTGCAGCGCGCTGTAGCCGAGGTTCTCCTGCAGGTACAGCACGATGTAGAGGAACATCGCGAACAGGGAGGCGTTCATCGCGAACGCGGCGATCGACCCGCCGAGGAACGTCCTGGTCCGCAGCAGCGAGAAGTCGACCAGCGGATCGTCCACTCTGGACTCGATCACCACGAACGCGACCAGCAGGACAGCGGCGAGCACGAAGCAGATGATCACCAGCCGCTCGCCCCAGGTCGTCTCGCTGGCCCGGATCAGCCCGTACACCAGGCTGAACAGCCCGGCGGTCAACGTGACCGTGCCCAGCCAGTCGACCCTTCCCGCATGCGGCACCCTGGCCTCGTCCACCTGGCGCAGGGCGATCACGATGGCGGCGATGCCGATCGGCAGGTTCACCAGGAAGATCGCGCGCCAGCTGATCTCGGTGGTGAGCACGCCGCCGAGCAGCGGGCCGAGCGCGGTGGCCACCCCGGACACCGCGCCCCACACGCCGAACGCCACACCTCTTTGCCTGCCTTGGAAAGCGCCCGCGAGCAGGGCCAGCGAGGTGGCGAACAGGATGGCGCCGCCCGCGCCCTGCACCGCCCGCGAGGCGATCAGCATCCCCGGGCCGGCCGCGACCCCGCAGAGCAGCGAGCCGCCGGTGAAGATCGCCAGCCCGAGGGTGAACACCCGCCGCCGCCCGTACCGGTCCGCGAGCGAACCGGAGACCAGCAGCAGGGCAGCCAAAGTGAGCGCGTAGGCGTCCGTCATCCATTGCAGGTCAGCGAAGTCGGCCCGCAGGCTGCGTTGGATCTCCGGCAGCGCAACGACAACGATGGTCACGTCGAGCAGCAACATGAACGTCGCCGCGCTGACCACCAGCAACGTCCACCACTGGCGGGCCACCGCAGCTCAGCCCTTGCCCGGCTTCTGCACGATCCAGGTGCGGCCGTCGGGGTCGCGGACCGTCATCTCCGTGGTGCCGTAGTGCGTGTCCTCGAACGGGGACACCACCTCGAGTTCCGGAGCGGGCTCGAACCCCTCGTCGGCCTTGAACACGATCTGCGTGCCGGTCGCCCGGTTCTCCGGCACCTCGGAGATGAACAGGTACGGACCGTCACCGTTGCGCAACATCCCGGAGTTGTGGTCGGTCTCGAACTCCAGCTTGTACCCCAGCGCCTGGAAGAACCGCACGGACTTGCCCCAGTTGTGCGTCTCCAGGAACACCGCGTCGATGCCCGATGTGGACACGTCACCTCTCCTTTCGGCTCTGCTGCTCGAGGTAGGCCCGCAGCGCGTCGGCCACCAACGCCGACAACGAGGACCCGGTCTCGACAGCGTGGATCTTGACCTGCTTGATCAACCCGACCGGCAGGTACACGTTGAACTGCTTGACGTCCTCCTCACCCACACCCCAAGGCTAGCATGCTAGCAATCTAGCGATCAAGGAGCGTCGTCCGGGTGGGGCTCCGCTCAGACGCCGATGTAGTTCTCGGCGAAGAAGTCCTGGTGGGCGCGGGAGCACTGGAGGCTCGCCAGCCTGGCGCGCTGCAACGACCTCGCGAAGACCGCCTCCTCGCTGTCGCCGGACGGCGCGTGCAGCAGGTTGATCATCCAGTGCGAGAACTCCTGGGCGCGCCAGATCCGCGGCAGGCATTCCGCGCCGTAGCCGTCCAGCAGCGTGCTGTCACCGGTCTTGATGGCCTGGGACAACGCTTTCGCGAGCACCTCGGCCGCCATCAGCGCGAGGTTGGCGCCTTTGGCCGCGGACGGGCTGATCAGGCTGGCCGCGTCACCGGCGAGGAACAGCCGGCCGTGCTGGATCGGTTCCCGCACAAAGGAAGTCATGTCCACGATCCGGCGTTCGATGATCGGGCCCTGGTTGAGCGCGCCGTACCGGTCGGCGCGCATCCGGAGGTTCAGCTCGTCCCAGACGCGATCGTCCGGCCACGTGGCGGGGTCGGTGTTCTTCGGCACCTGGAGGTAGTAGCGGGTGACGGTCGCGGTGCGGGCCATGTGCCCGGCGAAACCGTTGGGGTGGATGGCATACATGACTGAGGCCATGCTCGGCGGCGCCTCGGCCAGCAGCGCGAGCCACGAGATGCCGTGGTCGCGCCGGTAGGTCCGGCCGGGCACCGCCTGCCGCGAGACACCGTGCCGGCCATCGCATCCGGCCACGAACCGAGCCCCCAGGGTTTCCCCGTTGTCCAGCGTGACTTCACCTTGCTGGGCGTCGATCGCGGCGATCGAGGTGCCGAACCGGATCTCGCCGTCCCGGTCGAGGAATTCCCCGATCAGGTCGCGGACGAGGAACTGTTGCGGGTACACGGTGTGGATCTCGCCGCGGCCCAGTTGGCTGTATTTCAGTTCGAACTGCCCGTGCTCGCCGCGGAACGCGCAGGTGTCGTGCTGCCGACCTGCGGCTTCGAGCCCGGCGGCGAGGCCGTGCCTGGTCAGGATCCGCACGCTGTTCGCCGCCAGGAACCCCGCGCGGGCGCGCTGTTCGACGTGTTCGCGGCTGCGTCGTTCGGCGATGACGCAGTCGATCCCCTCGGCCCGCAGCAGGTTGCCAAGCACCAACCCGGCCGGCCCCGCCCCGGAAATGAACACACTCGGCACGGTCTCCCCCAATGAGTCCCCCAGTACCCACCCCACCGTACACACGGTTCACCGGCCCGATCAGTTGTCCACTGTGGATGGTTGTGGCTCCCCCGCACGGGGTGGATCTTGGCCACCCCCGCTCCGGGCCGGGTGACGACTCGCTATGGTCTCCCCGTCTCATGACGGTCCCCACCGAGAAGAGGAGTAGATATGCCGGTTTCCGCTGACCTCGCCAAGCAGCTCGACAAGGCCTACGAGGAGAAGTCCGTCGCCGAGGTGCTGGACTCGCCCGTGGCCGCCCTGTCCGGCGTGAGCGAGGGCGACGCCGAGAAGCTGGAGGCCGCGTTCGGCATCAAGACCGTCCGCGACCTGGGCACCAACAAGTACTTCCGGCTCGCCGCCGCGCTGGCCGAGGTCGACGCCCTCGCGAAGTGACCTGAGTGGGTGCCCGGCCCCCGGGCACCCACTCACAGTGTCAAGTAGGCCGCCACAGAACCGCCCGCGGCGATGGCGACCGCCGTGCTCGCCGCCCCGAGCCGCCCGGGACGGGCGTCGAAGAACTCCAGGACCAGGCAGATCACCGCGAAGGCCAGGAACGCCCAGGCACCGCCGTACGCCATCCCCCGCCAGAACCCGTGGATCCGGCCGGTGATGTCCGCTGTCACCACTGTTCCGGTTGCGAGCAAGCCGACCACCGCCGCGATCGCGGGCACTCGATGTTTCTCCCCGGCGGGCGAGGACTGCCCCTCGTCCCACGCGATCCCCGAGCACGCCCCCAGCCAGATGACGACCAAGGTGACCGCAACCAGGAAGATGCCGGTGAGCTGATCGCTGTTGTTCGGATCGTAATGCCAGGGCTGCTGGTGGCCAGCCATCCAGACCATGCCGCCCAGCGACAGCCAGATCAAGCCGAGCAGGACGAACAGGCCGACGCCGAGGGCCGCCAGCATCCCTCCGTCCGTGTGCACCTCACCCGGCCCGGCCAGTTTCATGACGCCCATCGAGATCAGATAAACGACCGCCCCCGCCACCAAGGCGACGATGCCGTAGCCGAACACCGCACTGACAGTTCCCAGCACAAGCTCCCAGAACCCGACCGCCATCGAGCCGGTGACCTCCCGCTGCCCGACAACTCCCGCGTACCCCGTAACCACAATGCACACCAACGCCCAAGCCCACGCCCCGGCTACCACCAGCTTGCGCCCGATGCCGGACCGCGGCACCCGGACAAGATGAGCCAACACGGGTTTGAGCGCCGCATCGGGTTCGGCGGTCCCCGGGTTCGCGATGGCCTGGATGGTGGCGACGATCCGCTGATCCAACGTCGGCGGCGATGGCGGCGGCATGTTCCGGAACGATCGAAGGAATACCAGCGGCTCCCCACCAGCAGGTTCCCCGGCAGCACGGCCCTCGACAGCGGCCCCCTCCGCAATGCCCCCAGTGGCAATGGGCTCTCGGGCTGCACGCCCCTCAGCAGCGAATCCCTCCGCAGCGCCCCCATCGGCAATGGGGTCCCGGGCTGCGCTGGTGCCAGGCGCGCGCCCGTCCGTGTGGTGCACGTCGGCTGGGTGGTCGTCGGGCGGGTGGTCGTCGGGCCGGTTCCTCAGGGAGTCGGCCAGCCACCTTGCCGCCTCGGCTACCGGCATGACCCCACCTACGCTCTCGGGCCGGTTTGCGGGCTGGGGCTCTGTGGTTCCCGCGCCCGCCCAAGCCTGAGCGGCGGCGGCGCGGACCTCGGCGTCGTCATCTTCGTCTCTGAGGTGGGCCAGGGCGCCACGCGCGGCCGCGGCGACACCGCTGGTGCCGGAGGTCAGGTCGCTGAGGGCCGCGATGGCGAGCAAACGGACCGCCGGGTCGGGGTCGGCCAGGTCTGTCCAGGGGTCGGTGGAGCGGAGGGGGATGCCGTGGGGGTTGCGGGCGAGGACGATCTCGCCCTCGGTCTGGTGGGAGGAGCGTTGGGGACGTTGGTTGGCGCCGTCGGCGGCCATTTTGCGGGCCGCGTAGTCGAAGGCGTCGTCGATCGTGATGCGGCCGTCGGCGTCGAAGTCCGCGCCGCCGGTGCGGATGCCGTCGATCAGGGCGCTGGTGAACACCGACCCCGGCTGGACCTGGCCGTCGAGGGGCACGCCCTCGTAGGAGTACTCCTGTGCGCCGGACGCGGTGAGCACGACCCGGCCCTGACCGGAGTCGAACCAGGACGCGTCCAGCTCGGACGGCCCTTTGGCGCCGGCCGGGAACTTGCCGCTGAAGCAGCAGTCCAGGATCACGACCTGCCGCTTCGCCCGGCACTCGTCCAGCCGGTCGAGCAGCCAGCCCGCGCTGATCCCGGTTGCGGCCAGGTACTCCTTGACGGTGTCGGTGGCCGCGAAGTGCAGCTTCCCGCCGATGTCCAGCAGCCCGTGGCAGGAGATGTACACCAGGACCAGGTCCGGCAGCTTCCGGTTGCTGAGGAACCGCTGGGTTTCGACGCGGATGTTCTGCTCGGTGCGGTCGACGACCGTGGTCACCTCGAACCCGCCGACCCGCGGGTCGGACAGAACGGCCGAGAGGTCCGCCGCGTCTTGGCCAGGTGCCCGCAGCTGTTGCAACGACGTGTCGTCGTATCTGGATGTGGCGACGACCAAGGCGTACCGCTTGCCGGGCGGCAGCTCAGGCGACGGTCGCATGCTCATCGATGACGGTGTCCCGGCGTTCGGAGGTCCGTTCAGCCTACAGCGGGACGAGGCGTGGTCATGGCACCGTTAAGCAAGGTGTCGAACGTCCAGCGGGCCCGCGCCTCGGGCGGTCCGGACACCAGATCGGGCCCGAGTTCGGCGATGAAGGGGTAGCGGTCTGGGGAGACGGTGTCCAGCGCTTGGATGAGGGCCTCGTGGTTCTTGTCGCCGTCGCCTTTCTGCTGCTGTGTACCGTGTTCGACCGCGGAGGCGGTGAACATCAGCAGCAGGATGTCCACGGCCCACGCTGCCTGGCCTGGCGCCATGCCGCCTTCGGTGAGCAGGGCGAGCACTGTGTCCAGGACGGCCAGGTAGTTCGGCCCGGTCAGTTTGGTGACCAGCGCGACCCGGGCCAGGCTTGGGTTGGTGTACAACACTTCCTGATAGGACATCAGGACCGTCCACAAGCGCGTCCGCCAGTCGCCGCCGGTGTCGGTCAGGGGGATGTGTCCCAGTAGCTCGTCGAGCACGGCCGCGTGCAGTTCCTCGGTGTCGCGCACGTAGACGTACAGCGACGCGGGCCCGGTGTCGAGCTCCTGGGCCAGGCGACGCATCGTCACGCGCTCAACGCCTTCGGCACGCATCACGTCCAGCGCGGTCGCCACGATGCCCTCGCGGGTCAGCGCCGGTTTCGCCGGCCGCTCCCGCCGGTTGTACGTGCCCTTGGCCATGGCCCGACGATAACGCATGACCGGTCAGACGAAGTCGTCGATCAGGCCGAACGTGACCTCCGGTTGTTCCAGCGCGGGCATGTGCCCAGCGTTCGGCACGACCACGAACCTGCTGTCCGGGAAGGCATCCGCGTACCGGCGGCCGAACTCCGGGGGCACGACCACGTCGTCCGCACCCCAGATGAACAGCGCGGGCGCGGTGACGCGGGCTAACCGGCGCATCAGCTTGGGGTCGTTCATGCCGGTCCCGGTGTACGCCAGCATGTTCGCGATGTCGCTTTCGGACGGTCCGCGCCCGCCGCCGCGCGGCGGCTCGATCCGGAACCCGTCGATCTGTGGCCCGATCCCGTCCAGCACAACGATCCGGCCGATCAGCCGGGCCCGGTCGCGGACGGCCATCTCCGCGGCGACCCAGCCGCCGAACGAGCTTGCCACAACCGTGACATCGTGGAGTTTCTCGTCCTCCAGCAGATCGAGGTAGATGGTCGCCAGGCTGTCGACACCGGTGAACCACTCGGGCCGGTGGGTGCCGTCCCACCCGGGATGAGTCGGCGCGAGGACCCTGGAGCCCCTAGCAGCGAAGTGGTCGACGATCGACGCGACGCCACGCGGACCGGAACCGCCGTGCAGCACCAGGACCGCACGGTCACCGGCACCGGTGTCCACAACGGAAACGTCAAGTCCTTGGTATGGCTGGAACTTCATGCGTGACCTTCCCTGAGTCCGTTCATCATCTCGAGCATGGGCAGCGGCGCGCCCGGGGCGAAGCAGTCGACGAGGTTGGCCGCCGACCACCGCGCGGCCTCTTCGGCGCGCGGGAACATCGCTGATTCGTACGCCTTCAACGCCGTTTCGACGTCGTCGTGGTCGGCGAGCGCGATCGCGAGCTCAGCCGCGTCGAGCATGGCGAGGTTGGCGCCTTCACCGGCGAACGGGGACATCAGGTGCGCCGCGTCGCCGAGCAGCGTGACGCCCTCGACACGATCCCACTTGTGCCCCACCGGAAGCGCGTAGATCGGCCGTGGCACGAGCGAGTCACCGGCGATCAAGGCCCGCAGGTCGGGCGCGAAGTCGCCGAACAGGTCGAGCAGCGATGCCCGGGTGACCGTCAATCCCCAGTCCTTGTCCGCCTGAACGGCGATGTAGACGCGGGTGCGGCCGTCCCCGTTGCGTTGGGCGATCAGGCCTTTGCCCTCGTCCAGCGCGAACATCGAGCCCATCCCGACGATCTCGGGCGCACCGTCCAGGTGTGCCTCGACGAACGACAGTCCGGAGTAGACCGGTGCCGCGTCCGACAGCAGGGGCCGGACCTTCGACCACGCCCCGTCCGCGCCAACAAGGAGTCCGGTGTGGACGGTCTCCCCCGACGCCAGGGTGATCTCGTGGCCGGATACCGACGTCACCTTGGCACCCCAGCGGATCGTCCCCCTGGGCAGGGAGTCGACCAGCATCCGTTTGAGCGCGCTGCGGTCGACCTCCGGCCGGGTCCCGTCGCCGACCGGCTCGTCGAGGTGCACGACCCCGTGTTTGTCGAGGATGCGCAGGGCCTCGCCCTCGATCCGGGCAGCCGCCCGGAACGAGTCGGACAGACCCGCCTCGGCAAGCGCGCGCTGGCCGGACTCCTCGTGCATGTCGAGCGTGCCACCCTGGTCGCGGGCGGTGGACGAGGCTTCGAGCTCGTAGACGACAGCCGGGATCCCCCGCGTGTGCAGCACTCTGGCCAGCGTCAGTCCACCCAGGCCGGCGCCGATGATCGTCACTTGTTCCACAGCTTTTCTCCCTTCGCGTCACGGTCCACTATAACGAACATGTTCGTTACGGACAAGTTCGTGACGAACATGTTCGTTGAGCAGGCTCTCATCGCTCAGTTGAGTGATCTCTACTCGCTCACTCGAACACGTGTTCGAACAGCGCGTAGTCTGCCCCGCATGGACGCACCCGGCTCACGTTGGACACCGCACGGCGACTTGCTCTACCGCACCGACCGGCATGGCACCCGCGTCGGCATCCTCCCCGCCACCTGCCTGCGCGGTGAGCATTCGCTGCACGCCGTGGGCTACCGCGCCATCGAGACCGGCGACGGGCATCTCCGGGTCGTCTGCCAGGCCTGCGTTTCGCAAACCCCGCCGTACCCGGACAACTACTGGACGCTGCGGCTCACCGAACCCACTCCCGCCCGCGCGGAGCTCGACGACGCCCCCTACCAGCCACTGCGCCACCAGCTCGCCCCGACCACGCGCTGACCGTCCACAAGAGACACTGCCATTTGGGTGAACCTGCCCCGGATGGCTTCCGGGCCCACCATAATCACGGTGTGACGGTCGCCGAGGAACAGCGCATCCTGGCGCACACATCCATCGAGCTGGGCCACCTCTACATGGAGGACTTCACCAAAGGGCCGGATCGCCTGCGCGACCACTTCGCCCGAGTGGCGCCGTGGGCGAAGGCGATCCGGCCTGAAGGCACCAGCACCACAGTGCTCCTCGACGACTATTTCGGGACGCTCTCGTCGCCGGCCGAGATCGTCCCGCGGCTGCAAGCGACCGCGGCCGAGGCCGGGCTGCGGATCGACTACCTGGCAAGGGAATCAGCCTGCGCGCAGTACGAGAACGTCCCCCTTGCCCGCATGGTCGCCGAGCGCCTGCGCAGTGAGCCGGACGATTCCCGGCCGCCCGCAACGGAATCCGGCTGGTTGTGCAGCGGCAGGCACCCGGTCGCCGAGCAGCACGAGGCGATGTCCACCACGAAAACACCGTCCACGAGCGACGGCGTGTTCGTGGATGTCGAACTGTGGCACGACCGCGACGGCGACCGGAAGTTCTCCTGCGCCTACCTGGCCGCGATCTGGCAGCTGATGCGCCTGGGCATGATCGACGTGGTGCGGCCGCAACCCATCGGCGAGCTTCCCCGGCAATGGGAGGACCTGCCCCCGGTCATCCAGTTGGGCGACAACGCGGCACCGTTCCGCGCCGAGCGCACCTTCTCCATCCTGCCATCCCGTTTCCTGCAGGTCGAACACGCCGTGCGGATCATTCTCAGCCACCTCACCGGCCAGCCGGACCCGACCAATCGGATCGAATACGTGCTGTTCGGCGACACGTGATACGCAGGTTCCCGAAATGACGTACCAAGGCCGGCGCCGAGAATGATGACCTTGTTACTATCGAATCGACGATCACGACATTGGTCGACTCGGAGTAGCGAGAACCCACGAGGATCCACCGATAGGGTGTACTCCGATAAGATCGCCAGATCTTGAAGAACATTCATACGGCAGCACGCGGGCTCCCTGCAGGAGGCCCGAAACCCGTCGACCGTACGACATCGACAGCGGGTGAACCACTGTCCCCGGCAAACAGTTCTCGCTGGTCAGCATCTCTTTTGTCGAGGTAGTCACGCAGACCTTGCGCGCCATGAGTAAGGTCATCATCTCTCACCCGGGTGAGCATGCCGGCGACGTCACGAATCCACCGCGATTCGCCGGTGCCACCGCTGGTGGAGCGACCTTCGTGTCCCAGCCGAACACGTATGGGCGACAGGGTTCCATCGAACGGCTGCGCGAAAAGAGAGTGTGGCTGTTCTGCCAGTTTCCCCCGATGTCGATCTCTCAAGTTGCGGTCAGGTGAGCTAGGATGTCTGGAATGGTCCCCGGTGGCGGGAAAAATGATGATATTGACTGGGACGGCTTCGATCCCGCCACTTACTATGCCCAAAACTACCGCTCACTCCGGGACGACGACCGGCACATCCTCGAATGTGTACGAGATCATTTCGCCGACGCGGCCGAGAAGGGGCGGCTGCCATCCGGAGCTGTGGGTATCGACATCGGCACCGGCCCGAACCTGTATCCCGCGCTGACCATGCTGCCCTTCTGCGCGAACGTGACGTTGTACGAGCGCGCGCAGAGCAATATCGACTGGCTGTCCAAGCAGCAGAAGGCGGTCTGGCCGACCTGGGACGACGGCTGGGACAAGTTCTGGCAGGTCCTGCTGGACCGCGAGCCGTACCAGCGGATCGCCGAGCCGTGGCGGGTGCTGGCGGACCGGGCGACGATCGTGCGGGGCAGCGTGTTCGACCTTCCCACCGAGCCGCGGTACGACATCGGCACGATGTTCTTCGTCGCCGAGTCGATCACGAACGACGAGGGCGAGTTCCGGTCGGCCATCGATCACCTCCTGCGTGTCCTGAAACCGGGTGCTCCGTTCGCGATCGCCTGCATGGAGCACTCGGCCGGGTACAAGGTCGGCACGCACCAGTTCCCCGCCATCGACATCGATGCGTTGAACGTCGCCGACTGCCTGGCCTACCGGGTGGTCAGCAAGCCGATCGCGCATATCGGGCATGGCAACAACCCGATTCGCGACGGATACACCGGGATGCTGATCGCGCTGGGGCGCGTCAAAGAGGAGGCCGAGGCACTCAATGAGGTTGCAGCCGCGACAGCAGATCCTGGACGTGTGGAAGGCCGTCGCAAAGTATTCGCGGCCAGCTGACCTCTGGACGTGGGGTGGGCGTCAGCAGCGGAACTCGATCAGTGATGCCGAGCAGTTGCTGTGCCTGATGTACCCGGCGGCCACGGTCTCCCACCTGCGGCTGGACGAGCCGGACTCGACCGCCTTCGACGTCACCGAGGCGTTGCGGCAGCTCGGTGACGAGACCGAGATCCCGAAGCTGCTGATCGACGCGCTCACCAGCTACATGGCCACCTACACCGCTGAGGACGGCACTCCGCTGTTTGGTGGTGGCCGCTACTTCCTGCCCGCCGAGGCCGGTGCCGAGCTGACCGAGAAGCAGCTCTCCCTTGGTGTGGTGGACTCCTTCGCGACGGCCATCACGCTTTCCCTGTCCACTTTGGGCTTTCTCAAGGTGTTCAGCCGGTCGGTGCGGCGGCAGGCGCTCAAGGACAAGATCGCCGAGCTGGAGGAGGCGACCAGCACACGGTTGTCGGCGGCCATGATCGGTCTGTTGCGCAGTTTCAGCGTGTATGTCTTCGAACGGGACTCGGTCCCCGGCCGGGCGCTGTCACGCACGCTCAACCAGCAGGGCGAGCAGGACCGGGCGGTGCTGGAACGGTTGCAGGACCGGCTGGAGGGTGTCCGGGCCAGCATCCGCGACGCCAAGCTGGGGCTGAGCCAGGACGAGAGCCTGCAGGCCGCTCTGGACAACGAGAACATGTTGTTCGAGTGCGGCTGGTCGTGGGGCATCGTCAGCGGCGCGCCGAAGGTCGAGACCACCGAGCAGGTCGGCGAGCAGGCCGACGGGGTGGCGCTGGGGGCGCCCTACCTGTACTTCACCGTGGTCGCGCTGGATGGCATCAGCGACCTGTTCTCCAACCGCACGCAGGTCCTCGGCCTGCTCAACGACGGCCAGCAACGGCTCGCGCAGGCGCTGCAACTGCGTTGGAGCCTGACGCTGGACTACTGGTCGGAGATCGCCCGGTTCGGCGAGGGGCGCTGGCCGCTGGAGGACATTCCCTGGCGTACCACGGACGAGGTGGAGTCGGACTACTTCAGTCTGCTGGTGACCGCGGTCGTGTTGCTGGACCTGTTGCGCCGCCGCGCCACCGACGACGACCTGACCAGAACCGTGTCGGTGCTGGAGGAACTGGCGGTGCGCGGGCGGATCAACCGCCGGATCGTGGCCGGGGACCCGGCGATCACGTTGCACAGCCCGGGTGTCCGGCTGGAGCTGACCGGTGCCGAGAAGTTCGGGCCCGAGGTGACCTGGGTGGTTTCGGACTTCGCGGTGCTGCTGCTCAAACGCGCGGTGCGGGCCTCGGGTCTGTCACGCAACCGGGCGGCCCGTGACCGGCTGCTGAGCGTGGCGGAGGACGCCCTCGGCCACGTGTGGCAGCGGCGCATGGCGGACGGGCCCGCGGCCGGGCTGTGGGACGACCCGAGCGCGTTGTTCCCGGAGGTTCAGGTCGACCGCGAGCGGCCGTCCTGGTACCTGACCGAGCGCGTGATCGAGTGCCTCACCCTGGCCGCGCACAGCGTGCAGGAGTCGCCGATCCGCAGCCCCCGGCTGCTCGAGATCGCCACCGACCTGCTCGGTGAGGCCGACCAGCTGTACAACCAGGAACAGCTGGAGGCCTCGCAGCACGCGAACTCCGCCATGCAGACGGCGATGCACCGGATCAACACCCAGCTGACGCGGGCCCGGCAGGTGGTGCAGGAACGGCCGGGCACCGCGGCCGCGATCGTCTACGAGGTGCTGCGTGACCTGGACAAGCTCGCCGTGGCCCGGCACGACGCCACCAGGAGCGTGTGACGATGCTCGTGTTCGCCACGTCCGACAAGGGTGGCACCGGCCGGTCCGTGACCAGCTGCAACATGGCCTATCAACGCGCTTTGCAGGGCACGGACGTCTGCTACGTGGACTTCGACTTCGGCTCGCCCACCGCGGGCGCGGTCTTCCAGGTGACCGAGGCGGAGCGCGGCACCGACGCCGGTGGCCTGCACTCGTTCCTGCAGGGCCGGGCGGGACGGCCCGCGCGGCTGGACATCTGGTCGGCGACCGACCGGCAGAACCTGGTCGACGACTTCGCCTCGCCCGGCCGGTTCGTGCTGTTCCCAGGCGACCGCAGCGGCGGCGAGTTCGTGGTCAAGCCGGAGGTGGTCCGCCGGTGCACCGAGCTGTTCGCGCGGCTGGAGGAGGAGTTCGAGATCAGCCTGGTCGACCTGAGCGCGGGCCGGTCGCACGCGATCGACATGGCGCTGGCGGCAACCGCGGAGCCGGCGCTGCGCTCGGCGACCACCCGGTGGATGGTGTTCCACCGCTGGACCAGGCAGCACATCATCGCCGCGAGCGGGCTGGTGTTCGGCGAGCGCGGCATCATCGAGACCGGGATCCGCTACGGCCACGACGAGGACGAGCTGCGCGACCGGATCCGGTTCGTCCGCACCGCGCTGCAGGACCTGGACTCGCCCGGGCTGAACCTGCGGGACGCCCAGCTGGCCTGGCTGGAGACGTGCAACCTCGGCCTGCTCGCCGAGGCGGCCAAGAAGTCGCTGGGGCGCAGCACACTGCTGGGCGAGACGCCGCTGGAACCGGTGCTGCAGTGGCGCGAGCAGCTGATCTCCAAGGACGACGTGATCAACCACATCGCCAACCACGAGACCTGGGCGGCGTTCGACGTGCTGGCCCGCAGGCTCACCGACGACCGCGCGTGGGAAGGCCTGTGACCGCCTTCGCCGAGACGTCGGCGCAGACGCGGACCGAGCGGGAACCGTTGTCCCACCTGTCGGTCGAGCTCGGCCAGCTGTCCATTGTGGACCTGGATCCGGACCGGCTGCGGCAGCTGCTGGACCGGGCGGCGGTGTGGGCGCGAGCGGCATCCGAGGTGCCCGTCGCGCAGCCGAGGGTGAGCACCTGCCTGTTGATCGACGACTACCACCGGCCGGGCCCCGGTCCGGCCGAGGTCCTGCCGCCGCTGCTGGCCATCGCGGCCGAGGGCGAGCCGCGCATCGACTACCTGGTCCGGGAATCGGGCTTCGCGCCGCTGGCAGACCTGGTGGCCGCGCGACTCGTCGCGGTGCCCGCACCGGGCACGAACGGGTCGCTGGACCCGCCGGAGGCGACCGGCTGGGTCTGCAACGGGCGGCGGTCCCCCGGTTCGACCGACAGCGAGGCGATGTACCGCACCCAATGGTCGCCGCCCGAGGAGATCGGCGCGCGCAACCACTCGGTGTTCGTCGACGTGCGGCTGCGCGACGACGAGTCACGGTGGTCCCGCGCGTTCCTGACTGCCGTCCGCCACCTCGTGCGGCTGGGCCTGGTGCGAGACGGCGGCAAGGCCGTCATCCGTCCCCGTCCGCTGCCGCCGGAGCTGCCGCGGACGTGGGCCGGGCTGCCGCCGGTCACCCGGCTGACCCGGGGCGCCAAACCTTTCACCGCATACCGGACATTTTCCCTTCTCCCGGCCCGTGCACTGCAGGTGGAGAACGCGGCACGGATCATTCTGTCCCAGGTTTCGCTGACCCCCGAACTTCTCGGTCTAATCGAGGGGCCGGCCACCGGAGAAGGCATTCACATTCCGCCGCAATTGATCGACAGAGTCGGTTATATGCTGTTCGCCGAGTGAGCCGGCACACCGGCCATGGGCCGTACGGAGGGTGCAGATGCTCATATTGGGGGAAATACACACCTGTCTGCTGCGGAACTCTTCGCCGGTGCGCAAGACTGTCGTCGGTGAGTTGCTCGGGCTCATGCGGGGTGAACCGGTGCCGATGTCCGAACGCCCCATAGCGCACGCCGTTTCCCCCGATCTGATCAGGGGTGTGGATTGTTGGCTGCCGACCGGATCAGGCGCCAGAAGCAGAGGCGTCGGCACCATTGCCGCACATGCCGTCATCACCGCGGGCCGTGTGCTGCAGGGTTCGGCGGTGACCAGGGCCGTGCCGGCCTCATCGACGCACCGGCAGCCGTGGCCGCACTATCTGAGCCGGCCCGGCGTTGTTGAAATGATCGGAAAGGCAGCAGCCACGGATGTGGCCGATGGATTTGCCGCGCAATCGCGCGATCCCGCCGCACTCGATCTCGGCGGGATCTGTGAATGGATCATCGACAAGGTCCAGCTGAGCCCGAGGCTCGATCACCGCGCGCCTTTCACCTCCCGCCGGACAACCACGCGCTGGGTCGCGAACATCATCGACCAACCGGCCGAGGCAACCGTCCGGTTCACCGTCGAAGAAGACATATCAAGGTCAATTGTCCTGCACGTCACCGAAAAGGACATTCCCGCGGCGGTCCGTTTCTGTGAGGACCTCGCGCTGCACGACTGGGTGCTCACCACGGTGCTGCGGATCGTGGACCGCACCGACTTCGGGTCCCGCGACGGCAGGCAGGTCGTGACCAGCCTGCAGCCCGCGGTCGACCACCTGATGCACGTGTGGATGCCCGGCGCGCACGTGCCGGACTCGATGACGCCGCTCTGGCGCGAGCTGGAGCGGCGACCGGGATTCACCAGACAGTGGGACGCCACGGTGAACCGCGTCCGTGACCAGCTGTCGATGCGGACGCTGCGCGCGTTCCACGGCATCGACCTGGTGGCGAGCGGCCAGCCGCAACAGTTGGGAGGCATTGGTGCTCCACCATGACACCCGGGACACCCGCGACACCCGGGAAACCCGGGAGATCCGGCAGTCCGTGCTCCGCAAGATCGTCATCACCACGCTGGTCGGCGGGCTCACCTTCCCGGTGACCAACCTGCTGTTCGACTCGACCACGGCGCAGCTGATCGCCGCGTTCAGCGTGGGCGCGGTCATCCTGATAGTGCAGTTCCTGGCCGACTTCGAACGGCGGCTGGCGGCGGTCGAACTCAGCCAGCAGGACCAGACCACGGACATCCGGGTCGCGGTGGAAGAGGGGTTCGCCAAGGTCAGCACCGCCACCCAGCTGTTCGCCCGGCTGGAGGCGGCGGGCACCAAGACGACCGCGATCGACAGCCTGGTGACCCAGGCGGCGGCGATGGAACCGAACTCCTCCCCGCTGCTGCTGCGGTTCGTGCAGGCCGAGATGAACCGGATGACCGAGTTCCTGCACTCGCTGGCCGAACAGGAGGCCACCTACAACGGCGAGGACCGGGACTGGCTGCTCGGGCTGACCCGCAACACGACCGGCTCCATCGACGCCATCAGCACGTCCACTGTGGACGCCGGGCGCACCGAGTTCGAGCACGGCTTCTGGGGGTCCGACCTGGGACAGCGCTACCTGTCCGCGCAGCAGGAGGCGATCGGCCGGGGCGTGCGGGTGCGGCGGGTCTTCGTGGTCAAGGCGCCGGAGCACTTCGACGACCGCAGCCTGCTGTCGGTCTGCCGGTCACAGGAGTCCCTGGGCATCGAGGTACGCGTGCTCAACACCGCCGAGATGACCAGCGCGACCAAGAAACTGTTGCAGCTGCACGACTTCATCCTGTTCGACGGGGCGCTGAGCTACGAGGTCATCCCGTCAACGCCCTTCGACGACAGCTCCGAGCCGTCGATCCTGTACACCCGCCTCGTGCTGCGCCCCAAGGACCTCAAGGAGCGGACCGACCGGTTCCAGCGGTTCTGGTCGTGCGCCACCCCGTTGCCCGGTATGGACATCCCGGCCCAGGCCAGCCGGAACACGACGGCGGGCGGGCGGCGATGATCCCCGCCAGCCAGAGCGTCGACCAGGACGTGCGCATCCGGGCGGCCCGCACCGATGACCTGAACGCCTTGGTGGAACTGGACACCGCGGTGTTCGGGCGGCTCGCGTACCAGTATTTCGTGCTGCGGCAGCTGTTCGACCTGCACCGCGAGTGGTGGCTCGTCGCCGAGCATCCCGAAGGTCTGCGCGGCTACTCGCTCGGCGTGCCGACGTTCGACCGCAGACACGGGTGGCTGCTTGGACTCGGGGTCAGGCGTGAGTTCCAGCGGCGCGGCTATGGGCGTTCGCTGACGGTCCGCTCGATGCGGCTGCTCGCGGACGCCGGGGTCCGGGAGGTGTCGCTGACTGTCGAGCCTGCCAACCATCGCGCCATCGGCCTGTACAGCGAGCTCGGGTTCGAGCGCGAACGCCTGGCGCGCGACTACCTGGGCCCCGGCGAGCACCGGCTGATCATGACCGCGGCGCTGCGGGTGCCCTGAGTGTGGGAGCCTCGGTGCGGCGCAGGCGGAGGAGCGCCGCACCGAGGAGGTTCATCAGGTGAGTTTGGCCGGGGCGTTGTAGGCCTCGACGGCCAGGCGGGGGTTGCTGACCTGGCGTTGGGGGTTGATGGTGACGGTGCGGGTTTCGTCGGGCAGGAGCCAGAAGTAGTTGTCGCCGTAGAGGGTTGGCAGGACGCGGTCGGTGCCGTTGCGCTCCCGCAGGGACAGCCGGACCATGGCCGCGACGGACTTCCCGGTGTTGCGGATGGTGGCGGTGTAGGTGTTCCGGCCGGAAAGTGTTGCGGTCAGCTGGGTTTGGGCCAGCTGGTTGAGGGCGTGCATGGCGTTGTCCGTGCGGTAACGCCAGTAGGTGTTCTCGGAGATCACCGCACCCGCGCTGTCGGTCATGGTGAGGCGCAACAAGTGCAATGCGGGCAAGGTGTCGGCGAACGGTACGGTGAAGGCTGAGGTTGTCGACGAGGCAGCGACACTGAGCTGCTGTTTGGTCACGTCGCCGATCGGCTTACCGTCCAAACCGTACAGTTGCGCGGCGACGGTCACGCCGTTCATCGCGGCTGGAGTGTGGTTCACCGCGGTGACCTGCCAGGTGGACAACGAGGCCTGAACGTGCCGGGCCTCGCAACCCTTGCGGGAACCGTAGTAGCTCCCGTTGACGTCGAGGTCGTAGTCGTAGGTCTGCCACACCGTGCTGTGCCAGGCCGGGTGCGACATCCAGAGCAGCACGCCGGTGGCGTCGTTCCACAGCTTGGCGTTCCACGCCTCGAAGATCGCCCGCATGCTCTCGTAGTTGACGAACTGCGCCTTGCGGCAGAACTCGGCCAGGCTGGTGGACGGCGCCAGGCGGGCGTCGATCGCGGCCTGGTAGCCCTGCGGTGACTGGTTTCCGTTGGTGGACCAGTCGTGCATGAACCACGCGCCGCCGATCGGCCAGCCGGACTCGCCCGGGCCGACGAGATTGCGCATACTCTCCACAACGGACACGGTCGGCAGGCCGATCTCGCTCCAGAACCCGGCTTTCCCGCCGGTGGCCTCGCCGGTGAAGTACTGCCGCGGGTCCAGCCAGCGGTACGGGCCATCGCCGGTGATCACGCCACCCGCGGAGTTGCTCTGGTAGAGCATGTCGGTGTTGCCGTGGACGATGTCCCGCAGCGCCTGGTCGATCACCGTCGGCGGGTTGCCTTCGTTGCACCCGAACCAGACCGCGACCGACGGATGTGCCCGGTACCGCAGCACGGTGTCCTTGGCCTGCGCCAGGTAGATGTCGTGGTTGCCCGGGTCGGCCGACCAGCCGTCCCAGAACTCCGTCCACAACAGGATTCCATACTTGTCGCACGCGTCGAACAGCTCCGAGCGGTACGACGAGCCGACCCAGTTGCGGATCATGGTGAAGTTCATGTCGCGGTGCATGGCCACCACGTTGTCCGTGCGCGACGCGGGCATCCGGCGCAGCAGCTCGTCCCAGCCCCAGCTCCCGCCGCGGCAGAACACCTTGACACCGTTGACGATGAACGTCAGCGGCTTGGGCGAGTTGTCAACCGAGGCCACATCGGTCCAGGAGTTCCCGTCCTGCGAGACCTGGATCTTGAACGTCGCCGCGTAGGCCGTCTCCCACAACAACACCACGCGGTCGAACGACATCGCCGAGCCGAGGTCGACCTGGAGCCACTCGTTGTCCTGGTACTGCGAGGACCACCGGCTGTTGCGGTCACCGTCGAAGGCGCGCTCCGGCGGGTTGCCGTCGCCGACGGACGACGCGGAGCCGGTCTTGCCCTGCGCCAGGTCGGTTCCGGCGTTCGCACTGTCCACAACGGACATCGTCCACAGCGAGAAGCCCCAGCTGGTGGCCCGGCGGCCACCCTGCATCCGGACGTACTGAGCCTGCTGGCGCGGGAAGTCGACCGTCTGCTCGGCGTGCCCGTCGACGACCGTGATCGGCTGGTCGTACAGGTACTGGATCTGCCGGATGCCGAACTTCAGCGACTTGCGGTCGCTGACGTCCTTGCCGATGGCCGCGGTCAGGGTCAGGTCGTGCAGGTTCGGGTCACCGTACCCGTTGGGCCACCACAGCTTCGGGTTCTTCAGGTGCAGCTGTGGGAAGGCCGGGGGCGCGAAGACCACAATGGACTCTTGTCCGGCCGGAACGGTCACCGTGCTGGACAAGGTGAGGCCATCGAAGGCTGCGGTGACAGTGACCCGCTGAGCGGTCGGCGCGACGTTGCGCACCGGCACCGAGATCGTCACGTCGGCCTGCGAAGTGTCCGGCAGCTTGGGCAGAACGGTGTCCACCCGGGCGTCGCCGACGACGATCGCCCCGGTCGAGCGGAGCCGGACATGGTTCCAGATCCCGGAAGCACGGTCACGGACGGCGGGCATCCAGTCCCAGCCGGACACCGCCAGATAGGTCGGCGAGTTCTGGAACATCGTGCTGCCGGCGTCCACGAAGGCGTACCCGGCCGGGCCCTTGTCCCCCGGGCTGCCCGGGAACGGCATCGGCGAGATCTTCACCGCCAGCACCTGGTCGCCGGACCGGCGCAGCGCGGCGGTCACGTCGAGGGCACCGCGGCCGAACGGGTTCTTCAGGTTGCCGACCTGAGCGCCGTTCAGCCAGATGTCGGCCTCGTGGTTGATGCCGTCGAACTCCAGCCAGATGTGCCGCCCAGCGCCGGTGTTCAGCCCCGACGGCAACGAAAACGTGCGCCGGTACCACCACGGGTGCCGCGACAGCGCCTCGGGGATGTGCATGTTGTTCATGCCGTACACCGGGTCCGGTAACTGTCCCTGCTCCACCAGGGAACCGAGCACGGTGCCGGGAACCGTTGCGGGCAGCCAGTTCCGGGTGTCCACCGACGGGCCGGACAGCACCGCGCCGTCCGGGCTCGGCGCCCAGTCCTGCATCGTGAGCACCCAGCCCGACTCCAGCGGGACCGACCCGTCGGCAGCAACGGTCAGCGCGGGCGGCGTGACGTTGTTGCGCACCGGGAAGTTCGTCCAGCCGCGCACCGCGGGCCGGTTGTCCCGGCTCGACCCGTACACCTGGAACCCGTTGAGCCCCAGCGGGTTCGACGTCGACCGGCCGGACATGGACAACCGCATCCAGCGGGCCCGGGCGCTCGGCGTCAGCGCGATGTTCACCACGCCACCGGTTCCGGACGCGGTGCTGTAGACCGTCCGCCAGGTGGCGCCGTCGTCGGACACGTCCAGGTCGAACACCGACGGGTAGCTGGACTGGACCTCGAAGCCGGACGTGTGGCTGCGGGACCCGCCCGCGTCGAACGCGGGGTCGCCCGGCTTGGCGTCGAAGGTCAGCACGACCGAGGTGATGTCACAGCGGCCCTGCAGGTCGACCATGATCCACTGCGAGTCGCCCTGCGCCGCCCGCCAGCCGGACCCCTGGACACCGACCTGGGCCAGGCCGTCCACCGCGAACTCGGCGGGGGTCGCGGCGTAGTCGGTGGAGGACACCTTGACCGGCCGGAACAGCGCGAGGTCGGTGACCTGCCGCTCGGCCGGGCTCAGGTCCGGCGCCGCCGACGCGGTGCCCGGGATCATGGCGGACAGGCCGAACCCGGCCAGCAGACCGGTTCCGGTCGTCAACACCCGACGTCTCGAGACACCGTTGCTCGGGTCCTGCGCCATTGCGTGCTCCGATCTTCACGTGACACACGACCCGGGGCCCTGCGTCCACACCGACGGCTGACAACGTTGCCAGGAAGCTTCTGCGCCAGCCAGCCGCACGTCAAGACTTCAAATAAGACAAAAATCGAACAGGATGACATCGATGTCGACAGCCGGTGGCACGATCTCGCCAGGCAAGGCCGCACTTGCTCGTTTCAGTCGTGTCCCACGTTCACCGCCGCCGTGTCCCACATTCGAGCACCCCGAGTTCTCCCCTCAGTGTGGATTTCGGGGTCGGCGAACGTGGGACACGGGGGCGGTGAACGTGGGACACGCGGGGCTAGGCGGTGACCGCGTAGAGGTACCAGGTCGCGTGCGGGAGCCACTGCTCGAGCCAGCGCCAGTCGGTGTTCGGGCCGGTCGAGGCCTGGCCCGGGTCCCAGTGCAGGCCGCGGCCGTCATCGCCCTTGCCGGTGATGCCGTTGATGATCCCGCCCGCCGACCGCAGCCAGCGCCAGGAGCCGGCCGGATCCGCAGGGTCGTACTCCAGGTAGAGCGGGACCGTGCGGCCCGGGCCCTCCATCATGCAGGTGCCGAACGGGTTGACGCCGAGGATCCAGTTCAGCTGGTCCTGCGCATAACCGGTCAACCGGGCCACGAACGCCTTGTCCTGGGCGAAAACTCGTGCCGCGTGCCGGGCGGCCGACGCCAGCGACGCGATCCGGGCGTTCTCGCCCTGCCACCAATTGAAGTCGCCGGGCTTGGAGATGTCGTGCGGCATGAAGAACCCGCTGAACCGGCTGCCGCTGCGGAGCTGGATCAGCTGGCGGGCGTAGCCGAACGGATTGGGCACCTCGCTCGTGATGGCCAGCTCGAACTCCAACGACCGCCGGACCGCGGCGAGCACAGCGGTCTTGTCTGTCGCGATGTCCAGATAGGCCAACAGGCTGACGATCGGCAGGCCCGCGTCGGACGGGTGGAAATACGGCCGGTCGGCGTCGTCGGCCCGCCAGTAGTCGCGGTATTTCTGCCAGGTGGTGAGCCGGGCCAGCAGACTCGCGGCGCGCTTGTCCGCGGCTTGTTGGTAGCGCGGGTCTTTGGTGGCCTTGGCGAGTTCGACCGCTGCCAGCAGGGCGTTGTAGTCGTCCTGGATGTTCTCCTTCTTGTCGTTGGTGAGTTCGACGTTGTGCGCTTGCAGGTAGGCGTACGCATCCTGCGCGGCGGCGAGGTAGTCGGCCTTGCCGTACTCGCCGCTGACCGGATACGTGCTCGCACGGGCGAGCGCGGCGATGGCCAGTCCCCCGCCCTCCCGGAAGTTCACCTGGTTCGTGCTGAGCTTGCGCTGGGTGGGATCGATGCTGAGGTCGTCCGCCTCGGGCTGGTGGACCGAGCCGTAGAAGGACTTCTCCTGAACATGCATGCGCACCAGGAAGTCCGCGCCGAACAGGCCCTCGTCCAGCAGCCAGGACATCGCGGCGACATAGTTGGAGTTCTTGCGCTGCACCAGGTTGTCGTGCGCGGCGAACAGAACCCAGGCGGTCAGCGGGATCGACAGCGTGTTGAAGTAGGACAGCTGCGACAACTGGGTGAAGTGCTTGCCCCAGTCGGCGGCCGCGTCGTACCAGCCGCCGTGCGCGTCCCAGGTCTTGCCGGTCGTGCCGATCGCGAGCTTGCGGTCGGCCTTGTCGTACTGGCCGTCCGACCGGGAGTCCTTGAAGAAGTGGACCACCTGGCCGAGCGTCATGTGCTCCAGGACGTCCTGCTCGATCCGGAACGGCCAGGACCTGACGTTGCCGAAGGCCACTGTGTACTCGCCCGGTGTGGACAGTGCGCTGAAATCGGCCACCGCGAAGTTGCCCGGACCAGCCGGAAACCTGTCGTGCTGCCAGTCCTCGACCTGGATCGCCGGCTTGGTCACGCCCCGGAACACCGCCGCACCGCCCGCGTTCACCACCGTGAACGGCAACGGCGTGCGGGTCCAGTCCTGCGTGGCGATGATCGCCCGCTTCGGCCCGTTCACGTCGTAGCCGACGTTGTTCACGTAGATCTCGCCCTGGCGGGCCGGATCCGCGCCCGCCGTCCCCGGCAATGCCACCGCGCCCGCGATCCCCGCCGAGCCGACCAGGAAACCCCTGCGTGCCAAGGCACGCTCCGGCCGGTCTTGAGTCATCTGCCGCTCCTCCCGCGAAAGTTCAGGCATTCCATGGACTCGCAGGGCAAGCCAGTCACAGTCACCCTACCGACGGTGACAATGCCTTCCCGGTGTGCGGGACATTTCTCCGGTACGTCCGGAGAATCCCTTGTGCAGCAAGAGAAAACGCGCGCTAAGGTGACGGCATGGGGGATCTTGTGGCGTTCAATGCCGTCCTGATTGCCGGGATCACCGCGTTCGTCGTGGTGCGTCAGTTCACCGTTCGCGAGGTGAACTCCCGGATGTACATCTGGATCGCGCTGCTCATCGTGCGCGGGGTGGTGCCGCCGGGGCCGGCCCGCATGACCGTCGCGGGCATCGCGTTCCTGGTGGCGGCGCTGGTGATCTCGGTGGTGTTCGGGGTGTTGCGCGGGACCACCATGCCGATGTGGCGAGGCGAGGCGGGCAAGGTGCTGCGCCGGGGCGGCCGGGTGACGCTCGTGCTCTGGCTGGCGACCATCCTGGTCCGGCTGGCCCTGGGCGGATGGGCACAGGTCCAGTTCGGCGAACCGTTCAATGTGGACGCTCTGTGGCTGGGCATCGGCGTCACCCTGGCCGTTCAGCAGTTCGTGATGACCCGGCGCGCGGGCCGGCTGTCACATGCTGCGCAGGACTGACACCACGACGCCGAGCACCACCGCGTTGTCGCCGTCGATGACCTCGTACGCGGGGTTGCGCGGCTCCAGGTAGACGTGCCCGTCGCGCCGCCGGTAGACCTTGACCGTGGCCTCCTCGTCGATCATCGCGGCGACGATCTGGCCGGAGTGCGCCTCCTGCTGCTGCTTGACCACCACGATGTCGCCGTCGCAGATCGCGGCGTCGATCATCGAGTCACCGCGCACGCGCAGGCCGAACACGTTGCCCCGGCCGGTCAGGCCGCGCGGCAGCGTGAGGATGTCGTCGACGTGCTGCTCGGCCGCGATCGGCACACCCGCGGCGATGTCGCCGACGACCGGCACGCTCACCGAGTCCTCCGGCTCACGCGCCTGCGGCTCAGCCAGGAACCCGCGGACGTCGATCGGCCGGGTCACCGCCGGGCCGCGCCGCAGGAACCCCTTCTCCTCCAGGCTCGCCAGGTGCTTGGACACCGTGGACGACGACCGCAGCCCCACCGCCTCGCCGATCTCCCGGGAGCTCGGCGAATACCCGTGCCGGACCACCCAATCCCGGATCACCACCAGGATCTGCTGCTGCCGCTCCGGCAGCCCCGCCCCATCCAGATCATCGAAAACCTCATCAAACCCCGTCACCCCCCGAATCCTAGAGATTCGCGGCTGATACCCGATCGGGGGATCCGGTTACGTGTATTCCGGCGGACGCTAGACGATTGATCGAACACCCCGCTAGCTGGGAATACGTGGTTCTTCTGGCGCGTAGGACCATTCGTGGAGTTCGCATTGGGAGGTTACCGTGTCCCGAATTATCGCCTTGGTTTTGCTGGCGACTTTCTGTCTGTCCCCGATGACGGCTTCGGCGGCCGAAGCGCCGTGCCAGACCGTCGAAGTCCCGGTGTCCACCGCGACCGTGCAAGGCGTCATCCACGGCACGCTGTGCACGCCGCCGGGCGCGACCAAGGTGATGGTCCTGATCCCGGGCGCCACTTACAACTCGACGTACTGGGACTTCCCGTACCAGCCCGACACGTACTCGTTCACGCTCGCCATGAACCGGGCCGGCTACGCCACGTTCGACCTGGACATCCTCGGCACCGGCGCGAGCAGCAAGCACCCCAGCGTCCTGCTGACCTCGTTCGTCCAGGCTGACGCCATCCACCAGGTGATCCAGCACCTGCGGGGCTCGTTCGGCAAGGTCATCCTGGGCGGGCACTCGCTCGGGTCAGCGATGGCCGTGCTCGAAGCCGCCACGTATCACGACATCGACGCCCTGCTGGTGACCGGCGAGGCGCACCGGGTGAACGCGGTCAACACCGTCCGGCTGTTCAGTACGGACCTGTCCCCCGCGCCGCTTGACCCGGTCCTCGCCGGCCGCGGCTACGACCTCACCCAGCTCACCACCACCGTCGGTCAGCGCTACGACGCGTTCCACCGGCCGGGCACCGTCGACCCCGCGGTGATCGCGCTGGACGAGCAGACCAAGGACGCATTCGCGCTGGCCGCCGCACCCGACGCGATCGGGGTCGCGATCCTGACCACGTATTCGAACAGCATCAACGTCCCGGTCATGATCGCGATCGGGGAGCGCGACCCGTACTGGTGCAGCCTCGTGCTGACGTTCTGCACCGAGTCGGGCATCCGCCACGACGAACAGCCGTACTACCAGTCCGCACCCAGACTGGACACCTATGTCCTGCCGACGTCCGGCCACGACATCAACCTCCACCCCCGCGCGCCCGAACTCCACGCCGCTGTCACCACCTGGGCGGACACCGTCGTGCCGTAGCCGAAAGCCCAGCGTGCGGGCCTCCTTGACATGCCCTCGATGTAGAGAGAGCATGACGATCGTCACAAGAGTGACATGGAGGTGGGTGCGCATGGGGCACTCGGGACATCAGGACGGGTTCTGCCGGGCGAACCTCCCGGCGACGGAGTTATGGCCGGAGTTCCGGTTCGATCTGCCGGAGCTGGCGTATCCGGAACGGCTGAACTGCGCGGCGGCGTTGCTGGATCCGGTCGACCCGGACCGGCCGTGCCTGCGGACCGACACCGAGACGTGGACGTACGGGGACCTGCAGCGGCGCAGCAGCCAGATCGCGCACGTGCTCACCGAGGACTACGGGTTGGTGTCCGGCAACCGGGTTCTGTTGCGCGGGCCCAACAATCCGTGGCTGGTGGCGGCCTGGTTCGGGGTGGTGAAGGCGGGCGGGGTCGTGGTGACGACGATGCCGTTGCTGCGCGCGGGCGAGGTCGCGACCATCACCGAGATCACCCAGCCGATGCTGGTGATCTGCGATGCCCGGTTCACCGAAGACCTTCCGGACAACGACCTGCCGGTACTGACCTACCCGGAGGCGCTGGAAGCACACAGCAGCACCAAAAGCGAGACGTTCGCGCCCGCGGACACCGCTGCGGACGATGTCGTCCTGCTTGCCACGACATCGGGAACCACCGGCCGTCCTAAAGCGACAATGCACTTCCACCGGGACGTCCTGGCCATCGCCGACACGTTCGGCAAGCACGTCCTCAAGCCCACCACCGACGACGTCTTCACCGGCACGCCGCCGATCGGGTTCACGTTCGGCCTCGGCGGCCTGGTGATCTTCCCGTTGCGTGCGGGCGCCTCAACCCTGTTGACAGAACGAGCAACTCCCGCGGAACTCGCCGACGCGATCGCCCGCCATCAAGTGTCCGTCCTGTTCACCGCACCCACCGCGTACAAGGCGATGCTTGCCAGCACTGGGAAACTCGGCAGCCTCCGGCGTTGTGTGTCGGCGGGAGAACACCTTGCCCAGCCGGTGTGGGCGGAGTTCCAGCACCGCACCGGTATCCGGATCATCGACGGCATCGGCGCCACCGAGATGCTGCACATCTTCATCTCCGCGGCCGACGACGACATCCGCCCCGGGTCCACCGGCAAGGCCGTGCCCGGCTACCAGGCGGCGATCCTCGACAACGACGGAAACCCGGTCGAGGACGGCGTTGCAGGGCGGCTGGCGGTGAAAGGCCCGACGGGGTGCCGGTATCTGGGCGACCCGCGTCAGCAGACCCAGGTACAGAACGGCTGGAACCTCACCGGCGACACGTTCATCCGGGACGCCGACGGCTACTTCTGGTACCAGGGCCGGACCGACGACATGATCATCTCGTCTGGTTACAACATAGCCGCCCCGGAGGTCGAGGAGGCGCTCGCCGGGCACCCGGACGTGGCCGAGGCGGCGGTGGTCGGCGTGCCCGACCCGGACCGGGGCATGATCGTGAAGGCGTTCGTGGTGCTCAACCCGGACGTCCCGGCCGGACAGTCCACAGTGGCCGGTCTGCAGGACTACGTCAAACAGGCCATCGCCCCGTACAAGTACCCGCGCGCGGTCGAGTTCCTGACCGCGTTGCCCAAGACCAGCACCGGAAAGGTCCAGCGCCACCGCCTGCGCACCTTGGGCTAGCCGAGAAACTCGTCGATCAGCTCGTTGACCCGGTCAGGGGCCTCCAGGGCGGCCAGGTGTGCAGTGTTGGGCAGGACCACGAACCGGGCGCCGGGGATCGCGTCGGCCATCCGCCGGGTCTCGTCAACCGGGAAGGTCGCGTCCTCCTCCCCGGCCACCACGAGGACCGGCGCGGTGATCCCGGCGAGCAGTTCGTGCTGGTCAGGGCGCCGCGGGACGACGCTGGTGACCGCCCACCCGGCCGACCGGACGTCCGCCGCGCGGATCTGCCGCTCGATCCGGGCCATCACCTCGGGCTTGGAACGGCGGGCAGTCGGGCCAACGAAAGCATCCAGCGACGGCTTGACCAGTGGACCGCGGATCCCGCCGAGCCAGCCGGCGACGGTCCGCAGCAGCCCGTACTCGACCCGCTGGCGGAACCCGGCCGCGGATGCGGTGCAGTTCATCAGCACGGCCGACGCCACCCGATCGGGATACCGAGCGGCGAACGTGCCGCCGATCATCCCGCCCCACGAGTTCCCGACAAGGTGGACGGTCTCCACCTCGAGCGTGTCCAAGATCTGCACGACACACTGGGCACACTCGTCGAACGTGAACAGCCGGCCCAACGGTTCGCTGGCGCCGTGGCCGGGCGGGTCGACCAGGAGCACCCGATGGGACTCGGCGAAGTGATCCGCCTGGGCCGTCCACATCGAACCGTCCATCAACAGGCTGGGCCAGAACAGCATCGCGGGCCCCTGCCCGCCGGACCGCACCCGCAACCGCCCGAGCACGGTGGGGACGTCCTTGTCTACCAGCATAAGGACACCGAACCCCACCGCGGCCCGGTTGTCTACTCCGAACCGAGGCGGGCGAAGCTGTCGAGCATCGCGGCCAGGCCGAGCTCGAAGTGGTCGTCGACGCTCGTCGAGTCCGCCGCCTCGGCCAGCACGGTGTACGTTTCCGACTCCGGCGCTGGCTTGCGGCTGCGGCGTTCCCCGAGCTGCACCACGGTCAGCGACAAGGCATGCCCGATGATGAACTCCCGCAGGCAGCGCATGATCCGCAACGCGACCGCAGGCGCGAACCCGGCGGCGGTCATCAGCTCGATCATGCGGGTGCCGGTGTCGATCGCCGCCGCCGACCGGACCGGCCGGGTGGCGAAGATCGTGACCGCGTGCGGGTGCGCGAGCAGCGTGTCCCGCAGCCGGTGCGCGTACTGCTCGGCGAGTACACGCCAAGATCCTTGCCACGGCAGCGTTTCGGTGTCCAGCTCGCGGAACAGCGTCTCGGCGATGCCGTCGAACAGCGCCTCCTGGTCGGCGAAGTACCGGTAGACCGCCATCGGGTCGAAGCCCAGCTCGGCGCCGAGCTTGCGCATCGAGAACTTCTCCCGGCCGATGGTGTCGACCAGCTCCAGGGCGGTGGCCGCGATGTACTCACGGGTCAGCGTCGGCCGGGTGGGTTGTTTCACAGGTGGTCCAGGATCTCGGTCAGGCGTAGGGCGAACCCCTCCGGGTGCAGCTGGAACTCCGTGTGCCCACCCGGGAAGTCCACGCAGGGCAGGCCCAGTCTGGCAGCCAGCACGAACGCCGGCCGATAGTAGGGCCGCCCAACGCTCTGTTCACCGACCGCGAGCCGCCACGGCACCCGGACTTCCCGCAGGCGCTCGATGTCGGGTTCGTACAAGGAGAACTCGGGCAGTTCACGGCGGAACAGGATCTCCGCGTTGCCGGCCAGCCGGGACATTCCGGCGGGCGCGCGTCCGGTGATCCGTTGCCGTACAGCGCTTGTCGTCAACGCGGCCTTGAGCATCGCCGCGAACGCGATCCGGCCGGCGCGGGTCTCGAAGACCTTGGGCGGGTTGGACATGGTCATCGCACCGAACGCGACGAACCCGCGCAACGGCCCCTCGTTGTCCGCGATCTTGCGCAGTTCGGTGAACCGCCGCTGCTCCGGGCTGCCGGGCATCAGCTGCACCAGCGGCGGCTCGTGCACCACCGCGCCCAACAGCCGATCCTCGTGCCGGGCAAGCACTTCGAGCGTGATGATCGCGCCGCCGCTGTTGCCGAACACGTACGCCTTGTCGATGCTGTAGTGGTCGAGGATCGCCGCCACATCGTCCGCCTGCTCGGGGAGCCCGATCGGTGTGGCCGCGTCGTCGAGTTTGCTGCGGGAGTTCCCGCGCCGGTCGTACGTGATCACGGTGTACCGCTTTGCCAGCAGCGGCACGACATCCGCGTACATCTCCGCATCGCCACCCCCGCCCGAGATGAGCACGAGCGCCGGTCCGGTCCCGGTCTTCTCCGTGTGCAGCCCCACGCCCGCGGCGCGGACCAGCTGACCCCCAGTCGTCATGTCTACACTGTAGCCAGAATCTACATCGTAGACAACATGCTCTGAACTGCCGCTTCACTCGCGGGCAGGAGCGGCAGGCGGACCTGTGCGGTCGGGATCCGGCCGAGTGCGTGCAAGGCGCCCTTGATCACCGTCGGGTTGGGTTCGACGAACGCAGCGCCTGCCAGGCGCGCGAGTTCATGGCCGAGTGTCCGGGCATGCATGACGTCTCCCCGCTGCCACGCGGTCCAGAGCCCGGCGAACCGCCGCGTGACCAGGTGCGCCGACGCGGTGATGCCGCCCTGCGCACCCAACGCCAGCAGCGCTGACAGGAGGAAGTCGTCACCCGCGAGGACGGCGAAATCAGGCACGCCGAGCAGGTCGATCGCCTGCTGATCAAGGACCCCAGTCGCCAGCTTGATGCCGACCACATAGGGCAGAACGGCGATCTCCAGCAGGGCGGCCGAGCTGAGCGGCTGTGCCGTCCTGGGCGGAACGTGGTAGATCAGCACCGGAACCGGGCTGTTCAAGTGCCGGAAATGTGCCACCACACCGCGTTCACCAGGTCGGGTGTACGACGGCACCGGCACCAGCGCAGCGCTGACGTTGGGCCCCAGCTCCGCGAGCGCGGCCCGCGTCGCCTGGGTGTCGTTGCTGCCCGCGCCGACCACCAGCGGGACCTCCCGCTCCTGGCAGACCTTGGCGCACAGATCGACCACCTGCCGACGCTCGGCGGCGTCGAGGGTCGCGGCCTCGGCGGTCGTGCCCAGGGCCACGATCCCCGCGGCGCCGTCGTCGATGACCTGGTGGGCGAGGTCGTGAAGTGCGTCGATGGCAATGGATCCGTCGGCGGCGAACGGGGTGACCAGCGGGACGAAGATCCCTTCGAGCTTCATGCCGACGAGCATGACCTGGCTTCGCTGTGAAGGTCCATTTCGCTTTCGCACCCCAACGCTTAAGCTGTACTTATGCTCGACGTCCGACGCCTCCGCCTGCTCCGCGAACTCGCACACCGGGGCACCATCGCCGCCGTCGCCGAATCCCTGAAGTTCACCGCATCGGCTGTCTCACAGCAGCTCAGCGCACTGGAACGGGAGGCAGGCGTGCCGCTGCTGGAGCGCACCGGGCGGCGGGTGACGCTGACGCCCGCCGGGCAAACGTTGGCGCAGTACGCCGAGACCGTGCTCGGCCAGCTCGAACAGGCCGACGCCTACCTGGCCCGCGCCCGGCAGGGCCTGGGCGGTGCGCTGCGGATCGGCGCGTTCCCGACCGCCGGGCAAGCGATCATCCCGGCCGCTCTGCTGGAGCTGGCCCGTGACCATCCCGGCGTGGAGCCGATGGTGCGCGAGATCGAACCCGCGGACGTCGCCAACGCCCTGCGGTCCGGCGAACTGGACGTGGCCCTGACGCACGAGTACTCGTTCGTCTCCGCGTCTGCCGAACCCGGCGTCGACACCACAGCACTGTGCACCGAAACGATGTTCCTTGCGACACTGCCGGGGCCGACATCGATCGCCGGCTGTCACGCCGAGCCGTGGGTGACCGCGATGCCAGGAACGCTGTGCCACCGGATGACGATCCGGGCTTGTCAGGCCGCCGGGTTCACTCCACGAGTCCGCCATCAGGTCGACGACTTCACCGCGACGCTGGCGCTCGTCCGGATCGGTCAAGGAGTCGCGTTGGTGCCCCAGCTCGGCGCCACCAACCCGCCGCCCGAAGTCGTGCTCACCCCGACACTTCTGCACCGCCGGACCAGGATCGCTTACCGCAGTGGCGCATCGGAGCACCCGGCGGTCACCGCGATCACCCGGGCACTGCAGGCGGCCGTCCCAACCGGACTCCTGGAGTCCACAGTGGATTAGAACATTTCAGACACAACAACGTCATCGGGTTCATGGATGCGAACCGTTGACCCGAGTGGCCCATGGAAACCCGGATGGGCACTTGACTTTTGAGTGGTCTAGTCCAATGGTGGGGTCATTCCACTCCGCGGGCGGGGCGCGACGCACGCGGCGTCCCACCCCTGCCCCTGGAGCACGCCCATGCGACTGACCAAACGGCTGTTGTCCTTAGCCACGGCCATTTCCACCGGCCTCGGCCTGGCGGTGGCCACCGCGGGAACGGCCCACGCGGCCCTGCCCACGCACGTGTTCGCGCCGTACTTCGAGGCCTGGACGGGTGAAAGCCCGGCGGCGCTGGCCCAGCAGTCCGGCGCGAAGTACCTGACCATGGCCTTCCTGCAGGCCGCCACCAAGGGTTCCTGCACGGCGTACTGGAACGGCGACACCGGGATGCCGATCGCGTCCTCGACGTTCGGCGCCGACATCAACACCATCCGCGCCAACGGCGGTGACGTGATCCCGTCGTTCGGCGGGTTCACCGCCGACAACACGGGCACTGAGATCGCCGACAGCTGCACCAACGTCAACTCGATCGCGGCGGTCTTCCAGAACGTCATCACCACCTACAACATCAGCCGCATCGATCTGGACATCGAGGACAACTCGCTGACCAACAGCGGTGGCATCGACCGGCGCAACAAGGCGGTCAAACAGGTCGAGGACTGGGCCGCCGCCAACGGCCGGTCGATCCAGTTCTCCTACACCCTGCCCACCACGACGCAGGGCCTGGCTGACAGCGGGCTTGCCGTGCTGCGCAACGCCGTGAGCAACAACGCGCGCATCGACGTCGTGAACATGATGACCTTCGACTACTACGACAACCAGCCGCACCAGATGGCCCAGGACACCCAGACCTCCGCCGAGGGCCTGGTGCGACAGCTGGGTTCGCTCTACCCGGGCAAGACCCAGGCGCAGCTGTGGGCGATGGTCGGCATCACCGAGATGCTCGGCATCGACGACTTCGGCCCGGCCGAGACGTTCACCACCGCGGACGCGACGACGGTCTACAACTGGGCGGTCAACAAGGGAGTCAACACCCTGTCGTTCTGGGCCCTGCAGCGGGACAACGGCGGCTGCCCCGGCACCGGCGGCCAGGACAACTGTTCCGGCATCTCCCAGAGCACCTGGCAGTTCACGCACACGTTCGCGCCGTTCAGCGGCGGGAACCCCAACCCGGGCAACGACTTCTCCATCGCAGTGAACCCTGGTTCCGGCGCGGTGAACCCGGGCGCCTCGACCTCGGCGTCCGTCGCTACCGCCGTCACCTCCGGCACCGCACAGTCCGTGACCCTCAGCGTTTCCGGCGCTCCCGCGGGGGTCACCGCGACGGTGAGCCCATCTTCAGTCACCGCAGGCGGTTCCGCGACGCTGAACATCGCCACGACCTCCGCCGCGGTGCCGGGCAGCTACCTGCTGACCGTCACCGGACGGTCGGCGGCCGCGACCCACACCGCCACCTACACGTTGACAATCAACGGAAGCACGCCCACCGGCGGGATCGTCAACGCGGGCTTCGAAGCCGGGATCCTGACCCCGTGGTCGGCCCCGGGCGACTCGATCGTCAGCTCCCCCGTCCACTCCGGCACACACGCGTTGCAGGTCACCGCGACCTCTTCGCAGACCGGTGAGGCCACCCAGGCGGTCAGCCTGCAGCCCAACCACAGCTACACCCTGAAGGCTTGGGTGCAGGGCAACTTCGCCTACATCGGCGTGCGCGGCGGCGCCAACGCCACCACGTGGACCTCGTCCAGCGGCTGGACCCAGCTGTCGGTTCCGTTCACCACCGGCACTTCCGGCGCGGTGACCGTGTTCGTGCACGGCTGGTACGCGCAGGGCAATGTCTTCGCGGACGACTTCGCGATCAGCTGAGTCGCCACCGGCCGAGTGGTCCAGTGGGCCACTCGGCCGCATTTCCTTACCTGGCAATGGTTTGCCAGGGACGAGCAGCGGTGCGCCCCAGCGGGATATGTTGGTCGGGTCATCATGTCCCGTTCGCCGAGGAGTCCACCATGGACCGCCGCACACTGCTGCGCGCTTCCGCTTTGTCGATCGTGGCCGGCGTCGCGTTACCCGGCACCGCCCTCGCGGGCACCCGGTTACCCGATGTGCCAGGCATGTTGGGCGACCGCAAGGCCAACGAGTTCTGGTACGTGTTCGACGACCGGTCCTTCTACAACCCCACGGACGACCTGCTCACCAAGTACGGGGCGCTCCAGGACCACTTGGGCGCCTTGGACTTCAACACCGCGCTACGCGACAAGTGACAGGAATTCGTCGCCGCCCCAGGGTATCCGTACACGTTCACCGAGTACATGGCGCCGCTGCGCTCGGACCTCGCGTTCCTTTCCCAGTTCCAGCTGAACCTGTTCGACAGCTTCTACCGCCCGAACAGCCCCGAGTTCGTCGACGCGTTCGCCTGGTTCGGCCAGGGCGTCCTGTTCGACCCGCGCCGCGCGGACGTCGAGGCGGAAGTGCACACCATGAACCGCACGCCTCCTGTGGCGTATCACGGTTGGTATGTGTTGCAACGCGCGATGATGCTGCTGGGGATCTCGCCGTTGCGGTGGGCGCGGATCAGCCCGGTCACCGGGTTCGCGTGGGCACTGCAGTCCATCGCCAAACCCAGTACCCGCACACCCAACCCAGGTCTGCCCGCGTCGACCGTGTACCAGCTGCGGGCTTCGTGGCTGCCCAAGTCGATCGCCCGGCTGGACCAGGACTTCCGTTCCATGCCTTACCCACCCGGCATCAGCTGACCTCAGGGCCCGAGATCAACGGCGATCTCGTGGTGGGTCACCTGTTCATCCCAGCGGCTAAGGGCCTTCCTCGCGGCGTCCTCGACGACAGCCTGCTCGTAGTCGTCACCGGCGAAGCCACGAACGTCGTCGATGCTGTCGAAGAGGGTGATGGACGTGAACATCACCTCGCCGCCGTCCTCCCGGCGCAACAACCTGGCGCCTTTGAAGCCGGGCACCTGCCGGAGATGCCCGGCCACCTCGGACTCGTAGTGACGCTGGTAGTCGTCGGCCGTTGCCTTCGCTGCCCATCCCTGCCAGATCCGCGCGATCACGGTTCGAGCTTACGGGCAGGACTCCTCGTTCTTCACCGCGCCGAAGTCGATCGGCGAATCCAGGGTGATCTGGGTGCCGGGCGCGACGCTCTGGCTGCACACCTTCCAGTTCTTGTCCAGGACCTGGTGGCGTTTCTGGCCGGTGGCGTCGTGCGAGGTGGTGAGGAAGACCGGGTCGCCGGTGAGCTTCTGCATCTGGTCCTGGGCCTGCTGCAGGTTGCTGCCGACCAGGTTGGGCATCGCCCACTGCTTCGCCGGTTTGGGTTGCTGGGTCTGCTGAGTGTGGGCTGATGTCGTCAGCGTGCCGCCAGGGGTGGTGACTTGGCCGCAACCGGCCGCGACGAGCATCGCGCAGGCCACCATCAGCTTGATCGCGTTTCGCACGGGCGCCCCTTCTGCTGTCACACGCTCAGGGTCGCTGTACAGGTACCCACTGTTACGGGTTTTCCACCACCCGATCGTGTGTCAGCCTGCTGTCACGGTGTCGAGCAACTGCGCGGCCACCTCGAGTCGCTGTCCGGCGGTCAGGTTTTCCGGGATAGCCCAGTTCAGGTCTTGGACAGTTCCAGGGCGATGTCGATGATCATGTCCTCTTGGCCGCCGACGTAACGGGCCTCGCCGACGCGGCGGAGGATCTCGTGAGCGGGGACGCCGTAGCGGGCGGCGGCGCGTTCGGCGTGCAGCAGGAACGAGGAGTAGACGCCCGCGTAGCCCTGGACGATCGCGTTGCGGCCGGCCCACGGCTGCCGGGGGATGAAGGGCAGGACGATTTCCTCCGCGGCGGCGAGCAACGCGGGGACGTCCAGTCCGGTGTGGACACCCAGTTTGTCGAACACCGCTGCCAACACCTCCGTGGGGGCGTTGCCTGCGCCGGCGCCGAGGGCACAGAGGGTGCCGTCGACTTGGTGGGCACCGGCGTTCCAGGCCGCGAGGGAGTTGGCGACGCCGAGGCTGAGGTTTTGGTGCGCGTGGATGCCTACTTGGGCGTCGTCGCCCAGTTCGCCGATGAGGGCCTCGACGCGGGCGGTGACGTCGGCAGGGACCAAGGCGCCCGCCGAGTCCACGACGTACACACACTGGCAGCCCGCGTCGGCCATGATCCGGGCCTGCGCGGCCAGTTCGCCGGGCGAGATCATGTGGGACAGCATCAGGAAACCGACCGTCTCCATGCCAAGATCCCGTGCCGCACCGAAATGCTGGATCGACACGTCCGCTTCCGTGCAATGGGTGGCGATCCGGGCGACACGCGCACCGGCGTCGTACGCGCGGTGCAGGTCGTGCACGGTTCCGAGGCCAGGCAACAACAACACAGCGATCCGTGCCTGGGCAGCGGTTTCGGCCGCCGCGGTGATCAGCTTGATCTCGTCCACCGCGGAAAACCCGTAGTTGAAGCTGGAGCCGCCGAGGCCGTCGCCGTGCGTCACCTCGATCACCTGAACCCCAGCGCCATCCAACGCCGCCACCACGGAACGCACCTGCGAAAGCGTGAACCGGTGCGACATCGCGTGGCTGCCATCGCGCAATGTCGTGTCCGTCAGCCTGATGTCGGTCTTCATCGGGTCACCGCCCCGGTCGCGATCAGGTCGCCGACCCGTGCGGCGGCCGCGGTCATGATGTCCAGGTTCCCCGCCCACTCCGGCAGGTAGTCGCCATTGCCGCGGACCTCGAGGAACACCCCGATCCGCGCGTTGCCGCCCCAGTCCTCGCGCGGCGAGTCGTACTGCGGCTCGGCCCGAAGCGTGTAACCGGGCACATACCGCTGAACCTCCGCCACCATCTCATGGATGGACGACGCGACCGCGTCCCGGTCCACCTCCGGCGAGACCGCGCAGAACACGGTGTCCCGCATGATCATCGGCGGCGTGGCCGGGTTCAGGATGATCACCGCCTTGCCCCGCGAGGCCCCACCGACCTCCTCGATCGCACGCGCCGTGGTCTCGGTGAACTCGTCGATGTTCGCGCGGGTGCCCGGACCCGCGGACCGGGACGCGATCGACGCGACGATCTCCGCGTACGGCACGGGCGTCACGCGTGAGACCGCGTGCACGATCGGGATCGTCGCCTGCCCGCCGCACGTGATCATGTTGAGGTTCGGCGCGCTCAGGTGCTGGTGCAGGTTCACCGGCGGGCATACGAACGGCCCGACCGCCGCCGGAGTCAGGTCCACCGCCTGGATCCCGGCCTGCGCGTAGAGAACCGCGTTGGCCTCATGGGCTTTCGCGCTCGTCGCCTCGAACACGAGGTCCGGCAGCTCCTGTTCCAGCAGCCATGGCACGCCCTGCGCGCTGGTCTGGATGCCGAGTTCGGCCGCCCGCGCCAGCCCGTCCGACGCCGGGTCCACCCCGACCAGGTACCGCACCTCGATGACGTCACCGCGCCGAAGTTTCGCCAGCAGGTCGGTCCCGATGTTGCCCGGCCCGACAATGGCCGCGGTCAGCCTGGCCATCAGCCGCCCACCTTCCCGAATCGTGCGGTCACCGTGCCCAGCCCGTCGAACGTCGCGGTCACCACATCACCCGAGGCAACCGGAACAGCGGCCGTGATCGACCCCGGCAGCACAACGTGCCCGGCGTCCAGCTTCGCTCCACGCTCACCGAGAACGTTCGCCAGCCAAGCCACCGCGTTGAGCGGGTTGCCCAGCACCGCTCCCCCGGCACCGGTCCCGACCAGTTCACCGTTGCGGTACAGCACACCGCCCAGCAACCGAACGTCCACTTCGGACAAACGTCGGACCGAACCGCCGAGCACAACCCCACCCGAGGAAGCGTTGTCGGCGACGGTGTCCACAATGGAGATCTTCCAGTCCCGCACCCGCGAGTCGATGATCTCCAGCGACGGCATCACCCATTCCACCGCCGAAGCCACGTCGGCGACCGTAACCCCCGGACCGGCCAACGGTTTGCCGAGGACGAAGGCGATCTCCGGCTCCACCCGCGGCTGCAGGAACCCGGCGATGTCGATCGCCTGCCCCTCCGGGTGGAACATCCGGTCGGTGAGGTGGCCGAAGTCGGGCCGGTCCACGCCGAGCTGCTGCTGCATGGCGGCCGAGGTCAGGCCGACCTTGTGCCCCTTGAGCACCGCGCCGTCGGCCAGCCACTGCTCGACCTGGGCCAGCTGGATGGCGTAGGCGCCGTCGATGTCGAGGCCGTCGAACCGCGGCGCCAGGGGCTCGACCGGCTCGCCGGTCTGGTACGCCCGCAGCAGCCCCGCCGCCGCGGCCGCAATGTCCACACTCATCGGTTGCTCCCTGCGATTAGCCCGGTGCCTGGGAAAACCCGCGCGGCACGGTGATTGCAGGCTGCGCCCCGGCGGGCGACAATGCAACGCATGCGTTCCACTGAGCTGAACGCTCGCAGCGTGCTGGACCGGGCGTTCGCCATCCTCGGCGCGTTCACCGCCGACGACCGCGAGCTGGGCATCTCCGAGCTGGCCCGGCGGACGGGGATGGCCAAGTCGACCGTGCACCGCCTGGTCACCGAGCTGGAGACGCACGGGATGGTGGAACGGCGGGGCACCGCGGTCGTGCTCGGCCTGCACCTGTTCGAGCTCGGCGAACTCGTGCCACGCAAACGGCGGCTGCGCGACGCGGCGCTGCCGTACATGGCCGACCTGCGCGGCGCGACGCGCCAGACCGTGCACCTGGCCGTGCTGGACGGCACCGAGGTGGTCTACGTGGAGATCCTCCGGCACAAGGACGCGCCCGCTCTGCCGTCACGCGTTGGCGGCCGCCTGCCTGCGCACGCAACCGGCGTCGGCAAGGCCATCCTGGCGTTCTCCCCTGCTGAAGTCGTCGACTCTGTCATGCGCGCAGGGCTGCCCCGCCTGGCCGAACGCACCAAGGTCGTCCCCCGCATCCTGCAACGCGAGCTGACGACCATCCGTTCGACCGGAATCGCCTACGACTACGAGGAATCCGGGGCCGGACTGGTGTGCGCGGCCAGCCCGGTGACCGGCCCCGACGGTCAAGTCGTTGCGGGACTGTCGGTTTCCGGCTGGACCGGCCGCCTGAACGTGCGCCGCATGGCCCCCGCGGTCCAAACCGCCGCCCTGGCCCTCTCCCGCGACCTCGGCGCCCCCCAACGCTCGTGAGTGGTTTGCCGGCCGCGAATCCCGGCCAGACAACTTCTCGCCGCTCGACTTCGCGGGGAAGGGCATGCCCGATAACCGGCATGACGGTCGGCCAGGCCGAACAGATCGAGATCCAGTCCTATGTGGAGTTCGCGACCAGCGGGCCGCGTGAGCCGCTGGGCATCCGCGCGGTCCAGGCCGGTAGAGTCCACGGCCTGGCGATCCGGTCGGATCCCAGCAACTTCTTCAACCGGGCCGGCGGGTGTCTACTTCGCCGGGACGGCGCGGCCATGGTGCGCCTCGGGTTCCGGCCGCTGTACGAACGGGTCGGCTGGCGCCGGCAAGCCGGTTCCCAGGTGGTTGACTGCGTGTGGACGGGTACTCATGTCGACCGCGAGGAACGGATGAGATGGCAGTGAACGATCGTGCCAGCAGACTGCTGGAGCTGCACCAGGACGCCAAACTCCTGACTGTGGTGAACATCTGGGATGTGGTCAGCGCCAAGGTGGTGGCCGCCATCCCGGGAACCGAGGCGCTGGCCACCGCCAGCCACTCGATCGCCGCCTCCCGGGGATACGAGGACGGCGAGAACATCCCGGTGGACGAGATGATCGAGGAGGTCCGGCGGATCGTGGCCGCCACCGACCTCCCGGTCACCGCCGACCTCGAGGGCGGCTACGGCAACGCGCCGGAGACGATCCGCAAGGCGATCGGCGCGGGCGCGGTGGGCGCCAACATCGAGGACCAGATGAAGCCGCTGGCCGAGGCGGCCGCGCAGGTCGAGGCGATCATGAAGGCCGCCGCGGCCGAGGGCGTGCCGGACTTCGTGCTGAACGCGCGCACAGACGCGTTCGCGCGCGCCGGCGACCGGCCGCGGGACGAGGTCCTGGCCGACGCGGTGGCCCGGGGCAAGGCTTTCCTCGACGCGGGCGCGCCGGTCGTGTTCGTTCCCGCTGTGCTCAATGAGGACGAGGTGTCGACCCTGGTCGACGCGTTCGGCCCGCAGCGGCTGACCATGATCGGTATCCCGGGCAACCCGTCACAGGAGCGGCTCACCGCGCTTGGCGTGGCCCGGATCTCGTTCGGCCCGTTGTCGCAGCGGGTTGCTTTGACGGCGCTGGCTTCGCTGGTGGAGTCGGTCCATTCGGGCGGCGGCGTTCCCGAGGGCACCCGGCCGCTGAACTGACCGCTTGCTCCCGGAGGGCGCCGATGTGCCCTCCGGGGTGGCGATCTTTCTTCCGCGCACGCCAGACTGAGCGGTGTCAAGGGAGGCGCACATGCCCACAGCCGTCGAATACGCTGTCATGAAAAGCCCTTCGCTCGCCGCCGATCTGTTCCACACCCAGAACGGCTGCGGCGGCGGCCCGCCGGCCGAAGCGGCCGCGGTCCAGCCCGAACCCGCCGCAGCGGCACCCGAGTTGCTCATCGCGGGACCGCTCTTGCTTATCCTGACGGTGTTTTCCGTCATCCGAAGGCGGAGATCGCTGAGATAGCCATCGGCACGGCCGCAATAGTGTGCCGTGCTGTGAGAGCAGTGGTGTACGACCGGTTCGGCGGCCCGGCGGTTCTCCGAGTCGCCGAGGTCGTCAAGCCCGAGCCGGGTGACCGCGAAGTCCTGATCCGGGTGCGCTCGTCGACGGAGCCACAACGGCCCTGTACTTCCTGCGCGACGCTGGAAGGCAAGGCGCGCGAAGCGCCCACGTGGGGGTTGGGGGGGCTCGGCTCCCAAACATGACGAAGGACGACGCTGCGAAAGTTCGAAGCACTGAGCAGAGTCGTCCAGAGTCCGAAGGATGGTCCTGATCGGGGCGGTGCCGTCCCTGGGCCTGTTGAGCGTCTGGTTGCGGACCGTTGATGGCGCCTGGCCGGGGGTGGTCAACCCATTCGGATGGCGTCACGAAAGAGGATTCGTGAGAGCGTTGCCGACGTGTGCGTGTCAGGCCGCCGAGGCGAGTGACACCCAATTCGACCTGTTTAGGCAGGGCGAGCCGCTGGGCGGTGATTGGACCGTGTCGGTAAGAAGAAGCCTGGCGAGAGCCTTCGTTTCACGAATCTGCATTTGAGCTGTGATCAGCTGATATTGCTTAGCTTAGAACGTCAAGTTTGCCATGTGGTGAGCGGTTTGATTACCAGCCGCCGTAGTGGGCGTTTCGATATCGGAAGATCCAGGTTCCGTTGGCGTCCTGGCCGTCCAGCTCGTAGACCAGCAACGGGCACCAGGGGATTTCCATGGCCGGCCACGCCATCGGCGAGCACGGTGTACCTTCCTTGGTGAGTAGTACTTGCACTATTTCGCCGTGCCGCCGTCCGCCCACAAGCTTGACGTCAACTGTTTGCATGGTGTGGAGGTTACGACACTTCGCCGAGTTTGGCGATGCCCCTGACCGAGTGACAGCTCTCCCGGGTGTTTTGATTGGAATTACGAATTCAAGAATCCGGATAGCTATTTCATGGACCGTGCCGGTCTGGTCTTTCAGTGACGTCGTGATGTGCATTGACGTGCACCGAGCCCGGTCGGCTCCGCGGTGGACCATGGAGATCGACATGGGCACGCTCGCCAGTGTTGGTGAGGGCCCAGGACGGGTGGGCACGGCGGACCGGCGCGCGTCGATGCCGGATGCGATCTTGGAGATGCAGAAAGACCCTTCCTCGCTGATCGCAAGAAAGGGTCTCTGACCTGGACAAACGTCCTGGTGGGCGATACTGGGATTGAACCAGTGACCTCTACCGTGTCAAGGTAGCGCTCTCCCACTGAGCTAATCGCCCGAGGCGCAGGCGGGAATCGAACCCGCGTACAGGGCTTTGCAGGCCCTTGCCTAAGCCACTCGGCCACTGCGCCGTTTTCCTGTCAACTTCCCAGGAGTCCGGCCCGAGGGGCCGACGCCGAGCGGACGACGGGACTCGAACCCGCGACCCTCACCTTGGCAAGGTGATGCGCTACCAACTGCGCTACGTCCGCCTGCCCCAGCTTTTCGGGGATTGTGTCCCGTCCGTGTGGTGCGAGGAGAACTCTATCCGACTGGGGAAACGGGTTTCAAACGGGGGTCTGGTTGGGATGTTTGCTCAGGTCAGGTCGTTGGAGATCAGGTGGGTGAGCGCCTCGTCGACGTTGACCCACATGTGCTCGTTACCCGGCACGACGACGTCGTAGGTGCGGTCGAGGAAGTCGGCGAGCTCCTGGGCGGACGCCTCGAACACGGCGTGCCCCGACGGGGAGCTCAGCTCGATCACGACCACCTCGGGGTCGTCGATGGCGGGACGGATCCGGACGTCGCCGTCACCCGCCTCGGCGATCAGGCCGTCGGCGAGAAGGTCGCGTGCGAAGACCCACTCCACCCAGCCGGCCCGGCCGGTGCGGAACGCCGCGACGACCGCGTACGGGTCGCGGGTGTCGTACCGCAGCTCGACCTTCACCGGCACCGCGGGGGTTCGCGGTGCGAGCAGGTCGAAGACCGCCGTCGAGCGGAGCGTCACGTGATCGTTGCGCATCGTCGCTACCCTTCTGCTCCCTTCCCAGTCATGGAACGACTGAGTCCCGGTCCTGTGACGCCGCAGCATGGCCCCCCGACCACATTTCCGCCGATCTTCACCCTTTTGGGGTCCCCAAACCGACGTACAGCGATCGACTGACTCCGCCCTGTAATCACCTGATGGACCTACGGGTACATACTGCTTGCTCCGGCCCCAACTTGGTAGCGCCAACGCGTGAATCTTCCGCGTGAAGTTCGTCCCTCCAAGCCCGCCACCAGGACAGACCCGCAGGTCGACCGGCAAACCGGGGGTGCATGCGAGCGAGGAAAGTCATCCTGTAGTCTTGACTCCGTCAGCAAGCAAGGGTGATTAGCTCAGCGGGAGAGCGCTCCGTTCACACCGGAGAGGTCACTGGTTCGATCCCAGTATTGCCCACTCGCGACTGATGGGGCCTGACCAGCATGGTCAGGCCCCATCAGCGTTTTCGGACACGCCGTGACCTTGCTGCCACACCCGGGCGGTAGCTAAAACGGTAGCTACGCACGTACCTACCCTTGGTCGTCCAGGCCGGTTTCGGGCCCCGGTAGGAATAGACCACTGATGTCTTCCGCAGCCTCCCGATCGAGGCCGGGGATGTCCGCGGCGTAGACATCGAGTGTGAACGCGACGGTCGCGTGTCCAAGTCGAGCGCTCACGATCTTCGGGTGTACTCCAGAGCGCAGGGCCACCGTGGCGTACGTGTGGCGCACGTCATGGAGCTTGATGTGTGGGAGGCCGGCGCGATCCACGATGGCGTTGAACGTCTCGGTGATCGTGTCCGGGTAGATCGGTTTGCCGTTCTCCCAACAGAACACCAGCCCGTGATCTTGATAGCCGTTGCCCCACTCCTGCTTGTTCCTGTTGCGCTGGGCCAGATGCTCCCGCAGCACGGTCACCGTGAACTTGTCCAGCGAGAGCAGTCGGCGGCTGCCGGCGGTCTTGCCGTCCCCGTCCTCCACTGAGCCCGCGGCCACCACGCGAGTCGACGTCATTTGAAGCGTCCCCGCGGTGAGGTCCAGACTGCCGACGGCCAGTCCACAAAGCTCAGACCGACGCATGCCCGTGGTCGCCACCAACACCCACAACGCGTAGAACCTGTCCTGTCGTGCGTATTCGAGGAACCTGGTCATCTCGTGTGGTGTCCAGGTGCGGTGTGGCTTCTTCTTCACTGCCGGCGGCTTCACCCGGGCGATCGGGTTGGCTCCCACGTAGGACCACTCCACCGCCGTGCGGAACGCGGAGGAGAGCATGATGTGGACGGTCTTCACCGTCTTCCGGTCGATACCAGGACTTGTGGCGCCTCCTGGTACCCGCCCGGCCTCGTAGCGGCGGATCGCTTTGTAGGCGCCGTTTCGCGTGATGCCGATCTTGTCGGACAACTGCCGCGACGAGATGCCCGGATGACTCTTCCAGACCTGGTACATGTCCCAGTTGGTGTCGGCCTTCCGCCGCCCGCCTTCCAACAGCTGCTGGTACAGCGCCGCAACGACCGAGGGGGTGATGTCCTGCAGTGGGCGATGACCAATCCATGGCAGCACATACGCTTGAGCGTGAGCCGCGTAGTTCGCAGCTGTAGTCGATTCGGTCGATGTCTTGACGTACGCGAGCCACTCCCCGAAGAACTCGGCAACGGTCCGGCGCGAGGGCTTCACGTGCGTGCCCGCTGGGATGGCTGCTTGCGCCGCGACCATCGCATCCCGAGCGTCATCTGCGGTTTCGAAGCCGCTCTTGGTGATGGTGTCGTTCTTGCCGGTCAACGGGTCCGGGTTCGCGTAGAACTTGTAGGCCCACTTGTTGCCGCGCTGGAACACGCTTCCCTGGTTGCCTTTGCGGCTGTTCTTGCGTCGGGGGCTCATGCCGCGGCCTCGTCTTCCGGTGGCAGCATGTCCGTCAACTTGGCGCGTACGACGTAGACACGGCGACCAAATCGGACGGTGGGCAGGTGCCCAGCCTTTGCGTACCGGTAGGCGGATGCACGTGGGAGACCTAGCAGCTTGGCGGCCTCGTCGACGGTCATGAGGGCAGGCTGCGGTTGAGTGTTCGGATGTGTCTTGTCCATTGAGGGTGGTGCTCCGTTCTGGCCGGGTGATCAACCCGACTTTCGAACAATGCCGTGTCAGGCAGGGAGTCTTGGTCGGGCTGGAACGGTCTCTCTCCCCCTCCGGTTACAGCCTCTTGGTTGTGGCTGTAACCGGAGGGGGCAAAACAAACCCGCAAACCCGCAAACCCGCTTTTAGGGGTGGTGACCAGGGAAAACCTGTGCGGGTGTTGCATTGTGGACAGTCAGGTCAAACCCGCGAAACCTGCGGGTTTGCGGGTTTGGTTCCACTGTCCACAACACCAAACCCGCAGGTGTTTATGCAGGTCAGGGTTGGTTTTGCGGGTTTGCGGGTTTGGCGGGTTTGATTTGCGGGTCAGTCCGGGCTGTCTGCGTCTTGGCGTTCGACCCAGTAGGTGCGGGCACCCAGGTGGGTGTCCACGGCGCTGCGCAACACGACATCACCGCGCCACCGGTCGAGTTGGCCGGTGAGCAGTTTGCCGAGGGCGCGGACGGTGTAGGGCATGCCGCTGGGCCGGGCCGGGAAACAGCCGCCCCAGGGGTCGCTGCCGCTCATGCCGACCTCCGCGGTCTGCCGTAGCTGGTTGGCCGACAGACGCGCGCCGCAGTGCAGCGTGTCCCAGCGCAGCAGGAAGGCACGCCATTCGGCGGCGTCCTCATCGAGGCTGCGTGAGGTTTCGGCGTTGGCCAGGAACGCGGGAATGCCGTGGTGTTCGAGGAACCCGCCGACCATGCGCGCCCAGCGGGTGAACTGCCGCATCACCGGCACACTGGTGCTGACCGGCGCGCCGTGGGCGGTCCAGTCCAGGATCAGGATGAGCACGTGCCGCAACACGACCGCGCGGTTGGCCGGATCGAGGATCCAACTGTCCAGGTTGGGGATGGTGAACCCCGTGCGGGCTTCCGGCCGGGGACAGTCCGGATCGAGTTGCACCCACACGGTCCTGCTGGCCATGTCCCCGCCGACGCGGAGGTTGTTGCCGGTGGCCAGCCACAGTTTGTCGTTGGGGTAGGTCGCGGCCGAGTTGGTGCCCAGCCGCCGGTCGGTCCAGGTCTGCTCGGTCATCAACCGGGCCAGGTTGGCGGAGTTGACCACGGTGCCCTCTTCGAGGTTGTCGAACACCACCGCGCCGACCTGGTCTGGCATCACGGTGGTGATCGCCTTGCGTAGTTCGTCCTCGCTGTCGGTCCAGGTCAGTACCCGCTGGCCGATCATCAGGCCGACGCAGCTGGTGAGGATGGTCTTGCCGGAGCCGGGCATGGTCGCGTCGATCACCCCGAACGGTGACAGCGCGCGGGTGTAGGGGCGGATGATCGGGGTGACCAGCAGGGCCAGGTAGTTGGCCCGGTCGGCGTCGGTGCGCCAGGGGAAATCGGCCAGGAACTGGTCCAGCAGGAACGCGCATGCCTCGTCCACCTGGGCGGGGGTGGGTGTGTCCGGGATGGGGTCCAGCGGCTGGCTTACCGTGAGGAAGTAGCCGGTGGCGGGGTCGTAGCCGGGTTGCTGCAGCAGGGTGCCGTCCGGGCGCAGCATCGGGGTGGAGATGATCCGGCGTAGCCGGGGCAGGCCGGGCCAGGATCGGGGAGCCAGCACGGAGGCCAGTACTTCCCGCTTGGGCGCGACTTCTCCTTTGTCGTCCACGACGTCGACGTGGCCGGCGAGCAGGCTGGCCAGCAGCGGGGGCCGGAGCACGGATATCGCCTTGGGCAGGGGCGCGTCCTCGTCTCCGGCGGTCACGTCCCCGGCGCCGGATACCTCTTCGATCACGACGGGTTCGCCGTCGGTGACGTAGCTGTCCGGGATGATCCGGTCGTTGAGGGCCTGGCCCAGCACGCGGATGGTTTCCGGGTCGGACCCGACGCGGATCACGGGTCTGCCTGAGGGCCCGACGGGGTGCAGGTGGCTGGGTTCCGGCCGGTGGTGGGCGGTGGTCATGCTCCCTGCCTTTCGGTCGGGTGCCGTACGCGGGGCCGTCCGTGGCACACGGCGGGCGTGTGTCACGGGCGGCGGTGGGTCAGAGGGTGCGGGTCAGGCGGTGCGGTTGATCCGGATCACCACCGCGGTGGAGGTTGTCGCGCGGGCCGGGCGGCAGTGGCCCAGGGTCCTCGCCGCGGCTGAGGCGCCCGGTCTGTCAGGCCTCGCCGTCGCCAGGGGTGTCACGTCCCTGGTTTGTCCTGTGTGGACGTTGCGGGGGTGACGATGGCCCGTGTGCGGTTGACGGCGTGGCGCAGTGTTTCCATGGTGTGCGACGGTTTCTGTACTGGTTCGTCTCGCAGGTAGCGGCCTAGGACAGTTATCCCTTCCCGGCAGGCGGTCAGAATCACCATCTCGGGTTCGTGGATGCCGGTGTGTCCGTAGCGAGTCACCAGGACCGACATCCCGATGACAAGATGAATCAGTTCGATCTGCCACCGGACGGCCGGGACGGTCAGGTATTCGACGGCCGCGCCGAGTGTGTCGTGTGCGGCCCGGCTTTCCCGTACGTCCTGGTCGGTATCGCGTGAGTCGGCTGGTGACGGGACCAGGTGCCAGCGGGCGATGGTGGCCGTGTACCGCTGAAGAACTCTGAGAGCGGCGATTGCCTCGTCAGCCCGCGCCCGCCCTCGTTCCAGGACGCTGGTTTCCCGCTCGAAGGTGTGTTGCCGCCGTTGGGTTCGTCCGGCGTGGCGTCCCCCGATCCAGCCGCCCAGACCCGCTGTGATCAGTGTTCCGATGATGGTTCCTGCCGGGACCAGCCATTCCCATGCCATCCCTGTCCTTCTTCCTCTTCGGTCTGATGTGGCCAGATCGATCGGCACCGGTCAACTCCCCGGCCTTTCGAGGCCGTGCGCAGGCTGCCCGCCGCACACGGGGTGTGCCGCGGCAGCGGTAGTGACGATGGCTTCGGCCAGCGCCTGTGGATCGCGCCGGTGGTCATGGATGAGGGGCTGTTTAGGTCATGCACCAGCCGGAATCACACCCTTCGTCGGTGTCTTCCAGCGGGAGGAGTTGCACACCGGGATCGATGAGGTGGCGCAGGGGTGTGCCGAATCGTGTGAGGTAGATCGGGTCTTTGCCGAGTTCGGCTCTGCGGGCGATGAGGGTGTCTTCGAGCTGGCATGCCTTGTTGAACAGGTCGGGTTCTTCGGCGCGTTGGGTCATCCACACGCTCAACCGGTGGAAGGGGCAGAAGAAGCAGGAGGATTTCGGCGGGACGGGCAGTCGGGTGAAGTTGCTGCGCCGCAACTGCGTCTGCACGGTGGGGTGGTGCTGGTCAACGACCTCGCGTAGACGATCTGCTAGGTCGGTGGGGAGGGGTTGCGCGGTGATGATTCGCGCGCAGTCGACGCGTCGCAGTCCGAGGTCCAGCAACGGGTAGGCGATGTGTTCGTGGGGTTCGACCCGACGGTTGTTGGCGCGCTCGATCTCATCAAGGCTGATTCCGATGTTGACGGTGGCTTTGCTCTGGGCGGTAGCGCCGTGTTGTTTGAGCCATGTGCCGATGACGCGGATCTTGAAGTCGGCGGTGCAGGAGCGGGTTCCGGGTGCGCCGTTGGACATCCGGACGGGGATGGGCAGGGAACGCGAGCCCTGCTTCATGAGGCGTCCCCAGAGTGTTTCGCGGGTGCCGTCGCGGCGGGTGCGGTGGAGTTCGTGCACAGCGGTGCCGTGCGCGGCGGCCCACGGGATGGCGATGTCTCGCAGGTAGCGCAGGGTCGCGGGGTGTTCGGAATCGTCCCCGACGTTCGCGAACAGGGCGGCGTCAAGGGGGATCTGGCCGGTGGCGGCCAGCGCGAGAAGGGCGGTGGATTGCACCCCGCCGCCGTAGGAAAGTATCTGCAGGCCGGTCATGCTGCCTCCTGAGGGGTGAACAGATCGAGTTGTTCCGGTGTGCTGGCCGGGGCGTGCAGTGCGGTGAGCAGCCGGGCGCGCCACTGCAGGGCGTAGGGCAGGCAGTTGGCGCAGTTCTTGGCACCGCGTGGATGGACGGTGCCGCAGGCGGGACGCTTCTTGCGGCGGGCGTCTTCTGACCAGGCCAGCGAATCGGCCGAGGTGAGCAGGTGGCCGTAGCGTTGCAAGCCCAGTGTTTTGACGCCGAAGCCATGCAGGTGTCGGATGCCCCATGCGCGGAGCGCGTGGATGATGTCGTGGGCTTCCTTGGTGCCTTGCCGGCGGCAGACCGATCCGAGGCCGACCAGGGGTTGCTGGGTGAGGTCGATGCCGGCGGCGGCGTACATGTCGGCGCAGCGCAGGTACTCATCCTTGGTGTAGCCCTGTAACACCCTGCGCCAGGGCAGATCAGCATCCAGCATGGACAGTTCGACGGCGTTGGTGACGGTGCGCCGCTGGTGTTCCTGGACGGACAGTTTGGTGCCAACGAATCGCAGTCGCCCGGCCCGACCGCCAGCGATGACGATCGGTTCGCACATCCAATCTTGAGGCGCGGCCCAGTGCATGTTGCCGATCTCGTCGTGGTAGCGCCGGACCCGAGCGGCGTACTGCCGAGGGGACACGGTCCATTCGCCGAACGTCTGCAGTTCGGTGAATCCGCCGGAGTCCTCCGCCCACGGAGCCGTTGCGACGGGCAAGGTTTTGTACTGCCGCAGGCGTCGGTCGGACACGAACAGCGGCACGCCAGCCTGCGAAAGCCAACCCGCCATGTGCGTACCCAGGAAAAAGGTTAGAGACGGCGCAGGACTGGTATCAGCCGATCGCATCACAGTCACGTCCCCTTTTCCTGCAGCCGACCGACAAGCGCTTTCAGTGGTGGAAAGTGAGGGACGTCCTGAAAGGACACGAGGACCTGACTGCTCGATCTCCCCACCGGTTCGCTACGCAGCCGTCACGTCCCCCTGTATTGCAGGGTTGTCGCGCTTGGCGGCAGAGCGTTCCTCAGGGGTGAGATATTCGTGGCCCCACTCGGTCCACTGCGCGGTGGACACGTAGCGCCAAACGCGCGTCAGCTTGTTGGCCGTGGTGGATGTTTCGGTGGTGGGTGCGTAGCAACGGGACGCGCCGCACGGGTGGTCCAGCGGGTAGCGGCCCAGGCGGCTGGATCGGCGGGTGGCCAGCCAGTCCCGGTAGAAGTAGCCGCGCTGATCGCGCGGGCCGCCGGTGAGGATCACGATGTCGCTGCTCGGGTCGGTCCACGCGAAGTCCATTACGCGGCCCTCCCTCCACCACCAGTGGGTGTCACGTCCCCTCGCACCGCTGGGGTTGTGGAGCGTGGGATGCGGGGTTTGCGGGTGCCGGCGCGGATTCCGTTGGTGATGGTGCGGCGGATCTCGCGGTCGGTGCAGTCGCAGTCGGCGGTGAGCATGTGCTGTGCGGCGGTGTACAGCTCGGCTTCGGCGTCGCCCCAGGCGAGGCTGCCCGCGCCGACGTGCTGTCCGAGGTTGCCCGACGCGCTGAACAACGTCGTGGTGTGGCTGCCCGGTTGAGCGGTGGCGACCCGGGCGCATTCGCCGCGCACGGCGGCGGCTGTGTAGGCGCCCAGCCGTGCCGATGAGCGTGGGGGTGCCGCTGTGGTGGGCGCGACCGGTTGGGGCGTCAGCAAGACTGTCAGCCATGCGGGAAGCGGTGTCAGCGGCCGGTCGTCGGTGAGGGCGTAGATCCCGTCACGGGTGATCGAGCCGGGGGCGACGATGTAGCCGCCCCACGCGCGGGTGTCGATCTTCCAGCCCAGCCCGCCGCCGCGCTCTCCCCCGGTGTTGCGCAGCCGGATGCCGAGCGGGGCGGTGAAGTAGAGGTGCCAGCCGCCGCGGGCTGTGCGGCCGACGGCGGTGTCCCATGGGAAGGGCTGCTCGTGGTCGGCGCAGATCGCGGCGAGGTGGTCCAGCCCGTCGGTGATCCCGGTGTGCGGGCAGCCGGCCGGGGGCCGCTCGGCCGGCGTCTTGGGCAGGTCGAGGTCGACCACCACCAGGCCGCTGGGACCGGTGGCGATGCCGATGTTGTACGGGGCGCGTGCCCAGGCGGCCCGGATCCGGTCGGGGTCGGTGGTCGCGCGCTGTTCCCACCCCTGATGCCCTTCGCGGCAGATACCGGTGCGAGGGCAGGGTTTGCGGAGCGTGTCGCCGTGCAGCGCGGGTGGTTTTTTCAGACCGGGCTGGATCGGGAAGACGTGCCAGCCGCGCGCGGCGGCGGCCAGCGCGGCGGTGAGCAGCCGCTGGTGGGTGGTGTCCACGGCCGGTGTCCTTTCGCGGATCGGGAGTCGGCAGGCGATCGGCGGTGACCCGCATGACGGGCTGACCGCCAGGGGCAGAGGGCGGCGGCGCAGCCGCTCCGCTCAGGCTTGCGTGCCGCGCGGCCGGAAACGGGGCAGGCGCCGCGTCTCCTTTTGGGGTGACGCGGCGCCTGGAAACCCTTGCGGGGCCGGTCAGAACGGAGGTTCGTCGCTCTGCCACCGGTTCGTGCTCGATCCGTTCGCGGCAGTGCGAGCCGGTTCGCGGGTGGCCTTGGTGACAGTGACGGTGGCCCACCGCAGGGAGGCGCCGATCTCGGTGACGTCCAGTTCGAGCACCGTGCGCTTCTCACCGCCGGTGGTCTCGTAGGAGCGTTGCCGCAAGGTGCCAGTGACCACGACCCGGGCGCCTTTGGACAGTGAGTTGGTGACGTTTTCGGCGACCTGGCGCCACACGGTGGCGCGCAGGAATGTCGCGTCGCCGTCGGTCCAGCCGCCGGTGTTCGAGTCGAAGCGGCGTTCGTTGGCCGCGACGGTGAAGTTGGCGACCGCGGTGCCAGTGGCGGTGTAGCGCAGTTCCGGGTCGGCGGTGAGCGTCCCGGTCACGGTGACCTCGGGAAGGCCTGACATGACAGATCTCCTGTTGTTGTGAGGTTGTCGGCGGGTATGCCTGTGCTTGCCACGCAGACGGGTGGTGTGCTGGGCGGCTGCGTCTGCGGTTGCGCGGAGGAACGGTGGGGATTCCTGGCGCCGGGATGCGTGACCGGCCGCCTGTAGGCGACCGGCGGACTGTCGCGAGATCGGTTACTGCTCCAGGAACTCGATCGGCTTGCCGTGCGCTCGTGCATAGGCGATCTCGTTGCGGGTCGACTCACCGATGTAGCCGCCGACGTTGAGCACCATCACCCGATCGGCAAGGTCGATCTTGCGCAGGTGAAGTTCATCGAGCCTGACCTTGCGCTGGGGATCGACGTTCTGCGGATCTTCGTCGGCCGCCTGGGTAGTGACGATCTCGATCGACAAGACGATGTGGCCAGCGTAAGTGAGGCGCTTGCGCCACTCGTTGAAGGTGTCCACGAATCGGGTCGATCCGCAGAGGACAGTGATGGTGGGCTGGGGGCCGTGGAAGTCGCGGACAAGGGTGGCCGCGGTGAGCGGCTCGCCGTACTGGGTCATGCCGGGCGGGATGTGCCCGGCGGCCAGAAGCGGGTCGGCCGCGAGGGTGAAGGAGTGCTGGCTCACGAGAAGTTCCTCCTGTCGATCGAATACGGGGCGAAGAGGGACAGCTGCGGTGTCGGCGCCTGTGAGGTCAGTGCTCTCAGCGGTGATGCCGCCGGTGTTCCCGCCAGGCGCGAACGGCACGGTTGACGGCGCGTAGTTGTCGACCGGATCCGTTGCAGCGTGGGCATATCCTCAGGGCGCGAAGGATGGATGAGCGGAACTGGCCGTGTCCCTGGCAGGTTCGGCAGGCGCGGTACGGGTACAGCAAGCAGGACGCGGCGTATCCGCAGAGCGCGACCACGGCGACGAGAACGAGAGCGTTCACCAAGGGACTCCAAGAAGACGAGGGACGTGACAGACGGGCGCGGGGTGCCCAGACGCACGCGGGAGGGGAACGTGCTTGGAGTCCTGGTGCGGCCCGGGGTGGTGGTCACCGCGCCGCACCAGGAATGTCGGCCGGGATTGCGGGGCCGGGGGACGTCAGACCTTGCCGAATCCGTTGCAGGTCGGGCATGCACCGGTGCCGCCTTGGCTGACCGGGGTTCCCTTCCCGGATCCCTTGCAGGTCTTGCACGTCGTGCCGCTGACCTGGTCATGCCAATCTGACTTTTGCTTCATGGTGCTCACTTCCTGAGGGTGGTATCGCGCCCGGCTGTTGCGGGGGCGTTGTCGGCGTTGGTCATGTGCAGTACGCGCCGGCCGTTCACGATCTGGTCGGAGGTCACCCGGAAGGGTTGGTGCGGCCCGAGTAGCAGTTCGTTCTCGTCCTGCTTGCAGGGCACACCGGAGGCGTTGACGTCCAAGGCTTTCGTGCCGGCCGCGAGGTCGTAGTGGATGGTCACGTTCCCGAACCCGTCCAGTGGTGTGTCTCCCTTGGTGGTGCTGGTGAACCGGGGTTCGGTGATGGTCTGCCCGATCTGGGATCCGATCGGGCCGTAGACGCGTTCGGCGGTGTCGGGGTGGATCGCCCGGGTGGCGGTGGCGGGTGCGTCCAGCCGGGAGCGGTTGACCGCTCGTTCGAGCGCACGCGCTTGCTGGCGCATCTGGTGCGCGTAGTCCTTGTCGTCGGCGGCATGCGCGGGCGGCTGGTTGCCGTTGGCGACATACTCGTTGATCGTGCGGAACGAGCCACCGGTGTAGGCGGACACGGCTTCCCGTTCTGCGCGCCGTAGTCCGGCCTGGTTGGGCTGATCGGGTGTGTCGGTTCCGGCGATGACTTTCAGGGCGTCCACCGTGTCCTGGGCGTCCTCGACACGGTCGCGTGCTTTCCCGATCGCGTCCGGGTCACCGCGGGCTTCGGCTCTGGCGAGGGCTTTGCGTGCGCGGCAGAGCCGTTGCCGGGCGGCTTGCGCACGTGGACTGCTGCTGTGTCCACCCGGACACCGACGCCCCCGGGTCCGGCACACCTCCGGTCACGTCCCCGGGGCGAGCACGTCGTGCGCGCGGAGCGTGCCCAGCGCGTCGGTGAGAATGCGGGCGTGGTCGAAGGCCAACGGCCGGTCCAGCGCGATCGGGACGGGCACCCATGCGGCGGCCCGGGCATCATCCCCGGCTTGTGGGGTGGGCAGGTGGTCCAGCAGCGCGGTGTAGGCGGTACTGATGACCTGTCCGCGGGGGTCGCGGCCCGGGGTGTCGTAGACACCTACCAGGGCGAGCGCGGGCGGGGGGGTCAGGTGGGTCTCTTCGGCCAGCTCGCGGCGGGCGGCCTGCTCGCTGGTCTCACCAGGATCGAGATAGCCGCCGGGCAGGGCCCAGCAGCCGGCGAACGGTTCCCAACCCCGTTCGATCAACAGCACCGCCAGCACGCCATCGGCGCGGCGGGCGAACAGCACGAGGTCGGTGGTGTTCTGGGCAGGTGTCGACACGGGATCTACCTCCAGCAAATCGATGACGCACGGTGACAATTGAGTAGGGCGTGTGGGCGCCGTGATCTCCATGGGGAGGGAGCCGTCCTAGCGGCGGGAGAACCCTCGAATCCGGCGTGCGCGGCGCGCTGACGGGCGCACCTCCCTGCCTCCCTCGGCACGGGTTGCCGCAGGTGGAGTGAGGGGGGCGGGGGTGAGGGAGGCGGGTAGGGAGAACTCCCCGCCTCCCTGCCCGCCTCCCCTGGGTTTCGGCCGGGTTGTCAGTCCGTCTCGTCCTCGTCGCCGTCGACGGTGTTGTCACGGTCGGTGAGTGCTTGGTGGACGAGGTCGGTGCGGACGTGCATCTCGCCGAGCGTCTTGTATGGCGCGGCGTCGTAGCCCAGGAGGTACTTCTTCAGGTCGGCGAACCCCCAGTCGCCGTAGGTCGGGCGGTGTAGTTCGGTCAGCCGCTGCAGCACTTCCTGGGTGCGCATCCGGGGCAGATCCCCCAGCACCGTGGCGATATCGGCGAGCGGATCCCGCTGTGCCACAGTGGATTCGTCGGCCGGGCTGGCGGTGATACCGGCCTGGGCGCGCAACTGCAGCGCGCGCTGGGTGACCCGATGCACGTCGGCCTGGGGGACGTAGAAACTGCGCAACAGCCCGGGTTTGGTCATGAACCCCCGCGCCATGCAGGTGCCCACGTCGCCGGGGCCCTCGTCGGTCTTCGGATCCAGGCCGACCGCAGAGATCCCGGCCTTGTAGGAGCCGGTGCCCAGCACGGCGTCGTTGCCCAGCTGGTCACCGATCGCGAAACAGGCCTTGTTCGTGGCCACGCTGATGATCTTGCGCGGGAGCGCGTCCTTGGAGGGTTCTGGGGTCAGGAACATCAGCGTGATGGCGTACTTGCGGGCGGTGGACATCACCTTGGACGCCACCTCCATCGCGGACTTGCCCTGGCTGCCGATGAACAGGTTCTGGCACTCGTCGATGATCACGATGCGCGGACGCAGCCGCGGGTCACGTTTGGCCAGCTCACGGGTAACGAACCGGGCATCGTGCTCGCGCAGGGCCTCCCCACGCAGCGACAACTCGTCATACAGCCGGTGCAGCAGCGCCAGGCAGGTGGCCACGGTGTCGTCGCCGGCGCCGGTGACCAGGGAGCGCAGCCGGGGCCGCATCGGCTCGTAGTCGGCGTTCTCGGCCATCACCACCACGTCGACCTCGACCAGCGGATCGAGGATCGCGCCCGCGGTGAGGGTGATGACCAGCGAGGACTTGCCGGACCCCATCATGCCGCCGACCACGTAGTTCGCCTCGGACAGCCGGCCGCGCACCACGTCGCCCTTGATCGTGACCCCGATGGGGACACCGGCGAAGTAGTCACCGGTGGCGGTGTCCAACTCGTCCAGCACCGGCCAGGGATCCACCGGGCCGGACAGGGCACCGGGCTTGGACACCCACAAGTCCAGCACGCTGGCCTGTGGTTCGGTCGGCCACACCTCGTTGGGGAAGCGGACCAGGTTGTGCGCCAACAGTTTCTTGCGTTTCACGATCTCTTCCACCGGGCAGGCCGGCGGCAGCGCGAGCTGGGCCCGCCAGCCCTTGCCGTCGATCGTCGGCGGCATCAAAAACCGGATCTTCCAGCCCTCTTTCAGGGCCTGGGTGAACCCCGGGATGCGCAGGTTGCGCAGGGCGTTGAGGATGGTGCCCTCGTCGGGCAGTTCGTCCATCACGTCCCCCGGCTCGGCGGGCATGGCCGCCCACGTCGGTTCCCAGGTGGAATGCGTCTTGCCCAGGTGCCACAGCCAGGCCAGCGTGCCCACGGTCGCGGCGGTGAGCATGAGCAAGCCATAGACCGTCAGGAACCCCACGATCCAGCGGATCGCGCTGATCACGGCCATGATCGGCTCGATCACGCGGCTGATATCGCTGTCGGCCACAGCCAGGATGACGCCCAGGACCAGCAACAGCGCGGGCGGCGCCACGATCAGCACAGCCGCGGCCTTGGCCAGCTGCAACGGCGAGCCGACCCAGTCCATGATGCGCTGGTGGCGGCGCTGCTTCTCCGCGACGTCGGCTTCCTGCCAGTAGCGCAGTCCTTCCTGGTCACCAGCCGCTTCCGCGGCGCGCATCATCCGCTCGTAGCGGCTGCCGCTGTGCGTGTCGCGCCAGCGCTTGTACGCGATCCCGGCCCCGGCGACCGGGTACCAGACGTTGCGGACCAGGGCTTTCCCGGTGGTGCGGGTGCGCTGGTGGGTGACCGCGGTGCGCATCAGGTGCACGACCACGGTCACGTCCTGGCGGTAGCCGTCCCACCGTTGCAGCGCCTGGCCTTTTTGGCTGGTCAGCCGCTGGTATTCCTCGTCGGACAGTAGTTCGCCCTCCAGCACCTCCCCGGTCGGCTCGCCGGGGGAGGTGTCGTGGCGGGTGGTCAGGTAGTGCACCTGGGCCAGATCACCGGCCGGGTCCACCGGGCCGGACTCGTCTGGGTTGGTGTGGGTGGACATGGTCGGACACCTCCCTTTCCGGGATCCAGGGGGTCAGCGGTTGCGGTAGTAGTCCCGCAAGATCCGCGCGAACTTCGGCGCACAGCGCAGGGCCTGACGGATCGAGTTGGCCGACGTGAGGTCGATCGAGCCAGGGTTGGCCGCGATCGCGGCTTCCAGTTCGGCCCGCAACTGATCCAGCCCTCGATGCGGCCGGGCACGCTTGCGCGGTCGTCGATCGGGGTTCGATTTTTGCTGCTCAGACCCCGGATTCATGGTCATGATCGGACCCTGCTCCGGGCCGTGAGTCGACGTGTTCGAGTCGGGCCGGTGGGGTCGATCCGTCGCCGCGTCGGCCAGCAACGCGTGCAGCTCACGATCGAACTCCGGCCACGGCGTGCTCGACACGTCCTCCACCGGCAGGCCGGACACGATCGAGGCATCCAACCGGCCGCGCCAGGTGAAGCCGCGGCGGTTGAGCTGGTAGCGGCCCGGGGCGAACAGCAGCCGCGCCTGCCCGTCGGTGTCGATCTCGGCGACCGCCGCGTGCACCGCCGCCCGCCGGATCCGGGCCAGCTTGCGCGCCGCCAACCGGGCCGCCCGCATCGCGTCCCGTTCGGCTTTGCCGCGCCGTGGGCTGGCGGTGACCAACTGGTGGGCCACCACCCCGGCCACACTCGCCACGCCCCGCACCACCGCCGCGTCCACGCCGTACTCCAAGCCGTGCAACGCGTTGATCCCGAACGCGACCGCCGAGAACGCCCACACCCCCACCAGCAGCGCCCACACCGGCCGCTCCGGATGCCGGCGGCGGGTGACTTGCACCGCCAGCGCGAACGCCCACATCCCCAACTCGGTGATGTAGAACAACGCCGAACCGGTCACGTCCCCGTACACCTGCAACCCGTAGGCCGACATCGCCGGAATCGACATCACCGCCGAGACCACCGCCAACGGGTAGATCAACAGATCCACCAGGTGCGCATCCACCCACGCCCGCAACCCCGACACCCGCGCCCGCCACCGCTGCGACCGCGTCGCGCGCCGGGCGTCCCGCTCGGCGCGCCGCACCGCGCGGTCGGCACGGTGCGCAGCGTCGGCCTGCTGCTGCTGGGCGAACGCCAACTGTGCCGCTGCCAGCTCGGTCTCCGATCGAGTGCGAGCTACGGTCGCCTCGATCTGGGCCGCGGCCACGGCGTCCAGCCGGGCCTGTTCCTGCTCGGCGGCCTTGTCCTTGCGCCGCTCGTCATGCCATCCCACGGCCGTTCACCTCCTTCCTGCCCTCGTCGTCGTTGTCGCTGTTGTGTCCGCCCAACTGCCGACGGTCCGCGCGGGAATGGGTGTCCTCGGCCGACGGCAGCGCCGCCTGAACCGCGCGGCGCGCACGCGCCAGACGCAGTTCATGGGAGACCCACCCGGCACCCGCTCCGACGGCCAGGACCGCCCACCAGCCGTTGCTGGTCACCGCCAGCACGCCCGGCACGCCCACCCCGGCCAGCTCGATTACGTGCCACCCCAACCAGGACACGACCCGCACCGGCCACGACGCGCCCGGCGTGGGCGACGTGACCGTGGGGGCGGGTGGTGGTGCCCAGGGCTGGTGCTCGGTCATCCCCATCCCTCCTTTCCCGTGTGCTGTGTGCGGGGCGGCAGTGCGGTGGTCACCTGCGCGTTGAGCCAGCGCATGCCCTGCATCAGCAGCCAGTCGGCCAACCGGAACGGCTGCCGCGCCAGGTGCAGGGCCACGAACAGCAGCAGCACCACCAGAAACCGCAGCAACGCCGCGGTCCCGACCCGATCCAGCGCCTCGAACATCGACATCACGTCACCGTCCCGATACCGGTAGCGGCCAAGGCCTCCCGCAGCGCCGACGGGGCGATGGTGATGCTCGGGCTATCCGTAGTGATCGGCCGGCGCAACGCCGCGCCCAGCTCGTAGGCCTGGCCACTGTGCAAATCCACCCGGATCTGGGCCGGGTGTCCGCCCAGCTCGAACGCGATCGACGCGCTGCCCGATCCGCCGTAAGACAATTCGATCAGGATCGTGGTGCCCAATCGGTCGGCCCACGCGCACAGCTTTGCCAGCTTGATCTCATCGCGCGGATCGAACTCGTACGGGAAGCCCAGAATCACCCGCATGGACCCAGCGGTGGTCACGTACGCGCTGTCCACATCGGGCACATCCGCGTACGCCTCCAACGCGATCGAGACGTCCGACAGCGTGCGGCACAACGTCTTGGTGCTCATGGTGTTTCGCCTCCACAGGTACACAAGTCAGGGGTGGGATCCGGTTGTCGAGCACGCCACAACCCAGAGGAATGCGGACTGTTGAGACGGTCCAGCGGGTCCATCACGTCCACATCGGACGCAACTCGGCGGGTGGGTGTCGCTGTCACGTCGGCTCACCGCCGCACAACAGCAGCAGCCGATCCCAATCGATCCGGCCGGCTTCGTCGCCGAGCGGCACCCGCTCGGCAGCCTGCGCAAGCACCGCCTGGACGTGCCGGCGAGGCAGCCACACCGTGGCGGCGCCGGTCGGGCTGGACAGGGTGATACGCAGCTCATCACCGTCCGGCGCCAGCCACACATCCCCGCCCGGGGCGTGCGCCGGGCAGCGCAGCGCGTCGGTGAGCATCTCCCGCGAGACCAGCCAGGTCGCGTTGTTGAACTGCACCTTGATCGCGAACGGATCGGCCGGGTCGAAGCCCAGCCCGGTGCGGCACAACGGCACCGCCGCGGCACGGTCAACCCGCACCGCGTCGTGCGCGGGATGCGGGTACACCCAGCCGGTGAGGCACAGCCACACCACGGAGTCGTCATCCGGCCGGATAGTCATCGCCATGTCCCCCTTCGCGGTTGTCTGCGGGTGAAGTGGCCGCGCCCGGAGGGGAGCCGGGACGCGAGTCGGTGAGCAGCGTGCTGGCCCGCCGGGCAATGCTGTGTGCCCAGCGGTCCAGCGCGGCACGCGTCTGATCCGGCAGGCCGACAACCTTTCCGCTGAGGCGCATGCACGCGGCCAGAACTTGATATCGGTGCCCGACTTCCCGCCGCGCGGTGTCCTGGGCGATCTCGTACACCACTACGGCCAACTCGGTCAGCCGCACCCGGATCTCGCCGTCCTGGTCATCCAGCCAGCGAGGCATCTCCAGTGCCAGACGGCACTGGATGGCGCTCACCTCAGCCGCGACCGGTGTGTCTGTCATGGGGGTCTCCTGACTGATCTCGCATCGGTTCGGGGAACACCCGGCCGGTGGCCTGTCCGTCCACGAACGCGCCGCCGGGGCGGGGCCTATCGCCTAGGGGCCGGGGTCGTTGATGACCCGGGGCAGCGGGCGCGCCATGTGCCGCAATGCACCCGCACCGTCTGCCCGGCCTCGGTGACGCCCACAACGGTCATCAACCCGCAGCCGAACCGGCAGTTGCGGGTGGTCTGTTCGGGGTTGGGAAACCTCATCTTCCGTATCCTTTCCACAGTGGACTCACACCGCGAGCGCGGTGATCGCGCCCGGGATCGCGACCGGGGGTACTACGGCTTCGAGTGCCGTGGTCTCGCGGGTGAGCCGGTCACGCTCGGCGGGATCGGTGCTGTCCCACCATTGATCGGTCAGCGCCCGCAGCCGGTAGGCCGCCGCCAACCGGGAATCGAGACGGACTCGGTCCGGGCGCGGCCGGACACCGCACAGTGGACAGCGGCGGGCGGCGCCGCCCATTCGCTTGATCTGCCGTTCCCGCAACCGGGTTCCCGGCCAGGTACGGGCCAACGTCCAGGTAATGCCTTCGGCGCGCACAACCTGCAGCAGCCGCGCGCCTTGTCCGGCGTCGTGCAACGCCAGCCGGGACGTGACATTCTTGGCCCAGCCGATGTAATGCCGGGCATGCCGATACGGCCGGTCGAAATGCAACAGGTACACCGTGCCCACATACCGGCCCGGCACGGCCAGCGGGTCAGAACCGCCCATCCCGTCACGCCGCCATCCGCCGCTGGGCGCGCTGCACACTGCCCCGCGCCGGATGGACCTGAGGTGACGTGACACCGGATTCGCCGGTGATACCCCGGTTTGCAGTCCCCCTCGCGGTGGCGGACATCGGGTTGATATCGCCGAACGCCTCCAGGCAGTAGGCGTCCACAGCGGCGTTATCAATGCTGTCCGGGAAGTGCGGCGCGAGATCGAGCGTGGCCAGGAGGTAGGCGTCCAGGTCGCCGCGGGTCAACCCGGCCGGCAAGCCGTCCCAGCCGCTTTCGGTCACGTCCCCCAGGAAGTCCCTATCGTCCCCGTGCATCGGGCACACCCCAATCCTTAGTAGACACAAGAGGCGCCTCACGCAGTGACGAGCAGGCGCAAAGACTGTGCGGGTTCGTTGATCCCCGACACCCCCACCCCCGCAACCAGTGCAGGGATGGGGGATCGGCGCCCAACGGCGCGAGATGTCCGGCCAGCAAGCGGGAGAGCGTCGTGACGAAAGAGCCCCCTCGCTGGGGCCGCGAGTGGCGTCAGCGGCGAGCGACGTGCTTCGCCTTCTTGCTACTGCCGAACGGCGCGAAGATCCCGCACAGGAGCGCGATCCCGCCCATCACCACGGCGGTGGTGTAGTCGCCCATGTTCACCGCCTGCGCCGACAGGATCACAAAGACAACGAACGCAGGCCAGAAAATCAGACCCCTCAACATGACTACCTCCATTGTTTTTTCTCTGGTATGCAACACTTTTCACACCCCGGGACCACCGGATGCGATGATCACGAGGCAGGACAGAAGAAATAGGGTGCAGCGCTGTTCGCGGACCCTCACGATTTGGTGCAACCGGCACCCTCGACGGCACCCACGAGCGAGCGAGCGGCTTTCTCGTGCCGCGCATACGCGTTGGGGAAACCCGACCGCTGGACCGCCTGCGCCGCGGCGGTCACGCTCATCCGCTCCCAGTCCGGCACAGTGCGCAGCCGCTCGTAAAACTTCCGGGCGCTGTAGGCCGGCGTCATCACCTGCGCCGCCGAACCCCACCCCATGCTCGGACGCTGCTGAAACAACCCCAGCGAATCCCGGTCACCGTAGTTGAGATTCCGTAACCCGGACTCCTGCATCGCGGTCGCGACCGCGATCACCCGCCCCTGCTCGGGAACACCCATGTCCCGGCCCACCGACACGATCGCCGCCGCGTTAGCCATCTGGTCCGGCCTGTACCCCGGCACGGCACAACCCTCGCCGGTAGCCCCGGTCTTCGGACCCGCCAGGTACCCCACAACCGCGACACCGGCCAGCACCCCACCTGCCTTTGCCAGAACCGACATGACAATTTGTCCTTTCCGGACAGTCGTCCACATGTAGCGCGATACCCCGACCATCAAATCGCCCACGCTGGTACGGCACGGACCCGTAGTTCCATTGGACAGATTGGAAATCAGGGTCAGGAATCTGCACTGTCCCTGTCTCGGCATTTCGTTAGCGCACGTTCACGCGCCACCCGGGGGAATCGAACCCCGTTGGTACATAAAAGAAAGACGGACCCCCGTATGCGCTTCCGCGTCAGGTCCGTTCACCTGTACCGGCTGCCTAGCCGGGTGGCTACCTCCACCCCGTATGGGTATACAGAGTGCCCATCCTTGCTTGCCACGCCGTCAGAATTACTGATGCCGACCATCTCGGAGTCCCACCATGCTGTGAAGCGGACTACGTCCGGTCCGCATGGCCCCTTCGGCGCGAGGATCTCGGGTCTTCAGTTAGTGACCTCGCCAGACAAAGGTCTGGTCGGAGCGGACTCGAACCACTCAACAGGCCGAAAAAGAGCAGCCGCTATCCAAACTTGTGACAACACAAGGGATTCAAGAGTTCAGCGGCTTCGAGCCACCCGGGACGACAGAAACCGGGGGGAGAACGCTGGCGTGTCTACACCGAACGAACAAACACCATCAGTGAAGCCCAGGCTGAACGCGCATCCAGCACCGAATCCTCGGATCGCCCGGATCCTGTAACCCTTCAAGTAGGACTAGAAGGTTCCGCAGCATGGCTTCTCCATCGGGTAACGGTTCGCTTGGTAACCTGTCATCGACTTACGTACCTAGTACACTACAACGTACCTGGTACGTCAACAGGTACCAGGTACGTCACCCGTTTGGACCAAGGAGAACCGTTGGCATCTAACGACAAAGGTCAAGCCCGCAAGCGGCTCCCCAAGTACATGGAGATTGCCGCTGACATCCGGCAGAAGATCAAGACCGGTGAGTGGCCACCCGACCACGTGGTACCCAGCGCCGCTGCACTTTGTGATCAGTACGACGTAAGCATGAGCGTGACCAAGAAGGCACTTGACCTGCTCAAGTCGGAAGGGCATGTGTATGCCGTCTTTGGTGTTGCGACATACGTCGCCAATCGGCCACGCCTCGTACGGATTTCGCCAGAACGGCAGGTTGAGGGCGCTGAAACAAGTTTCCGCAACGAGTCCAATGCAGACGCTCACATTGATCGCGATACCAACCAAGTGGTGGCTACAAGTGAGGTTGCAGAGGGACTGGGCTTGTCGTTGGGTGACGAGATTACCCACACCGTCACTCGGGCATCCGTAGATGGTCAGCCCGTGTCAATCTCGGACACGTATCAGCCACTGGGCCTCACAGACATATCCGGCGCAGCTGAGCTAGAGGAAACCATTGCGGACGAACTTCCCTCACCCGCGCACGCAGAGTGGCTGAATATCGCACCTGGAGACCAGGTAAAAACCATCCGTCAGAGGTTTATCGCGGCTGACGGGCGTGTAGTTATGCTGTCTGACGTGTCTTACCCGCGGGACAGGTACGATGCGTTCATTTTCCGGATGAGCCTACCCGTCGAGTCCTGATAGTAAGTATTCGCGGTAGTTGAAGGCTGGTTGAGCTTGACCCCGTTGTCGAGCTTAACCAGCCTTACCGCTTTATCCAGCCTTGTGCGACGTCCTTCTGGTTCCACCATGACACGTAATGAGTGTCCTCGGATACCAGTTGCCAGCGTGTCTTCAATGTTTCAAAGAAAGTGTCGTCCCCGGTCTTGCCACCTTGCGGCTCTCCCACGAATATGAGCCGGTCGCCTCCAGAATTTTCGAACCTCGTTAGCATTTTTGATGCCATGTCGTTGCCCCATCCAGGTGGCCAGCAGAGAAAAAGAACATAGTCTGCGGCATCTGTCGTTCGAGCTGTGAACTGCTCCATGTCGCCGACATCGTGCCACACGTCTTGCTGACCAGCCGTTGAGGGGAAAGAGATGTTCGCGATCTGGTTCGGTGGCTCTACATCGTATGCGTCAACCGAAAGCCCAGCACGTGCCAACTGTGCGGCCCAGTACCCCCTACCAGCCCCCAGTTCTACGATGGAGCGTCCAGCGCAATACTGCGAGACCCATTCGACAGTCTCCGGCGAAGGAACCGCGTACGCGTAAATGGCCTGCAATGACATCTGAGCGTATGCGAGACGAGCACTTCCATTTGGAACTCCACCGTCAATGACGCGGCGGCCTTCATGTTCGGATACGGACGGCGCGACAATATCCCAATAAGGGTTCGCGCTTTGGTCGTCGCCGCCGGTCACGTAGTGGACAAACCTCAGATCAAACGCTGCATCAGCGCGGTCGTTGCCTGTTCCTTGCAACCTGGGCGCCATATCCAGGTACTCGGACACCGTAGGGTATTCGGCCCTCAAGCGTTGGTCATCATCCAGCAAGTCCGCCAGTTCATTGCGGCGCTCTTCTGTCAGCACGAGGTCTGTCACGCGTTCCATTCTTGCAGACCTCCCCGGATCCATGCCCCCGTGCCAGTCTTTGCTCTTGGTGACAACAACCCGTAGCCGGTTTCCTGGTCAACGATTGATCACCGCATGATGACGCGGTCGCAGAGCTGGAGCTAGCACCCATTGCGACACGCGGCTTGACTCGCCTCTCCCATCTTGGATCGGGAAGGTGACGAAGCCGGCCCAGTGTCCCGTGGTGGTGCGTTTCCACATGCGGAGTTGCCCTGGCACCTCGGCCTGTAGATCCAGACCATCGGACTGTGGTTCGGCCGGACGCCCGATCGGGTAGACCACGCTCAAGCTCACCCACACATCCAACGGTTGCTTGAGGTACTCGGTGTTGCCGTTGCGCCAACGTGCAGGGTTGAACATGTGTTCGATTGTGGAGTGTTGGTTTCACCAAGCACAACCGGGGGGAGCGACACTTGCCGTGCAGGTCATCGCCAAGCCACCCCCACTTGGCCTCACGGCGGGGCCTCCCGGCGCCGGAGCGGCCCCGGTGAACCCCATCGCCACCAGCCGTGGGTACGCCACATCGCGCGGATCTTGCCCGCCGAGGCCTCCACCAGTCTTCGACGTTGGGCATGATCATCCGCTCCCTTCAAGGGGAGGCGGTCCGGGGAGTAGACAGCCGCACATAGACCTGCGGTCGTACGGTGAGAGCATGAGCGCGGGTGCATGTATGCAATAACCTGGAAGGGGTGGAGATGGGCGCTGCGGAGTGGATCGCGTTGGGTAGCGCAGTAGTTGCCCTCCTGGCTGGAGGATTCGCCTTTTGGCAAGCGCTCAGTGCTCGCCGTCAAGCTGCTGCCACTGAGCAACAAGTCTCTCTCATGCAACGTCAGATCGACGCTGAGATGACAGCGCGTGATGAGGCTGCGGGTCCCACATTCAAGGTGGAGAACGCCGTCATTTTCTACGATGGTCAACGGTTCGCGACAGCATCGTTGACCATGACCAGTGGAACTCCTCTGTCATTGGTAAAGGTGCGAGTGCGCGGCGCCGAAGTGGAGGGCCTGGTTCCTTTCTCTGGCAGTCATGACCGCTTGGACGAGAAGGAGTTCACGCATCTTTCCGAAGGTGGAAGGATTGAGATTACCGCGATGATGGACTACAACGCGGCCACGCCAGCGAATTTGACAGTGGACCTGGAATGTTTCGAGGAGGGCGAACGGCAGCGCAAGTGGATTCGTTCATGCACCGCATCTGCAACGGAGCGGCCGGAAGTTATGGGCACTTGGCGCTGAGCGCTCGCCCTGCATTGGTCTGGTGCAGTGCGTCCGCAGCGTCTCGATGGTGTCCATAGTAGACGCTCGGCTGATCACGGCGGGGCAGTAGCAGCCGGGGGATGGTCACGAAGACGGCCTCGCCGCGACCATCGAAGCGGTCCAAATCCGCAGGGAACTTGCTGACAAACGGCCTGCACCTCCATGCACCGACGCTGACCAACTTTCCTGACCTGCGGTTTTACGCTTGACTGCTGGTCGGAACCTATGCCGTACCTGGTTGTGGTCCAGGAAGTCGCGGGGTCGAGTCCCACCACGCACCGGTACCACTCAGAATCCGACATGCAAGGTGTTGAAGCTGCCGCTTCGCCAGCGCGCCAAGGGGTCGGTTCACTCGAACGGGCTACTTGGTTGTGTGGGAGGTAGCGGAGGGGACGTGACACTCGATAGGGCGGCATGGACATCGAACTGGCCGATGCGGTCGCTGTTGTGCGGGATGAGTTGCTTGCCGCTGCTGCGCGGGGTGTGGGGCAGGACATCGAGTTCGTGGTGGGCCCTGTCGAACTGGAGTTCTCCGTCGAATTGCGCAGGGATGCCAAGGCCAAGCTGGGGTTCAAGGCGTGGGTGGTGTCGGCGGATGCGGAGGCGAGCGTGGCGCAGACGCGTAAGCACCGCGTGCAGATCTCGCTGACGCCGCGCAACGCAGATGGCAGCGACGTGAAGGTGAGCAGCCAGAGCGCACGTCCGGTGGGGCCTGGCGACGTTTCTGGACACATGGGTCGCTGATCGCCGGTGGAGTGGGAACGGGTCTTCGCGGTTGCCGGTCCGGGTGGTGCCGGTTCCGGCTATGTGGTCGCGCCCAGGCTCGTCCTTACCTCGGGGCATGTGGTCGCCGCCAAGGGGGCGTCGGTGACGTTGTTCCGGCCAGGAAAGCCTGACGTGTTCACCGGCAGTGTGGTGTGGTTCGGGAGTGAGGACGCCGCATTGGTGCGCATCGACGGGGACACCTGGACGCCCATGGACGGTGCGGTCGCGTGGGGCCGGTCGGTCACCCACCTGCCGGGAATCCAGTGCTTGTCGTGGGGTCGTGCTGATCTGGCCCAGCGTCCGGGACGAGCGATCGATGTGGCACAGCCGTCCGGGACACTCAACCCCGGCGACAGGATCGTGGGCGACCGGTACGTGATGCACCTGAACACCCCCCCGCCAGTCCCGACCAAGAACGTTCCCTCGCCGTGGGGCGGGTTGTCCGGCGCGGCGTTGTTCTGCGGGGACCTGCTGATCGGTGTGATCGCGATGGATCTCGCCGGTGGGCAGCATGCGGCGTTGGAGGCTGTGCCGGTCTACGTGCTGCTGCGTGATCCGGAGTTCCGCGGCTTGCTGGGGTCGTATGCGGGACCGCTGGTGGGCATTGAGGTCCGGCAGTTGGCTGACCCACATGCGCGGGCGCCGCTGGCGCGGGTGATCGCGTCTCCGGCCGGGTTGTTGCCTGCCCGGCGGGCTGTCGTGCCCTTCCGCGGCCGGGACGAGCTGCTGGCGCGGTTGGACACCTGGTCCAGCACACCAGGGGTAGGGGTCTGGATCCTGCACGGCCCTGGCGGTCAGGGTAAAACCCGCCTCGCGCACCAGTTCGGTGACCAGCTCACCGAACAAGGCTGGGAGGTGGTGTGGCTCGCGGCAGACATACCGACCGAACAGGTGAAAGTGCTGGCGCACACCGTCGTTCCGCTCCTGGTGGTGATCGACTACGCCGAGTCCCGCACCCAGCAAGTCACGGGCGTGCTCAATAGTCTGGCCGCACGGCGAACCGGCACGCCCGTCAAAATCGTCATGCTAGCCCGGACGGCAGGGGCGTGGCTGGATGAGCTGGCCAGCCAGAACGACGCGATATCCGACCTGCTCACTCGACACGTGCACCACGGTGCCCGTGTCGAGCCGCTTCCGGTGCTCGATGCCACCACCGTCGGCCAACAGGATGCGTATCGGTCGTCGGTGGCCGCGTTCGCGGCGGCGTTGCCCCGGGTATCGGGCATGGACCATATGAGTTGGCCGGCGGTGGCGGCATCGCTTCCCGACCGGACCTGGCCGGCGGGAGCACAACCCACTGTGCTGGCCGTGCAGATGTCCGCAGTGGCTGATCTGCTCGACGCCGCCAGCAGCGACACCCAAACGAGCCAGGTGCCGGACGGTGAACAGAAAGGGCCCGAAGACCGGCTGCTGGAACACGAGAGCCGCTATTGGCGCACTACAGCCAAGGCCTTTGGGGTGATGCCTGGATTGACCATGGCTACTCTCACCGACGCGGTGGCCGCGGCGATACTGCTGGGCCCACCCTCATCTGCCGATGCCGATCAGTTGTTGAGCAGGGTTCCCGGATTGTCGGACCGGTCCTTGCAAACACGAGACGCGGTACGGCAATGGCTGGCCAGGCTGTACCCCAGCAGTGACAAGGACATCGCGTTCGACAGTCTCCAACCGGATCGGCTCGCGGAACGACTCATCGGACGGTTGATCCTTGATGACACGCGGGTGTGCCTGGTCGAGGTACTTGCCGCCACGGTCACCCCCGCAGAAGCCGGCAGGCTGCTGACCGTGTGCGTGCGGGTCGCGGCGCACACAGTGCTCGGTGAACAGGTAGGCCAGGCCGTCAGCCGGTGGTGCGTCCGCTTCGCTCACACACTTGCCGTGGCCGCCATCGAAGTGGCCACCCAAGCAGAGGTACCCGCTCCCCTGATCCGCGCACTCAACGAGATCGCTGGCGACAACGCCATCGACACCGATCTACTCATCGAGCTGGCATCGGCACTTCCCCAGCAAACTCATGCACTGGCCGAGATCGCAGTCGCGATCACCGAAAGTCTTGTCACACAACACCGGCGAGCCAGCGAGCGAACACCAGACAACCCCAGTCCGGCTCTCGCCGCCAGTTTGAACAATCTCGCGGTCCGGCTGGGTGATCTGGGTCGGCACGAGGAGGGCCTCGCCGCCATCACCGAAGCAGTCAACATCCGCCGGCGGTTGGCAGCCGAGCGACCCGACGCCTTCCTGCCCGACCTCGCCAGGAGTTTGAACAACCTCTCGGTCCGGCTAGGTGCCCTCGGTCGGCGCGAGGAGGGCCTCGCCGCCAGCACCGAAGCAGTCAACATCCGCCGGCGGTTGGCAGCCGAGCGACCCGACGCCTTCCTGCCCAACCTCGCCATGAGTTTGAACAACCTCTCGGTCCAGCTAGGTGCCCTCGGTCGGCGCGAGGACGGCCTCGCTGCCAGCACCGAAGCAGTCGAGGCCTACCGTCAGTTGGCAGCCGAGCGACCCGACGCCTTCCTGCCCGAGCTCGCCACCAGCTTGAACAACCTCTCGGTCCGGCTGAGTGATCTGGGTCGGCGCGAGGAGGGCCTCGCCGCCAGCACCGAAGCAGTCAACATCCGCCGGCGGTTGGCAGCCGAGCGACCTGACGCCTTCCTGCCCGACCTCGCCACCAGCTTGAACAACCTCTCGGTCCGGCTGAGTGCCCTGGGTCGGCACGAGGAGGGCCTCGCCGCCAGCACCGAAGCAGTCAACATCCGCCGGCGGTTGGCAGCCGAGCGACCCGACGCCTTCCTGCCCGACCTCGCCACCAGCTTGAACAACCTCTCGAACCGGCTGAGTGCCCTGGGTCGGCACGAGGAGGGCCTCGCCGCCAGCACCGAAGCAGTCGAGGCCTACCGTCAGTTGGCAGCCGAGCGACCCGACGCCTTCCTGCCCGACCTCGCCGGCAGTTTGAACAATCTCGCGGTCCGGCTGGGTGATCTGGGTCGGCACGAGGAGGGCCTCGCCGCCATCACCGAAGCAGTCAACATCCGCCGGCGGTTGGCAGCCGAGCGACCTGACGCCTTCCTGCCCGACCTCGCCATGAGTTTGAACAACCTCTCCGCGGACCTCGGTGATCTGGGTCGGCGCGAGGACGGCCTCGCCATCAGCACCGAAGCAGTGGAGGCCTACCGGCAGTTGGCGGCCAAGCGACCTGACGCCTTCCTGCCCAACCTCGCTGGCAGCTTGAACAACCTCTCGGGCCAGCTAGGTGCCCTCGATCGGCGCGAGGAGGGCCTCGCCGCCATCACCGAAGCAGTCGAGGCCTACCGGCGGTTGGCAGCCGAGCGACCTGACGCCTTCCT
>NZ_JBFAPA010000015.1:0-217113 GCF_040675465.1 Actinocrispum sp. NPDC049592 | reverse complement strand
TCCTGCCCGACCTCGCCGGCAGTTTGAACAACCTCTCGGTCCGGCTGGGTGCCCTGGGTCGGCACGAGGAGGGCCTCGCCGCCATCACCGAAGCAGTCGAGGCCTACCGGCGGTTGGCAGCCGAGCGACCTGACGCCTTCCTGCCCGACCTCGCCGGCAGTTTGAACAACCTCTCGGTCCGGCTGGGTGCCCTGGGTCGGCACGAGGAGGGCCTCGCCGCCATCACCGAAGCAGTCAACATCCGCCGTAAGTTGGCAATGGCGCGTCCGGCTGTACACCAAGCCGAACTAGATCGGTCTATCCGTGTAATGGCCTGGCTCCAAGGCGAAACCGACCCGACCTCATCCTGACCACTGTGGTTCTCGCACCCCGCAACAACGATGCGTAGTAGCTCTTGAAGCTGAACAACTTCCGACTGGACCAATCCATCTCTCTGGCGTCGACTACCAGTCGGCGTCAGCGGTCACGAAACCGGTAGCTGCGACAGCACGAGCCGTCGTGTGCCTCATGAGACATTGCGAGAAGTACGGCTGCGCCTGCGCAGGTCAGAAAGCACCTGTCGAGACAAACAGGCACGTGTGGGACGTGCCCGGTGCCGTTCACACCGGAGAGGTCACTGGTTCGATCCCAGTATTGCCCACGGAAGGTCTCTGGACGACTCTGCTCAGTGCTTCGCACTTTCGCAGGGTCGTCCTTCGTCATGTTGGGGGCCGAGCCCTCATACCCCCACGTGCGCGCCTTGCGTTCCAGCGTGGCTAGGCCCCATCAGTGTTTTCGGGCACACTGCGGCATCGCGGATATGACTGGGCGGTAGCTGGGTGGGCATCTGGCGGTGACCACTCTCGATCCTCGCATGCGCGCCCGAGACCGCTGGGGCACCGTGGCGTAGGTATTGAACCTGTCCAGCAGCAGTTGGCTCGCGGTGTTGCCGTCGTCTGCCGAGAGCGGGCCGATGCCATCTGTGGAGGTTTTTGCCGTGAGGTCAGGACTTCCGATGGAGTGTCCACAAAGGTCAGTTGGAAGCCTGTGTTCGGCCGGGTCGGTCGAGGTCGGTGAGTTGGGCTCGGACGGTGGCGGCTTCGGGTTCGTTCAGGGCGGTGTAGAGGGTTAGGGCCTGGTGCCAGTGGTGGCGGGCGGTGGGGATGTCGTTCAGGGTGTGGTGGGCTGTGGCGAGGCCGTGGTGGGCGCGGGCTTGTTCGTGGCGGACGCCGACCGTCTGGGCGAGGTGGAGGGCGGTGTGGTGGTGGGTTGTGGCTTTGGTGGGGTGGCCGGTGACTTGGAGGGCTTCGCCGGTGCCGTTGTGGGCGCTGGCCTCGCCGGTGCGGTTGCCCAGTTCCTGGTAGATCTCGATGGCGTGGTGGTGGAACTCCAGGGCTTTGGCGGGGTCGCCGGAGCGCAGATGCGCGGTTCCCAGGCCGTCCAACGCGTCGGCTTCGCCCGTGCGGTTGCCGAGGGCGCGGTAGGCGGCGCGGGCCTGCTGGTGGTGGTCGATCGCCCGGGTGTAGTCCCCCGCGCGGCAGTAGGCCAGGCCCAGATCATCCAGTGAGTTCGCCTCGCCGGTGCGGTTGCCGACCTCACGGTGGATCACCAGCGCCCGTTCGTGGCAGGCGTATGCCTCCTCACACCTGCCCAGTTGCTGGTGCACCAAGCCGATGAAGTCCAACGCGTTCGCCTCGGCCGCCCGGTCACCAGCCTCCCGCGCCACCGCGAGGCTCCGCGAATAGTGCTCCAGCGCCTCGTCGCTGCTCCCCCACCGCCAGTGCAACAAGCCCAAGTTGTTGAGAACGCCGGACTCGCCGGCCCGGTCACCGGTGGCCCGGTACAGCGGCAGCGCCTGCTGGTAGTACTCGAACGCCTTCTCGTAGTCCGCCCAGCGGACGTGTACGAGGCCGAGGTTGCCCAACGCGGCGGCCTGCGCGGCCTGCTCCCCCGTCGCCACCGCCGCGCGCACCGCGTGCTGGTGGATGACCAGGGCCTCTTCGTGGTGCGCGCGGACGTTGAGGTACTGCGACAGGGTGGCCGCGAGCCGGATCGCCTCGTGCGGCCTGCCGTTCGCCTCCGCCTGACCGATCACCGCCACCAGGTTCGCCCGTTCGGCGTCCAGCCACGCGATCGCCGCCGCGGTACCGAAATCCGCCATGGCACGAGCGACCTCGTCCAGGTAGTAGCCGATGAGACGGCCGAACGCGTCCACATCGGAACCAGCCTGCTCGGCCGCGTACAACCGGATCAGGTCGTGCATCCGGTACCGGCCCGGAACCTCCTGGTACAGCAACGAAGCCTGCTGCAGGGCACGCAGCACCGCCCGAGTCTCGCCCTCCGGCAACCCGGCCAGGGCGGCCGCCGCGGGCAGGCTGACGTCCACCCCGGGCGCGCTGCCCAGCAAGCCGAACACCTTCGCCTGTTGCGCGGTGAGGGCGCGGTACGACCAGGACAGCACCGCCGGGAGGCTGGCCGCCCGGTCGTCCTCGTCCAACGCGGCCAGCCGGTGGCCCCGCAACTCCTCGGCCAGCGGCGCCAGCGCGAGATCCGGATAGGTCGCGGCCCGGCCGGCCACGATGCCGAGCGCCAGCGGATACCCTCCACAAAGGACGATCAGCTCGGCGACGGCTTCCGGTTCCGCGGCAACACGTTCCGCCCCCAACCGGCTCACCAGCAACGCATGGGACTCGCTGTCGCTGAGGACGTCGATGGCCAGCTGCCGGGCGCCGTGCTGGGTGATCAAACCGGTCAGGTGACGGCGGCTGGTCACGAGCACCGTGCAGGTGGCCGTTCCCGGCAACAGCGGCACCACCTGGGCGGTGTCGGACGCGTTGTCCAGCACGATCACCATTCGCTTGCCGGCCAGCAGGCTGCGCACCATCGCCGCGCGCGCATCCGGATCGGCCGGGACACGGCTGGTGTCCACGCCGAACGCGTCGAGCCAGCCCCGAACCACCGTTCCCGGCGAAAGCGGCGGTTTGTCGGCGCTGAACCCGCGCAGGTCCACGAACAACTGGCCGTCGGGGAACCGGTCCAGGTTCTGGTGCGCCCACTGCAGCGCCAGCCACGTCTTACCGATACCGCCCGGTCCCGCCAACGCGGAGATGATCACGGGCCCGCCTTCGGCGACCGCGTCCACCGCCGCGGACAACGCCTCGAGTTCCGAACGACGCCCGGTGAACGAGTGCGGCGCCGCCGGAAGCTGACGCGGGACGGGCATGGTCACGGCGGCGCTGGCGACGAGGTCGAGCGTCCGGTCGTTGGTGAGCATCCGCTGGTGCAGGTCGCTCAACGCCTCGGTGGGGTCGGTGCCGAGTTCGGTGGCGAGCCGGTGGCGCACCTCGTGGAAGTGCTGCCGCGCGTCGCTGGCCCGTCCGCTGCGGTACAGCGCGAGCATCAGCTGCCCGGCCAGGTGTTCGTCGAGCGGGTGTTCGGCGGCCAGGTCGGTGAGGCTCGGCAGCAACGCCAGGTGCATGCCCTGCCGCAGACGCAGGTCGTTGAGCTCGAGCTGGGCGGCCAGCCGCTGCCGGGCGAGCGCGGCCCGCAGGTCGGTCAGCCAGGGCGTGTCCAGCCCGGCGAACGGACTCCCCCGCCACAGCGCCAGCGCGTCGGTCAGCAGCGAGGTGGCACGCGCGGGTTCGGCGCCGCGGGCCTGGTCGACGAGGGTGCGGAAGGTGTGCACATCCACCCGGCCTTCGTCGACCGTGAGCCGGTAGCCGCTCGCGGGTTCCCAGCCGATGGTCACGTCCGCGACCGACGTCAGCGCCCGCCGCAGCAACGTCAGCTGGGTCTGCAGCGCGTTGGCCGGGCGGTCCGGGCGCCGTGCCGTGCCCCACACCCGGTCGACGAGCTGGTCGGTCGTCACCGGGCGGTTGGCCTCGACGAGCAACACCGTCAACAGGGCCAGCTGACGTGCACCCCGGATCGGCAGCCGCACGCCCTCATGGCGCACCTCGACCTCGCCGAGCACACAGAACTCCACCGCCCAAAGCCCCCTTCACACCCCGTGAAACCGGCCCGGACCAGCGAATTCAAGCCCGGTGCAAGCCCCGCCGGGGACCATCCGGCCATGCTGAACCCACGGTGAACGATACGGCGGAACGGAATCGAGGTCCGGTGGGCATGCGCAAGGCGCGTCCGAAGGCTGCCCACTGCTCGATGGCGCTGGTGGTGACGGCGCCGACGAGGGGGCCGCGCCGGCCGCGTGCCACCCGTTCCGGCACATCCGGGCCACGGTCCCGATGAGGTCGTTCTTCCCGTAAGGGGGCGCCGCGTGGCGCACGACCAGTGCCGGCTACCGGGGGCGGCGGGGGTTTCAAGCCGCTGACTGGGGATGTCTCCGGCAGCACCGGCACTGGTACGGCGCCATCGCGCGTTCACGGCGCGAGCTGCGCCGGTTCTGGGCCGTTGATCCCGGCCTGGACCGGCGGCTGATCAGCCTCGCCAGGGTCGATCCATACCGCTGTTGCGCACAAGAGGGGCGCTCAGCGGCACCGGTAAGGTGCTCGGCCGTGGAGATCCGGACGCTGATCAACCGTCTCGCCGACGAGGGCACGCGGCCCCAGACCGAGAGGTTCCTGGCAGAACGGGGAACCGAGGTCCTCGGGCCGTTGCTGGCCGAACTGGCCGACCCGGGCTCCGATGTGGACTGTGTGGCGGCGTTCAGGCATGTGGGCGATGCCGCTTTCGATCCGTTGACGGAGTTGATCGCGACGGCGGAGGATCATGAGGTCATCCGACGGGCGTGCCGGGCGTTCACCGGGTTGGATGTCGAGGCCTCGCGTTATCTCGCGGCGACACGGCATCCGCACGCGACTGTGCGCTGGCACGCGGTGGACATGATGCATGGCGAGACCGGGCTGGCGCACGCCCGGGAGTTGCTGCCTGCCTTGGCGGATCCCGATCACCATGTGCGGCAGCAGGCGTTGTGGAAGTTCGGGAGCATGGGTCCGGATGTGTTGCCGTTGCTGCACGAGACGCGCCGGACGGCCAAGGGTGAGTTGCGGCGGCAGGTTTTGGTGGCGCAGCTCGAGGTCGGCGGGCCGGATGTGCTCTCGGCCTCGGACCGCGCGATGCTCGACCGGTTCGTCAGGTCCAAAGTGGATGACGACGAGTGGACGTTCGAGCCGATGCACTTGTGCGGCGGGTGGTTCGCGTTGCGCACCGGCGACCAAGCCGCCGTGCTCAGCGTGATGGGACTGACGGATCCCATGCCGGTGACCAAAGTCCTCGGCGCCTCCGCGTGGAACAACGATCACCACATGTGGGCCAAGGACGAGGAACACGTCCGGTGCGCCCGCGCGTACGTGACGGCCGCTTTCGACGGGTGGACGCTCGTGTTCGGCGAACCGTTCGAGCACGCGACGCGTCCCGTGCCGGAGCTGTGCGCGGTGCTGAGCAAGGTGTTCGGCGAGGCGCACTACTACGGGATGAGCTGCGGCGACGGCTGGAACGCCTGGTGCATCGCCGAAGACGGCGAAGTGCTGCGCTACTACGACTCCTTCTCGCCCGACGACCAGTACGGCGAGCCGCTCGAGGCCGAGGAAGGCCTCTGCCTGCCGCACGACTACGACGAGGACCTGGACGACTGCTACGCCACCGACATCGCCGAGCAGCTGTCCGTCAACCCCGCGTCGACCGACTTCGAAGGTGACATGGAAGGCCACGGCGTCCTGGCCCTGACCCAATGCGGCCGCACCCACGGCTCCCCGCGCGGCGCCCTCACGATCTAGGTCATCCACACGGCTCGCCGCAGATCCAGCAGCCGGCCACCCCCACGAAGGCAGCTGCGCCCGGCTGGCCGCCGACTAGGAATCCGTCACCTTCGCGCAGGTCACCGGCTTGCCCGCGGCGGGCGCGGTCGAGCTGGCGAGTTCCTTCCTGCCGTCCAGCAGGATCCGGCAGGTCAGCCGCAGGCTCCCGGTGGGGGTGGCGGTCACCTCGGCCTGCTGGCCGGCGGTGATCACGACCTCCTCCTTCCAGGGCACGCCGACCGGCCCGTCGACCTTGTGCTGCGCCACGGCGTGCTCGTAGCGGTCGGGCGAGGTGGCGTAGCTGATCTCGGACAACGTGCCGCCGCCCTGGTCGGTCACCTCGTAGGTGATCGCCCAGGACCTGCCGGCGGGGTTCGAGCAAGCGGAAACGCCGATCAACAGCATGGCACCAACAGCCGGCGCGATCTTCATGTCTCTCCCTTCGGCCGCTCCACACTGGACACTAGGCTCGGCCGTCCGGGTGTGCGTCGGTCTGGAGCGTGAAAGCAGATCGACCGATCTGGTTACCTGGCCTCATTCCGCAGGATGAGTTGCTCCGATGTGGACAACCACACCGTGGCGAGGTTGTGCCAGATCAGAGCTGAAGAACCGCATCCGCGGGGGGACTCAGCCGGGGTCCAGGATGCGCTTGAGGAACCGCCGGGTGCGCTCCTCCCGCGGGTCGCCGATCACCTGCGCGCTGGTGCCCTGCTCGACGATGACCCCGCTGTCCAGGAACAGCACCTGGTCGGCGACCTGCTCGGCGAACCGGATCTCGTGCGTGACGATCACCGTGGTCCAGCCCTCCGCGGCCAGGTCCTTGATCACCGCCAGCACCTCCCCGACCAGCTCGGGATCCAGCGCCGAGGTCGGCTCGTCGAACAGGACAACGCGTGGCTTGAGCGCCAGTGCCCGCGCGATGCCGACCCGTTGCTGCTGCCCGCCGGAAAGCTGGGACGGGTAGGCGTTCGCGCGGTCACCGAGCCCGACCTGGTCGAGCAGGGCCTCCGCGTCGGCGACGGCCTCGTCGTACTCGCGTTTCTGCGCGATGACCGGGCCCTCGATGATGTTCTCCAGCACCGTGCGGTGCGGGAACAGATTGTGGGACTGGAAGACCATCCCGCTCTGCGCGCGCAGCCGGCCGCTCTGCTTGCGTCCGGCCTTGCCGGGCGGCAGCCGGCTGAAGTCGACCTCGACGTCGTCGATCCCGATCACGCCGCGGTCGGGTGTCTCCAGCACGTTGAGCGAACGCAGGACGGTGGTCTTGCCCGACCCGGACGGTCCCAAAAGGACGGTCGAGGTGCCGCGTGCGGACTCGAAGTCGATGCCGCGCAGCACTTTGTGGTCGCCGAAGGCCTTCTCCAGCCCGTGCACCCGGATGCGGGCCTGCTCTGTGGTGTCGGTCATGCGATCACGTACCTGCTCAGTCGGTTCTCCAGTCGTTTCTGCGCCGCGGACAGCCCGACGCAGATCACCCAGTAGTACAGCCCGGCGAACGAGTACAGGGCAAGGAACTCGTTGCTCTCGGCGGCCGCGAGCTGCGACTCACGGAACAGTTCGGTCAGCAGCACCACCGATCCCAGTGACGTGTCCTTCAGCAGCGAGATCAACGTGTTGGACAGCGGCGGCACTGCGGTCCTGGCCGCCTGCGGCAAGATGATGCGGCGCAGCGTCTGAGAGTAGTCGAGCCCGACCGTCGCCGCGGCTTCGAACTGACCGCGTGGCACCGCGAGGATCGCCGAACGCACGACCTCCGCGGCGTAGCCGGCCACGTTGAGGCTGAACGCGATCACGGCCGCGGTGAACGGGTCGAACTTCAACCCGATCTGCGGCAGGCCGTAGAACACGATGAACAGCTGCAACAACAACGGTGTGCCACGGATGATCGAGATGAACGCGCGGGCCAGGCCGGCGAGCACCTTGTACGACGAGATCCGCGCCAGCGCGACGAACAACGCGAGCACGAGCCCGATCGCGAAACTCAAGGCGGTCAACGGGATCGTCACCTTGACCAGGCCGATGAACATGGGCCACGCGGTGTTGCCGACCACCTCCCACGTGCTTCGGTGGCCGCGCCCGCCGGACAGGTCCGCGCTGCCGCCGTCCGGCACGGAAACGTTGGCCTTGAAGTACTTCTGCGAGATCCCGTTGAGCGTGCCGTCGGCCTTGAGCGCGGCGATCGCCTGGTCGGCCTGGTCGAGCCGGGTCTGGTCGCTCTTGCGGAACGCGAGGACCTGTTCGCTGGACTCGTTGCCCGCGGCCCCGGCGATCTCCACGTCCTGCGAACCGGTGCTGGCAAGGTAGTCCAGGACGGCGATGTTGTCGTTGACGATCGCGTCCACCCGGCCCTGCTGGAGCAGCGCGGCCGCCTGCGCGAACCCCTCCACCGCCTCGACGTTCGCGCCCGCGTCCTTCGCGACCTTGGCCCAGTTGCTGGTGGCCGACTGCGCGGTGGTCTTGCCCCTGAGGTCGGCCAGCGTCTTGATCCGGTCGTCGCCCTTGCGCCGGACGATCACCCCATGGGAGTACGTGTAGGTGGTGGACAGGCCGTACTTGGCCTTGCGTTCCTCGTTGTCCGAGACCTGGTTGGCGATCACGTCGATCCGGCTCGCGTCCAGCGCCGGGAAGATCGCGTCCCACTGCGTCTCCACGAACTCCAGCCGCCACCCGGCCTTCGCGGCGATCGCCTTGATCACCTCGATGTCGTACCCGGTGAGCTCCTGCGTGGACGGATCGTGGAACGAGAACGGCGGGTACGTGCCCTCCGTCCCCACCCGCACCACCGGCTGCTGCTCAGCGCCCTGCGCCGCCGCCGCACCCACCGGCACGAACATCACCATCACCAACACCAGTAACCCCACCACGCGCCTGAGCACGTGCCCCATCGCAACTCCCTCAAACGATCCGGCCGTCCAGGGAGAGTAAGCCTTTGCGGGGTCCGGCGCCGAATGATCCACTATCCGGGAACGGCGGACCTAGGATCGGTTCTCGGCGATTGGGGGCTGCGGTGGGTGTTCGGCGGCGGGGTTCGTATGGGGTGGATGCGCCTTGGGCGTTGTTCGGGATCGGGTGCGGGGTGCTTGGCGGGGTTGGGTGGGTTGCTGGGTTTTCGGTTGTGGGGCTGGGGTGGTGGGTTGTGGTGCCGGTGGTGGTGCTGGTGCTGTTGATGGCGCAGTTCGGGTTGTTCCTGCGGGCGACGCGGCGCGGGAAGTTCGAGGTGTGGGCGGGGGTGTTGGACTCGTTGGGGCTTCGCGGGGACGAACGGGTGCTGGATCTGGGGTGTGGGCGGGGTGCGGTGTTGTTGATGGTCGCCGAGCGGTTGGGGCCGGGGCGGGCGGTCGGCGTTGATCTGTGGCGCACGGTCGATCAGTCCGGGAACGCCGAGGAGGCCACGTTGCGTAACGCCCGGGCCGAGGGCGTGGCCGAGCGGATCGAGTTGCACACCGGGGATCTGACCGGGTTGCCGTTTGAGGACGCGGGGTTCGACGTGGTGGTCTCCAGCTTGGCCATCCACAACATCCGTGGGGCACAGGCGCGGGCCACGGCCGTCGACGAAGCCGTGCGGGTGCTGCGGCCGGGTGGGCGGCTGGCGATCGTGGACATCAGTGCCGTCGGCGAGTACCAGGCGCGACTCGCCGAGCTTGGCGCACAGGACGTCCAGGTGCGGGCGTTGGGGTGGCGGATGTGGTGGGGCGGCCCGTGGATGGGCACGCGGTTGGTCACCGCCGTCAAAGCCGGGGAATAACGTCCATAACGGACAGAGCCGGGAGTGCACCGCACAAAGTTGTGTCCCGGCTATTGACAAACAATTGGTCTAGTCCAACTCTGAGGGGAACACCCCTACGGAGGCGGATATGCGACGACGCACCCTGCCCGCCGCCGCTGGTATGGCCATGGCCGTGATCACCGCTTCGGCGGCGACCATGCTGGCCACCGCGAGCGAGCACCCTGCACTGGCCGCGACCCTGACCGACAACTGGTACGCCTCGGCCCCGTACCTGATGCCCGTGAGCAACAACCCGCCCGACCCCACGGTGGTCATGTCCGCCACCGGGCAGAAGGCGTTCCAGCTCGCGTTCATCCTGGCCCCCAACGGCGGCGGCTGCTCCCCCACCTGGGACGGCACGAAGCCGGTCTCGTCCGACACGGCGGTCGCCGGTGTCATCAGCCGCATCCGCGGCGCCGGCGGTGACGTGTCGGTGTCCGTCGGCGGTTACGGCGGCACGAAACTGGGCCAGACCTGTGGTTCCGCCGCGGCGACCGCGGCGGCCTACCAGCAGGTGATCAGCAAGTACAGCCTGCGGGCGATCGACTTCGACCTGGAGGAGCCCGAGTACGAGAACTCCGCGGCCATCGCGAACGAGCTGGGGGCGGCGAAGACGTTGCAGGCCAACAACCCCGGCCTGTTCGTGTCGGTGACCATGCCGGGCACCGCCGCGGGCACCGGCTGGTTCGGCACGCAGCTGCTCGACCAGGCGCGGTCGATCGGGCTGGGCCCGAACAACTTCTCGATCATGCCGTTCGACGGCGGGTTCAACGGCGGCTCCTCGCAGGTGTCCGCGCTGGAAGGGTTCCACGGCCTGTTGATGACCCACATGGGCTGGGACAGCAACACCGCGTACACCCACATGGGCTTCTCCGGGATGAACGGCAAGTCCGACGTCTCGGAGATCTTCACCACCAACGACTTCCAGACCGTCTACGACTACGCCGTCGGGCACCACATGGGGCGCTTCACGTTCTGGTCGGTCAACCGCGACCGCCCGTGCGTGGGCACCTCGGACAACGGCGTGTGCAGCAACATCAGCCAGAACCCCTGGGACTTCACCAGGTTCAGCACCCGCTGGGCCAACGCCAGCCCGCCGAACCTCCCGCCGCCGACCACCAAGCCGCCCGGCCCCTGCAGCGCGCCGGAATGGGTGTCCACCAACGTGTACGTCAAGGACAACCAGGTCTCGCACAACAAGCACACCTGGACCGCCAAGTGGTGGACCCAGAACGAGGAACCCGGCCGCGCCGACGTCTGGGCCGACAACGGCCCCTGCTAACCGGTCGAAGCCTGGGGCGCCCCGCGCGCCCCAGGCATGGCCGTTGAGCGACATCACCCGTTAGTGGCGTTTCCTGCCCCGTCCGCAGCGGAAATCCGAAGTGGACAGAGACGGAAAGGGGCAGTCATGTTCACCACTCTTGCAGTCGCGCTGCCGGTTCTCCTCGCGCCCGCGGTGGCGCCGCCGAAGGCGCTGGCGGTGTGCGACGACGTCACCAACATCATGCTGTGCAAGCCAATGGACACGCTCAGCCTGCCGCCCGATCCCACGCTGGGGGACGCACGTACGGAGGCCATGCGCCGGTATGGCCAGCTGCCCTGGGTCTGCCAGGTGAATGCCGGCGGGCGGATGGACGTTCCGACCTGTGTCCTGCCCACCGGGCCTGACAGCACGCCGTTGCGGGATCTCCTCAATCGGTAGAACGCAGTTCGACGCAGCACTCCCCTGGTCTGGGGGTGAGGACGGCTTGGATGCCGGTGGCGTCGAGGCCGGCGAGCATGCCGGTGAGGAAGGCGCGGTTCATGCCGCACACCAGATCCGCGGCGCGGGCGGCGAGCGGGTGGAACGGGCAGTTGTGCAGGCGGACGCAGGTCGGGGACTCGCGGCTGGGTTCGAAGCCGTGCCGGGCGAGGACACCTTCGCACACGGTCAACGCCCGTTCGGGGCCAAGGCGCCCGGGTTTGACGGTCGCGCGCTCGGCCGCGCCCAGCTCTTCGCCGCGTTCGCCTGCCACCCGCAACGCCGCCTGCTGGGCGTTCTCGTCCTCGGTCTCGGTCAGGACCGCGTCGATCAGCATGTCGGCCAGCACGGCGTGGCGGCGTTCGGGGATCGTCACGGTGATGTCGATGTCCGTGGGTTCGTAGAGCTTCGGTTTGCGGCCGACCTTGCGGATGCCGCCGACCTGGCCGTAATGCGCCCGCAGCAGGCCCGCGCCGACGAGCTTGTCCAGGTGGAACGCCGCGAGCTTGCGCGAGATCCCCACCGACGCGGCCGCCTCGTCCCTGGTCACCGGGCGGTGCGCCTGCCGGATGAACGCGTACATCTCCCGCCGCAGCGCGTCCTCCAGCGCGGCGACAGCACTGATCGCGGGCTCGGTCACCCCACCACGATAACGCCCATGGTTGTGTCCGCAACCAAAGAGGTCACCCATTCGAGGCTTAGACCTTGACGGATGGGGTAGAAAAAACCCATAGTCGTTGGCGTAACCAAGGGCGGCGTGGAGGTCGGCGATGACCAGCGAGCTGCAACAGGCCAAGCAGCCGGTGAGCGCGGTGCTGGCCGGCCCGTACGGCCACCCGTTCCACCCGATCCTGGTCACAGTGCCGATCGGGGCCTGGGTGAGCGGCCTGGTGTTCGACCTCGCGTCCCAGTGGGTGCCGGATCCCGCGTTCCTCGCGCGGGGTTCGGTGTGGCTGACCGGCATCGGCGTGGTGGGTGCCCTGGCCGCGGCGATGATCGGGTTCCTCGACCTGTTCACCATCCCGACCGGCACGCCCGCGTTCCGCACCGGGTTGGTCCACATGGGACTGAACCTCGCCGTCACCGCCGCCTACGTGGCCAACTTCTTCTGGCGCCTGGCCGGCTACGGCCGCGCCGAGGCGGTCGGGCTGGGTCCACTGCTGCTCTCGGCGGCAAGCCTGATCGTGCTCGCCGTAGCCGGCCACCTCGGCGGCAAGCTGGCCTTCCGGTACGGCGTGCGGGTGGCCGATGAGGCCACCCAGGCCACCGGTTTCCGCCCACCACATCACGAGGAGAACTGATCATGGACATCGCCGCGCTGATCGCCTGGCTGCTCACCGCCGTCGGCGGCTTCGTCATGCTCGGCATGTGGATCGCCAAGGGCGGCACCCGCCAGCCGCGGACCAGCAAGTTCCCGCCCGGCCTGATCTTCGGCCACTTCGCCCTGGCCGCCGCCGGTCTGGTCGTGTGGATCATCTACCTGTTCGCCGACAGCGCGGCGCTGGCGTGGGTCGCGTTCATCCTGTTGCTTCCCACCGCGGTCCTCGGCTTCACGATGCTGGCGCGCTGGATTCCAGCCCGCCAGGCCGCGACCGTGGGCGGCGGGTCCGAGGCCGCCACCACCGCGCAGCACGTACCGGCGGAGCAGAACTTCCCGGTCGCGGTGGTCGGCGGCCACGGCCTGTTCGCCGTCGCCACGGTCGTCCTAGTCCTGCTGGCCGCGCTGCAAGCCTAGGCGCAGCAAGGGACACAGCAGGAGCACCGAGCCGAGGGTGACGAGGAACCCGAGGGGTGTCACCCCGGTCTCGGTGAGGATCCCCGCCGAACTCCGACGTCCTTTGTGGACCGCGCGTGGCGCGCGTGGTCCGACGCGGAACCCCATGGCTGGTCAGCCGCGCGGTCCAGCGCGGCGCGAACCTGTGTAACGCCCAGGAGATGACGAGGGCGAGCAGGCCGCAGACGATGCAGGCGATGATGCCCGTCGGTCCCGGCCCGGCTCAACGCTCGTTTGGTCGCTGTGTAAGGACGTCGGTCACCCGGGTCACCGGAAGGCCGGGAACGGCGGCGCGGGCGGTGTCGACGGCCAGGGTCATGTCGGTGGTGTCCATCGCGATCGCGAGGCGGACCAGCGCGGCGGCCATCGGTTTGACCGGACGCAGCGCGGTCGCGACGACTCTGAGCACGGGCAGTGGAACGTGCTTGATCTTTTCCGGAAGTCCTTGCCGCACAAGCACCGCACGGGCCAGTTCGGTGAGGGGGAGGGTGTCCGGGCCGCCGATCTGCAGGGTCTTGCCATCGAGTTCGGGGGAACGGACGGCGTGCACGACGAGGGCGGCGACATCGGAAACGCTGACGAAGTTGACCGGGTTCTCGCCTCGACCGAACACGAACACCGAACGCTTGGACTCGGCCATCTGCGTGAAAATGCCCAGCCAGGTCTCCAGGAACGCGGTCGGCCGGATGATCGTGGTCGCCAGAGCGCTGTTGCGCGCCATCGTCTCGGCCTGGTACTTGACCCGCCGCAACTCGAGGGGACTGGCCGGCGAGGCTTCCGCGGTGGAGAGCAGGACGAGCCGCTGAGCGTCGGCGGCGTCGAGCAGGTTCCGCAGGCCACCCAGGTCGACCGCGGCGAAGCCGCCCGGATCCGTCCCGGCCATGCCCTGCACGGCCCACACAATCGTGGTCACATCGCGCACAGCCGCTGTCAGCGTGGCCGGAGCGCGGACGTCGCCGACCACGATCTCGGCTCCGCGCAGGTGACGGGCGCGCCCGGCTTCGCGGGTCAGGACCCGCACCGGGGCGTCGATCGCCCGCACGATCCGCGTGCCCAGGGTGCCGGTGCCACCGGCGACGAGGATCATGACCCGGCCAGCCGGCTGACGGCGACATCCGCGTCGACCGCTTCGGTGTCAACGGGTTCGAGGTAGAAGCGGGCCGCAGTCGCCCGCTCGCCGGGGACGCGCAGGATGATCACCCCGCGCATCAGGAACGGCTGCCCGTCCCGCCGGGTGCCGCTGAACTCCCACTCCGACCAGACCTCGTCGCCGGAGGTCACGCTGGTGAGCACCTCGGTGCGCAGGTCGGGGACCGCGGCGAAGATCCGCTCCCAGTTGCGGCGCACCTGCTCGGGACCGCCGAAGCTGCGCGCCGGGTGCACCGGCCACTCGCTCTGGTAGTCGCCGGTGAAGCAGGCCGCCAGTGCGTCGAGGTCGTGGTCGCTCGTGGCTCGCTGGATGCGCTCGACGACAGTCATGGCCGCCTCCAATTTTGTTACAGTGACCTGTAACAGATATAGGAGTATGTATCCAACTATGGCTACCGTCAAGCCGACCAGGGGTTATGACTCCACCCGGCGCCGCCGGCAGGCCCGGGAGAACCGCGACGCCGTGCTCGGCGCCGCTCGCGAGCTGTTCCTGGCCCAGGGCTACGCGGCGACCAAGATCAGCGCCATCGCCGAGCGGGCCGGGGTGTCGGTGGAGACCGTGTACAAGGCGTTCGGCAACAAACCCGGCCTGGTCCAGGCGATCGCCGACGCGGCGCTGGCCGCCCCCACGCAGCGGTCGGACGCGATGAGCGCCCAGGAGACCGACCCGCACACGGTCGTCCGGCGCTGGGCCGGATTCGCCTGCGAGGTGCTCCCCCGGCTGGCCCCGGTGGTCCTGCTCATCCGCGCGGCCGCGGCCAGTTCGCCGGAGATGGCCGGCCTGCTCGCCCGGCTCGACGCCGACCGCCGCGAACGGATGGACCACCAGGCGCGCCTGCTGCACGACCGCGGCCAGCTGCGGCCGGACGTCGACATCGCCCAGGCCGGGGACGTGATGTGGGCGTACACCGACCCGGGGCTCTACGAACTGCTGGTCCTGCGCCAGTCCTGGCCGCTCGACCGGTTCCGCGGCTTCCTCGCCACCGCACTGGCCGCCGCGCTGTTGCCGCCGGATTGACGATGCCGCGGCCGGGGCGGAGAGTGGCCCGATGGCGGTTCAACTGAGCAGGGAACTGATGCGCAGCCTGGGTGAGCTGCGGTACGAGCCGACGCCGAAACGGTTGCGGGCCCGCGCCGGCGAACTGACCCTTGTGGACTCCGAGCGCGGTGTCCTGGTGTGGGAACCGAAGCGGGTCGTGCCGTCGTACGCGGTTCCGGAGGAGGACATCCAGGCCCGCGTGGTGCCGGCGGTGGGAGTAGAGGCCGCCGAGCATCCGGTCGCGATCACGGCCGGCGGGCCGCCCGTGCTGGACCCGCGTACGGGGTTCGCGGCACACACCTGCGAGGGCGAGCCGTTGTCGCTTGAGGCCCCCGGCGTGCTGCTCGAAGGCGCCGGGTTCCGGCCGGCCGGGCTCGACGGCTACATCGCGCTCGACTTCGACGCGTTCGAGTGGCTGGAAGAGGACGAGCCGATCGTCAGCCACCCCCGCGACCCGTTCCACCGCATCGACATCCGGCGTACCTCCCGGGCCGTGCGGATCGAGGTCGAGGGCGTGCCGGTGGCCGAGACCAGCTCGGCGCGGATGCTGTTCGAGACCAACCTGCCGCCGCGGTTCTACCTGCCCCGCGAGGATGTCCGGCTGAACCTGCTCACCCCGTCGGTCAAAAGCACTGCGTGTGCCTACAAGGGGCACGCTTCCTACTGGTCGGTGGAGGTGAACGGGCACGTTCACCCGGATCTGGCGTGGGGCTACGAGCAGCCGCTGTCCGACGCGGCCGACGTCGCCGGGCACATCGCCTTCTTCGACGAACACGTCGACGTGATCGTCGACGGCCGCCGCCGCCCTCGCCCGGTCAGCCCGTGGTCCTGATACCGCTACGACCACGCACCCGTGCCCGCGCTGCAAGTCTCGGCGCCCGGACACGCCGCACACATCGGAAGCATCTCGAAGACGATGGCGCCCGGCATGCGGATCGGATGGCTTGTTGCACCTCGCAAGTTGCAGGATGACCTCGTGATGGCCAAGTACGCCAACGATCTCGGCACACCGGTACTCCCCAGCTCGTACTCGCCGGACCGGCTTCGTGAGGCGGCGAACCGGATCGCGGGGGCCGCCACTGTCCAATGTGAGTAGTTGTCTGAGTAGAGCGCCTGTGCACAACTGCCCGAAAGCTAGTCCGTTCGGGTACCTTTGATCGGCTTTCCGCCGGAGTGGTAACGGGTCAATCCGGGCGAACGAGAAAAGCCAGTGCCGGGCAGTGGCTTCGCTGCGCGGCTGAACCGAGACAGCCGGCAGCGGGCATCGGGGGCCCATGCCGTCGGGAGGCGGTCTGGCATGCGCTCTTTCGCTTTTCGTCGTGCCCTGCGCAAGCCCGTAGCGACGCTGACCAGCGTCGCCCTCGGCCTGTTCGGGGTGGTGGTGACCGCCCAGCCGGCGGTCGCCCAGAACCAGGACGTGCAGAAGATCCTGGCGGGCATCAAGTCCTTCGGCGACTTCAGCACGGCGCTGGCGACGGTCGGCAAGCTCGGCGAGGCCCTGCCGCTGCTGGGCGTCAGCCCGGGCGGGGCGCTCGGGTTCGCCGACCTGGTCACCAAGACCGTCCACGATCCGTTACAGGGCAAGAACGCCTTTGCCGATCTGGCCGGGAGCTATCCGCTCACCGGGGACCGCACCGGCACGCTGACCGTCCAAACGAGCCAGTCGAACGGCGTGGAGCGCGTCGACGCCACCCTGCAGTTCACAACGGTGGCACAGAACCAGCCGGTGTCGGTCGCCGACCCGAAGGTCAACCTGACCACCTCGGGCGCGGCGGACGTCGACTTCACCTTCGACGCGACCCTGCACTTCGCCTACGACACCACACGCGACTGGTTCTACCTCGTGAAGGACGCGCAGTCGCCGAAGTTCACCATCGGCGCCAAGGGCCATCTGGACACGCAGGCGAAACCCGCCGCGGGCTTCGGGATCCTCGGTGTCGACCTGGACACCGCCGCCTCCCACGTGATCGTCGAAGCGAACCTGACCGGGTCGGCCGACGACCCGGACGGCGACGGGAAGCTCGCGCTCACTCCCCCGGCCTCCGGGCCCGGCACCACCGAACTCGCCGCCCCGGGCGCGGCCGCCGGTCTGTTCCACTTCGGACTCGGCGCCCCCGCGGGCAAGGTCGACGCCGCCCTCGCCTTCACCGCCCAGCCGCTGGCCGGCACCTCGGTCGGCGGGCTGTCCGGGACGATCAAAGTGGACTGGCCGGACATCGGCAGCGGCACACCGAACATCACGGTCACCGGGCCGGACCTGGCGCAGCTCAACAGGTTCACCACGCTCAGCCCGCGGGACCTGATCGAGGGCCTGAGCCACCTGGCCAGTTCGATCAACTCGGTCCAGCGCGCCCAGTGGGGCGACCTGACCAAGCCGCTGGGCAACGTCAACCTGCCGTTCATGCGCGGCACCCTGGCCGACGCGGTCAAGGCGGCCGGCGCGCTGGCCAAGTTCGTGGACGACAACGTGATCAAGACCGGTGACAAGGCCCAGTTCGGCCAGCCGACGTTCACGTCCATCCAGGACATGGTCAAGCTGCTGAACTCCGACCCGATCGCGGTGTCCGGCGTGAACTTCCACGACGACACCAAGAAGCTCGAGTTCACCCTGACCATGACGCAGGCCGCGGGCGCCGGGCAGCCGCTCGACGTCGCCGCCACGCTGACCTCCGGACAGGGTCAGGGGATCACGTACGAGGCCACGAAACTCAAGCACAGCGGCAAGACCTGGAGTGTCGACGGGTTCAAGGGCCGGGTCGTGACCGCGGGAACCTCGCAGGGTGTGGTGAAGTCGAACACCCCCGACGAGATCACTCTGGAAGAGCCGTGGAACGGCGGCATCCCGGCGCCGGGCGCGGCCTACAAGGTGACCTCCGAGGACCCGATGACCGGCCAGGTCACTTTCGGCGACACGTTCGCAGGCAAGGGTTTGCGCAATGCCAACGCGTTGAACGCCACCGCATCGGTGAAACCCTCCTACCAGGCCAAGGCGACCCTGGTCCTCGACCTGCGCGACCCGATCACCGGTGACGCCTGCAAGCCGCTCGACCCGGACGCCGCCCAGACCGGCTGCCCGTTCGCGGACAAGAACCCGGACGGCACAACGACGCTGGTGTCCAGCCTGCCGCGCACGCCGGACCGGTTCCTGCTGCGCACTGGTAGCGAGCTCCTGCACGCCGACGCAGCGGTGGACACCAAGGTGGACGTCAACGGCAGCGTCGGGTACCTCAAGGTGCACATGTCCGGCGACCTGCACCTGGCCACAAAGGACGGTTCGGCGCACATGCTGACCGTCAGCCTCAAGAAGGTCGGCGACGCCGACGGCGATCTGCCACTGTCGCAGGTGTTCGCCAAGCTGGTGGACAACCCGTCGACGCCCGCGGCGGAACCGGAGGACCTGCTGAGCGTCACGGTCGGCGGCAAGGCCACCGCGACGGTCAGCCTGGATGTCCCCGGTATCACCGACTTCTTCGGTGGTCCGGTCAGCGTCGGAGTGTCCATGCCGGACATCACCGACCCGGCGAAAGTCGACTTCACCGGGCTGGACGCGCTGGACAAGGCCAAGGCGTTCGACTTCGACCCGGGCAACCCGCGGGCGATGTTCACCCAGATCATCAAGGCGCTGCAGCTGTTGAACGACTCGCTCAAGGCGGTCGACGGCGACGGCAAGGTCAGGACCGCGCTCACCACACCGCTGCCGGTGGTCGGCAAGTCGCTGTCCGAACTGCTCGGCAGCGCGGACGTCGGCGCCGGTCCGACCGTCGAGTACGGCAACGACAACAACATCGGCTTCATCAAGGACACCAGCCGCACCTTCGGCCCGGACCTGAACAACCGGGCCGTCCTCGTCGGCACACAGGTCGCGATCGTCGCCGCGGCCGACAACAACCGTCTGCTGCTGGCCCAGCCGTGGGCGCAGATCCCGGCCAAGGGCACGGCGTACGCGTTCCGCAGCCCGCTGGAGGACGCGGTCGACCGGTTGACCGCCGCGCCGCCGGACTACCTGCAGGACCTGGTCGGCGCGCTGAACACCGCGCTGCCCGCGGGCAGCGGGATCTCGTTCGCCTACCAGGTCGTGAACAACAAGCCGTCGATCGTGCTGAACGTCGACATGAAACGGAATGTGACCGCCTCGCAGCCGGTCCGGTTCTCCTTCACCGACGAGACCAACACCGCGCGGTCGCTGATCGGTGCCGAGGGCGAGGCGAACGCCACCCTGTCGCTCACCGGGTCCACCAAGATCGGCTTCGTGCTGCCGCTGGACAAGAACCTGGCGCTGGACGGGCCGGGCGCGCTGTCCGTGCTGCCGACGTCCACAGTGGACCTCACCGCGCACGGCGGTATCGAGGGCTTCGTCAAGTCCTCGATCGGTCCGCTGTCGATCGCGTTGGGCAACCCCAAGGGCCCGGAGAAGGCAGTCGCGAACGCGCACTACAACGCGCATCTCGGCTATGGACCGGGCGGGACCGCCCCGGTCGCGTTGTCGGACTTCGTGAAGAACGTCTCGTTGTCGCTCAACGCGGACAACAAGCCGGTCACCTGCCCCGGCGACCCCGCCGCGGACACCGATCTCGCGCTGTGCGCGGTCATGCCGGTGTTCACCAGCGTGGACAACACGAACTGGACGAAGCTGGCCGGCCCGGGTGACTCGTTCATCGTCCGGCTGCCGCGCCAGATCGACGCGAACAACCTGGACCAGGCCTTCGCGTTCAGCCCGGACCTGCCCGGTGGGGTCAAGCGGTTCGAGATGCCGGCCGGCATCGGCGCCAAGATCCTGGCCTCGCTGCTGGACTTCTCGCAGTTCGGCGACGGCATCGACAAGTACCTGGCGATGGTCGAGCGGGCGCTGCGGCTGGCCGCGTTCGACGGCAAGCTGCCCTTGGTGGGCAAGGACATTCAACAAGGCGCCGACAAACTCGGTGAGCTGCGGACGAAGATCCAGGGCGTGGTGGCACAGCTGCCCGGCGGCGGCCGGGTGCCCACCGCGGGCGCACTGTCCGACTGGGTCAACAACCAGCTCAAGACAGCCGTCGGCAGCACGATCACGCTGGACCTCAAGTGCACCGGCGATGTCACGTGCGCGTCCAACGCGCCGCTGCAGGACATCATCGGCGCCGCCTTCGCGTTCGACGTCTGCGATGGCGATGTGTTCGGCGACGACTGCACAAAGGACACGCTCGGCCTGGAACGCCCGCTGGACATCGGCATCCCGGGTCTGTCGCTGAAGGCGGCGCCCGGCGCGCCGAACATGAAGCTCGGCCTGGCCTACCACCTGCACATCAAGGCGGGTGTGGACAAGAACAGCGGGTTCTACGTCGCCACGAACGACAAGGAGAACGCCGAGCTGGGCGTGAAGCTGAGCTTCACGTTGCCCGACAACATGAAGGCGCGACTGGCCTTCCTGGACGTCGGTCTCAAGCAGCACCAGGGCGACAACGCGGCGACCGACCTGTTCGCCGGAACGTTCTACGTGGACATCCACAAGAAGGGCCAGGCGCCCTGCTACCAGGGCTGCGGGACCGGCAACGACCGGATCTCGCTGGCCGACCTGGCCGACCTGGACCAGGTGGCGAGCGTGTCGCTGGCCGCGCAGGTCGGCATCGACTGGGACTTCGACGTCTCGGCCGGCCCGCTGCCGGGCGTCTCCGGGTGGTTGCACCTCAAGTGGGGCTGGACGCTGGGCCAGAAGCCCGGCGACGGCGACCCGGAGATCGCGTTCAACAAGGTGAAGCTCAACGCGGGCAAGTTCCTCGGGTCGGTGCTCAAGCCGATCGCGGAGAAGGTCGCGCTGTTCACCAAGCCGGTCCAGCCGGTCATCGACCAGCTGTACGCGCCGATCCCGGTGCTGTCCGACCTTTCCCGCGCGGTCGGCGGCGGTGACGTCAACCTGGTCACCATCGCCAAGGAGTTCAGCACCATCGCGGGCGGCCCGGACCTGGAGTTCGTGGACAAGATCCTCCGGACGGTCAAGCTGGTCGGCCAGATCGCCGGGAACGGCGGGGACATCGACGTCGGCAGCTTCACCGTGGCCGGCAAGGCCGCCAAGGAGACCAAGAACTCGCCGGACAACGCGGCCTCGCTGATCTCCGGCAAGACGTTGACGCACGACGACCTGCGCGGCGAGGTGGACTCGAAGTCCGGCCAGCAGGTGGTGGGCGACAACGGGTCGGGCACCGCGTCCGGGTTCAGCTTCCCGATCCTCTCCGAGCCGGCCAAGCTGTTCGGCCTGATCATGGGCCAGGACGTGGACCTGATCAAGTTCGACTCCGGGCCGCTGCGCCTGGGCTTCTCCTACAGCCAGTCGTTCGGCCCGGTGTACGCGCCGCCGCCGGTGCTGGTGACGATCTCCGGCAGTGCCTCGGTGGAGGCCCGGTTCCGCGCGGGCTTCGACACGTTCGGCATCCGCAAGGCGATCGAGTCCGGCCGGGCCGCGGACATCCTGGACAGCATCTACCTCCAGTCCGCCGGTGACGACGGGAAACCGTTGCCAGTGGTCACCTTCCGGGGCGAGCTGGCCGCGGGCGCCGCGGTGAGCGTGGTGCTGATCGAGGTCGGCATCCAGGGCGGGCTGGCGCTGACCATCAACCTCAGCTGGGCCGACCCGAACAACGACGGCAAGTTCCGGTTCTTCGAGTTCTCCAAGGTGGCCCTGCAGAACCCGACCTGTCTGTTCAACATGGACGGACGGCTGAGCCTGTTCCTCAAGGTGTACATCAAGCTCGGGTTCTCGATCTTCAGCGTGAAGTTCGACTTCACCCTGGCCGACATCACCTTGCTCGACTTCTCGGTGAAGCCGAACTGCACACCACCGCCACCCGTCCTGGCCCACCCGGACGGCGACACGTTGGTGCTGCACGTGGGCAACGCCGACATCGGCAAGCGCGGTGACCAGGCGTGGACGGCGAACAACGTCGACGAGAAGTGGGTCGTGACCCAGCTGGTCAAGGACGGCACCAAGGACACGTTCGACGGGTTCGCGGTGAGCGCGCTCGGCTTCCGCGAGGAGTACCGGGGAACCGGCCTGACCAAGGTGAAAGCGGACGCGACCGGCGACAAGGGCAAGCGGCTCTTCGTGTTCCAGGGCGACGCCGACAAGAGCGGCGCGGCCAACGACGCGGCGGCCGAGGCCAAGCCGTTCGACAAGTCCGTCACCGTCACCGGCGGCGACAACGACGACTCGGTCAAGACCAGCATCGGCCCCGCGGTGATCAACGGCGGCCCGGGCAACGACCAGATCACCACCGGCGACCTCGCCACCGCGTTGGGCGGCAAGGGGTCCGTGACGGTCAACGGCAACGACGGCGATGACTCGATCACCGTCGGCGGCGCGGGCGACACGGTCAACGGCGGCGCCGGCAACGACCGGATCTCGGCCGGCCTGGGCAAGAACACGATCAACGGCGAGGACGGCGACGACACCATCGGCATCGCGTCGGACAGCCCGCTCGCGCAGAGCAACCCGGGCAAGCCGGAGTTCGTGGCCCAGGAGAACCTGCTGATCGGCGGCAACGGCAACGACAAGATCTCCGGCGGGTCGGCCAAGGACACCATCCACACCGGACCGGTGTTCGGCAACGCCGGTGACCAGACCGGCGAGGACGACCCCGGCTGGCCGGACAAGGCCGTGATCAAACAGGACGGTCAGCCCGACCAGATCGTCGACGCGACCAACATCGTCGACACCGGAACGGGTTCGGACATCGTGTACGGCAGCCAGGGCGTGGACCTGGTGACCGGGCACTCGCAGCCGGGCCAGACCGACGACATCCGCGGCGGCGGCAACGCCGACATCCTGACCGGTGGGTTCGGTACCGACAAGGTGTTCGGCGGGCCGGGCAACGACTACGTCATCGCCGAGCCCTCAGATGTCGGTGACTCAACGGGAACCGGCGTGTTCGGGCCGGACCGCCCGGTGAACCACCGGGTTCTGCCCGCGGGCGTGACCCCGTCGTCGAAGCTGCTGGTCGGCGGCTACGGCAACGACCACGTCATCGGCGGCGACGGCGGTGCGGAGATCTTCGGTGACAAGCACGCCAACGCCTGCGTGCAAGGCTCGGACCCGGAGTCCAAGCCACCAGCCGAACCGAATGACGCGCAGGACGGCCGTGACCTGATCACCGGTGGGTCCGGAGTGGACATCATCGCCGCGGGTGGCGCCGCGGACAACGTCGACGCGAAGGCGAACAACGACCGCGCCTGCGGCCAGCTCGGCGACGACGTGATCGCCGGGGGCAACGACGACGACACCCTCTACGGTGGCGGCGGCAAGGACCTCATGTTCGGCGACAACGGCAAGGACTCGGTGTACGGCAACGACAACGAGGACACGCTCTACGGTGGCGCCGACAACGACGTGATCGAGGGCAACAACGCCGGTGACACCGAGTTCGGCGGTACGGGCGAGGACACGGTCATCGGCGGCACGCGCAAGGCGGGTGAGCCCGACACGGGCGACCTGCTCTTCGGTGACGACGGCAATGACCTGATCATCGGCGACAACGGCGTGACCGGACCGTTCGATCTGGACGGTGCCAACGCCGGTGCGGGCGGACCGGACTTCGTGTTCGGCGGCGAGGGCGACGACCGCGGCTTCGGCGGGCTCGCGCACGACGAGCTGTCCGGTGGCAACGCGGATGACTACCTCGAAGGCAACAACGCCGACGACACCATCCACGGTGACGCGGGTGAGGACCGGATCGTCGGCGGTAGCGCGGAGATTGTGTCCACTGCAGACGGTCATCAGACCGGCCGTCCGGACACCGGCGACAAGCTGTTCGGTGACGCCGGGCCGGACCTGATCGCGGGCGACAACGCGGTTCTGTCCCTTGTGGACGGCAGCGCGGCTTCGCCGATCACCTTCGGCAGGCAGTTCGCCAAGGCGCACAAGATCACCCTGCTCGACCTGGGTTACGCGCCCACGGCCGGGACCTCGGGTGACGACGTGATCAGCGGTGGCCCGGACCAGGATGTGATCTCCGGTCAGGGCGGCGCCGACACGATCACCGGTGATGGCGAGGACGACTACGCCGAAGGCGGGCCGGGCCACGACACCATCTCCGGCAACGACGGCCAGGACGACCTGGTCGGCGGCAGCTCGGCCGAGGAGGCGGCCGGGGTGGGCCAGCCCGACACGGGTGACACCATCCACGGCAACGCCGGTCAGGACGTCGCCCTGGGCGACAACGGTTCGCTGATCCGGTTCGCCCCGCTGAGCCGCGTGACACTGGAACGCGGCATGGCGGGCCGGCAGATCGTGCTCGAGGACCTCGGGCTGACCCCGCACGCGGATTCCTCCGGCGCGGACGAGATCGACGGTGACGAGGCCAATGACGTCATCCTCGGTCAGGGCGGGCCGGACCGGCTCAAGGGCGACGCGGCCGACGACTACGTCGAAGGCGGTCAGGGCGTCGACTGGATCGAGGGTGACTCCGGCGACGACGACCTGGTCGGTGGCAACAGCACGCCGCTGTCCGGCCAGGGCGAGACCACCGCGGGACAGCCTGACGCGGCGGACGCGATGTTCGGCGGGCCAGGCAACGACGTCGGCCTCGGTGACAACGGCGTCGTGCTGCGCCCGGCCGCCGGGGAGACCCCGACGCGGGCGACCCAGCGGCTGGCCACCTCCGGCGGCAACCCGGTCGCCGGGCGGATCGTGCGCCAGTACGACCTGCAGTCCCCGCCACCCGGCGACCGGTTCGGCGACGACCGCGAGTCCGGCGGGTCCGGTGTGGACGTGTTGTGGGGCCAGGACGGGCAGGACTACCTGTCCGGTGGTGCCGAGGCCGACTACCTGGAAGGCAACGGCGGCAACGATGTGCTGCGCGGTGACCTGCCGCTCGGTGCCCAGTCGACCGAGACAACCGTTGTCCCGCTTGGCGACCCCGGTTGGCCGGGGACGGCGAGCGCGGCCGGTGAGCTGGAGGGGTCCGGTCCCGACGGACAGGACGACATGATCGGCGGCAGCGCCCGGGCCGGGTTCCGCGACGGCGGCGACACGTTCGAGGGCAACGGCGCCGACGACGTCCAGCTCGGCGACAACGGTTCGCTGGTTCGTACCCTCCAGGGTGCGCCAGGGGCGATGACCGAGAAGGTCTACACCGAGCGCTATCTGACCGGTCAGGTGCCCGCGAACGCGACGGTGTCGCGGACGCACGACCCGGACCTGCCCGGCCCGTCCACCCGGTTCTGCACGACCGCCCAGGCGACGTGTGAACCCGGCGGCGCCTTCGGCAACGACACGATGTTCGGCGACGACGGCAACGACGGCATGTGGGGCCAGGACGGCGACGACACCATGACCGGTGGCGCCGGAAACGACGACATGCTGGGTGAGCTCGGCAACGACACCATGTTCGGCAACGACGGCGAGGACGCCATCCTCGGCGACCGCGGTGGTGTGGTGAACGAGTACGTCAACGCGAACGACGTTGCCGCCAAGGGGTTCACGGTGACGCTCGACCCGCCGCCCAAGGAGACCTACACCGGGTTCCAGGCGGGCGCGTACGACCGGCGCATCGACCTGCTGCACGATGTGGACGGTGACGCGTGGATCGGTGGGCCGACCGCGCCTGCCATGCCGCACAACGGGATCGCCGAGGGTGGCGATGACCGGATCCGCGGTGGCCTTGGCAACGACAACATCCACGCAGGGTTCGGTGACGACATGGCCAACGCCGACAGCGGCGGCGACCAGCTGTTCGGTGACGACGGCGCGGATGTGTTGTGGGGCGGCAAGGGTTGCGACCCCGTGGCCGACGCGGCGACGCCGGACTGCCTGACCAACGGCGTGTTCGACCCGACCTCCCGCGGCACGAACGACCGGTTCATCGACCACACCTTCGGCGGCGTCGGCGGTACCTCGCCGGCCTCGCAGGCCGGTGCGCTCGGCTCGGACGTGATCGACTTCAACCCGCGCGGTGCCTACCCGGGCAACTGCGCGGCCGGTCCGTGGCCGCAGACACTGGGCGAGGGTGCGATCGACCCGTGCCGGTGGTTCGAGATGACCGAGAAGACCAACGACAACCCGGCGGTCCCGGCCACCCTGGCCGACAACCAGCACCACGACGGCATCGACTGGATCTACGGTGGCTGGGACCGCGATGTGCTGCAAGCGGATCGCGCGCAGAACGGGCCGAACAACGGCGACCGGCTGATCGACTGGAACGGCGCCTACAACCTGTTCACCCACTGCAACGCGGCCTACGGCGGCTACAACGACGTCCGCGGCCACAGCCCATCCATGCAGGACTTCCTGCAGAAGCTGGCCTGGGGCTCGGGCGCGGGCCAGACCGCGGCCGATGTGTCGGCCGAGGGCACGTCCGCGTTCCGCGAACTGGCCATCGTCTATCCGCCGGACAACAACCAGCACGGCTCCGGCCCGGCCTACCCCACCACACCAGGCCACTTCGACACACCGGTCTCGTGTAGCGACTGACTGAATGGACGAATCCAGCCGTTGCCTGTCTGGCAGCGGCTGGATTCGTTTAGCGGGTGGGCTCGCGGCGTGGGAGGAGTAGGAGGGCGGCCATGGACACGACGGCGCAGCCGATGATGTAGAGGCTGATCCAGGTGCTGCCGGAGCCGGAGCCCTCGAGGATGGCGGTGGCGATCAGCGGGGCGGGGCCGCCGGCGATGACGGACGCCAGGTGGTAGCCGATACCGGCGGCGGAGTAGCGGACGTGGCTGTCAAAGCTTTCCGCGATCAGGGCGGCCTGGGGGCCGTACTGGATGTCGTGCACGATCAGGGAAACGACGATGCCCAACAGCACGAGGGCGGACACTTTGGTGTCCAGCAAACCGAAGTACGGGAACGCGTAGACCGCAGTGGCGACAATGCCTATGCCGTACGTGAGTTTGCGGCCGATGCGGTCGGACAGCCAGCCGAAGAAGGGGACGCTGATCAGGCCCACCGCGGCTGCCACCATGGTGTCGCTCAGCAGGCTGTCGCGGCTGAGGCCGAGTTTGCTTGTGCCGTAGGTGAGGACGAAGGTGATGAACAGGTAGAACGGTGCCTGCTCGGACATCCGCACGAACGCCGCGCACAGGATCTCCCTGGGATACCGGCGGAACGCTTCCCACACCGGCACGCGGACGATCGCGTTGGCCTGGCGCACCTGGGTGAACTCCGGCGACTCCAGCACTCGCAGCCGCACGTACAGCCCGATCCCGACGAGCACGATGCTCAGCAGGAACGGCACCCGCCAGCCCCAGGTCTCGAACCCCGGCCCCGCGATGGGGCTCATCAGCTTGAACACGCCGGTGGACAGCAACAGTCCAATGGGGACACCCAGCTGCGGCATGCTCGCCATCAGGCCGCGTTTGGTCTGTACGCCCCATTCCATGGACAGCAGCACCGACCCGCCCCACTCGCCGCCGACCCCGATGCCCTGCAGGATCCGCAGTACCACCAACAGGATCGGCGCGGCCACGCCGATGCTGGCGTACCCGGGCAGGCAGCCGATCAGGAACGTGGCGATCCCCATCAGCAGCAACGTGGTCACCAGCGTGGCCTTGCGGCCGACGCGGTCGCCGAAGTGCCCGAAGATCGCCGCCCCGATCGGCCGGGCGGCGAACCCGACGAACTGGGTGGTGAACGAGTAGAGGACCCCGGCGAGCGGCGAGCTGCCCGGGAAGAACAGCTTGGGAAAGATCAGCGCCGCCGCCGTGCCGTAGAGGAAGAAGTCGTACCACTCGATCGACGTGCCGACCGTGCTGGCCACCACGGCGCGCCTGCGCGCGGTCCGCACGGTCCCGTCATTGAGCGTGTCCGCAGTCATCGCTGCACCTCCGGCTCACCCACCACAGTGGAATCGCCCTGGGGATTTGTCAACCGCCGGAACGCGTAACCGGTTGACCGGTGACAAGATCCGCCCTGAAAAAACTTCCACCGAGTTGTGTCGAGATCGGCGCGGGCCGTTCGACGCGTTGACGACCGCACGTCAGGACGAACAAGGAGCAACCAATGCGCACCCTGGTCACCACCGCTTTCGTCTCGCTCGACGGTGTCATGGAGGGGCCCGGTGGCGAGCAGGGCTACCGCAACGCCGGCTGGACCTTCCAGGGCATCGAGTTCGACCCGGCCGCCTACGAGCTCAAGGGCCGGGAGCAGGAGGAGGCCACGGCCATGATGATGGGCCGGGTCAGCTACCAGGCGTTCGCGCCGGTGTGGCCGACCATGACCGTGGAGTTCGCCGGTTACAACGCGATGCCGAAGTACGTGGTCTCGACCACGCTGGGTGAGCAGGACCTGGTCGGCAACTGGAGCGAGACCACGATCCTGCGGTCCCTCGACGACGTCGCCGCCCTCAAGCAGACCGACGGCGGCCCGATCATCGTGCACGGCAGCGCGAACCTCAACCAGAACCTCTCCGACGCCGGCCTGATCGACCGCTACCACCTGCTCGTCTTCCCGGTCCTGCTCGGCGCGGGCAAGCGCTTGTTCAGCGCCACCGACAAGGACCGCCAGAACCTCAAGGTCATCGAAAGCGAGTCCTACAGCAACGGCATCCAGAAGCTCGTCTACGACGTCGTCCGCTGAGATCCAGGCGGACGGGCGAGGTGGCTGGCGCGGACGAGGCTCAGGCCGGTCAGCGCCAGCAGGCCCACAGTGATCCACCCGGTCGTCTGCACGCCGAAATGGCTGCTGACCAGCCCGAACAGCAGCGCGACGGACAGGAAGGCGAGCCACCTAGCCGGTCTCGCGCGGCGGGCATGCGGTTGGCGCGGGCCGGGACCAGGCGGAAGTCGCCGAGCCGCTCGTGCCCGAACGCCCGGCGAAGAACTCCGCGACCGCATCGCGACCCACGTACAGCGACGGTTGCGGCGGCATCGTGAACCGCACGTCGTCCCACACCATCGCCACCACCGCGTCGGTGCCCCCATCCTCACCTATCGGCCGCGCCGAAGGACAGCCATCGCGGCGATCGGGACCAGCAACAGGGTCAGCACGCCGGAAAGCACGAGCCCGCCAGTGGTTCCGGTGAGCTGGATGAGCGGGCCGCCGAGGCCGAGGCCGAGCGGTGCGGCCACTGTGGACCCGGTGGTCCAGAGGGTGACGACCTGTTGTTGCTCGTCCGGTTTGAGCCCGGACTGGAGGAAGCTGTACGCAACCGGGGTGAATGGCGCCCACACCAGACCTCCCAGCCCGAACACGACCAGGGCCACGGTCAGGTTTCCGGTCGACGCCAACGCGATGGGGCACAGCGCCCACAACCCGATGATCGCGATCAGCACGTGCCGTTGCGGCAGGTTCCGCAGCTGGTTCACCAAAGTGGCGCCAAGGAAAGCGCCGATGCCCAACGCACCCCACATCAGGCCCAGACCGGACGCGTCCGCGCCCAAGGTTCCGCTCACGTACAGCGGCAGCGCCACTTCGATGGGCATGTAAAGGAAGTTGAAGAAGAACTCGACGAACAGCAGTCGTGCCGCGACCGGCCGGCGCCGCAGGATCCGCCAGCCGGACAGCTGCCGGCGGGGTGTGTCCGGGTCCTTGATCGTCCGGGGAACGGAGATCAGTACGGCCGTGAGCAGAATCAAGGCGCCGCAAGCATCGAAGAACAACGCGACACCCGCACTGGTTGTTGCGACGATGATCCCGCCGAGGGCAGGACCCGCGATGTACAACGCGAAGGTGGCGTTCAGGCCGAGCAGGCCGTTCACCGCGAACTGGCCGTCCGGGCCCGCGATGGAGGTCGCCAGCACCCGGCGGCTGCTCGACCCCGCCATCCGGACCATCGCCCCGGTCAACAGCCCCAGAATCAGCACCGGCAACGTCAGAAGCCCGGTGACCGCAAGGGTTCCCAGGCACGCGAAGGTCAGCGAACGCAACAGGCAGTCGGCGATGAGCAAGGTCCGCGGCGGCACGTGCACCCGGCCGAGACCGATGGCCAGCGCGAGGATCGTCGACAGCACGAACGGGGCGGCCTCGACCAGACCGATGGCGATGGCCTTGGGAACGGTGCCGTGAATGGACAACGTCTGGATCGGCATGGCCACGATGAGCATGCCGGTGCCGATGTTGGCGAGCAGGTCGCCGAGCAGGAGACCAGCCACTCGCCGGTCGCGCAGCACCTCGCGGTAGGACTGGTTGGCGACAACGGTGGTCATGGGCTGGTCTCCTGCGGTGAGCTCATCGGGCGGTCAGGCGGACGACCGGGTACTGACGGTCGGACTTGCTCTGGTACTTGGCATAGCGGGGCTGGGCCGCGGTAATCCGTTGCCACGCCTCGTCACGGTCGGCGCCGGACAGCCGGTGGGGCGTGACAGCGACGGTGACGTTGCCGGGCAGTTCGATCGCCGCCGCGCCCGGGTGCGCCATCAGGTTGGCGAACCAGTCGGGGTGCTGGCTGCCGCCGCCGGAGGCGACGACCAGCCGGTCCTCACCGTCGGCGAACCAGGCCACCGGCGATTCCCGTTGCTCCCCACTGCGTTTGCCAACGGTGTGCAGGATAAGCACGTCCATGCCCATGAACTGGCCGCGGCCGCGGCGGATCTTGCGGTTCATCCGGCCGTTCATCGTGTGCTGCATCCACCGGGAGAACGCTCCTGGCGTGCGGGCCTGCCTGGTCTTGGTCATTGGTTTTCCCTCCAGTCGGTCACCGGGTGTCACGGTAGGGGTGGCCCGGGGGCGGGCGCTTCTCGATTCCTGACCGATCACCTCTGGTCCAGAACCTCACCGTCCACAACGGAGTGCTCAGTGGTCAGCGAGAGGGTGGCCCCGGCGAGCGGGAAGCCGCGCGCGGCGGCCGCCGCGCCCCGCATCGCCGAGGCCGACTCCCAGCGCCAGATGTCCAGGTAGGACCCGTCCTCCTGGCGGATCAGGGTGGCCTCGGTGAACTCCGGGTTGGCCGACCGGATGCCCTGGATCAACGCGGAACGCTGCTCCAGCAGCTGGGCGAGCTTGCCGGTCTCGACGGTGTAGCGGTGGGTCCGCACGACTGCCATGCCGATCAGCCCCAGATGCCCGCGGTCTGCCGCGTCGCCGCGTTGAGCCGGTTGAACAGGTTGGTGGTGGCGATGTACAGCACGAGGGCGGCCATTTCGCGCTCGTCGAAGTGCTTCGTGGCCTCGTCCCACACGTCGTCCGGCACCGCGTCGGACCGGTCGGCCAGCCGGGTCACGCTCTCGGCCAGGGCCAGCGCGGCGCGTTCGGCATCGGTGAAGTAGGGGGCCTCCCGCCAGGCGGCGACCGTGTGCAGCCGTTCGTCGGTCTCGCCGTTCTTCTTGGCGGTCTTCACCCCGCCGTCCACGCAGAAGCTGCAGCCGTTGATCTGGCTCGCCCGCAGGTGCACCAGGTCGAGGGTGGCCTTCGGCACGTCGGTCGACTGGATCGCCTTGATCAGGCCGTAGATCGCGGTGGTGGCGCCGTCGAGGACCGAGGCCGGGTTCTTCATCCGCGGGTTCATCGTGGTTTCTCCTTGTCCGGTAAGGCTTTTCGGTATGTACATAGCCTCGCGCCGAACCGGGGAACGAACAATGAGCAGTCACGAAACGACGGTTGCGCCCAGGGTTAACGATGACGACGATGGCGGCGTGGAACTACGCGACATCGAGATCTTCCTGACCCTCGCCGAGGAGCTGCACTTCGGCCGGACCGCGGAGCGGCTGCACATCTCGCCGCCCCGGGTCAGTCAGGCGATCGCCAAGCAGGAACGGCGCATCGGCGCGCCCCTGTTCGAGCGGACCAGTCGCAAGGTGACGCTCACCCCGCTCGGCGAGCAGCTCAGGGACGATTTGCAGGCGGGGTACCGCCGGATCCTGGAGGGTGTCGAGTCCGCCCGGGACTCCGCGCGCGGCGGGGCGGGCGAGCTGACGTTCGGCGTGCTGGGCCCGATGTGGCAGGAGATCTCACCCATCACGGCGCTGTTCCGCAGCCGTCACCCAGACGTGGGACTGGGCCTGCGTGAGGTGCGGATCGACGACCCGTTCACGCTGCTGCGCGAGCGCGAGGTCGACCTGGCCCTGCTCGCGCTGCCGATCGAGGAGGACGACCTGACCGTCGGTCCGGTGACGTTCACCGAGCCGATCGTGCTCGCGGTCGCTCGCGACCACCCGTTGGCCGCCCGGCGGTCGGTGTCCCTCCCCGATCTTGCCGGGTACCACGTTCTGCCCTCCGGCTTGCCGATCCCCGAGTACTGGGAGTCGGCGATGTGCCCGGCCCCGGTGACCGACCCCAGCCGCAGGCCGCGGTCGCGCGAGGAGGTCCTGTGGTCGGTGACCAGCGGGGATGCCGTGGCCTTCGCGTGCGCACAGGGCGTGAAGTACCTCGAACGCGCCGAGGTCGTCTACCTGCCGATCGACGAGCGGCCGACCATGCGCTGGGGCCTGGTGCGCCGCTCGGGCCCGCTCGGCCGGCTGGCGGGTGAGTTCTGCCGGGTCGCGGCCGAGCTGGGGCCGTTGGAGCTGGACATCGCCTTGGAGGCCGCGCCGCCACTGCGGCTGCGTTCAGTGGGTTGACGGTCAGTGCTCGAAGTCCCACGCGGTGGCGCCGAACGGTTCGGCGTTGGCGACACCGATGGCGGTGTGCAGCGTGAGGCGGTAGAGGTACCAGGGCGGCGGGCCCGCGCTGGGGGCCGTGAAGGACGCGGTGAGCGCGTCGCCCTCCACTTCGGCGGGCCAGCCACCCGTGCGGTACACGGCCGCCACGCGGTCCAAAGTGGCCGCTTCGGTGACCCGGTGTGCCTCGCCCTCCAGCACGAGGTCCAGGCCAGGCAGGCGCACGGACACGCTGCACGCCGGGTTCGCCGCCAGGTTGCGTGCCCGGCGGGTGCCCGGCCCGCTGACGAAGTAGAGGGCGTCGTCCACCCAGATGGCCCCGACCCCGGCGGAGTGCGGCCGTCCGTCGGGCCGCACGGTCCCGACGAAGAAGGTCAGGTCGGTCTCGGGGGTCTCCTTGGCCAGGAGGTCGCGGGGACGGCTCCACGGCAGGTCGGCCGACCCGTACTGGTCGAGGTTGCGGGTCGCGATCGGTTCGTTCGTGTGCTCGGTCATGCCTACGCGTCGAACGAACCGACCACGGATCGACATCGGGCGGCGCCCGGATGTGGCGGAGATTCGGAACTTGCCCGGCCGGGTATCCGGGTGGGTGTCTGAGAAGAAGGACCAGAGCCTGGTCACCGTGCTGATCGCGCTCCTGGCGAACCTGGGGGTGGGGATCGCGAAGCTGGTCGCGGGCCTGCTGTCGGGGTCGGGGGCGTTGTTGTCGGAGGCGGCGCATTCGATGGGCGACACGTCCACTCAAGTCTTGTTGCTGACGGCGGTCCGGCGGTCGCAGAAACCCGCGGACCGGCAGTATCCGTTCGGATACGGCAAGGACCGCTACTTCTGGTCGTTGCTGGCCGCGATGGGGATCCTGGTGTCCGGGGCGGCTTTCTCGGTGTACGAAGGCGTCCGGACCATCGTCGAGGGCGGCGAGCAGACCGCGTACGTGTGGGTGAACTACCTCGTGCTCGGCATCGCGTTGGTGCTGGAAGGTTCCTCGCTGTTCCAGGCGACGCGGCAGGTCAAGAACGAGGCCGCGGAGCATCGCCGGTCGGTGCCCGGGCAGCTGGAAGGCAGCGATGACCCGGCGCCGAGGGCCGTGCTCATGGAGGACAGCGCTGCGGTGGTCGGCATCGTGCTGGCGGGCGGCGGGGTCGCGCTGCACCAGCTGACCGGGCAGGCGATCTGGGACGGCATCGCGTCGATCCTGATCGGCGTGCTGCTGGCGGTCGTGGCGGTGTTGCTGGCCGGCACGAGTCGGCGGCTCCTGCTGGGACGCCAGGCCGATGGGCGGATGATCCGCGCTATCGAACAACGCCTGGAGCAGCAGCCCGAGGTCGACGACGTGGTCGACCTGCTCACGATGATGACCGGCACCGACCGCGTCCTGTTGTGCGCCAGGGTGGACTTCGTCAACACCTACTCCGCCGGCGACGTGGAACAGGCGTGCATGCGGATCGACGACGAACTGCGCAAGGAGTTCCCGGACCTGGACGAGATCTTCATCCAGCCGGTCCCCCGGTCCGATCAAGACCTCCGCGACCGCGTCCTGCGCCGCTACGGCCACGTCTTCGCCGACGAATAGGTCGTGAGTGGGTTCGGCCGTGAGAACACGGCCGAACCCACTCACGAGGGGGTTGGGTCAGACGCCGGTCTGCGGCGGCGGGTTCACCTCGCCGCGCCAGGCCCCGGTCTCGCCCGGCTGCTTCTCGATGAACTCCTTGAAGCGGTTCAGATCGCCCTTGACCGTGCGGTCCAGCACGCCCAGCGCCGCGCCCGCCTTCTCGGTGAGCGTGTCCGGCCCGTACTCCATCTGGACGTTCACCCGTGTCGTCTCGTCGTCGATGCGGTGGAACGTCACCACACCAGCGTGTGTCTGGCCGCCCACGGAGTGCCACGCCACCCGCTCGTCCGGGTGCTGTTCGGTGATCTCGGCGTCGAACTCACGGTGCACTCCGCCGATACTGGTCTCCCAGTGGGTCATCGTGTCCGTCACCTGAACGACCCGGTCGACGCCGTTCATGAAGTACGGGAACGACTCGAACTGGGTCCACTGGTTGTAGGCGGTCCGGACAGGTACTCGCACGTCGATCGATTCCTGAATCGTCGTCACGCTGTAATCCCTTTCCGTGTTGCGGTTCCTCCTTAGGCCTACCCACCGTGGCCGCACCCATGCAGGGTTTCGGACGACAGGCCTCCGGGAAACCAGCGGAGGTGGCGAGAGCGGGCGAGACACTCCTGTGGTGGGTCGCGCTGGTCGGCCTCTGGGTGTCGACGCTGAGCACGATCACCACGCAGGAACTGGTGGCCGCCGCCGTTGCCGGGGTGCCGTGCGCGCTGGTCGCGATGTTCGCACGGCGCGCCTACGGCGGCGAGTGGCGGCTGTCACGCGCTTGGAGCCTGCCGGTCGCGATCGTCCGCGACTGCGCCAAGTTGTTCAGCCGCGAGACCGGTATCCACCGGATTCCCGTTGAGCCACATGAGAAGGCGGTGAAGACCATGGTCGTGTCCGCCTCGCCGGGAACCGTGGTGCTCGACGACGAGGACGACCTGACCGTGCACACCCTGGGGCGACAGTGAACGGCTGGGAGGTCGCGGCTTTCGTCCTGGTCATCGGCGGAATCGTGCCCGCTCTCATCCTTGCCTGCCGGGGTGACGCGGTCCACCGCCTGGTGGGGCTGGAACTGGCGTCCTCGGTGGGCGTCCTGGTCATGCTGGTCATGATCCAGGCAACGGGCCAGCCCAGCTACCTGATCGTGCCGCTTGTGTTGGCACTGCTGGGCTTCGCGGGCACGCTGGTGTTCACCAGGTTGCTGGGGAGCAAGCCGTGATCCTGCTGTGGATCGGCGTCGTGATCGCTGTCGCGGCAGCGATAGGTGCGGTGGTGACCAAGGACTTCTACCGGCGCCTGCACTTTCTGACACCCGTCACGTCGCTGGCCGGCCCGGTGATCGGCCTGGCGCTGGCGATCGTCAACGGGTGGAGTCTCACCACTTTGCTGATCCTGCTGACGATCGTGATCCTCGGCGTGACCGGGCCGGTGCTGTCCGCCGCGACCGGCCGGGTGGCCGCCCAGCGGGACGAGCTCGAATGACTCCCCTCCTGTTGCTGATGTTCCTCCTGGTCGCCGCGGGCGGCACGGTTGTGGTGTCCACACAGGACCCCAAGCGCCAAGCCGTGACACTGTCGGTCTATGGCGTGTTGCTGGCGTTGCTTTTCCTGCTGTTGCAGGCACCTGACGTCGCCCTGTCTCAAGTCGCCGTGGGCACTGCGGTCGTGCCGCTGATGGTGTTGCTGGCGGTGCGGAAGGTCCGCGGAGGCAAACGGTGACGCGCCAGGTGCGGTGGGTGGTGTTCTGGCTCGGCGCGGCCGGGTTCGGGGTGCTAGCCGTGCTCGCGATGATCCGCATGCCCGGGTTCGGCAGCCTGGTGCACCCGTACCGGGATCTCGCCGTGCCGTTGGCGAACGCCCGGTCGACGCCGAACGTGGTGTCCGCGTTGAACTTCGACCAGCGCGCGCTGGACACCCTGATCGAAGAGACCATCCTGCTCGGCTCGGTCGTCGGCGCCGCGGCCTTGCTGCGCCCTTCCGATCATGAACGGGAACACTTGGCGACCGAGGAAGGCCGGACCCTGGAGGCCACCCGGTTGCTCGGCTACCTGTTGCTGCCCATGACGTTGATGGTCGGGATCGACGTCGTGGTGCACGGGCATCTGACGCCCGGCGGCGGGTTCCAGGGCGGGGTCGTGCTGGCCACCGGCGTACACCTGTTGTATGTGGCCGGAAGCTACCGGACGCTGCAAAAACTCCGGCCACTGGCCTGGTATCGCCTGGCGGAAGCGCTGGGAGCGGGCGCGTTCGTGGTACTGGGCTTGTTGGGCCTGCTGGTCGCCGGTGGCTTCCTGGTGAACTTCCTGCCCTACGGCACTTCGGGCGACCTGTTCTCATCGGGCACCGTCGTCCTGCTCAACATCGCTGTGGGCATAGAGGTCGCATCCGGCGTGATCGTCCTGCTGGCGCAGTTCCTGGCGCAGGCGTTGACCGTGCAGGAGATCCGATGAGCGTGTTCCCCTACCTGGTCGCCGCCTGGCTGTTGCTGGTCGGCTGTTTCGGCGTGGTCCGCAGCCGCGACCTCGTGCACACGGTGGTGTGCGTGGCCGTCGCCCAGTCGGGAACGTATGTGCTTCTGCTCAGCGTCGGCTATCAGAAAGGTGCTTCCGCGCCAGTGCAAGGCGCGCCCGGCCCGGTCGTCGATCCGGTCGTGCAGGCGTTGACGTTGACCGACATCGTCGTGTCGGCGACGGTCACGGCTTTGCTGCTGGCGCTGGTGATCCAGATCGCCAAGCGCGAGGACACGGTCGACGCGGACAAGCTCGACGAACTGCGGGGCTGACGTGGATCCGGCGTGGCTGCCACCGCTCGGCATCGCGGTGCCGCTGCTGGGTTCCTGCGTTCTGCTCGCGGTGGCCCGGTTCGCGCCGCGGGTGGTCACCGACGTCATCGCGATCGCGACCGCCCTGATCAGCACCGCGGCCATGGCGGGCCTGCTCGTGGCCACCACGTCGAACCGGGTCGTGACCTGGGCCGGCGGCTGGACGCCCACTCAGAACCTGACCGTGGGCATTGTGCTGCAGGCGGATCAGATCGGCGCCGGGTTCGCGTTGCTGGCCTGCGTCCTGACGGTGTGCGCGCTGATCTACACCTGGCGGTACTTCGAAGACGCCGGGGCGCACGTGCCGGTGCTGATCCTGCTGTTCATGGCCGGGATGACCGGGTTCTCGCTGACCGCCGACCTGTTCAACCTGTTCGTGTTCCTGGAGCTGATGGGCGCCACCGCGTATGCGCTGACCGGGCACAAGATCGAGGAACCCCGGTCGGTCCAGGGCGGGTTCACCTTCGGCGTGGTGACCTCGCTCGGCGCGTACTTCATGCTGGCCGGGATCGGGATCCTGTACGCGCGCACCGGCCGGCTCGGCATGCCCCAGATCGGTTCCGCGCTCGACGGGCACGGCATGGATGCGTTGGTACTGCTGGCGATGGTGCTCGTGCTCACCGGGTTGCTGGTGAAGGCCGCCATTGTGCCGTTCCACTTCTGGCTGGCCGATGCGCATGCCGTCGCGCCGACGCCGGTGTGTGTCCTGTTCTCCGGTGTGATGGCGCCCTTGGGGATCTACGGGACCATGAGGGTGACCACCACCGTGTTCGGTGGAGTCCTTCCGCCCAGCACACTTCACCACACGCTGGTGCTCCTCGGCGTTGTGACAGCGGTGCTCGGCGCCGTGTTGAGCCTGATCCAGCGGCACCTCAAGCGGATGCTGGCGTACTCGACCATCGCGCACCTGGGTCTGTTCCTGGTCGGCATGGCCACTTTGACCGCGAACGGCGTGGCCGGATCGGTCGTCTACGTGCTCGGACACGCTGGGGTGAAAGGCGCGCTGTTCCTGCTCGTCGGGGCTTTGCTGGCCCGCAAGGGGAATGTCGACGAGATCAGCCTCTATCGTCAGGGTACCAACGATGGCCTGACCCGATGGCTGTTCCCGTTGGCGGCCCTCGCGCTCGCCGGGCTGCCGCCGTTCGGTACCGGCCTGGGCAAGGCGATCAGCGAGGAGGCCACCGGTTCGCCCTGGCTGATCGGGACTTTCGTGCTCGTGTCGGCCGCGACCGGCGGTGCCGTGCTGCGGGCCTCGCTGCGGATCCACTTCGGACTCGGCCCGCAACCGTACGAGGCAGATCGGGACACGACCAGTGGCGACGACGAGAAGCCCGAGGGCCGGTTCCCGCACCGCACACCGGCCACCATGTTGACGGCGATCCTGGTGCTGCTGACCGGCGGGCTGCTCGTCGGTGTGCTGCCGGTCATCTCCAGGATCATCGGCGATGGCGCACAACGGTTCCTCGACCGGCAGGGGTTCATCGAGCAGACGCTGTACTCCTACGAGCCCGTGCGACTGGCCGAGCTGAGCCATGTCGAGTGGAACTGGGCGGCCGTCCTTCTAGGACTCTTGAGTGTCCTGCTCGCGGTGGCGATCGCGCTGATCGGCGTGTTCCGGGGCGTCCCCCAGTGGCTGGACAAGCCGCTGCACGTGGTCCACCGGCTGCACTCCGGGCACGTCGGCGACTACGTTGCCTGGCTGGTGCTGGGCATCGCCGCTCTCGCCGCGCTGTTCAGCCTGAGCTGAAGCTGGGTACCCAGGCTCTCATGGGACGAACCCTCGCGCACAAGCTGATCGAGTCACACCTGGTGACCGGCGAGCTGACTGCCGGTGAACCGATCGAGATCCGGGTGGACCAGACGCTCACCCAGGACGCCACCGGCACTCTGGTCATGCAGGAGCTGGAGGCGCTTGGCCTGGACCGGGCCCGCACCGAGGTCAGCGTGCAGTACGTCGACCACAACCTGTTGCAGTCCGACGAGAAGAACGCCGAGGACCACTTGTTCCTGCAGTCGGCGTGCAAGCGGTTCGGCCTGTGGTTCTCCAAGGCGGGCAACGGCGTCTCGCACCCGACGCACATGCAACGGTTCGGGATCCCCGGCAGGACGATGGTGGGCTCGGACTCGCACACCTGCGCCGCGGGCGCGCTGGGCATGCTGGCGATCGGCGTGGGCGGGCTGGAGGTGGCGCTGGCCATCGCCGGGTGGCCGCTGCGGGTGCGGATGCCGGAGATCTGGGGCGTCCGGCTGACCGGGCGGCTGCCGGCCTGGTGCTCGGCCAAGGACGTGATCCTGGAGATGCTGCGCCGGCACGGGGTGCGCGGCGGGGTGAACCGGATCATCGAGTACCACGGCCCCGGCCTGCGGACGCTCTCGGCGATGGACCGGCACGTGATCGCCAACATGGGGGCCGAGCTCGGCGCCACCACAACGGTGTTCCCGGCCGACGCGGCCGTGCGGGACTTCCTGCGCGGCGAAGGCCGCGGCCACGACTACGTCGAGCTGACCGCCGATCCGGACGCCGAGTACGACCTGACCGACCACATCGAACTGTCCACAATAGAGCCTCTGGTCGCGAAGCCTTCGTCACCCGGCAATGTCGTCCCGGTCCGCGAGGTCGCCGGGACGCCGGTCAGCCAGGTCGTGATCGGGTCCTCGGCCAACCCCGGTCTGCGGGACTTCGCCATCGCCGCGGCGATCCTCAAAGGGCGTCAGGCCGACAACGCGGTCAGCCTGGACATCAACCCCTCGTCCCGCCAGATCTTCGCCGACCTGACCAAGCTGGGCGCCACGTTCGACCTGATCAGCTCGGGCGCGCGGATCCACCAGGCCGGGTGCATGGGCTGTATCGGCATGGGCCAGGCGCCGGCCGTCGGACGCAACTCGTTGCGCACCTTCCCCCGCAACTTCCCCGGCCGGTCCGGGACCAAAGAGGACTCGGTCTGGCTGTGTTCCCCGGAAACCGCAGCGGCTTCCGCGCTCACCGGAGTGATCACCGACCCGAGGGACCTCGATATCGGGTACCCGGCGCTGAACCTGCCGATGCACGCGACCGTGAACACCGCGATGCTCGTCGAACCTTTGCCACCCGAGGAAGCGGAACAGGAGGAACTGGTCCGTGGACCCAACATCTCCGCCCTGCCGGACTTCCCGCCGTTGCCGGACCGGATCGAGGCCCCGGTCCTGCTGACGCTCGGCGATGACGTGTCCACCGACGAGATCTCCCCCGCGGGCGCGCAGGCGCTGCCGTTCCGCTCGAACGTCCCCAAGCTGGCCGGCTTCACCTTCACCCGCCTCGATGAGACCTACCCGGACCGCGCCCGCGAGGCCGGGGACCACATCGTGGTCGGCGGTGAGAACTACGGCCAGGGCTCCTCCCGCGAGCACGCCGCGATAACCCCCAGATATCTCGGTCTGCGCGTGGTGATCGCCAAGTCGTTCGCCCGGATCCACTGGCAGAACCTGGCGAACTTCGGCGTGCTGGCCCTCGAGTTCACCGACCCCGCCGACCACGATCGCATCGCCCAGGGCGACACGCTGGTCCTTGACGACGTCCGGAACGCGTTGCGGTCAGGGCAGGAACTCACCGTCCGCACCGAGGACGGCGAGTTCCAGGTCCGGCACCGGTTGTCCGCCAACCAGATCGACGCCGTCCTCGCCGGTGGCGTGATCCCGTTGCTGGCCGGCCAGGACACGTGAGGCGGTGGAGTCGGCCCTCGCGAGCCAGACTCTGCTCCTCACCGACCTGATGTGACCGCCGAACGTAGGATGGCACCATCACTGAGCGGGAAGGTGGGTCATGAGGGCTGTCGTCATCGGGAGCGGGGACATCGGGACCGCGGTCAAGCAGGTGCTGGTGGAGCACGGGCACGAGGTCGTGACCGTGGGGCGGCAGTCCGGGGACCTGCAGGCGGACATCGGGGATGTCGAGAGCCTGCGGCGGTTGTTCGCGGAGATCGGGACGTTCGACGCGGTGGCCAACGCGGCCGGGCACGTCCGTTCGGGCCCCGTCGCGGAGGCCACCGATGAGCAGTGGGCCGACTCGATCGCGTCCAAGGGCATGGGGCAGATCAACGTCGTCCGGGCCGCGCTGCCGCACATCGCCGACAACGGCTCGTTCACGCTGGTCTCCGGCGTGCTCGCGGACGAGTTCACGCACGGCTCGTCGATCAGCGCCACGGTGAACCACATGGTGCAGGGGTTCGTCCTTGCCGCAGCGGGTGAGCTGCCGCGCGGGATCCGGATCAACTGTGTCAGCCCCACGGTTCTCACCGAGTCGGAGCACTACTACCCGTACTTCCCCGGTTTCGTCCCGGTCCCGGGCGCGGAGGTCGGCATGGCCTACCTCCGCGCGATGTCCACCCCGATGACCGGCCGGATCATCAAGCTGCACAAGATGACCAGCTAGATCCGCGTGACCGTCCAGTGCTGGCTCTGCGAACCGGAGCCGGGTTGCTGAACGATCGGGGCGCTGTCGGCGGTGGAGTCGCCGGAGACGGTGAGCAGCTTGTCGCTGTGCACGCTCACGATCTTGACGTAGCCGGAGCCGGCGTCGACGAGCCGCCACTGCTGGTTGGCGCCGTTGGTGGCCGTCCACTGGATGATCCGGGCACCGTCCGCTGTGGACGCTCCCTCGACGTCGGCCAGCAGGCCGGAGGCGAGGTTGGTGATGGTGCCCTGGGCGGACATCACCCACTGCTGGTTCGCGCCACCGTGCTGGGTGTACTGGATCAGCTGGGTGCCGGGCGTGGTTGAGCTGCCGGGGACGTCGAGGGCCTTGCCGCTGCGGCGGTTGGTGAGCAGGAAGCTGTTGCTGAGGGTGGCGCGCAAAGGGATCGGCTGGGGCCGCACCTGGTGCATGTCCAGGACCACGATCTCGTTGGCACCGGCCCGAAGCCACTGCGCGGGGCAGAACAGGTTCTGCTGCGGCCCGATCCGCCAGTACCGGCCCAGGTTGTTCCCGTTGACCCACACCATGCCCTGGGTCCAGCCGGACATGTCCAGGTACGTATCGCCCACAGTGGACAGAGTCAGCGAGGCCTTGAAGAACAGTCCCGGCCGCGCGGGCGCGCTGATCACCGGCTTGAGCCCGGCCACATAAGCCGGGTCCACCGGTAGGACATAGGTTTGCCAGCCGGTGAGAACCGTGCCGGACAACGAGACCTGACGGGTGATGCCCTTGCGGTCGACCAGCCCGTGCCCGAAGTTGATCCGCCCCATGCCCTGGACGAGAATGTCCAAAGCCGACCCGGCGGGTACCGGGAGCGAGTCACCGGTGGTCACCTTCAACGGCCCGGAGTAACTCGAAGGCACGGCCGTGCGCGAGATCCCACCCTGATAGACCCCGTCGACGAACACGGTCGCGTAGTCGTGCGCTGAGGTCACGGTCAAAGTCCCAGCGCCGACGCCGGTCTTGCGGTACAGCATGAACCCGCTGTTCTGCCCGTAGGCTTCCATCGGCTTGGGCGCGGAAGCCTGTTGCGGCGCAGGCAGGTTGTCCCACAGCGAAGCAAAGGCGACCGGAGTCGGCCCAGGCTCCGAAGTGATCGTGGGCTGCGGGGCGGGAACGTCAGGCAGAGGCCCGACATAGCCGTTGAGCAGGTTCCGGTACGAGGTGTACAAAGTGGTCGGCCGGCCTTGTTCGGTGATCGGGGCGCCGTAGTCGTAGCTGGTCACGTCGGGCTGGTAGTTGCTGCCGTCGTCGCTGGCGTTCGCCCCGGCCCAGTAGCCGAAGTTCGTTCCGCCGTGCACCACGTAGATGTTGAACGACAGCTTGCCGTCCATCAGCCCTCGCAGGGTCCCGGTGATGTCCGACGGCGAGGCCATCGCCCGTTCACCCCAGTGCGTCAGCCAGCCGGGGTACAGCTCGCCGGACATCGCGGGCACGGCGGGGAAAGACTTGCGGCACTGGGCGATCTGACCGGCGTCCCCGCCCGACAGACCGATGGCACCGCCGGGTACCACCGTCCGGTTCGCCTGCACCTGGCCCAACCCGTCCTGGGTGTAGAACGGCCCAGTGATCCCGGCGTCCAGCCACATCTGCCGGACCTGCCCCAGATACCCCGTGTCGTTGCCGAACGAGCCGTACTCGTTCTCGATCTGGACCATCAGGATCGGCCCGCCGCCGGCCGCCATCAACGGTTTCACCACGGGCGCGATCGTGCTCACGTACCGCCGCACCGCGGTCATGTAGTGCGAGTCGGCCGAAGTGCGCAGCGACACCGGGTCGTTGGCGAGCAGCCACGCCGGCAACCCGCCCAGGTCCCACTCCGCGCAGACGTACGGACCCGGCCGCAGCAGCACCCACATGCCCTCGTCCTGGCAGATCCGGATGAACGAGGCGAAGTCACGGCGGTCGGTGGTCAGGTCGAACGCGCCGGGCCGTTCCTCCAGGTAGTTCCACATCAGGTAGATCGCGATCGTGTTCAGGCCCATCGCCTTGGCCATCCGCACCCGGTGCCGCCAGTGGCCCACCGGGATCCGGGCCGGGTGCATCTCACCGCTGCGGATCTGGAACGGCTGCCCGTCGAGCAGGAACGCCGACCCGTCCGCGGCGAACGTGAACGCGTGCCCGGCCGCCCAGGCGTTGTCGCCGGTGGCGAGCATCACACTCAACGGGGTCAGCACACTGGCCGCAAGGAAACCTCGTCGTTTCATCTGCTGCGCTCCTCCAGCTCGGCGACGACCGATTCTGTGCGCGAAGTTGCTCGATAGTCAACAGGAACAATCAACAGTGAGCACGCGAACGCACGGGACTGTTCGGTTTTGTTCGACTCACCGATGGGCGCGTTGCAAGAATTCCGCAAGGGATCACCGGTTATCATGCCGCCGGTGGGGTGACCCGGTTACTGCGTTTGGGGGCATGAATGTTGCGTCTTTGTGTGGCGATCGTGGCTGTGGCGGGGGTGATCGCAGGGTGCGGCGGCGGCAAAGACCAGGCACAGCCTGGGCAACCGCAGCCGAGCGACGCGCCCAGCACGCCCACGAGCACGAAGCCGCAGAAGAAGAGCTTCGACCCGCCGAGGTCGTTCGGCAGCGGCGCCAAGACGGTCCTCGAGACCAAGGACATCGGCGGTGGTCAGGCGCCGGTGGTGGCCACGCTGGCCGACGGCGTCGTCTACTCGAACGGGCAGACGGGCGGGAAGGCCATCGACGCCCTGACCGGCGAGCAGCTGTGGACGGTCAAGCCGTCGCTGGAGGCGATGACCTACCGGGGCGAGTCCCACCCGCCGGTGGCCGCCATGGACACCGTCTACTTCGGATTCCCCGTCCGGGTGCCGGGCAAGGGAACCACTCCCGCCCACCCCGCCGCCGAGGTCGTCGCGGTGGACAAGGAGTCCGGGAAGGACCGTTGGCGCACCACCATCGACGTGGAGACCAGCGACCCGGGAAACGTCACTGACGGCGTGGTCACCCTCGTGGGCGTGGACGACCAGTCCGTCGTGCTCACGTGGTACAGCCAGAACTTCAGCGTGGGCAACACGTACGTCGTGGACAGTGGCAGCCACCAGGTGCGCTGGAAGAAGGACCAGTACCTCGCGGGCGATGTGGCCAGTGGCATCGTGCTGGGCAACGCGGGCAAGCCGTCCATCGCCGAGGAGCGGACCCTGCAGGCGCTGTCGGTCACCGACGGCACGGAGAAGTGGGCGACCAAGCTCGGGCAGTACGCGGCCGGGATCCAGCCGCTGTCGCCCAAGCTGGTCGCGGTGGACAAGGGTTACACCAGCAAGGCCGACCAGACGTTCGAGATCGAGGACCTGACCACCGGCAAGGCCCTCTACTCGCAGCAGATCGACAACGACTTCAGCTCGCACACCACCGTCGAGTGCTTCTGGGACCAGGCCGATGCGATCGTGTGCAGCGTGGGTTCCAAGGTCCTCGGGTTCGACGTGAACAACGTCGGCCCGAAGCCGCAGTGGGAGATCGCCAAGGACAGCTCGCGGACCCCGCCCAGCGTGACCGCGGCCTACCACGGGCTGGTCTACGGCGAGACGCAGAACGGCCCGCTGACGCTGGACGCGAAGACCGGCAAGGACTCCCCGGACGACCCGATCATCGCGCCGATCCTGGTGGACAAGTACGTCGGCATCACCATCAAGGGCGACACCCACGTGGCCACGAAGTGATGGCGTGGGCGCCGGTCGTAAGGCCGGCGCCCGTCACGCCAGGGCGAACTTGACCGCCGCCGCCAACCCCAGAGTGCCGATCGTGTACCGCAGGGGTGCGGCCGGGATGCGGCGGGACAACCGGGCGCCGATCGGCCCGGCGACCGCCGTGGACAGCCCGAAAACGATGGTCACCGGCCAGTTCACCGGTGCGATGAAACAGAACAACAGCCCGGCCACGCCGTTGGCCAACGCCTGCAACACCGTCTTGACCGCGTTGTGCTGGTGCGTGGTCCCCGGCGTGAACAAGCTCAGCAGGGCGAAGAAGATCACGCCGACACCCGTGCCGAAGTAGCCGCCGTACACCGACGCCACGAAGATCACCAGGGTCAACGGTCCATTGTGGACTTCGGTCGACCTGAGCTTGCGGTTCACCACCGGTTGCAGCAACACCAGCAGGGCACCGAGGCCGAGCAGGCCGGGCACAATGACCGTGAAGATCCGTTCCGGCAGCACGAAAAGCAGCGCCCCGCCGAGGATCGAGCCGAGCGCCGCGGGCAGGACCACCCGGCGCAGCACGGGTTTGCGGGTCCGCAGCTCCTGGCGGAACCCGAACGACGCGGAGATGTTGCCGGGCACGACGGCGATGCTGTTGCTGACGTTGGCCTGCAACGGGGTCAGGCCGAGCGAGATCAGCACCGGGAAGGTCAGCAGGGCACCGGCCCCGGCGATGGCGTTGATCATCCCGGCGGCCAGCCCCATTGCCGCCACAACGAGAAGGTCCACGTTCTTACCCTGATCGAGCAGCGGTCATGCGTCCAATGACAGTTGGCGATGAGATCGATGCGTGGTAGGCATAGGTGTGGAGATCGCCCAGCTCAGGTGGTTCGTCAAGGTCGCGGAGGGGCACACGGTGACCGCGGCGGCCGAGGCGTTGCATGTGTCACAGCCCGCGCTGTCCCGTGGTCTCGCGCGGCTGGAGCAGGAGTTCGGCGCGCCGCTGTTCGACCGGGTCGGCCGGGTGCTGCGGCTCAACACCAACGGCGCGACCCTGCTCGACGCCGCCCGCAAGGCGCTCACCGCGCTGGACGGCGCCGCCCGCACGATCGGCGCCGCCGCCGACCCGACGACCGGCACGGTTCGCCTCGCGTTCCTCAACACCCTGGGCACCGAGTTCGTACCCGCGTTGCTCAGCGGGTTCCGTTCGCGTTACCCCGACGTGGAGTTCGTGCTGCGCCAGGGCGGAACCTCGCGCAACGAACGGGAACTGCTCGACGGCGAGCTGGACATGGTGCTGGCCGCCGGTCCGCCAGACCGCGATGACATCGAGTGGCATGCGCTCGTCGACGAGCCGCTGGCGTTGGTCGTGCCGGCCGGGCACCGGCTGGCGAAACGGCGCTCGGTCCGCCTCGAGGAGGTCAGGGACGAGCCGTTCGTGACGTTCTCGCACGGGTTCGGGCTGCGGCCGATCACCGAACGGCTGTGCGCCGAGGCCGGGTTCAGCCCCACGATCGCGTTCGAGGGCGAGGACCCCAACACACTGCGCGGCCTGGTCGGCGCCGGCTCCGGCGTCGGCCTGCTCGCGCCCGCACCGGCCCCACTGCCCTACATCGTCGAGATCCCCGTGTCGCAACCGCGCTGCGCCAGGACCATCGGCGTGGCCTGGTGCCCGGACCACTACCGGCCCGCGGTCGTGGAGACCTTCCGCCAGTACCTGATCAGCGAATCCCGGCCACCCCGCTCGTGGTCACGCTTTTAGCGCGAAAGCCTGGTCGGCCTGTGCCTCGGTGAGCCCGAAGTCGGCCAGGGAGTACTTGTGCGCCCGGCGTTTGTCGCCTGAGCTGTGGATCGCGGTCATGGCGGCGCGGGTCGGGTCGGTCAGCGTCAGCCCGAAGTGCCGGTAGATGTCCTCGACCGTGCCCAGTGGGTCGGCGACGAAATCCCCGTACTCGACGTCGTAGAACTGCGCGGGGTCGTGCTTGGCTCGGTCCGCGTTGAACTTCTCCAGTCCGCGTGCCCACAGCTCCAGTTGTGTCCGGCCGATCACCTCACCCTTGAACACGGTCGACCAGCCCGCGGCGGCCTGCTCGGCGAGGCTGCACATGGACGCGATGATCGTGCTCGGCGCCCGGTGCGTCTGGATCACCAGGGCGTCCGGGTACGCGGTCATCAAGGCGTCCAAGGCGAACAGGTGCGACGGGTTCTTCAGCACCCATCGGCGAGAAGCATCCTGCTGGCCGATCAGCTGCAGGTTGCGGCGGTGCCGTTGGTAGGCCGGGGTCCAGTCCCGCTCCGCGAGCCACGATGAATATGTTGGCACGTAAGCAAGACACTCGAACGACAAGGACATCATCGACTGCCGCAGCAGCCGCCAGCACTCCTCCGCGATGTCGGCGGCGATGTAGTGCAGGCCCATGAACTCCGGGTTCTCCACGTGATGCTGCTCGTACCCGGCCTGGATCCGTTGGAACACCGGGTTGTCCGCCCAGGTCTCCCGCGGCGGCCGGGGCTGGGGGAAGTCCGTCAGCCACAGTTCCAGACCCTGGTGCGCGGGATCCTCGGTGAGCAACCGGTGCAACGCGGTCGTCCCGGTCCGGGGCAGGCCGGTCACGAAGATCGGCCGTTCGATCGGGATGTCCCGCATCGAGGAGAACCCGGCCTCGCTCAACGCCCGCGCGACCAGGGCACCGCGCAGCCCGGCCCGCATCACCCGTTCCCCCAACGGAGTCAGCGAGGACTCGCGCTGGTACGACTCCAGCAGCACGGACAGACCCTCGAGGTAGTCCTCCGCGCCGAAGTCGGTCAGGCCCGTGATCTTGGTGGCCGAGGCGTGCAGTGACTCGACCGTGCCCACACCGTCCACAGCAGACTCCCTCAGTGGTGGTACTCGCCGCCGTTGACGTCCAGGCACTGCCCGGTGATCGCACGGGCCAGGCTGGACGCCAGGAACACGATGGCGTCGGCGACCTCGTCCGGCTCGGGCAGCTTGCGCAGGTCGATGTTGCGCGCCTGCTTCTCGTAGATCTGCTCCGGCGTGACGCCCCGCTGCTTGGCCAGCATGTTGAAGTAGTACTTGACGTTGTCCCCCCAGATGTAGCCGGGCGCGACGGTGTTCACCCGTACGCCATCCGGCCCCAGCTCGGTCGCGAGGCTCTGTGCCATCGCGAGAAGCGCCGCCTTGGCCATCTTGTACGGGCCGAACGTGCGCTGGGAATGCCGCAGCACCATGGAACTGACCATCACCACGCAACCGCGGTTCTCGATCAGCGACGGCTTGAACAGCCGGGTCAGGTGCAGCGCCGAGAGGACGTTGGTCTCGAAGCCGCGCCGGATGCCGTCCGGGTCCACTGTGGTCAGATCTTCCAGCGGTGGGGTGGCGAAAGCGTTGTTCACCAACGTGTCCACTTTGCCGAACGCGTCCAAGGCGGTGGTCGTCAACCGCTCACAGTCCTCGGGCTTGCTGATGTCGGTAGGCACGGTCACCGCACGGCGACCAAGATCCGTGACCTCCTTGGCCACCTCGGTCAGCCGCGACTCGGTCCGCGAGGCCAGCACGATGTCCGCGCCCTGCCGCGCGCACTGCACCGCGATCGACCGGCCCAGCCCCGGGCCGACCCCGGAGACGACGACAACCTTGTCCCGCAGCAGCATCAGCCCACCATCCTGGTTGCGACCGCGGCCTGGCGCGCGGCGATCCGTGCGGCCCACTCCTGGGGCGTGATCCGGGCCTCCGAGTGGAACGGCAGCCGGCGGTCCAGCTCGTCCACTGCCACCACCTCCACCTCGGGGCCGTCGGCCGGTCCGAGGTCGCGGGACAACCGCTGCCAGCGAATCTGCAGGTACCCGCGGGCGTGCCCGGTGCGCTCGATCCAGTTGGCGAGGCCCGGGTCGCGTTCGCTGACCACGTACCGGATCCGGCCGTCCGGATCGGGCCGGGCCTGCGCGGCGGTCAGGCTGGTCTGGTGGTTGATGTAGTCCAGCGACACGTACCACATGCTGCCCAGCTGGAACCCGTGGTAGGGCGCATCGGACACCGGCACCGAGATGATCATGGCCTGGTCGTCGTCCAGGTCGTAGTGACCGACGGAGGAGTACTGGGTGGCCAGGCCGCCGGGCGTGAGCCGCGGCTCGGTCATCGTGTTCACCGGCAGCTTGAGGTAGAACCACTCCGGGAACGCCAGGAACGTCTTGATCCGGTTGACCAGGATCTTGCCCGCGACCCCGAACCGCCGCTCCAGCGAGTCCTGGCGCAGCGGCGGCGGCGCGGTGCCGGCGGTGTCGTCGCGGTGGATCCGGATCATGCCGCGCTGTTCGCCGGTCCAGTCGCTGTAGACCTCGCGCACGATCAACATCGCCGAGCCGGGGCCGAGGGTGAAGTAGTTCGGCCCGGCGGGTCCCGGGCCGAACCGGATCTCGAAGCTCCCGTCCGGCGCGATGTCGAACGCGCGGTCGTCGAACGCGGTGAGGCTGTCCGGCACCTCCACCGGGGAGTAGTCGCCGTTGAGGACCTGGAAGCTCAGGTCCGCGGTAGTGCCCCGGCGCCCGGTGACCACGTACTCGGCGTCCTCGCGGATGTAGGCGTGGAAGTAGAGCGTGTCCGGGTTGTCCAGGGCCATCTTGGTGTACGGGCCGGTGGACTGGGTGAAGTACGGGTAGTCGCGCTGGTAGGCCCACGCCATCTGCAGCGAGGCGCGGATGCTGCCGGCGAGATAGTCCAGTCCCTCCACCAGATCCTGGTCGGTCCGGACGTGCGGGGCGTCCCGGATGACCTTCTCGGCCTCGGCGATGGCGGCGGCGAAAGACTCAGTCGACACCCGGTCACAGTAGAACGTGTTCTAGCCGGTGGTCAATTGCAGGCTCGGCAGGTCGTCCAGCGAGTGCGTCATCTCGAACGTCCGCACGTACTGGATGTGCGCGATCCGCCAGCCCGCCCCGGGATCGCGGACGTAGCGCTCCTCGTAGTAGGCCGCGCCCTTGATCACCAGCCGGTGGTCCTTGACGATCACCGTGTCCTCGAACGCCCAGGTCCCGGCCGCGGTGTCGCCGTCGACATCGATCTCCGGCTGACCCGCGAAGTGGAACGTGGTGATGTTCGTTCCGCCAAGCGCGTCGCGCATGAACTTCAGGATGGTGTCGCGGCCTTCCAGCTTCAGCGGCTTGCCCATGGCCGGCGTGCCGTAGTCGGCGACGGCGTCCGGGGTGAGCACGCTTTCCAGCTCGGCCCAGTTCTTCTGGTCGACCGCGCGCAGGTAGCGGTACTTGACCCGGCGGATGTCCTCAATGGCGAGCAGCTCCGAGATGTCCATCGTGCCAGCTTGACGCGCCGGTTGACCGCGCGCAAGAACCTGTTCTACTTTCGCCTCGTGGCCACCACGTACGAACTCACCCACCTGCGCGCCCTCGAGGCGGAGTCGGTGCACGTGCTGCGCGAGGTCGCGGCCACCTTCTCCCGGCCGGTGCTGCTGTTCTCCGGCGGCAAGGACTCGGTCGTGCTGCTGCACCTGGCGGCCAAGGCGTTCTGGCCGGCGCCGGTGCCGTTCCCGGTGATGCACGTCGACACCGGGCACAACTTCGACGAGGTGATCGAGTTCCGCGACCGGGCCGTGCGGCGCCACCAGGTCCGGCTCGTGGTCGCCAGCGTCCAGGACGACATCGACGCCGGCCGGGTGGCCGACGAGCCTAGCCGCAACCGCTTGCAGACCACCACGTTGCTGCGCGGGATCACCGAGAACGGCTTCGACGCGGTGTTCGGCGGCGCGCGGCGGGACGAGGAGAAGGCCCGCGCCAAGGAGCGCGTGTTCAGCTTCCGCGACGAGTACGGCCAGTGGGACCCGCGCAACCAGCGTCCCGAGCTGTGGTCGCTCTACAACGGAAGGCACCGCAAGGGCGAGCACATCCGCGTCTTCCCCCTGTCGAACTGGACGGAACTGGACATCTGGCAGTACATCCTGGACGAACGGATCGAACTGCCCTCGATTTACTACGCACACCGCAGAATGGTGTTCCAGCACGACGGCATGCTGTTGGCGCACACCAGGTTCCTGGAACCCGCCGAAGAGCCCTACGAGGCGCTCGTGCGGTTCCGCACGGTCGGCGACGCGACCTGCACCGGTTGCGTGGAGTCCGCCGCGGAGACGCCGGAGGCGGTGGTCGCCGAGATCGCGGTGACCCGGGTGACCGAGCGCGGCGCGACCCGGGCCGACGACCGGATCTCCGAGGCGGGCATGGAAGACCGGAAGAAGGAAGGCTACTTCTGATGTCGCAGCTGCTTCGACTCGCCACGGCAGGCAGCGTCGACGACGGGAAGTCAACCCTCATCGGCCGGCTCCTGTTCGACTCCAAGACGGTCTTCGAGGACCAGCTCGCCGCGATCGAGCGCACCAGCCGGGATCGCGGTGAGGCGCAACCGAACCTGGCGCTGCTGACCGACGGCCTGCGGGCCGAACGCGAGCAGGGCATCACGATCGACGTGGCCTACCGCTACTTCGCCACGCCCAAACGGAAGTTCGTCATCGCGGACACGCCGGGGCACATCCAGTACACGCGCAACATGGTCACCGGAGCGTCCACAGCGGACCTCGCGCTCATACTCGTGGACGCCCGCAAAGGCCTGCTGGAGCAGTCGCGGCGGCACGCGTTCATCGCCAGCCTGCTCGGCATTCCGCACATTGTCCTGTGCGTCAACAAGATGGACCTGGTCGGCTGGTCGCGCGAGCGGTTCGCCGAGATCCGCGAGGAGTTCCGCCGGTTCGCGATGAAGCTGGACGTGCCGGACCTGACGTTCATCCCGATGTCCGCGTTGCACGGCGACAACATCGTGCACCGCAGCACGTCGATGCCTTGGTACGAGGGCACTTCCCTGCTGCACCACCTGGAGGAGGTGCACGTCAGCTCGGACCGCAACCTGATCGACGCCCGGTTCCCGGTCCAGTACGTGGTGCGCGGCAACGACCACCGCAGCTACGCGGGCACGGTCGCGGGCGGGATCTTCAAGCCCGGCGACGAGATCCTGGTGCTGCCCAGCGGGTTCACCTCGACGGTCAAGGCGATCTGGGGTCCTGGCGGCGAACGAGTCGCCGAGGCGTTCCCGCCCCAGGCGGTCACCTTGCAGCTCACCGACGAGCTCGACATCGGCCGCGGCGACGTGATCTGCCGTCCCGGCAACCGGCCGCACAGCGGGCAGGACGTCGACGCGATGGTGTGCTGGCTGACCGAACGCGCCGAGCTGACCCCGGACGCCCGCTACACCATCCTGCACACCACCCGGGCCACCAAGGCGCAGGTGAAGAAGCTCGACTACCGGCTGGACGTCGACACCCTGCACCGGGTCGAGGGCGCGCAGTCGTTGCGGCTCAACGAGATCGGCCGGATCACCCTGCGCACCCAGCAGCCGCTGCTGTTCGACGCCTACCGCCGCAACCGCACCACCGGCAGCTTCGTGCTCGTCGATGAGACGACGAACAACACCGTCGCCGCCGGGATGATCACCGGCCCGAGCCAGCCCGTGGTCTGGCATTCCACCGCCGTCCGCCGTGAGGAACGCGGCATGCGTGGTGCGACGGTCTGGCTGACAGGTCTTTCGGCATCCGGGAAATCCACTGTGGCCGTTGAGGTCGAGCGCCGGCTGGTGGCGTCCGGCCGGCCCGCGTACCTGCTCGACGGCGACAACCTCCGGCACGGCCTGAACGCCGATCTCGGCTTCAGCGCCGAGGACCGGGCCGAGAACGTCCGCCGGGTCGGTGAGGTGGCGAAGCTGTTCGCGGACGCGGGCGTGATCGCCGTGGTGTCGTTGATCAGTCCGTACCGCGAGGACCGCGACCAGGTGCGCGCCGCCCACGAACAATTGGGCCTGTCGTTCTTGGAGGTCTTCGTGGACACTCCCCTGGAGACCTGCGAACAGCGCGACCCCAAAGGGATGTACGCCAAGGCGCGGGCCGGTGAGATCCGCGGGTTCACCGGCGTCGACGACCCGTACGAGCCGCCGGTGTCCGCGGAACTGGTGCTGCGGCCGTCAGACGGTGACCCGGCGGCGATGGCCAACGCCGTGCTGGGCTTGTTGGCGTTCTGATAGGCCAACACGGTCGAACAGCGGCTGCCCCGGATGGAGCAATAGCGGGCTCCGCACGCCCGTGCCCGTACACACGTATGTCGCAACCACTTGATGCGGTCGGGTGAACGCCGATCACACTTACCCACCGTCAGTTCGTTTTTCCTGTCCTCACAGCGGAAAAACGCACGTCACCGCATGACTGTTTTCCACTGCCCGGGGCACGCTTTTGGGTGACTGTCCCGCACCATGGCCGGTGCTAGCCTCCGTTGAGGCACCTGACGAACTTCGATCATCCGGCAGCATCGCGAACATTTCGACCGGCACCGACATTCACCCGGCACGGCGGCGCCGGAGAATCTCCCGAACCAAAATGCGGTACCCCCATGTCTTTTCACCCACTCGATACGAATAGGAATGGCGGCGCGTTGTGACCGACACGGTGGAGTCGAATCCCGGTGTTGAGAACCCCCAGCAGAGTCTCGCCACCGCGGCCGCGCGGAACCTGGCGACGACCACCAAATCCGTCCCGCAGATGCAGGGCATCACCTCCCGGTGGTTGCTGCGGGTGCTGCCCTGGGTGCAGGCGCAGGGCGGCGTGTACCGGGTCAACCGGCGGCTGAGCTACTCGGTCGGCGACGGCCGGATCGCGGCGACCAACGTCGGCGCGAACGTCCAGTTGGTCGCCCCTGACCTGGTGGAACTGCCGGTGCTGCGCGGGTTCGACGACGAGGACCTTGACGTGCTGAGCGCGCTGGCCGACCGGTTCGAGCAGCGCGAGTACGCCCCCGGCGACGTGATCGCGGAGTTCGGCCACCAGGCCGACGCGGTGTATGTGCTGGCGCACGGCAAGGTCAACAAGCTCGGCACCGGCGAGTACGGCGACCAGACCGTGCTCGGCACCCTGGTCGACGGCGACTTCTTCGGTGACGACGCGCTCGTGCAGGATCAGAGCATCTTCGAGTGGACCGCGAAAGCCGTCACCCCGTCGACAATTCTCACATTGTCCAGGCGCGCGTTCCAGGAACTGCTCGACCAGTCCGACGAATTGCGCGCACATGTCGAGTCCTACCTCGCCAACCCGGTCAAACCGCAGAACGCGCACGGTGAGGCGGCGATCGATGTGGCGTCCGGTCACGATGGTGAACCGGATCTGCCGGGCACGTTCGTGGACTACGAGTTGCGGCCCAGAGAATACGAGCTGAGCGTCGCGCAAACGGTGCTGCGGGTGCACACCAGGGTGGCCGACCTCTACAACCAGCCGATGAACCAGACGGAGCAACAGCTGCGGCTGACCATCGAGGCCCTGCGCGAGCGCCAGGAACACGAGATCGTCAACAACCGCGAGTTCGGCCTGCTGTGCAACGCGGATCTCAAGCAGCGCATCCCGACCCGCTCCGGCCCGCCGACGCCGGACGACATGGACGAGTTGCTGGCAACGGTGTGGAAGGACCCGACCTGCATCGTCGCGCACCCGCGCGCGATCGCCGCGTTCGGCCAGGAGTGCAACAAGCGCGGCATCTACCCGGCCAGCGTCGACATCAACGGCCACCAGGTGCCGTCCTGGCGCGGCCTGCCGATCCTGCCGTGCAACAAGATCCCGGTCACCAAGACGCGTACCACGCAGATCATGGCGATGCGGGTCGGCGAGCAGAACCAGGGCGTGATCGGCCTGCACCAGACCGGCCTGCCGGACGAGTACCAGCCGGGCCTGTCGGTGCGGTTCATGAACATCAACGAGAAGGCGATCATCTCCTACCTGGTCAGCGCGTACTACTCGGCCGCCATCCTGGTGCCGGACGCGTTGGGCGTGCTGGAGAACGTCGAGCTCGGCCGCACCGATGACTGACGTGGCAAGCACGACCGGCATGGGCGGGTAGCTCCCGCCATGCCGCCGCTGAACCCGTTCGTCCACAATGGACATGGCCGATGCCACGGCATGTCCGGCATGGCCGGCATGGTCTCCCGTGCTCCCGCCTGCCGGCCCGCCGCCCGGGCCCACCGTGGTGCCCCCACCGGCCGACCGGGGACGAGCGGGCGCTGGCCGATGCCGGGCCTCCCACCGCGCCCGCCATGCCGGGGTGGGGCCCGCTGCCAAGCATCGGCCAGCGTCACAGATCGAGTGCTCGCACGATTACCGGGCCGGCAAAAGTTCAATAGTTCAACTAGGAATAGGCGGTTCGCAACGTGACACAGGTCGAGAACAGGCAGTCGCAGCTGAGCCTCGGCACCGCCGCGGCCCGCAACCTCGCGACGACGACCAAGTCCGTGCCGCAGATGCAAAGCATCACCCCACGGTGGCTGCTCCGCGTGCTGCCCTGGGTGCAGGCCGAAGGCGCCGTCTACCGGGTCAACCGCAGGCTGACCTACACCGTGGGCGACGGCCGGGTGAGCTTCGCCAACGTCGGCGCCGCCATTCAGGTCGTGCCGCCGGAGCTGCGGGAACTGGCGCTGCTGCGGGACTTCGATGACGACGGCGCGCTGGAGGCACTGGCCGGCCGGTTCGAGCAGCAGGAGTACGAGCCCGGCGATGTGATCGTCCGGATAGGACAGCCTGCCGACCGGCTTTTCCTGGTCGCGCACGGGAAGGTGAACAAGACCGGGATCGGCGAGTTCGGCGGGTCGACCACACTGGGGACGCTGGCCGACGGTGAGCAGTTCGGTGAGCAGGCGCTGTTCGGCGAGGCCCGGTCCTGGGACTTCGCCATCAAGGCGCTCACCCGGTGCACCGTGCTCTCGTTGCCACGACAGGCTTTCGACCAGGTCGCCGACCAGACCGGGACGCTGCGGGCGCACGTGAACAACGTGCTGGCCAACCCGGAGAAGCCGAGCAACCACAAGGGTGAGGCCGAGATCGAGCTGGCCTCCGGACTGGACGGCGAGTACGTGCTGCCCGGCACGTTCGTGGACTACGAGCTCACGCCGCGCGAGTACGAACTCAGTGTGGCGCAGACGGTCCTGCGCGTGCACACGCGTGTCGCCGATCTCTACAACAACCCGATGAACCAGACCGACCAGCAGCTGCGGCTGACCGTCGAGGCCCTGCGCGAACGCCAGGAGTGGGACATGGTCAACAACCGCGGCTTCGGCCTGCTGCACAACGCCGACCTCAAGCAGCGCATCCACACCCGCACCGGCCCGCCCACCCCGGACGACATGGACGAGCTGATCAGCCGCCGCCGCAAGACCAAGTTCATCCTGGCCCACCCGCGCGCGATCGCCGCGTTCGGCCGGGAGTGCAACAAGCGCGGCATCTACCCCAACCAGACCACAGTGGACGGTCAGCGGGCGCAGGCCTGGCGCAACATCCCGATCCTGCCGTGCGACAAGATCCCGGTCACCGAGCACGGCACCACGTCGATCATCGCGATGCGGGTCGGCGAGGACGCCCAGGGCGTGATCGGCCTGCACCACACCGGCCTGCCGGACGAGTACGAGCCCGGCCTGAACGTGCGGTTCATGGGCATCAACGAGAAGGCCGTGCTGTCCTACCAGGTCAGCGCCTACTACTCGGTCGCCGTCCTGGTCCCGGACGCGCTGGGCGTCCTGGAGAGCGTCGAGCTCGGACGCTGAACAGTGACACTCAACGACGCGTCGACCCGTGAGCTGGCCACAGAGCCACCGGCGGAGGGCCGCAGGCCGCGTGAGGTCCTCGCCTGGAGCAGGACCCTGGTGGATCCGGCGCTGCGGGCCGCGGTGGACTCGCTGTCCGGGACGATGCGCCTGGTCGCCGGGTACCACTTCGGCTGGTGGGACGAGCACGGGCAGCCCGCGTCCGCCGACAGCGGCAAGGCGTTACGCCCCACGTTCACCCTGCTCGCGGCCGAGGCGGTTGGCGGTGCCGCCTCGGCCGCACTCCCGGCGGCGGTCGCCGTCGAGCTGGCGCACAACTTCTCCCTGCTGCACGACGACGTGATGGACGGCGACGTCACCCGGCGGCACCGGCCGACCGCGTGGACCGTGTTCGGCCGCAATGCCGCCATCCTGGCCGGGGACGCGTTGATCGTGCTGGCTTTCGAGGTTCTGGCCGCCTCCGGTCACCCGGACGCCCAGGCGGGCATGCGGATGCTCGCCGCGGCCGTCCAGTCGCTTGTGGACGGTCAGAGCCAGGACGTGGAGTTCGAGGAACGCGCCACCGTGGACCTGGCCGAGTGCCTGGGCATGGCCCGGCGCAAGACCGCGGCGCTGATCAGCTGCTCGACCGGGATCGGCGCGCTGTTCGGCGGCGGGCGCTCGGCCCAGGTGGACCACCTGCAGGCGTTCGGCGACGAGCTCGGCCTGGCGTTCCAGCTGGTCGACGACCTGCTGGGGATCTGGGGCGACCCGGCGGTGACCGGCAAACCCGTGTACTCGGACCTGCACAACCGCAAGAAGTCCCTGCCCGTGGTGCTCGCGCTGACCTCGCCGACCGCGGCGGGCCGGCAGCTGTTCGAGCTCTACCAGGCCCAGCGCTCGCTGACCGGGCCGGAGGTCGAACGCGCGGCCGAACTGGTCGAGCTGGCCGGCGGCCGGGCGTGGAGCCAGGAGCAGGCCGACGAACGGCTGGGCCGTGCGGTGCGACGGCTGCGGGCCGCGGACCCGGACGCCCGCGCGGCCGCGGAGCTGGCCGGGCTGGCGCGGCTGGCGACCCGGCGCGATCGATAGGAGCCTCGGCCATGAAGGTACTGCTGGCGTCGCCCCGGTCGTTCTGCGCCGGGGTGGAACGCGCCATCGAGATCGTGGAACAGGCGCTGCACCACCGCGGGCACCCGGTCTACGTGCGCAAGCAGATCGTGCACAACAAGCATGTGGTGGCGGGCCTGGAAAAGCGCGGCGCGGTGTTCGTCGACGAACTGGCGGAGGTGCCCGAGGGGGCCACCGTGGTGTTCTCGGCGCACGGGGTCTCCCCCGCGGTGCGCGTCGAGGCGGCCGAGCGGGGGCTGGACGTGATCGACGCGACCTGCCCGCTGGTCACCAAGGTGCACGCGGAGGCCCGCCGGTTCGCCGCTCGAGGGGACACAGTCGTGCTCGTCGGACACGCCGGGCACGAGGAGGTCGAAGGCACCATGGGCGAGGCTCCGGACCGGACCGTGCTCGTGGAGACCCTGGCGGACATCGAGGACCTCGACGTCACCGACCCGGCGAAGGTCTCCTACCTCCTGCAGACCACGCTCGCCGTCGACGAGGCGGCGGACGTGGTGGCCGGGCTGCGTGAACGATTCCCCGCGCTGCGCGGCCCGGCCTCAGACGACATCTGTTACGCCACGACGAACCGGCAGGACGCGCTGACCGCCATCGCCGAGGAGGCCGACCTCGTGCTGGTGGTGGGGTCGGCCAACTCGTCCAACTCGGTCCGGCTGGTGGAACTCGCCCGCAGGCACGGCACCCCGGCCCACCTCATCGACGATGTCCGCGACATCGAGCAGTCCTGGCTGTCCGGCGTCCGGACGGTCGGCCTGACCGCGGGCGCGTCCGCGCCACCGGGCCTCATCGACGAGGTCGTGGCCGTCCTCGAGCCGTCCTCGGTCGAGGAACGGGTCACCGCCCGGGAGACCATCCGGTTCACCCTGCCGTCCGCTGCGAGGCGCCCATGACCACCACCGATCCCGGCCATACCCGGTTCGTCTCCGGCCCGGAGGACCTGGCCGGCCTGACCCCCGCGGAGCTTTGCGCGCTGGCCGAGCAGATCCGCGAGTTCCTGGTCGCCAAGGTCTCCCGGACCGGCGGGCACCTCGGGCCCAACCTCGGCGCGGTCGAGCTCACCATCGCGCTGCACCGGGTTTTCCGTTCGCCGCACGACGTTCTGCTGTTCGACACCGGGCACCAGGCGTACGTGCACAAGATCCTCACCGGGCGGGCGGCCGACTTCGACTCGCTGCGCCAGGCGGGCGGCCTGTCCGGGTACCCGTCCCGGTCGGAGTCGGAGCACGACTTCATCGAGAACTCGCACGCCTCGACCGCACTGTCCTATGCGGACGGTCTGGCCAAGGCGTTCGCGTTGCGGGGCAGCGAACGCCAGGTCGTGGCGATCCTCGGCGACGGCGCGCTGACCGGGGGCATGTGCTGGGAGGCGTTGAACAACATCGGCGCGGCCCCGGACCGGCCGGTGGTCATCGTGCTGAACGACAACGGCCGGTCCTACGCGCCGACCGTCGGCGGGATCGCGAGCCACCTCGGCGAGCTGCGGTTCTCTGGCGAACGCAACCTGTTCGAGGACCTCGGCCTGGCCTACATCGGCCCGGTCGACGGGCACGACATCCCCGCGCTGGAACACGCGATGAGACAGGCGATCCGGCTGCGGCTGCCGGTCGTGCTGCACTGCGTGACCCGCAAGGGCAAGGGCTACACCGCCGCCGAACAGGACGAGGCCGACCGCCTGCACGCCGTCGGGCCGTCCGGCGGCGTCGCCAGACCGAGCTGGACCTCGGTGTTCGGCGACGAGATCCTCGCGATCGGCGCGGACCGGCCGGACGTGGTGTGCGTGACCGCCGCGATGGCCGAACCCGCGGGCCTGGCCCGGTTCGCGGCCGAATATCCACAAAGGACGTTCGACGTCGGGATCGCCGAGCAGCACGCGGTGACCTCCGCCGCCGGGCTGGCCATGGGCGGGTTGCACCCGGTGGTCGCGATCTACGCGACCTTCCTGTCCCGCGCGGTGGACCAGCTGCTGATGGACGTCGCGCTGCACCGGTTGCCGGTCACGTTCGTGCTGGACCGGGCCGGGGTCACCGGTCCGGACGGCCCCAGCCACCACGGCATGTGGGACGCCTCGTTCCTGCCCATCGTGCCCGGGTTGCGCCTCGCGTGCCCACGGGACCCGGCCCGGTTGCGAGAACTGTTGCGAGAGGCCGTGTCCGTCACCGACGGTCCCACGGTCGTCCGCTACCCCAAGACAAGCGCGGGCCCGGACATCCCCGCGCTGCGACGGGTGGGCCAGACCGATGTGCTGCGGGAGGATCCCCGGCCGGAGGTGCTGCTGGTCGCGGTCGGCCCGTTGACATCGGAGTGCCTGACCGCCGCCGATGAGCTGGCGGAGTTGGGTGTCGCGGTGACGGTGGTGGATCCGCGGTGGATCGCCCCGGTGGACCCGGCGCTGCTGAAGCTCGCCGCCGCCCACCGGCTCGTGGTCGCCGTCGAGGACACCACCACCCCGGGCGCCTTGGGCGGACGGATCGCACAAGCGTTGGCCGCGGTGGGTTGCGAGACCTGCGCGGCGACTTTCGCGCTGCCCTCCCGGTTCCTGCCGCAGGCCTCCCGCTCCGAGATCCTGCGCGCCCACGGCCTCGACGCGGCCGGCATCACCACAACCGTGCTCAAACGCCTGGAGGCCCTGTCGTGACCATGGTCCAGCTCGGACCGACGCGCCTGCGCCGGCAGTCCCGTCAAGTGCTCGTCGGCAGCGTCCCGGTAGGCGGGGACGCGCCGATCTCCGTCCAGTCCATGACGACGACACTGACGTCCAATGTGGACGCGACCCTGCGGCAGATCGCCGAGCTGACCGCCGCGGGCTGCCAGATCGTCCGCGTCGCCGTCCCCTCCCAGGACGATGCCGACGCACTCCCCCAGATTGCCCGCCGGTCCAAGATCCCAGTCATCGCGGACATCCACTTCCAGCCCAGGTACGTGTTCGCCGCCATCGACGCGGGCTGCGCGGCCGTCCGCGTGAACCCGGGCAATATCCGCCAGTTCGACGACAAGGTGCGCGAGATCGCCCGGGCCGCCTCGAACGCGGGCATCCCCATCCGCATCGGCGTGAACGCGGGCTCCCTGGACAAACGCCTGCTCGCCAAGTACGGCAAGGCGACCCCGGAAGCCCTGATCGAGTCGGCCCTGTGGGAATGCTCGCTGTTCGAGGAGCACGGCTTCCGGGACATCAAGATCTCCGTCAAACACCACGACCCCCTCACCATGATCGCCGCCTACCGTGGCCTGGCGGCCCGCTGCGACTACCCATTGCACCTCGGCGTGACCGAGGCCGGCCCGCAGTTCCAGGGCACCATCAAGTCCGCGGTGGCGTTCGGCGTCCTGCTCGCCGAGGGCATCGGCGACACCATCCGGGTGTCGCTGTCCGCGCCGCCGGTCGAGGAAGTCAAGGTGGGCAACCAGATCCTGCAGTCCCTGGGCCTGCGCCCCCGCCAGCTCGAGATCGTGTCGTGCCCGTCCTGCGGACGCGCCCAGGTCGACGTCTACAAGCTCGCCGAGGAGGTCACCGCGGCCTTCGACGGCTTCCCGGTGCCACTGCGCGTCGCCGTCATGGGCTGCGTCGTCAACGGCCCAGGCGAGGCTCGCGAGGCCGACCTCGGCGTTTCGTCCGGCAACGGCAAGGGCCAGATCTTCGTCCGCGGCGAGGTCGTCCGCACCGTCCCGGAGAGCAAGATCGTCGAAACGCTGCTCGAGGAGGCCCTCAGCCGCGACTGGACCACATAGGGTGTCCCCGTGCGCGAAGTTCAGGCAAAAGTCGCCCAGGCCGCCGACAAACTAGGCCTCCACGCGAACGCCCCCACCCTCACGTTGACCCTGCAGACCGACATCGGCCGGCTCGCCGAGGAGGTCCTCGCCGCCACCGGCGGCGGCCGCCGCCCCTTCCGCCCCACCGAAGGCTGGGAGCAGCGCCTCGCCGACCTCACCTTCACCCTCGTCAACCTCGCCGACCAGACCGGCGTCGACCTCACCACCGCCCTCGACGCGGCCATCGCCCGCCACGAAGCCAACGCCAAACCCCTCGACGACCTCCCCGGCTGGTAACCCCCACCCCCGCGTGTCCCCCTTTCCTCCACCCCGTGTCCCCTTTTCCTCCGAACCGTGTCCCAGCCACGTTCCAGGCGGCGCGCCAACCCAAGTTGGCGCCGCCCCCGCGTAACCGATTTGACGCCCCTACCCCCGCCGTAAAAGATCGCGTCATGGCATCCCACATCCACAACTTCTCCTTCAACAGCGCCAACCCCTATGCCCTCGCGGAGTTCTGGAGCAAGATCACCGAACGCCCCATCCACGAAGGCGACAAGCCCGGAGACCCCGAAGTAGCCATAGACCTGGGCAACGGCACCAACCTCTTCTTCCAGCTCGACCCGAACCCCAAGCCGGAAGCCGACCGCAACCGCCTCCACGTCTGCCTCCGCCCGGATGACCGCACCCGCGACGAAGAGGTCGACCGCGTTCTCACCTTCGGCGCGACTTTGTTCGACGACCGACGCAACCCGGACGGCACCGGCTGGGCAGTGATGCGCGACCCGGAAGGCAACGAGTTCTGCCTCGAGCGCAGCGAAGCCGAGCGGGCCTCAAGCTAGGTAAGTCGGGCGCCCACCGGCAAACGTCGCCACCACCGAGATGTCGCGAAGCTCCTGAGGCGAAACAGTACTGGGGTCGACAGCCGTCACCATCAAGTCCGCGACATCCCCAACGGCGACGCCCCTACGCCCCTTACTCGCCGCAGCCAACGCCGTCTCCAGATCAATAGCCTGTTCCGGGTGCCAGGGCGGCCGGGTGTCATCCGTCCTGGTCACCGCGGAAGCAATGCCGTCCCACGGGTCGAGCGGTGCGACCGGCGCGTCCGACCCGATCTCCAACGTCGCCCCGGCCCGAAGCAGCGCAGCGTAAGGAAAAGCGCGCCCCGTACGCCCAGCCCAATGCTGGTCGGCCACATCCCGGTCATCCGGCTGGTGCGCAGGCTGAACGCTCGCGATCACACCCAGAGCAGCGAACCGCCCCAGGTCCGACTCGCGGACCAGCTGAGCGTGCTCGATCCGCCCCGGGCAGCCGACTTTCTCGAACGCGTCCAGCGCGATGGTGTTCGCATGGTCACCGATGGCGTGCACAGCGGGGCTGAGCCCATGCCGGAAAGCCTTGTCCATCAACGAGACCAGTGCGTCGAACGGCAACTCCAGCAGGCCGTGGCCGTCCTGCCCCGGATACGGTTCGTGACAGTAAGCCGTGCGGGTGTTCAACGACCCGTCCACGAAAAGCTTGTACGGCCCCACAGTGATCCCCGGGGCGACGACATCGCCGGTCCGGTGGCCACGGGCGATCGCGGTGTCCAGCAGCGGCCGCGAGATCACGGCGGCGACCCGCACCCCGAGTGGCCGCAAAGCCAGGCGCCGCAACCAGTCCGCGACGGTGTCCGAGTACTCGTAGTCGACGATCCCGGTCACACCACGGGCCGCCGCCGCGTCGGTCGCCTCCAGCACCCACTGGTCCAGCGTGTCGACCGACGCCGACGGCAGCTCCGCAGTCGCTGCCATACAGTCGTTTTCCAGCAGTACCCCGGTCGGATGAGCCCGGCCGATCAGCCGCAGCGCGGCCGGGCTGAGCCACAGGGTGTGCAAGTCGTTGCTGAACAAGGCGACCGCGCGGCCGGGCAGCGCGCGCTCCAGCATGTCCTTGTGCGGCAGGTCCGGCCACGTCCCGTCGCGGAAGCCATGTCCCATCACCAGCTCATTCGCACCCGCCTCGCGCGCCACGGTCGCCACCGCGGCGGCCGCGGAAGTGGCGCCCGCCAACGAGATCCGGCGGCGGGAACTTGCCCACTGGGTCGCGTGCACGTGCGCGTCCACCAGGCCGGGCAGCACCGTGCCGCCCCGCCCGTCGACGACCTCGTCGCCGGCCAGGCCCGGGCCGACCGCCGCGACACGCCCGTCCTCGATCAGCACGTCGGCGCGGGAACCGCCCAGACCGAGGCGGACGTCACGTAGCAGTAACCGGCTCACCACGGAAACGGTACACGGCGGCCCCGGGTAGTCTTGGTTTGTGGGAAGAACAAAGAGGATGGTCGCCGGGGCGCTGGGCCTGACGGCGCTCGGCCTGCTCGGGCGGGCCGTCCGGGGCGTGCCGGACGCGATCGGCGCGGCACCGGAGGGTGAACGTGCGGAGCGGATGCGTCGCTCTCCGCAGTTCCATGACGGCGTGTTCCGCAACACGCGGCCGAGCGGGACCCTCCAGCCGGGGGACTTCCCCGAGACGATGCGCCGCCTGCTGTTCGGCCGGGAGAAGCGCAAGCCCGCCGGGCCGGTGCCGCTGGTCAGCACTCCCCCGCCGGCGGAGTCGGACGGCCTGCACATCACGTGGTACGGGCACGCCTCCGTGCTGATCGAGATCGACGGCTCACGCGTGCTGTTCGATCCTGTGTGGAGCGACCGGGTGTCACCATCCGCCGTGCTGGGCCCCAAACGGCTGCACCCGGTGCCGGTGCCGCTGTCCTCGCTCGGCCGGATCGACGCCATCGTGATCTCGCACGACCACTACGATCACCTTGACCTGCCTACGGTTCGCGAGCTGCTGCGCACCCAGCACGCGCCTTTCCTTGTCCCACTGGGCATCGGCGCGCACCTGGAGCACTGGGGCGTGCCGGGCGACCGCATCGTGGAACTCGACTGGGAGGACAGCGCCGAGGTCGGCCCGCTGCGGCTGACCGCCACCGAGGCGCAGCACTTCTCCGGCCGTGGTCTCAAGCGGGACGGAACCCTTTGGGCCTCTTGGGTTGTGGCCGGGCCGGAGCACCGCGTGTTCTACACCGGCGACACCGGGTACTTCGACGGGTTCGCCATCATCGGCGAGCGGCACGGGCCGTTCGACGCCGCCCTGGTACAGGTCGGCGCGTACGACCCGGCGTGGCCGGACATCCACATGACGCCCGAGGAAGGCGTTGCCACGCTTGTGGACGTGCAGGCGCACGTGCTGATTCCCGTGCATTGGGCAACATTCAACCTGGCCGTGCACGCCTGGACCGAACCCGTGGATCGCTTGTGGCGTGAGGCAAAAGCCCGTGACGTGCGACTGGCTGTACCCAGACCGGGTGAACGCATCGACGTTTCGGACCCGCCGATCGTCGACGGATGGTGGCAGGCGCTGTAGCGGATGCACTCGAAAGGCCGCTAGGAAATCGTTGTGTGCGGAGCGAAAATATGGCTCTCGCCATAGCTCAAGTGGGAGAGCACTCCGGCTCACGAGTGCGGAGAGGACGTCGGTTCGATTCCGGCTGGCGAGTCTCACACCGCGGGACCGGCCACGTGCGGCCGGTCCCGCGGAATGTCCACTTTGTACTGTCGGTAGCCGAAGCCACCTCACCGTTGACCTAGTCAGCCCGCCCCGCGCTGATCCGCGCGGGCTCCGGCGACTCGTGCGCGATCTCGATCCGCCGGGGCTTGGCCCGCTCGGCGACCGGGATCCGCAGGGTCAGCACGCCGGTGTCGTAGGACGCCTTGATGTGGTCGGTGTCCAGGCTCTCGCCGAGGAACAGCTGCCGGCTGAACACGCCGAGCGGCCGCTCGGAGACCTGCAGCTGCACGTCCCCGGTGTGCGCGGGGCGGCGTTCGGCCTTCACGGTGAGCACGTTGCGCTCGACGTCCACCTCGACCGCGTCCGGGTCGACGCCCGGCAGGTCGAAGTGCACGACGAAGTCGTCACCCTGGCGGTAGGCGTCCATCGGCATCGAGGCCGGGCGGCTCCACGTCCCGGCGGGCTGGAAGAACTGCTGGGTAAGCCGGTCGAGCTCGCGGAAGGGGTCGGTGCGCATCAACATCGGGGTCCCTCCTTGTCGATCAGTCCTGGAGTTGTCACGCACTGACCCAGTTATAGCGCGTCGTCATTCCGTTGACAAGAGGCTGCGTCATCATCATGATGACAAGCGTGGACGAGTACGCGAACGCCCAGCGGTACCTGGGCGAACAAGGCTGGAGCGAGGGCGTCTCCCCTGCGGCGCAAGCGATGCATCTGGTCCAGGGGGTGGCCGAGGGCGGCGCCAGGCCGTCGGCGGCCGAACTGCTGGCGGCCCTCGTGGTGCTGCGGGAACTGCGTGACGACCTGGCCCGGTGGGAGCCCGCGCTGATCGCCGCCGCCCGCGAGCTGGGGACCAGCTGGGCGGCGATCGCGCCCGCGCTCGGCCTGGCCAGCCGGCAGGCCGCGGAGCGCCGGTACCTGCGGATGAACCAGTCCGGCCGGGACGGCGCGACCGGCGAGGAGCGGGTGCGCGAGGTGCGTGACCGGCGCGCGGGCGACCGGGTGGTCACCGAGTGGGCGCGGCAGAACGCGGCGGTGCTGCGGCAGCTGGCCGGACAGGTGATCGGCCTGCCCGGGCCGCGGCCGCGCAAGCTCGCCGCCGCGTTGTCCCAGGACGATCCGGCCGCCCTGCTGGAACCGCTGGCCGGCCTGCAGGCCCGGCTGCGGCCCGAGCACCCGGAGCTGGCCGACCGGATCGGTGCGGTGACCAGTCAGGCCGACCAGCTGCGCGCGGCGACTAGCGCCGCCCGAGCCAGGGGAACGACAGACCGTCGCTGATCTCGAGCGTGCCGGCCACCCGCACGAGCTCGTCGGGCGCCAGCCCGGAGACGATCAGCCACCGGCCGGTGTCGTACTCGACGACGAGGGCGTTCGGCGCCTCGGGGTTCGGGCCGATCCTGCCCTGCTTGCCGCGCACGACCACCCCCATCCCCGGCATCTGCGGCGGCCGGGTGGTGATCTGCACACCGACGGTCCGCCTGCCCGAGCTGGTGACCCGGACGTCCCAGTGGTCCGCCGTGCCGGAGACGGACTGCGGTGCCGTGCCCTTCGCGTCCTCGGGCAGCCAGCCGAACCGGACCGGCGCCGGGATCACCGTGACGCCGTCGGGCCGCACCGACCGCGCCAGCTTGACCAGTTCGTCGCGGGCGCCGGGCAGGCTTCGCGACATCAGGTACAGCGGCGTCCGCCCGTCGGGGGCCCAGACCAGCTCCGCCTGGGTGTCGTCGCCGGTGAAGAACCCCTCGACACCGGCGCTGATCTGGACGACGACCGGGGTGTGGCTGCCGTGCACGACGTTCGGGCCGCTGCGCTCGAAGACGAGGTGCGGCGAACCCGGCGGGCCGTCCCACGTGCGGCGCAGCGATCCGTCGGCCAGCACCTCCCGTTCCGACTCCACCAGCCGGTCCGGCAGATACCCCAGCTGGAAGGGCATGACCTCACCGGGCAAGGGCTTGGCCGGTGAGGTCGTCCGGACGGCAGGCGCGGGACCCACGGGCAGCGCCACCGGAGCGCGGACCAGCACGATCGGCACCGCGACCGCCACGGCCACCCCGGCGCCGATCAGGCTGTACAGCAGCGCGCGGCTCCGGCGTTTCGCGGTCCTCGCCAGCACCCTGGTCAGCACGCGCATGTGGTCGGGAGCGCGACCGGCCTGGCGCCGGAACGCGTCCTTGATCAGCTCTTCGGTGCTCATCGGTCATCTCCGTTCGAGACCGGTTCGAGGGCCGGCGTGATGCGCAGGGTGGACAGGGCGCGGGAGATGTGACTGCGGACGGTCACCACACGGCAGCCCATCAGGCCGGCGATCTGTTCGTCCGGCAGGTCGCTGAAGTACCGCAGCACGAGCGCGACCCGTTGGCGCCCGGGCAGCCGGGCGATCCGGGCGAGCAGCTCGTCCCGGTCGTCGACCCGGGTCATGGCGTCGTTCGCGGCCGTGCCCAGCTCGATCATCTGCTGCGGTGACCTGGGCGCCTCGTTCCAGGATCTGCGTCTGCGCCAGGACAGGAACTGGTTGGTGACCATCCGGTGCACGTAGGCCTCCGGGGCGGGCGCGTCCCGCACGCGTTTCCACTTGCGGTGCACCTTGAGCAGGACCTCCTGCACGATGTCCTCCGCCAGGTGCGGATCGTTGGTCAGCACGGTCGCGTACCGCAGCAGGGCCGGCAGCCGGGCCGTGGCGAAGTCCTCGAACGTCACTGGGCCTCCTTCTCACCCCCTTTACGCTCCGAGCGCCGTGCTTCGTTGAACGGGTGGGCGCTTATTTCCCGGTGTGGACCCAATATCGTGTCGGCGTGCACGGGGTCGACTACTACGAGCTGCTTGGCGTCGCGCCCGACGCGTCAACCAGCGAGATCCGGTCGGCCTACCGGGCGCTGGCGAAGGTCATGCACCCGGACGCGGGTGGCACCGCGGGCACGTTCCGGCTGCTGCGCGAGGCGTACGAGACGCTGTCGGATCCGGTGCGGCGGGCGGAGTACGACCGCGAGGAGCAGGACGAGCAGGACGAGCCATCCGCGCCGGTCGCGGTCCGCCGCGCGCCGATGCGGATCATCCGCGACGACCCGGCGTACGTGCCGGTGGTGGCCGACATCCCGGTGGACACCATCCCCTGGTGGTACACGGTCGACGCGAACGTGGTGATGTCCGGGATGATCCGGCACGAACGCGAGGTCGTGGCGGGCGCGATCGCCGGCTGGGGCCTGCTGCTGCTGGCGTTGTTCGTGGTCTCGCCGCCCGCGCCGCTGTTCATCATCTGGCTGCTCACCCTGGCCGGCTCCGGCGCGGCGCTGTTCTCCGCCGTGCGCAGGCACTTGAACGGCCAGCCCAACGGGGCCTTCATGGCGCACAAGGTGTTCGGCCGGCCGGAGAGCGGCAACGAGCACCGCGCCCAGCAGCTGACCGCGAAAGTGCTGGCCAAGTACCTGACCCGGTTACCCGCGGCGCGGATCTTCCACGGCCTGTCCGAGCCCGGCTCGGTGTTCGTGGACGTGGACCACGCTGTGCTGTGCGGGCACCGGCTGGTGCTGATCGAGTCGAAGATGTGGCTGCCCGGGCACTACGAGGTGGACGAGGACGGTGAGATCTGGCGCAACGATCACCCGTTCCGGGGCGGGTCGACACGATTGGGGGACCAGCTGGAGACGTTCCGCGAGCTCTGGCCGGACCTGGAGATCCGTGGCGCGCTGTTGCTGTACCCCACACGTCCGGGTGAAATCACCACCGAACCGTTCGACGCCGAGATCCCGCCGCTGACCCCGGACGGCTTCATCCGGGAGATCGGCGAATGGCTGGCCACCGATCCCACGTCCGTCGACAAGAAGGCGATAGCGGCGGTCCTCGACCGAGTGGTCAGCTAGTGCTACCCGCCCACACAGCGAAAGCCTTCTGTACCTCTTCGGGTGAATGTGCCAGCGCGTCGGCGTCCGGGTGCGCAGGGGAGACGCTCGGCAGGTGGATCAGGGCGTCGTAGGCCCGCAGCACGTCGATATCGCAGTCGTAGAAGCCGAACCGCTGCCGGGTGACGGCGTTCAGGGTGTCGCGGTCCTCGTCACCGAGGGACTTGAGGTCTACCGCGAACAGGCCATCATGACTGGCTGCCATCACCCCGTCGAGCGTTTCCGGGTCCGGATCACCGAGATCCGAGAACAGCGTGCCCGCGTAGAACTCCGGCCCGTTCGTGAGCGCTTTCCCGCCGCCCGTGGTGACTCCGATCGGCACGTAGGCGTCGCCGAGCCGGTTCGCCAGGTGCAGGCCCATCGGCGTGATCGGGCCCATGCCCGGCAGCGTGCCCTTGTGGCGCTGGATGTGACCGTTGTGCGCGGCGACGATGATGCGATCTTCGTTGCGCAGCAAGTGTTCGACGGTGTCCGCGATGGCCGCGTCGCGGTAGAGCATGACCGCGTTCATGTTGCCGTTGGCCGCTTCGTGGGCGACGGCGTCCAAGGTCATCGTGAGGCTCATCGCCCGCAGCGCGCGCTCGTAGGCCGCCCTGCCGGTGATCTTCTCGTAGTCGGCGCGGCTGGCGGCGAGGTGCGTCTGCAGGCGGGAAAGGCTTGCGGTGAAAGCATCTTTGTCGTCCAGCTGGGCGTAGGCGGCCACCGCCGCGGGCGCTGAGAACGGTGAGATCGCGCCGTAGCTCGCCGACTCACGCAGCTTCGGGTCGACCTCGTAGCCAACGCTCCGCAGGTACGCGGCGACCGCCTCGAGTCCCGGCCCGAGGTTGGCGTTCGAGCCGGGCAGGTCGATCCCGGAGAACCGGCCGAGGGTCCTGAGGTGGTCACCCATCTCGGTCCACAGACCCATCAATCCGGTGAACCCGTTGGCCTGCACGTCGCCCAGATCGCCGCCGCCGTCCAGCCACGCCTGGACCCGCTGCGACTCGACGTAACCGGTTTCCATCGCATAGAGGGAAAACCCGTGGCGTTCGTGCAGGTAGCGCTGGATGCGGTGGCGCAGCCGGTAGGTCTCGCCGTTGTAGTGCGAGCTCTCCCCGATCGCGACCACCCGGGCGTCGCCAACCAGGCCGTCCAGCCAGCTCAGGTCGTCCAGCGGGTCCCGCGGGTCGAGCGTGGACATCGGAATGACGGCGTTCAGCTTCATGACCAACCCCCTAGCGGTGCGTTCCCAACTTTGAGAACGGTACCAGATGTGGGATCGTTCCGGTGTGGACACGCTCGACCTTCTCCTGCACCCCGTCCGGCTGCGCATCGTGCACGCCATGTCCGGCGACCGGACCCTGACGACATCCGACCTGGTCACCAGGCTGCGCGACGTCCCGAAGACGAGCGTGTACCGGCACGTCGCCCTGCTCGCCGAGGCCGGGATCCTCGAAGTGGTCGACGAACAACGGGTCCACGGCGCAGTGGAACGCCACTACCGGCTCCGCCGGGACCGGACCGCGATCGACATGGAGGCCGCGGCGAGGATGACGCTGGAGGACCACCGCCAGGGGTTCGCAGCGGCCATGGCGGTGCTGCTGGCCGAGTTCAACGCATACCTGGACGAGGAGGGCGCGGATCCCGTGGCGGATGCGGTGGGTTACCGCCAGGGCATCATCTGGCTGAACCCCGAGGAATGCATGGCCCTGATCGAGGAGGTCACCGCCGCGTTCCGGGCCCACGCCGGGAACGGCCCCGCTCCGGGCCGCACTCCCCGCCTGCTCAGCGCCATCCACTTCCCCATCGCGGAAACCCCCAGCTAAGCGAGCTGCGCGAAGTACTCCGCCCGCTCGGCCTCGAGGAACGCGTCGTTGTCGTTGCGCTTGTGCAGCCAGTACCCGCAGAAGTAGATCTGCTTCTTCGGCACGCCCCGCGCGACGAGGTGCCGCCGGGCCGCCTTGACCATCCCCGCCTCGCCCCCGATCCACACGTACAGCCCCGCGGGTTCGATCGGCACCGACGACAGGTGGGACACCATCAGCTCGCCGGTACCGCGAGCGGGCCCGTCCCGGTGGATCCACCGGACCGAGGCCTTCAACGGGATCTCGTCCTGGGCGCCGTTGACCTCGGCGAGCAGTCGCGCCGAACCGTCCTGAGCGTCGAGGATGGCACCCGCGGCGGGCAGCGCCGTCTCGTCGGCGATCAGCAGCCGGGAGGTGGTGCCCTCGGGTTCGTTGTAGCCGTGCCCGTCGGTCAACACCCCGATGACATCACCCGGTTGGGCGGCCTGGGCCCAGCGGGAGGCCGGGCCGGTGTCACCGTGCAGCACGAAGTCCAGATCAATTGACCTGCGGGCGGGAAGAAATCGCCGTATCGTGTAGTTGCGAACAACGGGACGGATGTCCTCTGGCAACTGCTGGTACTCAGTCCACCAGTCGTCACTCAGCGGAACCACCGGGACACGCTGGTGGCTCTGCGGGAAGAACGTGCGGACCAACTGGTCGGGTCCGGTGTGATCGAAGCCGCTCAGACCGTCCAAATGCAGGGTGATTCTGCTCATGTGCGGGGTGAGCCGGCGCACGCCGCGGACCTCCGCGAGGATGACCTTGCTGGCTGTTGGCACGTGCGTTCCCCCTGCTCAGAGCGATGGACTTAGGTAAGGCTCACCTTACCGTAGCTCGACCAGGTGACGCCGGCTACACCTGCGTCATGCGTCTGTGTGTCCATCGTCGCAGAAGAGGAATACCAACAGGCCAGGTAACGTTGAACGCTGCGTAACCGGTATCCGGTGAAGACATCGTTCGAACCCACGCCCGGCAGGTACACGCGGGGCGCGGGCGAACACCTGCGCGCCCTGAAAGGGGGAGACCATGTCCGTCGAGACGACCAAGGCCGTTGTGCGCCCTAGGGAAGACGCCGATCTGGTTGGATACTACCTGGCCGAGGTCGGAGCGACACCACTGCTCACCGCCCAGCAGGAAGTCGAACTGTCCAAGCAGATCGAAGCAGGACTATACGCCACCGAGCTGCTCCGGCGCGCCGAGGAGGGCGAGCAGATCGCCCACGACCCGGCCGAGCTGAAGATCATCGCCAGGGAGGGCCGCCGGGCCAAGGACCACATGATCCGTGCCAACCTGCGGCTCGTGGTCTCCCAGGCCCGCAAGCGCTCGCAGGCCGGCCTGCCGATGCTGGACGTCATCCAGGAGGGCAACCTCGGGCTGATCCGAGCGGTGGAGAAGTTCGACTACAGCAAGGGTTTCAAGTTCTCCACCTATGCCATGGCGTGGATCAAGCAGGCGATCGGCCGGGGGCTGGCCGAGCAGACCCGTACCGTGCGGCTGCCCGTGCACGTGGTGGAGGAGCTCGCCAAGTTCCGCCGCGTGGAGCGCAAGCTGGAGACCAAGCTGAACCGGGACCCGACCCCGCAGGAGCTGGCCGAGGAGGTCGGCACCACCGCCGAGCGCATCATCGAGCTGCGCCGGGCCGGGCGGGACGCGGTCAGCCTGGACACCCCGGTCGGCGAGGACGGCGACTCCAAGATCGCCGACCTGGTGCCCGACATGGAGGCGGAGAACGCCGCCGAGATCCTCGAGCGCGAGGAGCTCTACAGCGAGCTGCGCAAGCAGATCGCGACCCTGCCGCAGCGCGAGGCGTTGATCATCTCGCTGCGCTACGGCCTGCACGACGGCCACGAGTACACGCTGCAGCAGGTGGCCGAGCGGATCGGGCTCACCCGTGAGCGGATCCGCCAGCTGGAGAAGCACGCGCTCGCCGAGCTTCGCCACCCCGCCCGCAACCAGGGCCTCTTGGCACTGGCGGGTTAGTCAGCCACAGGCGCGGCCAACGGTGGCCGCGCCTTGGAGTCGTGTTCGTCAGCCTTCCGGCGTCCTGCCCGGCCACACGCACGGCGATGTGGCGGTGAGCAACAGGGCGCCGTTCTTGTTGGCCTGCACCGCCATCCGGAACCCGTCCGCCGCGTTCTCCACCCACACATAGAGTCCGACCGGGCGGGCGTCATGCAGGATCTCGAAACCGTTGGCGGTCCACCAGGTGTGCAGGGTGTCCACATGCCGCGGGTAGTCGGCCGGGGCCAGGTCCCAGATCCGGTACTCGGCCACCGCCATGAACTTCCCCGACGGGCCGCCGTCGTACGGGTCGTCGCAGGGTGAGGGTTCGCCGGAGAGCTTCTCCGCCTCGGCCGAGGACAACAGGGACATCGCGTGCTGGGCGAGATCCTCGACGCGACGGGTGGCCTCTTGCAGCGTGAACACGTGTCCTCCCGAAGTACAGCCGACAACGGGCGAAAAACGTCCACCAACGGGCATACCATGCGCACGTTCGAATGCGACTATATGTCCCCCGAAAGAGACCCTCCACTGTGGATTTATCGCTGGGTTTGTCTCGGCCGGGTCACGCTGTTCGGCCGGTGCCGATCCGTGGGAAGGGCGCGGTGGAGAAGATGACCTCCACCGGCACCTCGAAGTACTCCGCGATCCGCAGCGCCAGGTGCAGGCTCGGGCTGTACTCGCCGCGTTCCAGGTAGCCGATCGTCTGGTAGTGCACGCCCAGCGCGTCCGACAGCTGCCTGCGGGAGATGCCGCGTTCGGCGCGCAGCATGGCGATGCGGTTGTAGATGACCTCGCTCATGTCATGTGACCCGCTTCATCGCCTTCTCGCGCAGGCGTTCCATGTTCGACCCGGACTCGCGGCGGGCCATGCGGCGCAACACTACCGGTGCCAAGATCAGGCCCGCGACGGCCCACGCGGTGAGCACGAGCACCATCTCCACCGGCCGCCACGACCCGCCGATCTCGACCACCTTCAGCGAGTCCGGCAGCAGCGCGTGCCGCATTCCCAGGCCCAGCCAGTAGATCGGGAAGACCTGCGCGAGGTCCTGCAGCCAGCGCGCGGCCTCCGAGAGCGGGAAGAAGATCCCGGAGATACCGACCATGCCCATCATCGGCAGCGTCATCAGGTTGGCGTAGCGCGGGTTCTTGAACATCGCGCCGATCACCGCGCCCAGCGGCATGGTCGCGACCAAGCCGATGAGAAGCACGAGGGCCAGCAGCAGCCAGGAACCCACCGAGCCGAGGGCGAGCCCGTCGAACAGGAACGCGCCGGGGACCAGCAACAGCAGCAGGCCGATCACGCTGCCGACCGACACCGAGAAGACCTTGCTGATCAGGTAGGCCTGCATGCCGTTCGGGGTTGCCTTGGCGCGCAACAGGGTCCCGTCCTCGCGCTCGACCGCCATGCTCTGCGCCAGCGCCATCAAGCCGCCGAACGCGACGCTCATCCCGATGCTGCTCGGCAGGGTGGCGGCGCCCAGCGAGAAGCCGGTGGTGCCGATCGTGGAGCCACGCATGAACAGCATGACCACCAACAGGATCGCCGATGGGAAGAGCATCCCGGCGAGGTCGGTGTAGGAGCGGAGCGACTGCTTCAGCTCGATCAGGCCGCGGCGCACCCCGATGCGCGCTGTCGTGGCGAACGTGCTCACCGGGCCACCTCCAGCTGGTTCGTCTCGAAGCGCATGACCATGGCCATGTAGGTGTCCTCCAGGGAGCCGCGCCGGACCTCGAGGTCCTCGACGTCGTCCCCGTACTGTTTGAACAGGTCGTGCACGAACTTCGTGGCCTCGGTGGTGGCGTGCACGAACCGCTGGCCGTGCACGGTCCACTTGACCTCGGACTCGGTGGCCATCTGCAGCGAGAGCTGGTCGGCCGAGCCGTCGGCGATCACGGTGCCGCCGGACAGGATCATGATCCGGTCGGCGAGCTTCTCCGCCTCGGCGAGATCGTGCGTGGTCAGCAGGATGGTGGTGTCCTCATCGGACAGACGGTGCACGAGCTCGTGGAACTCCCGCCGCACCGCGGGATCGAACCCCACCGTCGGCTCGTCGAGGAACAACAACTCGGGCCGCCCCACAATCCCACACGCCACATCCAGCCGGCGCCGTTGCCCACCGGACAACCTGTTGATCTTCTTCAGCGCATGTTCGGTCAGCCCCACGACCTCGATGAGCTCGTCGACATCCCACGTGCGGTGATAAGGCGCGTAGTAACTGGCCTGGTGCATGAGCATCTCGCGCACCTGCCACTTCCCATGATCACGCCAAGACTGCAGCACGATCCCCAGCCGCGCACGCCAAGCCTCATCCCCCTTGGCCGGATCCACCCCCAGGACCCGGACATCCCCAGCGGACCGCATCCGGAACCCCTCAAGGATCTCGATGGTCGTGGTCTTCCCAGCCCCATTGGGCCCAAGAAGAGCGACAACCTCCCCCCGCTCGGCCCGGAAGTCGATCCCCCTCAACACATCATTGGTGCCATACCGCATCCGTAACCCACGAACCTCGATAACAGACCCGTCCCCAGCCATAGCTCCCTCCCCATCCAACGTGTAGCTCAGAATGTAGCACATGTACTACATCCCGCAAGAGCCCTGCTGCGAACTGTTTACGGCGGTGAGATCGTGCTGGGAGGCAAGAGGCAGTGCCGGTGGGACACCCGGGACCAACGCGAGACACGGGCCCGGAGCAACGTGACGCACGAAGGCGCCGACGGGACCCTTGTCAAACCGAACCGCGCCCCAGCCACGCACGCCCCCAGTGGCGCCAGTCCCTACTCCGCGCGAACAACCACGAAGCTCTCGCTCGGGATGTCCTCGGCGTCCGCTGACGCCAGAAGGACTTTGCCTGGGGGACGCGGGATTGCGGAAGAACTCAGGTTGCAGATGACCTTGATGGCACCGCGGTGCAAGGTGATCACGCGGTCGTCCTGGTCGACGACGAAGTCCTCCAGCCGGGGATCGGTGAGTTCGGGGTACTCACGGCGGAGGCCGATGAGGGCGCGGTAAGTCTCGAAGAGGTCTTTGTGCGCCGCGTCTTCCAGCTCGGACCAGTCCAAAGTGGAGTTTCTGACCGTCTGGGGGTCCATGGGGTCGGGGACTTCGGATTCGCCCCACCCGTGCTCGGCGAACTCGCGGCGGCGGCCGGTGCGCACGGCGTCGGCCAGCTCTGGGTTGGGGAAGGACGCGAAGAACTGCCACGGCGTTTTGGCGCCCCACTCCTCGCCCATGAAGATCATGGCGGTGTACGGGGAACACAGCACCAGGGCGGCGCCGCAGGCGAGGACGCCTGGGGACACGGTGGCCGACATTCGGTCGCCGGTGGCGCGGTTGCCGATCTGGTCGTGGTTCTGCAGGAACGCCAGGAACCTGTGCGCGGGGGTCACCGCTTTGTTGATGGGGCGGCCGTGGGTGCGGTCCCGGAACGAGGACCAGGTGCCCGCGTGGAAGAACGCGTTCTCGAGGGTGGTTTTCACTGCGTCAGGGGCGGCGAAATCGGCGTAGTAGCCCTGGCTTTCGCCGGTGAGGAACACGTGCAGCGCATGGTGGATGTCATCGCACCACTGCGCGTCCAGGCCGTAACCGCCCGCGGCCCGAGGCGTGACGTGCCTGGGATCGTTGAGGTCCGACTCGGCGATCAGGGTCAACGGGCGGCGCAAACCCGCCGACAAACCCTCGACCTCTTCCGCCAGCTCCTCGAGGATGTGCTTGGCGCGGTGGTCGACGATCGCGTGGATGGCGTCCAGGCGCAGCGCGTCGACATGGAAATCCCGGAACCACATCAAGGCGTTGTCGATGACATACCGGCGCACCTCATCGGAGCCAGGGCCATAGACGTTCAGCGCCGCGCCCCAGATGTTCTGGCCCGCGAAATACGGGCCGAACCGGTCAAGAAAAGCACCGGAAGGGCCCATGTGGTTGTACACAACGTCAAGCACAACGCCCAAACCGCGGGCATGAGCGGCGTCGACGAACCGCTTGAACCCGTCAGGCCCGCCATAGGGTTCGTGCACAGCGCCCCAAAGCACGCCGTCGTAGCCCCAGCCCGCTGTGCCATCAAAGGAGTTGACGGGCATGACCTCAATGAAGTCCACACCCAGCGAAACCAGGTGATCCAGCCGCGCGATGGCCGCGTCGAACGTGCCGGATGAGGTGAAAGTCCCGATGTGCAGCTCATAGATGACACTGCCCGGCAACGCACGCCCGGTCCAGCCGGAGTCCGTCCACGGGAAAGAGTGGGAATACACCTGGGAAGGACCGAACACGCCGGTCGGCTGACGCAGCGACCGCGGGTCCGGCAGGGGAGTCGGGTCATCGTCCACGAAGAACGAGTAGTCCGTCCCGGAGACGTCCGTGGACCACCAGCCGCCCTCCCCCGAAGTCATCGGGTGCCGGACGCCGTCGACCGAGATCTCCACCCGGGTATGCCCGGGTGCCCACACCGAGAAGGTCACTGTTCACTCCGCACCAGCAGCGCGACGGGATACCGGGAGAAAACATCGGCCACAGCAAAGGAATCGACGACGCGGTCGGTGATCACGTCGGTCCACGTCCCGGAAAGGGGCAGCGCGGTGTCGTGCCAGCCGCCCGCTTGTTCCAGCCCCGCAGGCAAACGAGTCACCGCGGTCACGAGATTGCCTGAGCCACGGGAGAAAGCGAGCACGTGGGAGGCCGCGGAGCCGGTGGCGGACAGCGGCGAATATCCGGTGAACAGCTCGGGCCGCTCCCACCGCAGACGCAACGCCTGCGACACAACGCGAAGCTTGGCCGCCCCGGACGCGTCGATCGCCGGGACCTCCTCCTCGACCCGGGCCAGGATCTCCCGGCGCAGCTCGAAGTCCACCGGCCGGCGGTTGTCCGGGTCGACCAGCGAGTAGTCCCACAGCTCGGTGCCCTGGTACACGTCCGGCACACCGGGCATGGTCAGCTGGACCAGCTTCTGCGCCAACGAGTTCGACCAGCCGTGCCACTGGATCCGGGCGACGAACTCCTCGATCTCCCCGCCCAGAGCGGCGAACACCTGCGCCGGCCAGGCGGCCACCGCGGCGTCGAACTCCTCGTTGCGGTCCGTCCAGCTGGTGGCGATCTTGGCCTCACGGGAGGCTTTCTCCAGGTATGCCCGCAGACGCTCCTCGGAGATCGGCCACGCACCAACGACTGTCTGCCACGCCAACAGGTTCAGCGTCGGCTCCGGCAACGGAACCTTCGAGGTCCACCGCTGCACCGCCGAAGCGAACTCCGCGGGGATCTCCGACAACACGGCCAGCCGGGCGCGGACATCCTCGGACCGCTTGGTGTCATGAGTGGACAGTGCGGTCATGCCGGACTCGAGAGCGGCCGAGGCCTTGGTGTGGAACTCCTCCACCGAGACACCGAACCGGCCCGGATCGCTGCCGACCTCGTTCAGCGCCACAAACCTGTTGTAACGGTAGAAAGTCGTGTCCTCGACGCCCTTGGCCATCACCATCGCGGCGGTCTGCTCGATCCGCGAGGTCACCTCGCTGTCCGGCCGGGCGAGCATCCGCTCCCCCACATCGCCCACCGGCAAGGCGTCCTTGATGCCATCGGCCAGATAGGACCGGTACACCTGGTACCGCGGCAGGTAGTCGATCACGGCCTCTTCGGGCACACCCAGCCGCGAGATCCGCCGGACCTCGGCGCGCAAGAGGTGCTCGGCGACCCAGCGCTTGCGCTCGGTCTCCATCGCGTGCAGGTCCTGGTCCCCCGCGAGGGCGGACAACGGGGCCTCGCCCGCGGGGTCGATGAACACCCCGCACACCAACCGAAGCGCGTCATACCCCGTCGTCCCGTCGACCGGCCAGGTCGACGGCAGCGTCTCATCCGGACCGAGGATCTTCTCGACCACCAGCCAGGTATCCGGCGCGGCAGCCCGCAACCGGCGCAGGTACTCACCCGGATGCGTCAACCCGTCCGGATGGTCCACCCGGATCCCGGTGACCTCGAGGTTCTTCACCCACCGCAACACGGCCGCGTGCGTGGCCTCGAACACCAGGGGGTCCTCGACCCGGACGGCCGCCAGGGTCGTGATGTCGAAGAACCGCCGGTAGTTCAGCTCGGTGTTCGCCCGCCGCCAGTTCACCAGCCGGTAGTGCTGCCGATCGTGAACCTCCTCGGCGCTACCACCAGAAGTGCCGGGCGCCAACGGGAAACGGTGGTCGAAGTAGCGCAGCTCATCGTCCTCGACGGACAGATCGGCCAGCGAGTCCGACCCCAGCACCGGCACCAGGATCGGGCCGGCCTCCCAGTCGATGTCGAAGTACCGCGCGTACCGCGAGGACCGCCCGTTGCGCAGAACGTCCCACCACCAGGGGTTCGACGGCGGGTCCGCGATGCCCATGTGGTTGGGCACGATGTCCACCACGAGCCCGAGTTCCAGCTCCTGCAGCTCGCCCGCCAGCCGCATCCGGCCCTCCTCGCCGCCGAGGGCGGGGCTGGCCTGGGTCGGGTCGACCACGTCGTAGCCGTGCGTCGAACCCGGTGCCGCCGCGAGGACCGGCGACGCGTACACCGCTCCGACGCCAAGCGCGGCAAGGTAGTCCGCGATCTCGGCGACGTGGTCGAACGTCATGTCCGGCCCGAGCTGCAGCCGGTAGGTCGAGCTGGGGATCACTCCTGTTCCTCCGTGCGCTCCAGCACGACCAGGGATCGTGCGACGACCGTGAGGGTGGACTTGGCCGGCACGGTCGGGCCGGCGCCCACCTCGCCGGTCGCGGTGTCCACCACGACTGTCCATTTCTCGGCGTAGTCCCCGTTGGGCAGGGTCACGTCGATGTCCTCGTGATGTGCGTTGAAACACAACAAGAACGAGGTGTCGGTGACGGTCTCGCCCCGCTGGTCCAGGTCCGCGATGCCCTCGCCGTTGAGGAACACCACGATGCACCGCCCGAAGCCGGACTCCCAGTCCTGCTCGGTCATCTCCTGCCCGCCGGGCGTGAACCACGCGATGTCGCGCAGTTCGTCGCTCCGGCGGATGGGCCGCCCGGCGAAGAACCGGCGGCGCCGGAACACCGGGTGCTCGCGGCGCAGCTTGGTCAGCGCCGCGGTGAACGTCTTGAGGTCGTGGTAGTCCTCGGCCAGCTCCCAGTCCACCCAGGACAGTTCGTTGTCCTGGCAGTAGGCGTTGTTGTTGCCGTGCTGGGTCCGGCCGATCTCGTCGCCGTTCAGCAGCATCGGCGTGCCCTGCGACAACAGCGTCGTCGCCAGCATGTTCCGCCTTTGCCGCGCCCGCAACGCGAGCACCTCGGCGTCGTCCGTCGGGCCCTCGACACCGCAGTTCCACGAACGGTTGTCGTCGGCGCCGTCCCGGTTGTCCTCGCCGTTGGCGATGTTGTGCTTGTCGTTGTACGACACCAGGTCGTTCAGCGTGAACCCGTCGTGCGCGGTGACGAAGTTGATCGACGCGAACGGCCGCCGCCCGTCGTCCTGGTACAGGTCCGAGGAACCGGTGATCCGCGAGGCGAACTCGCCGAGGGTCGCGGGTTCACCGCGCCAGAAATCGCGGACGGTGTCCCGGAACTTGCCGTTCCATTCCGTCCACAGTGGAGGGAAGTTGCCCACCTGGTAGCCACCGGGGCCGACGTCCCACGGCTCGGCGATCAGCTTGACCTGGCTGATCACCGGGTCCTGCTGGACGATGTCGAAGAACGCCGCCAGCCGGTCCACGTCGTAGAACTCACGGGCCAGGGTCGCGGCGAGGTCGAACCGGAACCCGTCGACGTGCATCTCGGTCACCCAGTACCGCAACGAGTCCATGATCAGCTGCAACGTGTGCGGGTTGCGCACGTTCAGCGAGTTCCCGGTCCCGGTGTAGTCCATGTAGTACCGGCGGTCCTCCTCGACCAGCCGGTAGTAGGCCTGGTTGTCGATGCCGCGCATGGACAACGTCGGACCGAGGTGGTTGCCCTCGGCCGTGTGGTTGTAGACCACGTCCAGGATCACTTCTATGTTCGCCTCGTGCAGGTCGCGGACCATCGCCTTGAACTCCTGCACCTGGTTGCCCCGGCCGGTGGCCGAGTATGCCGAGTGCGGCGCGAAAAAGCCGATCGTGTTGTAGCCCCAGTAGTTCCGCAGGCCCCGCTCGGCCAGCGCGTGGTCGGTGATGAACTGGTGCACCGGCATCAGCTCGACCGCGGTGACGCCGAGCTTGGTCAGGTGCTCGATGATCACCGGGTGCGCCAGGCCCGCGTACGTGCCGCGGATCTCCTCGGGCACGAACGGGTGTTGCAGTGTGAGACCGCGCACATGGGTCTCGTAGATCACCGACTCGTTGTACGGCGTCTTCGGGTGCCGGTCGTTGCCCCAGTCGAAGTACGGGCTGACCACCACTCCCATCGGCACATGCCCGATGGAGTCGGCGTCGCTGCGCCCATCGGGGTCGCCGAACGGGTAGCTGAACAGCGACTCGTGCCAGTCGATGTTGCTGCCGGCCACGGCTTTCGCGTACGGGTCCAGCAGCAGCTTCTGTGGGTTGCACCGCAGGCCGCGCGCCGGGTCGTAGGGACCGTGCACGCGGTACCCGTAAAGCTGCCCAGGACCGATCGTGGCGAGGTAACCGTGGTGCACGAAGCCATCCACCTCGGGCAGCCTGATCCGCGTCTCCACGCCGTCGTCATCGAACAGGCACAGCTCGACGAACTCGGCCACCTCCGAGAACAGGGCGAAGTTGGTGCCGGCGCCGTCGTAAGTGGCGCCGAGCGGGTAGGGGGATCCGGGCCAAGGCCGCACGCTCGCTCCTCGTGTTGCTTTGCGATGACCCTAGAGAAGGCCGGAACGGGCCCGGCAGGGGCACGCGGGTACGTCACGCAGGGTCAGCACCCGATCCCAGAGCGTGCACCACCCTCCGCACGCTGGCCTGCGAAAACAGCTCCTCGACGGCTACCGGCAGCGGAATTCGCCAGTTGGGGTACTCGTCCACGGTTCCCGGCAGGTTCGGCTGGCGGTGTTCCATCAGCGCGTCCGGCGGCGAGGTGAGCAGCAACGCACTGCGAGCGCGCGTCAACAGAGCGTGCATGGCGACGACTATGTCCTCGTCCGAGGCGTCCGGCGAGTCGAGCACGCCCTCCTTGACCATGAACTCGATCAGGTCCCTGCGTTCGGCCGCGACCCGCGCGTACTCGGCCGGCACGTCGCCGACCAGGCCCAGCTCCACGCGCACGCGGACGTTCTCGGCGGTGAGGAACCCGGCCGCGGTGGGCAGGTCGTGGGTGGAGATGCTGGCCATCGAGTGCGGTTCCCACGACTGGAGGGGCACGAACGGGTGACCTTCGGTCCGGTAGTCACGCTGGAAGTACAGAACGGCGGAGCTGAGCATTCCCCGCTCGTGCAGTGTCGTGGTGACGTGCGGTTGCACCGTACCGAGGTCCTCGCCGACCACCACGGCGTTGTGCCGGTGCGCCTCCAGAGCCAGGATCCCGAGCATCGCCTCGGAGTCGTAGTGCACGTACGTGCCGCGGCTCGGCGGCTCGCCCGGCGGGATCCACCACAGCCGCCACAACCCGGCGACATGGTCCACCCGGATGCCGTCCGCGTGCCCCAGGACACTGCGTAACACCTCGATGAAAGGCTGGTAACCGGCCGCGGCCAGCCGGTCCGGGCGCCACGGCGGCAGCCGCCAGTCCTGGCCCTGCTGGCTGAACGCGTCCGGCGGCGCCCCGACGGTGACCCGCGAGGCGAACACGTCCTGCAGCGCCCACGCGTCCGCGCCGCCCGGGTCCACGCCGACCGGCAGGTCGTGCACGATCCCGACGGACATCGCCGACGCGGCCGCCCGCGCGGAAGTGAGCTGCTGCTCACACAGTTCTTGTAGCCACGCGTGGAAAGCGATGCGTGGCGCCAGCTCCCGGCGTGCGGCGGTCACCTCCGGGCTGTCCGGGCGCCGCAACGCGAGCGGCCACTCCCGCCAGTCGCCACCGTGGATCTCGGCCAGCGCGCAGAACGTCGCGAAGTCGGCGAGACCCGGCTGCAGCGGCCGGATCTGCCCGGGCCACAACAGTTCCAGGGCCGCGCGCTTGGCGGTCCAGACGGCGTCGTAATCGATCAAGTCGCCCAGCGGCCCCGGAGCCAGCGCCAGCACCCGGTCCCGGACATCGGGCGGCGCCTGCTGGAACTCACGGGTCGCGGTCACCTTGATGTACAAGGGGTTCGCGAACCGGCGGCTGGACGGCGAGTACGGCGACCGGTTCACCGGGACCGTCGGCACGATCGCCTGCACCGGGTTGACCAAGATCACCCCGGCGCCCTCGGCGGACCGCGCGAACGACGCCAGATCGCCGAAATCCCCCATGCCCCAGGACTCCCGCGAGTGCAGGGCGTACAGCTGCAGCATCCAGCCCCACGCGCGCGGCACCTCGGGCAGCCGCGCCGGGGTCACCGCGAGCGGGATCTCCCGGTCCTCGGCCTCCAGGACGTGCCAGCCCAGCGGGAGGTCCGGGGGCAGGACATCGGTGACCGCGTACCGCGTGCCGTCCTCCGCGCGCACCACAGCGCGGCCGGTCCGGAAACGGGCGCCTTGCCGGACAACGACGGTGTCCGGCAGTCCCTTGCGTCGCGCACTTGCCCCCGGGTCGACCTCGAGCTGCTCGAGCACCTCGAGGACGACCGTCCGATCAACCTCGACCCGGCGCTGGTCGGCGTCCTCGTACCAGGTCGCGACCCCATGGGCCGCCGCCAGCGCCGCGAGGGCCTCGTCGACACGCTCGCTCAGGGGGTGTCCTTCGGGATGGCGCGCAGGGTGAGGCGCTCGCGGGCGGTGGTCAGCGCCACGCGCGCCTGGCTCAGTTCGGACGCCTGGAGGTGCTCCTCGGCCGCGTGCACGGCCTGCACCGCCGAGGCGACCATGCACGTCTCGCCGATCGCGGCGGTGTGCGCGAGGGCGCCGTGCAGGTTGTCGTTCACCCGGCGCATGGCACCGAGCATTTCGGACCGTTCGGCTGACGAAACCTTCTGCAGCTCGAGCAGGGCGGTGTCCACCGCCCGGCGCAGCTGAACGCCGGGGATCAGGGCCAGGGTGGGTCTTGGCAGCTCGGGCCGCGGGCGCTCGGTATGCACCCGGCGCTGCTCTGGCGGCGTTCGTGGCATGACGTTATCGATGACCTGCGCCGCACCCGGGCGCTGTCGAACCATGTGGAACCACTTCCCTTCGCGCCGAACCCCGTTGGGAGATTACCCCTGTTTTTCCTTGGTGGTACCCACCAACCGCGTCCTTCGCTCCAACGTGTGGGCGAGGAGTTAACGCACAGTTTCCTAGTCAGGACGGCGCAACCGCGCCGTCACCGAATGGGAGTCCCTAGGTGAACAAGACTACCTGCGGTAATCGAGCAGGTCGCCGAACTCCTCGACCCGCGCGCGGACTTCGTCGGCGACAAAGGTCAGGTCGTCGACGTGCCGGCAGTCCTCGACCTCCTGCCATGTAACAGGCGTTGACACAGTTGGACGTGGCCGCGCCCGCATCGAGTAGGGCGCGATGGTGGTCTTGGCCGGCTTGTTCTGGCTCCAGTCGATGAACACCTTGCCGTCCCGCTGCGCCTTGGCCATCGTGGCGACAACTTGCCTGGGATAGGCCTTCGCGAGCCGCTCGGCGAGTTTCTTGGCGTACTCCCAGGTGTCCATCTCGTCCGGCTCGACCGGAACGTAGAGCTGCATCCCCTTGGAACCACTGGTCTTCGGGTACGCGGGATAGCCGCCTTCGTCCAGTTCCTCCCGCAGCCACAACGCGACCTGGCAGCACTCGACGACCGTCGCGGGCGGGCCCGGGTCGAGGTCGAACACCAGCAGGTCCGGGTCGTTGCCGATGGTCCACTGCGGAACGTGCAGCTCCAGCGCCGCGAGGTTGGCCACCCATGCCAGCGTGGCCAGGTCGTCGACCAGCACGAAGTCGAGGAACTCGTTGCCCTTGGAGCTGCCCGGGGTGGGCAGCCGCTCGGTGCGCACCCACTCCGGCGCGTGCCGGGCCACGTTCTTCTCGTAGAACGACTGGCCGTCCACGCCGTTGGGGTACCGGCGCAACGTCACCGGCCGGTCCTTCAGGTGCGGCAGCAGCACCGGCGCGATCCGGGCGTAGTAGTCGATCACCTGTCCCTTGGTGAACCCGGACTCCGGGTAGAGCACCTTCTCCAGGTTGGTCAGCTTGAGCCGGCGGCCCGCCACGTCGACCAGCTGATCACCCATTCAGCCTCACCTCTCCGGGTGACTTGTCGGACCGCAGGCCGCGCCAGACCGGCGCCCGCATCCGGTTGTCCGGGGTCCAGATCCGGAACACCACTTCGCCCACCAACGTAGGTTCCACCCATTTCGCACCGCGCGCCCGCTCGGGCGGCAGCTTGCCGTTGAACGGGGAGGTCTTGCGGGCCAGCGGCCGCAGCGTCTCGGTCAGGCTTTCCAGATCCGCGTCGCTGAAACCGGTGCCGACCGAACCGACGAACCGCAGCCCGTCGCCTTCCGGGATGCCGAGCAGCAACGCGCCGAGCACGCCCTCGCGCCGCCCCTCCCCCGGCCGCCAGCCGCCGATGACCACCTCCTGGGGACGCACGTCGGCGACCTTGATCCACGCGGTGGACCGGCCGGGTACATAACGTGAGTCCAGCCGCTTGGCGATCACACCTTCGAGCCCTTGTTCCCGGCTGGCCTTGAGCACCGCGTCACCGGCCCCCGGGTAGGACGGCGAGGTGTACCAGTTGGGCCCGCGCAGTTCGAGCTTCTCCAGCAACGCGCGGCGGTCGGCGAACGGCAGCCGCAGCAGTGACCGGCCCTCGAAGTGCAGCAGGTCGAAGATCAGCAGGCTGACCGGGACCTGGCCGGCCACCTTGCGAGCCTGTGCAGAGTTGCCAATATGCATACGTTTCTGCAGTTCGGCGAAGCTCGGCTTGCCACCGGCGAACGCGACGATCTCGCCGTCCAGCCAGGCCTGCGCGCTGCCGAGCTGTTTGCCCAGTTCGGCCAGATCGGGGTAGGTGGCCGTGACCTCGTTGCCCGCGCGGCTGAAGATCTGCAGCCGCCCGCCCTCCACCCGGACCAGCGCGCGCACTCCGTCCCACTTGAACTCGTACGCGTACTTCTCCGGGTCGCCCGGCATCTCGCCGACAGTCGCCAACATCGGTTCGAGCTGTTCGGGCAGCGACTCCCAGCCCGGGTCCTGCGGCGCGCCCCGCCGCACGACCATCCAGCCCTCGCCGCCCTTGAAGAAGGTGAACCGGCCCCGCACGCGTTCGCCGCGCAGGACGACGTCGACCTCGGTGTCCTTCCACTTCAGCGTCTCGTAGGTGCCGCGGTCCCAGATGGTCATCTTCCCGGCGCCGTACTCCCCCTTCGGGATCACGCCCTCGAAGGTGGCGTACTCGAGCGGGTGGTCCTCGGTGTGCACGGCCATCCGGACCACCTTGGGCTCCGGCGGCAGGCCTTTGGGCACGGCGAAGGACACCAGCACGCCGCCGCGTTCCAGCCGGACGTCCCAGTGCAGCTGGCGGGCGTGGTGCTCCTGGATGACGAACGTGTCGTCATTGCCGTGCGGCAGAACGCCATCCTGCGGCATCGGCTCCGGAGTGCGCTTGGCGTCGCGTTTCCGGCGGTAGTCGCTGAGATCACCCGGCACGAACCCCACCCTGCCTGCAGGAACAACCCACCGCAAGCCTATGCCGCGAGACCCGCACCCCTAAGCCATTCGGGCGCCTCGATACCCTGTTCCTCGCACCACTCCAGCATCCCAATGGTCCACAGTAGAGCGTGCACGACCACTTCCAGGGTCGCCTCCAGGTCGATGTCCCGCAGCGCCAGCTCCAGCTGGAACCGGGCGTCCTCGGGATGGCCGTTCAGCTCGGCCAGCAGTGCGCGGATGGTCGCGCGCAGTGGCGGCTCGAGGTGGTCGATGGCCACCGCGTGGTCGGCGTCGTCGCGAATGTCCACGGCGAACAGCGTTTCCGCTGGTACGGCACCCGCACGTGTGGAGACCATCGCGACCGCGGCGGACAACAGCTCGCCCACGATCAGATGCGGGCCCGGGCCGCCCCGGGCCTGTTCCGAGATGAGCACGTCCAGCGCGTCGACCAGTCCCGCGGTGTCCCCGTCACGTGCCATCACAACGAGTGCTCTGGCCCGTGTCCGGATCCGCGCAAGCTCCTGATCAGCGGGCGGACACTCGTCCTTCATCTTCGTCCACCTCCCCAGGCGTCACGGTTCGACTATGTGATCGGCCAACGACCCGCTGTCGTTTCCATTGTTACCCCGCAATTCACGTGGTGAACCTCTCGATTTCGACATCGTCACCGACGGTAACGCCCGGCAGGGGTTTGCCCCGGCGGGCGCCGGGGAAACCGGACCCGGTGGACAACCGGCACGCGCGGGAGGGGCGGTGGTCATGACGGCGACCAATGAGTCCTCAATGGACAGTATGATCGGCATGGGCGACATCGAGCTGAGAGTTCCGGCCGAGGCCCGGTACCTGCCGATCCTGAGGTCGCTGGCGGCCAGCATCGCCCTGCGCCAGGACTTCGACCTGGACTACGTCGAGGACTTCAAGCTCGCGGCGGACGAGGCCGGGTCGATGCTCACCATGGCCGCGTGGCCCGGTTCCGAACTGCGCTGCAAGTTCCGGGTGGGGGCCAACAGCATCAGCCTGCAGGCGTCCACACTGTCCACAGTGGAGACACTGCCGGACCCGGCTGCGTCGTTCGGCTGGCGGGTGCTGACCACCCTCACCGACACCGCGACCACCCGGGTCGAACAGGTGCCCGGCGGCTACCGAGTGGTCATCGAACTGACCAAGGCCGGCAGAGCTGAGGGGTGAGCGTGACCGCACGAGCCAAGGGCCGCAACAGCTACGAGCACCTGGCGCCGCTGTTCGACGAGCTGGCCGGGCTGGCCGAGGACGACCCGCGCCGCGCCGAGCTGCGCGAGGAGCTGGTCACCGGGCACCTGCCGGTGGCCGAGCACATCGCGCGCCGGTTCGCCCACCGCGGTGAGGCCAGCGAGGACCTGGTGCAGGTGGCCACGGTCGGCCTGATCAACGCGGTGGACCGGTTCGATCCCGCGCGCGGCACGGACTTCCTGTCGTTCGCGGTGCCCACGGTGATGGGCGAGATCCGCCGGTACTTCCGCGACTCCAGCTGGTCGGTGCGGGTGCCGAGGCGGCTGAAGGAGCTGCACCTGTCCATCACCGCGGCGGGCAACGAGCTGTCCCAGCGCCTGGGCCGCGCCCCGGCGCCCAGCGAGATCGCCGCCCACCTCGGCCTGACCAAGGAAGAGGTGTACGAGGGCCTGGAGGCGGGCAACGCCTACCATTCGGTGTCCCTGGACGACATGCTGACGCAGGACTCGGACAACACGTCGCTGGGCGAGATGCTGGGCGAGCCGGACACCGGCCTGGAGGGCGTGGACAACCACGAGTCCCTGCTGCCGCTGATCCGGGACCTGCCCGAACGCGAGCGGACCATCCTGCTGCTGCGGTTCTTCGGCAACCTCACGCAGACCCAGATCGCCGAGAAGATCGGCATCTCGCAGATGCACGTGTCCCGGCTGCTGGCGAAGACGTTGGAGCAATTGCGATCCGGGATGCTCACCAACGACTGACGTGAGACCGCCCGTGGCGGAACCGATGTCACGGCGGTCGCACCGCGGACTGGGCCGTGGAACAGTCGCAAGGGGACGATCGGCACGGCCGCCTTCCGCTCCACCAGAACGAAAACGACGATCAGTGCGGCCCCGGCCAACAGGAGCTTCGCGGCATAGGTGAGTGCCAGCAGGATGACCGAGATCCCAGCGGTGAGCAGTAACACGCCCTCCGTGTCGAACCGGCCGGTTCCTGGTGTGGCGGGCGGATCGAAGGCATGCTGGGCTGGATCCACCGGGCCAAACCCAGATACCCCTCGTGAGTGGGTCGGTCGTTCTGACGACCGACCCACTCACGAGGGGTGAGCTGGGGAAACGTTCAGGCGGCTGGCTGCTGTGAGGTGTGCGAGGTGCGGTGGCGGCGGGCGAAGATCGCCCTGCGTTCGTCCTCGTCCAGCCCGCCCCAGACCCCGAACGGCTCGCGGGCCTGCAGGGCGTGCTGACGGCACTGCACGATGACCGGGCAGGTCTGGCACACGGCCTTGGCCTTCGCCTGCCGGTTCCGCCTGGCCGGGCCGCGCTCGTTGTCGGGGTGGAAGAACACCGCCGACTCCTGGCCCCGGCAGGAGCCGTGCAACTGCCAATCCCACTGCTCCACCACTGGTTTCGGCAACCGCTTCGTGTACGTCATCACTGCACTCCCCACCCGGAAAACAACCTCTTGCGCCTCCGGGTACCCAAGGAGATCCAAAAAACAACCTGAGAAAACAGTGATGGCCCCGACACCGCCATGTCGAGGCCATCACCGCAGGTCAGGGGTAGTTATTCGATGATCTGCCCCTGCTGCGCCTTGGCCACCAGCGAGGCTGGTGGGGTGAACCGGTCCCCGTAGCGTTCGGCCAGCTCACGGGCCCGGGCGACGAACCCGGCGACGCCGCCGGCGTAGTTGTTGATGTACTGCACGACACCGCCGGTCCAGGCCGGGAAGCCGATGCCGGTGATCGAACCGATGTTCGCATCCGGCACCGAGTTCAGCACGCCCTCGTCGAAGCACTTCACCGTCTCCAGTGCCTCGGCGAACAGCATCCGCTCCTTCATGTCCTCGAACGGGATCTGCGTGGAGCCGGAGTTGAACGCATCCTTCAGACCGGGCCACAGGTTCGTGCGCTTGCCGTCCACGTACTCGTAGAACCCGGCACCGCCGGACCGGCCCTTGCGGTCGAACTCGAGCACCAGCCGGTCGATGACCTGCTCGGAGGGGTGCGCGACCCAGGTGCCGCCGGCCGCCTCGACGCCCGCCTTGGTCTCCTCGCGGATCTTGCGCGGCAGGGTCAGGGTCAGCTCGTCCATCAGCTGCAGCGGCGGCGCGGGGTAGCCGGCCTGGTTGCCGGCCTGCTCGATGGACGGCGGCGCGATGCCCTCGCCGACCATGGCCACGGCCTCGTTGAGGAACGTGCCGATCACGCGGCTGGTGAAGAAGCCGCGGCTGTCGTTGACCACGATGGGCAGCTTGCGGATCTGCTGCGCGAAGTCCATCGCCTTGGCCAGGGTGGCGTCGGTGGTCCGGGCGCCGCGGATGATCTCCAGCAGCGGCATCTTGTCCACCGGGGAGAAGAAGTGCAGGCCGATGAAGTCCTCCTGGCGCTGCACGCCCTCGGCCAGACCGGTGATCGGCAGCGTGGAGGTGTTCGAGCCGAGCAGCGCGTCCGGGTTGACCACGCCCTCGATCTCCTGGAACACCTTGTGCTTCAGCGCCGGGTCCTCGAACACCGCCTCGACCACCAGGTCGCAGCCCGCGCCGTCCTCGGCCTTGTCGGTCGGGGTGATCCGGGCCAGCAGCTCGTCACCCTTCTCCTGGGTGATCCGGCCGCGGGACACTGCCTTCTCGACCAGCTTGACCGAGTAGGCCTTGCCCTTCTCCGCCGCGGCAAGGGAAACGTCCTTGAGCACGACGTCGATCCCGGCCCTGGCACAGCAGTACGCGATACCCGCGCCCATCATCCCCGCGCCCAGCACGAGAACCTTCGTGAACGTCGTCTTCTCGAAGCCCTCCGGGCGCGAGCCGCCGGAGTTGATGTACTGCATGTCGAAGAAGAACGCCTTGATCATGTTCTTCGCGACCGGCCCGGTCAGCAGGTCGACGAAGTAGCGCATCTCGATCAGGAACGCGGTCTCCAGGTCGACCTGGGCGCCCTCGACGGCCGCGGCCATGATGTTCTTGGGCGCGGGCATGTTCGCGCCCTTGAGCTGCTTGCGCAGGTTCGCCGGGAACGCGGGCAGGTTGGCCGCGAACGCCGGGTTCGACGGCGTGCCACCGGGAATCTTGTAGCCCTTGACGTCCCACGGCTGCACCGCGTCCGGGTTGGCCTTGATCCAGGCGCGGGCGTTGGCCAGCATCTCCTCCGGAGTGGCCGCGACCTCGTGCACCAGGCCGAGCTCCAAAGCCTTGGCCGGCTTGTGCTTCTGGCCCTGCAGCAGGACGTTCAGCAGCGCGTTCTGGATGCCCAGCAGGCGAACCGTCCGCACGACACCGCCGCCACCGGGCAGCAGGCCGACGGTGACCTCGGGCAGGCCGATCTCGCTGCCCTTGGCGTCCAACGCGATCCGGTGGTTACAGGCCAGCGCGATCTCGTAGCCACCGCCCAGCGCGGCGCCGTTGATCGCGGCGACCACCGGGCGCGGCAACAGTTCCAGGCGGCGCAGGTCGCCCTTGAGCTGGCTGACCCGCTCGGTGGATGCCTTGGCGTCGTCCGGGCCGGCCATGCGCATGGTCTTCAGGTCGCCGCCGGCGCAGAAGGTCTTCTTGGCCGACGTGATGATCACGCCGGTGATGTCGTCCTGCTCGGCCACCAGACGGTCCACAGTGGAGTGCAGCGAGTCCAGGAACCGGGCGTTGAACGTGTTCGCGGACTGCTCCGGGTCGTCCATGGTCAGCGTGACGATGCCGTCCGCGTCCTTGGCCCAGCGGAAGATGTTCTCGGTCAAGGGTCCGCTCCTCAGACGCGCTCGATCAGGGTGGCCAGGCCCATGCCGCCACCGATGCACAGGGTCACGACGGCCCGGCGGGCCTCGCGGCGCTCCAGCTCGTCCACCATGGTGCCGGTGATCATCGCCCCGGTGGCGCCCAGCGGGTGGCCCATGGCGATCGCGCCGCCGTTGACGTTCAGCTTCTCGTCCGGGATGTTCAGGTCCTTCTGGAACTTCAGCACCACGGACGCGAACGCCTCGTTCAGCTCGAACAGGTCGATGTCATCGACGGTCAGCCCGGCCGTCTTCAACAGCTTCCGGGTCGCCGGGGTCGGGCCGGTGAGCATGATCGTCGGGTCGGAACCGGTGACCGCGGTGGCCACGATCCGGGCCCGCGGGGTCAGGCCGAGATCCTGGCCGACCTGCTCGTTGCCGACCAGCAGCAGCGCCGCACCGTCCACAATGCCGGACGAGTTGCCGGCGTGGTGAACGTGGTTGATCTTCTCGACCCAGTGGTACTTCTGCAGCGCGACCGCGTCGAACCCGCCCATCTCGCCGATCCCGGCGAACGACGGCTTCAGCTTGGCCAGGCCCTCCGCGGTGGTGTCCGGGCGCATGTGCTCGTCGTGGTCCAGGATGGTCACGCCGTTGCGGTCCTTCACCGGCACGACGGACTTCGAGAAGTAGCCGCCCGCCCAGGCCTTGGCCGCGCGCTCCTGCGAACGGATCGCGTAGGCGTCGACGTCGTCGCGGGAGAAGCCCTCGATGGTGGCGATCAGGTCGGCGCCGATGCCCTGGGGCACGAAGTAGGTGTCGTAGTTGGTCTCCGGGTCCAGCGCCCACGCGCCGCCGTCGGAGCCCATCGGCACGCGGGACATCGACTCGACGCCGCCCGCGATGACCAGCTCGTCCCAGCCTGCCCTGACCTTCTGCGCGGCCTGGTTGACCGCCTCGAGACCGGACGCGCAGAACCGGTTGACCTGGACGCCCGCCACGGTGTCCGGCAGCTGGGCCACCAGCGCGGCGGTCCGCGGGATCACGGCGCCCTGCTCGCCCACCGGGCTGACCACGCCGAGGATCAGGTCGCTGACCCGGTCGGTGTCCAGGTTGGGGTGCCTCGTGCGCAGCTCGTCGATCAGGCCCACCACCAGCGACACCGGCTTGACGCCATGCAGTGAGCCGGTGTTCTTGCCTCGGCCGCGAGGCGTCCTGATCGCCTCGTAGATGAACGCTTCTGTGCTCACGCCGTCGTTCCTCTCACCCGCGCCGGTGCTAATGCTGATTCACATAATGGAACGAATCCGCAGCTTGTCAAGCATAAGACCGTCATTTAGCGTGTAAGTACCAGATTTCCGAGACGGAGGTCACAGGACAGGTGGCAAGCCGGCCGCGCAACCGCAAGGAGCAGCTGACCGACGCTGCCGCGGAGCTGTTCCGGCGGCACGGCTACCACGGCGTGAGCGTCAACGACATCGCCGCCGCGGCCGGGGTCACCGGGCCCGCGGTCTACCGGCATTTCCGCGGCAAGCAGGACGTGCTGGCGCACGTGCTGCTGTCCGGGATCGACCGGTTCGGGCTGGTCACCGACCAGGCGCTGGCCCGCGACGAGCCGTTGAACTCGCTGGTCGAGGCGGTGTCCGCGCTCTCGGTGGAACGGCGTGAGGTCACCGCGCTCTGGCGCTGGCAGGGCCGCCACCTGGACAAGGCCGACCAGACCAAGATCCGCAAGCGGGGCGCGGAGCTGCTCGGCCACTGGATCTCGGCGTTGCGCGACGCCCGGCCCGCGCTGTCCTACGACCACGCGGAGATGTTGTGCTGGGCCACGTTGAGCGTGTTCGGCAGCGTGGCCGACCACCACGTCACCGTCCCGCGAAGACGGTTCGAGCAGTTTCTCGGCGGTCTGGCCCACGGGGTGCTGGCGGGCGAGATCGTCACCGCCGAGCCGGTCGCGCCGCCGGCCTGGAAACGCCCGGCGAGCGTGCCCTCGCGACGGGAGGAACTGCTCGCCGCGGCGACGAAGTTGTTCCGGGAACGCGGGTACCGCGACGTGAGCATGGAGGACATCGGCGCGGCGGCCGGGATCGCCGGGCCGAGCGTGTACCGGCACTTCGGCGGCAAGGCCGAGCTGCTGGCCGCGGCGGGCTACCGGATGGCCGACCGGCTGATGGTCGCCGCCCGCGGCGCCATCGAGAGCGCTTGCGCACCGGACCAGGCGCTCACGGGTCTCGTTCGGTCCTATGTGGACATCGTGTTGCGGTCGGAGGACCTTCTGGGGGTGTTCGCCGGCGAGGTCGCCGAGCTGGCCGACCGCGACCGCAAGGAACTGGTCCGCGTGCAGCGGGCGTACGTCGCCGAATGGGTGACGTTGCTGAGAACCGTTGCGCCGGGGCTGGCCGAGCCGGAAGCTCGGATCACGGTGCACGCGGCACTGACGATCGTGAACGACCTGACGAGGACACCCCGGATCGCCGCCCGGCCAGGGCTGGTGGCCGAGCTGACCGGCCTGTCGATGGCGGTGCTGACCGCGGGCGGGTCGATGACGAGAGGCTGATACCCGATGTCTGCTTCACCGAACCTGAGCACCGCGGTCCGGAGCACGAGCCACACCCCCGGCGCGACCAGCTTCGACAAGTGGTTGCTGAACAAGGACTGGCCGGTGCGCGAGCTGGCCGGCCCGCCGTCCGGTTCGCAGCTGCTGCCGGTGCGCGGCGACAACGGCGTCCCGCTGATCGGCCACTCGCTCGAGGCTTTGCGGCTGGGCCTGGACTTCGCGCTGGCCCGCTACCAGACCTTCGGGCCGGTGTCGTGGATGCGGGCGTTCGGCGTGAAGATCGTCGCGGTCGCCGGCGGGGACGCCACCCAGGCCATCCTGACCAACAAGGACAAGTCGTTCTCCCAGCAGGGCTGGAGCTACTTCATCGGCCCGTTCTTCCGGCGTGGCCTGATGTTGCTGGACTTCGACGAGCACATGTTCCACCGCAGGCTGATGCAGCAGGCGTTCACCCGGCCGCGGATCACCGGGTACCTCTCGCACGTCTCCTCCACCGCCCGCGACGGCGTTTCCGCCTGGCAGCCAGGGAACTTCACCGTCTACCCGGCGATGAAGCAGCTGACGCTGGACATCGCGGCCCGGGTCTTCATGGCGTCGGATTTCGGCGGCAAGGAGGCCGAGCTGACCAAGGCGTTCATCGACACCGTCCGCGCGGGCACGGCATTGGTGCGGTTCCCGGTGCCGGGTGGACGGTGGAACGCGGGGCTGCGCGGGCGCAAGGTGCTCGAGGAGTTCTTCCGCCGCAACGTTCCGGCGAAACGCCAGAGCGACTCCAACGACCTGTTCGCCGGGCTGTGCCACGCCCGCGACGACAACGGGGACGCGTTCACCGACGACGACGTCGTGAACCACATGATCTTCCTGATGATGGCCGCACACGACACGTCCACCATCACCACCACTGCGGTCGCCTACTACCTGGGCAAGGATCCGGCGTGGCAGGACCGGGTGCGCGCGGAGTGCCTCGCCGCCGGGCCGGGCCCGCTGGACATCGACGCGCTGGAAGGCTTGCGGGACTTGGAGCTGGTCATCAAGGAGGCGCTGCGGCTGGTGGCGCCGGTGCCCTCGCTGGCGCGCAGGACCGTGCGGGACACCGAGCTGCTCGGCCACTTCGTGCCGGCGAACACGATGGTCGCGTTGAGCCCGTGGGTGAACCACATGCTGCCGGAGTACTGGAGTTCACCGGACCTGTTCGACCCCGAGCGGTTCTCCGAGTCGCGGCGGGAGGACAAGTCGCACCGGTACGCGTGGATGCCGTTCGGCGGCGGCGCGCACAAGTGCATCGGGATGCACTTCGGCATGCTCGAGGTGAAGACGTTGCTGCACCAGATGTTGACGAACTACCGGTGGACGATCCCGCCGGAGTACGTGGTGCGGTGGGACGCGACCGCGCTGCCGTTGCCTTCGGACGGCCTGCCGGTGGTCTTGGAACGCCTGTGAAGCTCTGCTAGGGTCGTGCCCGTGACTGCCGGGTCGGCCAAGTGCCATTCACAGAACGGTAATCCGGCTCTGTCGTGACCACCCCGCGGGCCCGAGGCCCGCCGTCTCCGCCCAGATGTTGACGCAGTGCCGTCGCACTGGACCGGGAGGCGAGAGGAGGTGAGAACATGACAGAAGCCCCTGATTTCAGCAAGTTCGCCGCCGAGCACGCCGCCGGTGACGTCCTGAGTGGACGCGTCGCCGAGGTCGTGTCGTTCGGTTCGTTCGTCGAGCTCGAAGGCGGCGTACACGGCCTGCTCCACGGCCAGCAGCTCGACCGCGACATGGCCGTGCGGGTGCAGATCCTCGAGATCGACGCCGTCAAGCAGCGCACCAGCCTGAAACTGGCCTGACGTAAGGGATCGAGGCAAGGCGCCTTGCCTCGAACCCTAGCGCACGGCCGTGTTCAGGGCCTGCTCGAGCATCTCCGCCCAGCGCTGGACGATGCCCGCGCGGCGCTTGCTGTCGTCGGTGAGCAGGTTCGCCAAACCCAGGCCACGCGCCAGATCCAGCGTCGCCTGCACGGTTTCCCTCACGCCCGGCGTGGTTTCGTCCACGCCGAGCAGCTCCACCGCGAGCTTGTGCGCCTCGCGGCCGACGTGCGCCTCCAGCGGGACGACGAGCTCACGCAGCTGCTCGTCCGAGCTCGCCGCCACCCACAACTGAAGTGCCGCACGGAAAACCTGGCCGGTGTACATCCGCACCACCAGGTCGACCACCGCGCGCGTGCGTTCGGCACCAGAGGGCAGGTCCGCGCTGTGCCGGCGGATCCACTGGGTCCGGACCTGGCTCACGTACTGCACCGACGCGGCGAAAAGGTCTTCCCGCGTCGGGAAATGGTGCTGCGCCGCGCCACGGGACACGCCCGCGCGCTCCGCGACGACAGCCACAGTGCTGCCTGCCCAGCCGAGCTCGGCCAGGCACTCGATGGCGGCTTCCAGCAACCGTTGCCGGGTGGCCCGGCTGCGGTCCTGCTGTGGCTCCCGCGCCATTTCGCTCCTCAGCGGACTAATAGGACTTGGGCAGGCCCAGACTGTGCTGGGCGACGAAGTTCAGGATCATCTCCCGGCTGACCGGCGCGATCCGGCTCACCCGGGCGGCGACCGCGAGCGCCCCAAGACCGTACTCGCTCGCCACCCCGTTGCCACCGTGGGTCTGCAGGGCCTGGTCGGCGGCCTTGACCGCGGCCTCACCGGCGGCGTACTTCGCCATGTTCGCGGCCTCGCCCGCGGCCATGTCGTCACCCGCGTCGTAGAGCGCGGCGGCCTTCTGGGTCATCAGCCGGGCCAGCTCGATGTTGATCCGGGCGTCGGCCAGCGGGTGTGAAACCCCTTGGTGCGCACCGATTGGCGCGCCCCACACGCTGCGGGTCTTGGCGTACTCGACCGCTTTGTCCAGCGCGAGACGGCCCAAGCCGGTCGCGAACGAGGCGGCCATGATCCGTTCCGGGTTCAGGCCCGCGAACAGCTGCGCCAGCGCGGCGTCCTCGGAGCCCACCAGCGCGCTCGCCGGCAGCCGGACGTCGTCAAGGAACAGGGTGAACTGCCGGTCCGGCGACACCATGTCCATCTGGATCTGCTGGTAGGTGAACCCGGGCGCGTCGGTCGGCACGATGTACAGGGCGGGCTTGAGCTTGCCGGTCTTGGCGTCCTCGGTGCGGCCCACGATCAGCACGGCGTCGGCGTTGTCCACGCCGGAGATGAACACCTTCTGCCCGCTGAGGATCCAGTCCCCGCCGTCCCGGCGGCCGGTGGTGGTCAGCTTGTGCGAGTTGGAGCCCGCGTCCGGCTCGGTGATGCCGAACGCCATGGTCACCGTGCCCTCGGCGAACTTCGGCAGCCACTCCCGCTTCTGCTCGTCCGTGCCGAACCGGGCGATGATGGTCGCGCAGATCGCCGGCGACACCACCATCATCAGCAACGGGCAGCCGGCCGCGGACAGCTCCTCGCAGACCGCCGCGAGGTCGCCGATCCCGCCACCGCCGCCGCCGTACTCCTCGGGCACCGCGACACCGAGGTAGCCGAGCTTGCCCGCCTCCCGCCACAGCTCGGTGGTGTGCCCGCCTTCGCGGGCGATGCGGTTGTAGTACTCGTGGCCGTAGCGCTTGCCCAGGTCGTAGACGGCCTTGCGCAGCGCCTGCCGCTCCTCGGACTCGACGAAGTTCATCCCGTGTACCCCAATCGCTTCGCGGCCAAGCCTGTCAGGATCTCGGTCGTGCCGCCGCCGATACCCAAGATCCGCATGTCCCGGTACTGCCGTTCGATCTCCGACTCGCGCATGTAGCCCAGCCCGCCGTGCAGCTGGACCGCCTTGTCCACCACCCACTCGCCCGCCTCCACGGCGGTGTTCTTGGCGAAGCAGGCCTGCGCGATGACCTCCTCACCGGCCACGAACCGCTCGGCGATGCTGCGCGTGTACGTCCGTGCCACGTCGATCTTGCGAGCCATGTCGGTGAGCGTGTGCTGCACGAGCTGGCGGGAGATCAGGGGACGACCGAACGTCTGACGATTGCGGCACCACTCCAGGGTCAGGTCCAGCGCGCGTTGGGCGGCCGCGTAGGCCTGCACCGCCAGCGACAGCCGTTCGGTGACGAAGTGCTGCGCGACCTGGATGAACCCCTGGTTCTCGGCACCCACGAGGTTGGCCGCGGGCACCCGGCAGTCCACAAAGGACAGCTCGGCGGTGTCCGAGCAGAGCCAGCCCATCTTGGCCAGCTTGCGGGAGACCTCGAAGCCGGGCGTGCCGCGCTCGATGACCAGCAGGGAGATACCGTGCGCGCCCGGCTCACCGGTGCGCACCACGGTGGTGACGAAGTCGGCGCGGCAGCCGGAGGTGATGAACGTCTTGGCGCCGTTGACGATGTACTCGTCGCCGTCGCGTTTGGCGGTCGTGCGGACGTTGGCCACGTCCGAGCCGCCGTCGGGTTCGGTCACCGCCAATGACCCGATCAGGCGACCTTCGAGGGTCGGCCGGACCCACCGGTCGATCTGCGCGCGGTCTCCCGCGGCGGCGATGTGCGGGACCGCGATGCCGCAGGTGAACAGGGACGCGATCAGGCCGCCCGCCGCGCCCGCGTAGAGCATCTCCTCGGCCACGACGAGGCCGTCCAGGTAGTCGCCACCCCCGCCACCGGCTTCGGCCGGCAGCGCCACGCCCAGCAGGCCCAGCTCGCCGGCCTTGCGGTGCAGCTCACGCGGGAGCTCGCCCGCTTGTTCCCATTCGTCCTGGTAGGGCAGGACCTCGGCGGCCATGAACCGGCGCACGGTGTCCCGCAGGTCCACGCGCTCGGGCGTGGCGAAGACGTCGGCGGTCACGCTGCAACCGTGGCACGCGGGGTGAACAAAATCAAGCACGCATGCTTGTTTTTCCGCCGCCCGCCGGTGCGCACCGAGCCGTATACTCCTCACGGTTTGTTCGGGAGGGGCTGCGGCACGAAGGAGAGCTCGTGCCTGCGTACGTTCTGGTGGTCGCCGCCGTGGTGGCGCTCGCCGCCATCAGCGTGGCCGTCTCGTTTGCCCGCCGGGCCACGATGTGGCAGAAGCGCGCCGAGCGCGACCAGCGGCTGCTGGGACACTACTGCGACATCCTGCAGGACAGGTTCAGCTACTGGCGGATCAAGGACTGGGACGAGCGGGTCGTCATCGACGCCAAGGGCAACGCGCGGCAGTACATCACCGTGCGGGTGCTCGTCGAAAGCGAGGACGTCGATTTCTTCCGGGTCCGGATGGGCGCGCACTGGAAACAGCCGCTCAAATACCGGAAGAAAGTAAAGGTGTGGGTGCGCAGCCTGCAGGTCGACGGCCTCGGCGGAACCCGTTCGGACATCACCACGACGTGGCTGCACGACAACCGGATGGAAGTGCTGACCCATTTCAGCTCCCCGGTGGAGAAGAACGAACTGATCAACCTCACCATGGAAATCGACTGGCCGCGCAAGTGCGCGCCATTGATGAGCGGCAAGCCCGACGATTTCACCATGCGGTTCACCCGGCATATCGAGCGCACGAACTACGTGGTCGTGCTGCCGCCGGGCACCGAGGTGTACATGGACCCGATCGGGCTGCGCACGGGCGAGGACAGCTACGAGGTCACCCAGCGGGTCGACGGCGACGGGAACACCGAGGTCCGGCTGCTCGCCAAGGACATCGAGCCCTACCGGCGGTTCGGCGTGCGACTGGACCAGAAGCAGCGCGCTTGACGGACGGGAGGACCGTCAAGCGCCTCCGCGGGTCCGCTACGCGTCCCCGCTCTCACCACCACCCATGCGAATGAACACTGTTATTTACCTAACTGTTCAGGGAACCGGAAAACGATCTTGAAACGCTGTGACCTTAACAGCGGGGCGCTTGCTCGGGCAAGCTATCAGATCACCTTATTGGGCGATATTCAAGCGCTATCACCGACGGTCGGTCAGAAAACAGCGTGGCGAGTATATCGGTAGCCGGGACGCCCGTTTCATTCGGGGCCACCTACCGACGGGTCAATGAGGCTGGTAGCTTCGTTGTTTCCCATTCCTCCCTGGCTCCCGCGCGGCCTGGGAACCCGTCGCTCGAATGCGTGATTCCTTGTCCCACGGGCATACGACAGGTTTGTTGTCAGCCTTCGTATCGCATGAGATGGGGAACTCCATGGGGATCACGCCCGAGCCGAACTTCCACGGCCGCCGCCTGATTCGCGAGCTGCGCTCGTTGCGGCTGCGCACCGGCATGAACCAGCACGAGGCCGGCGCCCGCGCGCACATCGACCTGCAGAAGCTGAGCAGGATGGAGACCCGCCAGCTTCCGACATATCACGAACTTTGCACCATGCTGGACATCTACGGCGTGCTCAGCTCGGACTGGGACCCCTACATCGAGCTGTGGGACCTGGCCCGGCGGCCGCCGTGGTGGCGCCAGTTCGGCGTGAAGGACCCCCGGTACCTGCGGATGGAGGACGAGGCGATCCTGCTGTACGAGTTCCGCCTCGGCCACATCCCGGAGCTGCTGCAGACCCGGGAGTACGCCCGCGCCATGCACGCCGGCCTGGGCGAACCGGCCGCGAGCACCGTCGTCGAGGTGCAGCTGCGGCGTCAGCAGCGGGTGCTGGACGGCAAGCTGGCGGTGTACGCGCTGATCCACGAGCCGGTGCTGTACCAGGGCGCGGACCGCGACCAGCTGATCCGGCTGGTCGAGCTGGCCCAGCTGCCCACCGTCACCATGCAGGTCGTGCCCCAGTCGACGGGTCTGCACGGCGGCCTGCGCACCAGCCTCAGCCTGCTCAGCTTCGCCGACGACGAGCCGGACATCGCCTTCACGCCCACGCTCACCGGCGTGGCGGAGACCCAGGAGCCCGCCGACATCACCCTGGTCAAACGCATCATCGACAGCCTGGCCGCGCAGGCGATGACACCGCGGCTGTCCGCCGTGTTCATCAAGGACATGCTCTGACCCACCGGACCAACGGGGGACACACCCCGGAGGAAAGGGGGACACGGGGCGGAGGAACGGGGGACACGCGGGGTCAGGACACCTGGGTGATCGACTCGGTGATGTAGCCGGACGGGGCGACCAGGGCGTTGCAGCGGCTCGGGCCCTGGCCGATGGTGGTGCGGCGGCTGATGACGAGGTCGAACGCCGCCGTGCCGGCGCGCAGGTGCACGAGGCGGGCCTCGGACTCGAGGCCGGTGGTGACCACCGTGTCGGACAGGGCCTGGACGTCATCCAGGCCGCGCAGGCCGGTGTGCCGGCGCAGCGCGATCTCGGCGTACTGGTGCCACTGGTTGGTGGCGCCGGTACGGCCACGGAGGTGCTCGGGTTCGACCTCGCCAGCCATGGCGGCGGCCGCGACGTTGGCGGCCTCGGCCGGGTCGAGCTGGCCGTGCAGGTACCCGTCCGGCACGACCAGGAGGTTGCCGGCCCAGCGGTCGCCGCCGACGTGGCTGACCTCCCACGCGCGGCCCGGGTGGATCCCGCTGAGCGACGCGGCGAGCGGCCGGCCCAGCAGCGCGCAGCACATGTCCTTGGTGCCGTGCGTGCAGACCAGGAACATCGGGCCGGACATCGGCGTGCCGACACCGCCCCGGCCGGAGGCGATCGCCCGCAGGTCGAGGGAGTCCAGGTCGGACAACGAGTCGATGGTGAACGACTCCATCCACCGGCCGTCGGGCCCGTCGCCGCCGACGAAGATCCGGCGGCCGTGCAGCTCGACATCACGAACGTGCTTGCCCGGCTGGCGGATCAGCAGCGGGCGCAACCCGGCCGTGCGCAGGTCCTCCAGGACGGCACGCTGGGAGTCGGAGAAGGCAGAGGCAAGAACCTGTTCCAGTGCGTCCGACGGCCACGGCCCCGGATACTCGATCAACAGCCAGGACGTCATGAACGCCGCAGTGCCAGCGGGGCTGCCGCCGAGCATCCGTGCGACGACCGCACATCCCGGCAGCGCCCCGGCGGGCACTGGTGTCTCGGTGGCCTCGACGGTCATGGCACCGTGTACCCACCGAAACCGAAACTTACCTTAGGCATACCTAATCTTACCCGATCAGCCCACTGCGAGCAGCCCCTGGGTGATCAGTTCGCCGAGCAACGCGCGCACAGTCCCCCGATCGAGCGACGGCGCGGCCACCGAGACGAGCGACCCGACCGTCGCGACAGGCGACGCGACCAGCGCGGACAGCACCGGCCCGGCGGCCGACGCGAACACGAACCGGCTGCCCGCTGCGAGCAGCGTCACAGTGGCCTCGCCCTGGTTGAGCACCGCACGCGGAGTCAGCAGCCGCACCTCGACGTCGTCGCCGGGCGGCAGCAGGTCCGAGGTCGCCACCCACGGCAGACCCAGCCGCGGCAACGCGGGCGCCTGCGCGTCCCGGTCCATCAGGAACCGGTCCACCACGTCGGGCGTGAGCAGCTCCAGGATCCCGTCCCGCAGCTGCGCCGACCGCGCCGAACGGTCCGCGGCGGTGCCGAACCTGGGCAGGTCACGGCGGAACGCCTCGTTCGTGCGCAGCTGGTCGGCCAGCCAGGAGACCAGGTCGATCCCGGTCGCCGGGTTGAAGCCGATGGTGATGTGCAGCGACTCCTCCCCCACGGCGGACACGTCGTGCCAGCACCCGCGCGGCACGTACAAGGCGTCGCCGTCCTCCAGCATGAAGTCGGCGATCGGCTCGGCCGGCGGCTGCGGCGGCGGCTCGACGTCCCGGTAGAGCGGCGCGGGCCGGGTGGTCCCGTGGATGCGCCAGCGTTTGCGGCCGGAGACCTGCAGGATGAACGCGTCGTGGTCGTCCCAGTGCACGTCGAACCCGTGCGTCTTGCCCCAGCCCGCGTACATGTTCACCTGCACGCGTTCCCGCAGCGAGTGCTCGAGCGACGCGGACAGCTCCCCGATCGGGTCGACCAGCTCCTGCACCGAATCCAGTACGAGGGTCGCGCCGTTGCGCAGGTGCTGGCCCAAGGGAGCGGACAGCAACCGCGGGATGGGGCCGCCCCGCTTCGGGGTCACCATCTCGGTGTACGAGTGGGTCGGCACGACGTCGCCGTCCATGGCGAGCCGCAGCCGGGGGAAGTCCAGGCGGTGCTGGCGCAGCACCGTGCTGAGGGTGGACCAGGGCAACAGCGAGGCGAACCGGCCGGCGGTTCCGGGGAACCGGTGGTGGGCCTGGCCCTGCACCGAGGAAAGGAACTGGCTGACCTCGAGCGGTGCCACGAGGTCAGCCAGGGTGAGCGGTGTTCCCACTCAGTCGTTGCCGTCGTTGTCGGTGACGGCGCCGTTGGCCTTGCCACGGTCCACAGCCGTGGTCAGAGGCTCGACTTCGATCAGCAGACCGCTGGCTGGGGCAGTGTTTTCCATGTGCGACCTCGCATCCAAGTGGGGGACACAACGGAGTAATGCCATGTCAGACTACGTGAGCGGACCCCGGGTGGCACTAGTCATTCGGAGTGAGGGCCGTCGCCCACAGTGAGCGGCGGACCGGTCAAATCCAGCAGCGAAGCCACGTTCAGGCCCGCAGGCACGGCGATTTTCAGCCATTCGCCGCCCTCCGCGCGGGTGCGTTCGACCGGGAACCCGGCCGAGACCATCCGGGCATACACCTCAGCGAGGCCGGAAGCGGGCCGGAAGACCACTGTGGACAGTGCGGGCCTGCGCCACAGCACGGGATTGCGCCGGTCACAGATCGCGTCGGCCAGGTCGGCCGCCAGGTCACAGCGTTCCTCGAAGTCCCGCGCCAGCCGGTGCCGGTGCGCGCGGAACGTCGCCGACACACCGGGACTCGCGGGCGGCCGCACGTGGGCGAGCAGCTCCGCCGCGCGCACCGCCAGCAACCCGGCCGACAGCTCGGGGAAGTCCAGCGCCACCGAGTCGGCGAGCTCGATCCCGTCCAGCACCGGCCGCAACCGGTCGCTGAACAGGGCCACGCCCGCCTCGCCCGCGTCGATGTGCACCCAGGTCCCCCGCATCCGGCAGACCCGGGCGGCCGCGCGCAACGGCTCGATCGCCCCGGTGTCAATGGTTCCCGCGGTGGCGATGACGGCGGTCGGGGTGGTGAGGGTGGCGAGCACGTCCGCCAGACCGTCCAGCGAGTCCAGCACCAGCGGCGTGGGCAGCCCCAGCTGGGCGGCCACCCGGGCGACGCTGGGCCGGCTGCCCCGGGTGCAGACCACCCGCACCGGGGCGCCGGCCGCGTCCTTCTTGGCCAGCAACAGGCCCAGCAGCGTCGACTCGGTGCCGCCGCTGGTGATCACCCCGCCCGGGTCGCCGTGCGGGAAGCACAGTCGCGCGACCGCCGCCTCCATCGACGCGCCGGTCATTCCGGCGCCAGCGCCCTGACCAGCTTCCGCGGATCCTCGCCGGTCGGCAGGACGTTGATGACCGGCGTGTCCAGGCCCTGCTCGATGTACTGCGCCACCCGTTCCCGGCACTGCTCGGGCGTCCCGTGCACGATCAGGTCGTCGACCACCTCGTCCGGGATGAGCTGGTTTGCCGCGGCCCGGTCGCCCGCGGCCCAGGCCTCGTGCATCGGCCGGAGCAGCTCGTCGCGGCCCAGCCAGTCGTGGAACGCCTTGTACACCGGGACGGTGAGGTAGCTGCTGATCAGCAGCCGGCCCAGGCCTCGTGCCGCGTCCACGTCCGGCGTCGGGCAGACGAACACGCGCGCCACCAGCTCGAAGCCCTCGCCGACCTCGGCGCGGACCTTGGGCACGTCGGTGGGCGCGAGCCAGTTCGTGATGGCGCCGTCGGCCTCCCGGCGGGCCAGCCTGAGCATGCCCGGCCGCAGCGCGGCGAGCATGAGCTTGGGCGGCGGCTGCGGCGGGCGTTCCAGCTTGAACCTGTTGACGGTGAAGGTGTCGTAGGTCTCCGACACCCGCTCGCCGGCCAGCGCGGAACGCAGGAACCGCAGCGTGTCGCGAGTCTTCTTGAACGGCTCGTAGAAAGGCAGCCCGTTCCAGTTCTCCACGATCACCGGCGAGGACGTGCCGATGCCCAGCACGAACCGGTCCGGGGCCAGCTCGGCGATGGTCCCCGCGGTCATCGCCAGCAGCGCGGGGCCGCGCGTGTAGACCGGGGCGATCGCCGTGCCCAGCCGCAGCTCGGGCGCCCATTCGGCGACCAGCGCGAGCGGCGTGAACGCGTCCGTCCCCGCGGTCTCGGCCGACCAGACGTCGGTGTAGCCCAGGCCGGGCAGCTCCTTGACCAGGTCCCGATGCTCCGTGAGCGGGACCCCGGTCAGGGGCAACGTGATGCCCCACCGTCCCATGTGCATCCTCCTTGCGCGCCGTTAAAGCGCGACCCTACCGAGGACGTCGTGGAGCCACGAGGTTTGCAGCAACAGGAAATTCTCTGCGGTTTTGGCGTCTTGCGGCGTCATGTGGGTGACGCCGGGCAACGGCAACAGCGTGTGCGGGACGCCCGCGGCCACGAGCGCCGAGGAAAGCCGCAGCGAGTGCGCCACGACCACGTTGTCATCGGCCAGCCCGTGGATGATCATGAGCGGCCGTTCCAGGTTCGGCGCGTCCACGGGCAGTGAGTTCCGTTCGTACACCTCTGGGTGAGTTTCGGGGTGGCCCAGATAACGCTCGGTGTAGTGCGTGTCGTAAAGACGCCAGTCGGTGACCGGGGCACCGGCGATGGCCGCGTGGAACACATCGGGCCGCCGCAGGACGGCCAAGGCGGACAGATATCCGCCATACGACCAGCCGCGAATCGCGACCCTGGACAGGTCCAGGTCCGGGTACTGCCGGGCGGCCGCGTGCAGGGCGTCGACCTGGTCGATCAGGGTCACGTCGGCGAAGTCGAACGCGATCGCCCGCTCCCACTCCGGCCCGCGGCCCGGCGTGCCGCGCCCGTCCGTGACCAGCACCGCGAAGCCCTGGTCGGCCAGCCACTGCGAGGTCAGGTAGGCGTTGCGGGAGGCCAGCACGCGCTGGGCATGCGGACCGCCATAAGGATCGAGCAGCACCGGCAGCTTGGTCCCGGCCTGGTGTCCGGTGGGCAACAGCAGCGCCGCCCGCAGCCCGCGCTCGCCCAGGGTCAGGTTGATCACCTGCGGCTCGAGCGGCGGGGTGACGGCGAACGACCTGATCTCGCCGATCCGTTCCCCCGCACGGAGAACGCTGACCTGCGGGCCCGCGACGCTGAGCCGCCAGGTCGTCAACGCGATGATGTCACCGGTCCGCGTGGCCGAGTGCACGCCGTCCACAGTGGACACTTGGGAAACCTCGGCGCCCGCACGGTAAACGTGCACCTGCGTCGGGTCCTCAGCGGACGCGGTGAACAACACGTCCTCGGCGCCGACGTGCAGCACCGAACGAACCTGCAGCGAAGGCGGCGTGATCTCCTTGTCGTCCACCACAAGCCGGTACGCGCCCTCGCTCATCCCCACCCGGACAAGGCGTCCGTCGGGCGTCCACGCGGGCACACCGGTGATGATGTCGACCCAGTGCTCGTCGGTCTCCTCGTGCACCAGCTTGGTGGACCCGTCGTCCGGGTTCACCGCGAGGATCCGCATCGACCGCTGGTCCCTGGGCTCCACGCCGAGCAGCGGCGGGCCGCCCACGGACCAGTGCACGGTGGCCAGGTATTCGCCCTCGAACGAAACGGGCACGCGTGAACCGTCCACGCCCATCACGAACAGGCCGACCTTGACGTTGTTGGTGCCCGCGGCCGGGTAGTGCACGGTCTTCGGGGCCGCGCCCGGGTTCGCCGGGTCGGAGATGTGCCAGCGCTGCACATCGGTCCGGTCTGTGTGCGAGACCAGCAGGCGTTCCCCGTCCGGCGACCACCAGTACCCACGCGACCGGGACATCTCCTCGGCCGCGATGAACTCGGCCAGACCGTAGGCGTGCTCGGCGTCCTCGGGCTCGGCCAGCGCGTGGTCGCCGGAACCGTCCACATTCACCAGTCGCAGCGCGTTGTTGGCCACGTAGGCGATCCGCCGCCCGGTCGGGTCGGGACGCGGGTCGACCACCGGGGTCGCCGTCTCGATCAGCCGCGTGTCCCCCGTGACCGCGTCGGTGACATAGAGCTTCCCGGACAACGCGAAAGCGACGACCCTGACCTCGTCGTCGCTGGCATCGCCCACGATCCCGCTGGCCTGCAACCGGCTGCGCTCCCGGCGGGCCCGTTCCTCGTCGGACAGCTCCTCGTCCCCGTCGGCCAGCAGCCGCGCCGGGTCGGCCAGCACGGTCTCCTCGCCGGTGGCCAGATCCAGGCGCCAGAGCAGGTGCCGCGGGTCCTCCCCGGACACCGACCGCAGGAAGACCGCCCTCGTGCCGTCCGGCGCTATCCGGATCTCCTTCGGCGTGCCGAGGGTGAACCGTTGGGTCTTGGCCTGCTGCTGGAGGAACGAAGTCTCGCGAGTCACAGCAAGACCTTAGCCTTTCTTGGTTTCCCCTCCGGAGATCCTCAGCCTCCTCTCATTCACGGGTCGCAAAGTGAACGGCATGACGACGACGCAGGAACACCAGCAGCCCATGTACCCGGCCTCGACGCCGCCGCCCCCGACGTACGGCGGGCAGTACGGCGGCGGGCTACCCCCGACGGGCGGGCCGGTGCCGCCGGCCCTGGCGGATCCGGGCAAGCCGCGGCGGTTGCGGAAGGGCGCGGTGGCGCTGTCGATCGCGGCGGTGGTCGCCGCGGGCGCGGTCGGCGGGGTGACCGGCGCGATCGTGGGGTCGGACAACAACACGACCATCCCGGCCAGCTCCACGCCCGTCTCGCAGAATGTCAGCAACAACGCGCCTACGGATGTCAGCAACGTGGCCTCGAAGGTGCTGCCGAGCGTCGTCCAGGTCAACGTCAAACTGGGCAACGCCGAAGGCATCGGTTCCGGCGTGATCCTCACCGCCGACGGCCAGATCCTCACCAACAACCACGTCGTCAACGGCGCCCGCCAGGTTCAGGTCGTGCTCAACGACGGCCGCGAGTTCAACGCCACCGTGGTCGGCACCGACCAGGCCAGCGACCTCGCGGTGCTGCAGCTGCAGGGCGCGAGCGGCCTGACCCCGGCGACCCTCGGCAACTCGGACAACGTCAAGGTCGGCGACGAGGTCGTGGCGATCGGGTCGCCCGGCGGCCTGCAGGGCACCGTGACCTCCGGCATCGTCAGCGCGCTCAACCGCCCGGTGAACGTCGGCGACGAGCAGCAGAACCCGTTGTCGCAGACCAGCAACAGCGACTCGACGTCCTACAAGGCGATCCAGACCGACGCGTCGATCAACCAGGGCAACTCCGGTGGCCCGCTGGTGAACGCCGACGGCCAGGTGATCGGCATCAACTCGGCGATCTACTCACCGGTGTCCACTCCGGACGGTCGCGCGGGCAGTGTCGGCATCGGCTTCTCGATCCCGGTCAACACCGCCAAGACGGTGATCAACCAGATCCTCGCCAACCGCTGATACACAACCAAAAAAAGAGAGAGCAGCGTGTGCGCGTCACGCTGCTCTCCCGCTTTGTTCTAGTGCCCGAAGGTGAACCAGTTGACGTTGACGAAGTCGGCCGGCTGGCCGCTGGTGAACGTCAGGTACACGTCATGCGTGCCGGTCACCCCGGAGATGTTCGCCGGAACCGTGCGCCACGACTGCCAGCCGCCGGTGTTGCCGACGGCGAAGCTGCCGATCGGGGCGTTGGCCCGGTTGTCGAGACGCACCTCGACGAGGCCGCTCACGCCGCCGGCCGCCCCGGAGGCCACCCGCGCGGCGAACTGCCTGGCGGGTGAGCTGCCGAAGTTGATGCCGCGGTAGAGCGTCCAGTCCCCGTTCGCGATGGCGGCGATGTTCTGCCCGCCGCCCGCGTCCGTGGTGGCCTCAACGGTGACGCCACTCTGGCCTTGGAAACCCTCGGCCTGCAGGGATGAGTAGGCGTCACCGCCGCCGCCCCCTGGAGGCGGATCGGTCGGCGGCGGAGTGGTTCCGCCGCCCCGGGACCAGACGGCCACGTAGTCGGCCACGAGCGGCCGGCCCGGGACTGTCTCCGCCCTGGGGGTGGGACCGCCGAGGGCGTCCGGGAACGCACCGCCGACGGCCACGTTGAGCAGCAGGAAGTAGCCGGCGTGGCTGGTCATGTTGTTCCAGGTGCCGGCGTCCAGCTGGTTCTGGCTGACGCTGTGGAACTGGGTTCCGTCCACATACCAGCGCAGTTGGTTCGGTGAGACGCTGCGGTCCCACTCGAACCGGTAGGTGTGGAACGCCGACTGGCAGCTCGAGCCGGGGCAGGCGCGGTTGGCGCCGATGCCGGTGGTCTCGTTGCACGGCCCGCCGGGGTTCACTCCACAGTGGAGCACACCCCAGACCGCGTTGATGCCGTTGACGTTCTCCATGATGTCGAACTCGCCGATGCCCGGCCAGTTCCAGTAGTTGCCGCGGTAGGGCTGGCCGAGCGCCCAGAACGCCGGCCAGTAGCCGAGGGCGGCGTTGCCGGTGACATTGGGCATCTGGATGCGGGCCTCGATCCGCAGGACCCCGTTGTCCGGGGCCTTGAAGTCGGACTTCTGCGTCTCGATCCGCGCGGACGTCCAGTTGCCGGCCCCGTCGCGCAGCGGCGTGATGCGCAGGTTGCCGGACCCGTCCAGGGACAGGTTCTGGATGCTGCTGGTGTAGTTCTGGATCTCGCCGGTGCCCCAGTTCCCGGGGCCGCCCGGGTAGCCGTGGCCGGTGTCGATGATCCAGTTCGATGCGGCGGGCAGGGTGTTGGCGGGGCCGTTGAAGTCGTCCGCCCAGACCAGGTTCCAGCCGGACGGCGGCGGTGGGACGGCCCCTTCGGCTGGTTCGGTGGCGGTCACGACCAGGGCTCCGGTGAGCAGGGTGAGCGCCGCGGTGGCGGCGACCAGCGCATGGCGTCTCATGGGCCGGGCAGAGGGCAGGGGTTCTTCCGGCACGGGGCGACCTCCTTGTCACTCTCGGACACGGCAATGAGAGCGCTCTCACCAGGCGTTGTCAACCCTGCGGGAACGGCCGGTCACGATCGGTGAGCCCGCGGCCCGCCAGGCAATCCGGGGCGGAACCGGACGAACTGCACGCCGGCGGGCCACCAGGCTCGCCCAGTCTGATCACTGGCGCCGGGCCCGACAAGCCGGTCCGCGTCACCGTCCGTGACCCGCACTGCTCATCGGGTACAGGTCTGGCAGGACTTCGCCGACCCCTGGCGGTTCTTGCGCGCGCCGCATACCCGTCAGGCGAACGCGAGTTTCACAGGCCGGGTGCGACAGTCCTGGCGTGCTCGCATACCTCGGCGGCTTCGCGTTGTTCGTCCTGTGCATCGGCCTGTCGCTCGGCCTGCACGAGGCAGGTCACCTGCTGTCGGCCAAGGCCTTCGGGCTGAAGGTGCGGCGTTACTTCGTCGGGATCGGGCCGAAGATGTTCTCGTTCCGGCGCGGCGGCACCGAGTACGGCGTGAAGTGGATCCCGCTCGGCGGGTTCTGCGACATCGCCGGGATGACCACGCTGGACGAGCTCACGCCGGACGAGCAGCGGCGCGCGATGTACCAGCAGAAGGCGTGGAAGCGGACCGCGGTGATGGCCGCCGGGCCGGTCACGCACTTTCTGCTGGGGTTCGTGGTGCTGTACGCGCTCGCGGCCACGCTGGGCCTGCCGAACACGACCGAGAAGCCGGTCCTGGCGTCGGTAGCCGGGTGTGTGGCCGACGCGAAGACCGCGGATCAGGTGTCCCACCCCACGTGCGCGCCGGGCCGGCTGGGCCCCGCCGAGGCGGCCGGGATCAGGTCCGGTGACGAGATCGTGGCCGTGGCCGGGAAGGCGACGCCCACCTGGACCCAGATGGTGACCACCGTGCGTGCGGCCAGCGGACCGACCCAGGTCGACGTCGTGCGGGACGGCCGGCGACTGAGCTTCACCGTCGACATCCCCCGGGTCGAACGTCCGGGCGCGGGCAAGGTCGGCGCGATCGGGGCCACCCCGGTGTCATCGCTGCAGTACGGTCCGCTCGACGCGTTCGGCGCGACCACTGACTACACCGGCCAGATGTTCGTGCAGACCTGGCACAAGCTGATCGAGTTCCCGCAACGCGTCCCGGCCGTGGTGAGCGCGATCTTCGGCGGCGAACGGGATCCGGACACGCCGATCAGCGTCGTGGGCGCCAGCCGGCTGGGCGGCGAGGCCGTGCAGGCCGGCCTGTGGTCGCTGTTCTTCCTGTTGCTGGCCGGGATGAACTTCTTCCTCGGCGTGTTCAACCTGTTGCCGCTGCTGCCGTTGGACGGCGGTCACATCGCGATCATCTGGTACGAACGGGTTCGCGACTGGGTCCGCCGCCTCCGGGGCATGGAGGCGGGCGGACCCGTCGATTTCACCAAGCTGGCAACGGTCACGATGGTCCTCGTCCTCATCGGCGGCCTGTTCGTCGCGTTGACGATCACCGCGGACATCGTGAATCCCGTGCGGCTGACCTAGTCGTTGCGTGGGAACCCTAGGTTCACGCCCCCGTGCGAGGGATCGAGCCAGCGATTGGTGACCACTTTGGACCTGGTGAAGAAGTGGATGCCGTGCGGGCCGTAGGCGTGCGTGTCGCCGAAGAGTGAGTCCTTCCAGCCACCGAACGAGTAGTAGCCCACCGGGACGGGGATCGGCACGTTCACGCCGACCATGCCGACCTCGACCTCGTTCTGGAACCGCCGCGCGGCGCCGCCGTCGTTGGTGAAGATCGCTGTCCCGTTGCCGTAGGGGTTGCTGTTCACCAGTTCCAGCGCGGCGTCGTAGCTCGGTGCCCGGACGACCGACAGCACCGGGCCGAAGATCTCGTCGGTGTAGATGGACATCTCGGTGGTGACCTTGTCGAACAGGGTCGGGCCGAGCCAGAACCCTTCGGCGGCGCCGTCGATCTCATGCCCACGACCGTCGACAGCAAGTGTCGCGCCGGAGGACACGCCCGCGTCCACATAGGACTCGACGCGGTCCCGGTGCGCCCGGGTCACCAACGGCCCCATCTCGCAACCGGTACGCCGGCCGTCGCCGACGTGCAAGCCGGTCATCCGGTCGGAGATCTTCCGCACCAGCGTGTCGCCCACCGGGTCGACGGCGACGACCACCGAGATGGCCATGCACCGCTCCCCCGCCGACCCGAACCCGGCCGACACCGCCGCGTCCGCGGCCAGATCGAGGTCCGCGTCGGGCAGGACGACCATGTGGTTCTTGGCGCCGCCCAAGGCCTGCACGCGCTTGCCGTGCCGTGTGCCGGTCTCGTAGACGTACCGCGCGATCGGCGTGGACCCGACGAACGACACGGCCTTCACGGTCGGATGCTCGAGCAGCCCGTCCACCGCGACCTTGTCGCCGTGCAGGACGTTCAGCACACCATCGGGCAGACCGGCCTCGGCCAGCAGCTCGGCGATGAACAGCGAGGCCGAAGGGTCCTTTTCGGACGGTTTCAGCACCACGGTGTTCCCGCAGGCGATGGCGTTGGGGATGAACCACAACGGCACCATGGCCGGGAAGTTGAACGGCGAGATGACCGCGACCACGCCGAGCGGCTGCTGGATCGAGTAGACGTCCACCTTGGTGGAGACGTTCTCGCTGAACCCGCCCTTGAGCAGGTGCGGGATGCCACAAGCGAACTCGACCGCCTCCAACGCCCGCTGCACCTCACCGCCGGCGTCGTCGAGCACCTTGCCGTGCTCGGCGGTGACGATCGCGGCCAGCTCCGAGCGCCGCGCGGCCAGCAGCTCACGGAACTTGAACAGCACATTGGACCGCTTGGCCAGCGAACTGTCCCGCCACGCCGGGAAAGCAGCGGCGGCAGCGGCCACAGCGGAGTCCACTTCGGACTGGGCGGCGAAGTCGACGGTGCCGCTGACCAGACCGGTCGCCGGGTCGTACACCTCGCCGGTCCGCTCGGCCACGCCGTCCCACGGCTTGCCGTTGATCCAGTGGGTAATACGACTCATGCGTTGTTCTCCTTGTCCACCACGGCGATCGTCTCGGTCAGGATGGCCAGCGCCTCTTCGTTCTCCTCCTCGGTCAACGTCATCGGCGGCGCGAGCCGGATGACGTTGCCGTACAGGCCGCCCTTGCCCACCAGCAGGTGACGGGCCTTGGTCTCCTCCATGAACCGGGCCGCGGCCGCGGGCGACGGCGTGCGCCCGTCCGGCCCGACCAGCTCGATGCCGATCATCAGGCCCTTGCCGCGGACGTCGCTGACGACCGAGTGCCCGGCAGCGGCGTCGCGCAGGCCGGTGATCAGCCTGCTGCCCAGCTTGGCCGCGTTGGCCTGCAGGTCGTGGTCGAGGATGTAGTCCAGCGCGGCCCTGGCGCCCGCGGTGGAGATCGGGTTGCCGCCGAAGGTGGAGATCGAGTTCGCGCCGATGCAGTCCATCAGGTCACCGCGGGCCACCACGCCGCCGATGGCCAGGCCGTTGCCGAGGCCCTTGGCGAACGTCATCGCGTCCGGGGTGAACCCGTGCGCCTGGATGCCCCAGAAGTGCTCGCCGGTGCGGCCCCAGCCGGTCTGCACCTCGTCGGCGATGAACAGGATCCCGTAGGAGTCCAGGACCTCTTTCATAGCGCCGAACATGCCGTCCGGCGGCACGTTGAACCCGCCCACGCCCTGGATCGGCTCGGCGATCATGCAGGCCACATCACCGGAGGTGGTCACATTGATGACGTCACGAAGGTCGTCGACACAGGCGGCCACGTAGTCGGCGTCGGACAGCGAGGCGAACGGGCCGCGCGAGCGGTAGCCGCCGTGCACGTAGCTGACCTTGACCGGGGACAGCGAGCTCGCCGACCAGCCGCGGTTGCCGGTGATGCCCATCGTGGCGAACGCCCGGCCGTGGTAGGAGTTGCGCAGCGCCAGCACCTGCTCGCTGCGGCGGAACTGGGTGGCCAGCAGCAGGGCGGTCTCGTTGGCCTCGGTGCCGGAGTTGGTGAAGAACACCTTGGCGTCCTTGATCCCGGACAGCTTGGCGATCCGCTCGGCCAGCTCCACCTGCTGGCGGATCAGGTACAGCGTCGAGGTGTGCAGGATGCCGGTCTTGACCTGCGAGGAGATCGCGTCGCTGATCTCGGCGATGTCGTAGCCGACCGCGTTGGTCAGGATCCCGGCGAAGAAGTCCAGGTAGGTGCGCCCCTCCGCGTCGGTGACCCGGCGCCCGCCGCCGCTGACGATCTCGATCGGTTCGGCGTAGAACAGCGCCAGCCACTCGGGCATGACGGCACGGTGTCGGCTGAACAGGTCGTCGGGCACGGCTGCCTCCAGAGTGCGGGGGTCTCTGGTGAGAGTCTGGCCGCCGAGGCGGGATCGACCCTACAGACAATGTGTGTCCGAAGCACGCCCCGAGGCTTACATTGTGTGCATGTACCCGACGGTCGCCGACGCGCTGGCCCTGCCCGTGGTCAAGGAGGGCCGCCCGCGGGTGGTCGCGGGACAGGACGGGCTGGCCAAGCGGGTCCGCTGGGTGCACGCCGCCGAGGTCGCCGACATCGCGCATCTGCTGCGTGGCGGGGAACTCGTGCTGACCACGGGAATCGCGCTGCCCGACGACGCCAACGGGCTGACCAGATACGTCGACGAGCTGGCCGATGTGGGCGTTGCCGGGATCGTGGTCGAGCTGCTCCGGCACTGGAGCGACCGGCTGCCGCAGGCGTTCGTGGCCGCGGCCGAGCGGCGGGGTGTGCCGCTGGTGACGTTGTCCGAGGAGACCCGGTTCGTCACGGTGACCGAGGCGATCGTCGGCCTGATCGTGGACGCCCAGGTCGCCGAGCTGCGCGCGGCCGAGCAGGTGCACGAGACGTTCACGGCGCTGACGGTCGCGGGCGCCGAACCCGCCGAGGTCCTGCGCGAGGTCGCCCGCACCTCCGGCCTGCCGGTCGTCCTGGAGACGTTGTCGCACGACGTGCTCGCGTACGACACCGCGGGCGCGAACCCCACCGAGCTGCTGCGCAACTGGGCCAGGCGTTCGCGTTCGGTCCACGTCACCGGCCGGACCAGCTACGACCCCGACACCGGCTGGCTGGTCACCGTGGTCGGTGCGCGGGGCAACGACTGGGGCCGGCTCGTGCTGCTCACCCCGGAAACGCCGCCGCACCGGCACATCGTGGTCGCCGAGCGGGCCGCGTCCGCTTTGGCCGTGCACCGCCTGGTCGCGCGGGACCGCGAAGGCCTGGAGCGGCACGCCCATCGCACGTTGCTGACCGAGATCCTCAACAACCCGGGCGCGAACCTGAACGCCCGCGCCGCTGCTCTTGGCGTGCCGTTGGAACACCGGCGCCTGGTCGGGGTCGCCGTGCGGCCGCGGACGAGCGTGAGCCCGGCGCCCGCGATGGCGACCCAGGAAGTCCTGCGTGACCTGGCCGAGGCCACCGCGTTGGCCGCTCGCCGTGCCCAGGTTGCCGCTCTCGTCGGCGTTGTCGACGACACGAGCGTGCGGGTGCTCTTGTCGCTGCCACCTCAGGCCGAAGTGGACAACGCGCTTCGCAAGCTGGCCAAGGAAGTCCACTCCGCGGCCGCCGCCACCCAGCGAGCCGTCCCCGTGGTGCTGGCGGTCGGGACGACGGTCGAGCGGGTCGCGGATGTCCGGCGCAGCATGGTCGAGGCCGCGCACGTCGCCGACGCCGCCCTGCGGTCCGCTTCGGACCGCCAGTACCACCGCCTGGACGACGTCCGGCTGCGCGGCCTGTTGCACCTGCTGGCCGCGGACGAGCGGATCGCCGCGTTCGCCGACCGCGAGCTGGGGCCGTTGCTCGCCCGGGACGCCAGCCACGGCAGCCGGCTGGTCGACACCCTGCGGCACTTCTGTGCGAACGGCGGCAACAAGTCCGCCGCCGCGTCGGCCGCGCACATGTCCAGAACCGCGTACTACCAACAGCTTTCCCGGATCGAGCAGGTCCTCGGGGTGTCCCTCGAGGAGCCTGAGTCGATGTTGTCGCTCTACGTGGCCTTGTTGACCCTGGACGTGCAGGACCATCACACGACCGAGTAACACAGCTGGGCCACGCGCCCGCCGATAGACGTTGACATGAAGTCTCGAATCCTCCGCACGGCAACCGTGCTGGCGAGCGCGGCCGTGTGCGTCCTGCTCGCCGTCCCGGCCTCGGCGGCCGCGCCCTCGAAGGCGACGTTCACGTTGTCCAAGGTCGGCGCCGAGGTGAACAGCCTGCTGCCGTTGCCCAAGCTGACGACGCTGAAGTGCGACCCGCCCGGCGGCACCCACCCGGACCGCGAGGCCGCCTGCGCCGTGCTGGCGAAGGCGAACGGCGACTTCAACAAGATCGAGCCGCTGCAGGGCCGCGTCTGCACCCTGCAGTACATGCCGATCACCGTCCGCGCGGACGGCAAGTGGCACGGCCGGGACGTCGAGTGGGAGGCCAAGTTCCCCAACGAGTGCGCCGCGAACGTCGCCACGGCCAACCTCTACAACTACTGACGGACCTCCGGGTGTGTCCCGCCCGCCGGCGAGGCACACCCGGAGAGCTTGCTACGGCTTGGAAATGCCCAGGGTGTAGGCGCCCGAACCGCTGTAGGCGTGCACGCGGTACCGGTAGGTCCCAGCCGTGCCGTTGTAGGTGACCGTCTCAGTGTTCTTCGGGCTGTCCGACTTGGCCACGACCGTCCACGTCGACCCGGACAGCTTTTCCAGGTACAGATCGAAATCCGTGCCCGCGGGTCCCGTCAAGCAGCCGGCATGCGTGCCTGAAGTCGTCGTGGTGTACGAACCTCCCGGCGGCTGGTAGGCCTGCTGGTTGCCGGCGAGCGTGCCGTTGTAGGTGTTCTGCGTGCAGTTGCCGGGACCTGGGCCGCCGCCGCTGGTGAGCAGGGTCAGGCCGTAGGTCTGCAGGATCTCGTTCACCGGCTGGAAGTACGTTGTGCCGCCGGACGAGCAGTTGCCGGATCCGCCCGAGGTCACGCCCTGGGCCTGGGAACCGGCCAGCAGCGAGCCGCCGGAGTCGCCGGGTTCGGCGCAGACGTTGGTGCGGATCAGGCCGGACACGGTGCCCTGCGGGTAGGTCACCGAGGCGTTGCGCGCCTGGATCGTGCCGCAGTGCCAGCCCGAGGTCGACCCGGACCGGCAGACCGCCGCGCCGACGGCCGCCTCCTGCGAACCGGCGACCTCGACCGTGCCGCCGGAGTAGTTGTTCACCAGGCCGCGCGGGGTGTTCCCGGCCGCGACCTGCACCCAGGCGTAGTCGTTGCCGGGGAAGCTGGACCCGCGGAAGGTACCGCTGGGCTGGGTGGTCGACGCGCCGGTCGTGCCGCAGTGCCCGGCGGTCACGAACCCGCCGGTCACCGGGAAGCCGACCGAGCACCGGGTGTTGCCGTTGATGTAGTACGCGTTCCCGCCGATCACGTCGATCAACGGGCGGGGTGCCTCGTCGGTGGCATCGATCCGGACGGCGGCCGGATCGACCCCGCTGACCACGGCGAAAACGGTTGCGGCCAGGCGGGACCGCGACTTGATCACGACGGTGTTCGCCGCCGGATCGACGTACCAGCCCGGAACCAGCGCCGCCGCCGTCGAGTGAGCGTCCAGTGTGGACTTGAGCTCGTCGAGCTGCCGCTCGCTTCGGGACACCATCCGAGCCTCGGCACCGGCCGCGCGCACGGTGTCCGCGGCCCGGGGGTTGGTGACCGCGACGGTGAGGCGGCCCGCGTCGATCCAGGCACCGCCGAAGCTCGTGCCCAGCCGTTTGCGCAGGCTGGCCCCCAGATCGCTGGCCTGCCGGTCGGCGGCCAGCCGGGCGCGGGCGTCCCCGGGGTTCAGCCCGAGGTCCCGCTGGAGGGCGCTGAGAACTTCGGGTGACAGGCCCGGGGTCGCCGGGCCGGCATCGGCCACTGGGGACACGAGCGCCATCGCGAGTACCGCGATGGCCGCCCCACCGGCCGCACGAAGGTATGACGACATGCCGTGATCTCCTTTGGATGCAGGGGTTTCGGGATACGGCAGCCGTGACGCTAATGAAACAGCGCGGCAACGCTGAGACCGTTTCGGGCATAAAGTCCGGTGATGGGCACAACTGGCGCCCGGCTCGCAACGGACATAGTGTTCACCGAGTGGGCCAACGCTGAACACTGTGCCTCTGCCGCCGTCCCCGGACGGCACACAGGATGCCCGGATGGAACCACTACGCCCTGCGGAGTGAGCTATGGCCGTTGCCTCGCAAGTCACCCAGCCCGACGGCCGAGTCGACCTGGTCGACAGATCGGCCATCGCCGGCAGCCGCTTCTACAACCCCGAGCTCGCACCGGTGCCGGTCGGGGGACGGCACTGGACGACTTACAACTACTTCGCGCTGTGGATGGGGATGGCGCACAACATCCCCAGCTACACCCTGGCCGCCTCGCTGATCGCGCTGGGCATGGACTGGGTGCAGGCGTTCCTCACGATCACCCTGGGCAACCTGATCGTGCTGATCCCGATGCTGCTCAACAGCCACGCGGGCACCAAGTACGGCATCCCGTTCCCGGTGTTCGCCCGCGCCTTCTACGGCGTGCGCGGCGCCAACCTCGCGGCGCTGCTGCGCGGGTTCATCGCCTGCGCGTGGTTCGGCATCCAGACCTGGGTGGGCGGCGAGGCGCTGTACGTGATCGTCGGCAAGCTCACCGGTGACGGCTGGATCAACGCCGCCGAGATCGGCGGCCAGCCGTGGACGCTGTGGCTGTGCTTCGCGCTGTTCTGGGTCGTGCAGATGCTGATCATCTGGCGCGGCATGGAGGCCATCCGGCGGTTCGAGAACTGGACCGCGCCGCTGGTGTCGGTCGGGTTCCTGATCCTGCTGGTGTACGTGGTGGTCAAGGCGGGCGGGTTCGGCCCGATCCTGTCCGAGCCGTCCAAGCTGGGCTGGGGCGGCGAGTTCTGGAAGGTCTTCGCGCCCTCGCTGATGGGCATGATCGCGTTCTGGTCGACGCTGTCGCTGAACATGCCGGACTTCACCCGGTTCGGCGGCAGCCAGCGCAAGCAGGTCACCGGCCAGATCCTCGGCCTGCCGACGACCATGTCGTTCATCGCGCTGGTGGCCATCCTGACCACCTCCGGCGCGGTGTCGCTGTACGGCGAGGCGATCTGGGACCCGGCGAAGCTGGCCAGCCGGTTCGACAGCCCGGTCCTGGTGGTCGTCGCGCTGATCGCGCTGGTGCTGGCCACGGTGTCGGCGAACCTCGCGGCCAACGTGGTCAGCCCGTCCTACGACTTCTCCAACGCGTTCCCGCGCCGGATCACCTTCGCCATGGGCGGCCTGATCACCGGCGTGGTCGGCGTGCTGATCCAGCCGTGGCGGCTGATCTCCGACCCGAGCATCTACATCTTCGCCTGGCTCGGCTTCTACGGCGGGGTGCTCGCGTCGATCGCGGGCGTGTTCATCGCCGGGTACTGGACGATCCACAAGACCCGGCTGAAACTGGCCGACCTGTACAAGGACGGCGAAGGCTCTTACTGGTTCAACGGCGGCTGGAACTGGCGCGCGGTCGTGGCGAGCCTGATCGGCGCGGTGCTCGCGGTGGGCGGCGCGTACGGCGGGCCGTTCCCGGCGGACGGGCTGATCCCGTTCCTCAAGCCGCTCTACGACTACAGCTGGGTCGTCGGCGTGGTCGTCGCATACGTGGTCTACCTGCTGCTAGCCAAGAACACAGCCAACGAGGAGGAAACCAGTGCCGCAGACAGTTCGAGCCGGGTTGGTCCAGCAGCGGTGGACGGGTGACAAGGAGTCCATGATCGAGAACGCGGTCCGCGCGATCGGGACCGCCGCCTCGCAGGGCGCGCAGGTGGTCTGCCTGCAGGAGCTGTTCTACGGCCCGTACTTCTGCCAGGTGCAGGACGCGGACTTCTACTCCTACACCGAGCGGATCCCGGACGGCCCGACCACCAAGCTCATGCAGGAGGTCGCCAAGAACCACGGTGTCGTGCTCGTCGTGCCGATGTACGAGCAGGAGCAGCCGGGCGTCTACTTCAACACCGCCGCGGTGATCGACGCCGACGGCAAGTACCTCGGGATGCACCGCAAGAACCACATCCCGCAGGTGAAGGGGTTCTGGGAGAAGTTCTACTTCCGGCCCGGCAACCTCGGCTACCCGGTGTTCGACACCGCGGTCGGCCGGATCGGCGTGTACATCTGCTACGAGCGGCACTTCCCGGAGGGCTGGCGGGCGCTGGGCCTGGCCGGCGCGCAGATCGTGTTCAACCCGTCGGCCACCAGCCGCGGCCTGTCGGAGTACCTGTGGCGGCTGGAGCAGCCCGCCGCGGCCGTGGCCAACGAGTACTACGTCGGCACGATCAACCGGGTCGGCGTCGAACCGTTGGGCGACAACGACTTCTACGGCCAGTCGTACTTCGTGGACCCGCGCGGCCAGCTGGTCGGCGAGGCCGCGTCGGACACCGAGGAGGAGATCGTGGTGCGCGACCTCGACATGGGCAAGCTGGCCGAGGTCCGTGACCTGTGGCAGTTCTACCGCGACCGCCGCCCGGACACCTACGAGGGCCTGGTGAAGCCCTGATGCGCACCCTGATCAAGGGCGGGACCGTGCTCAGCTCCACCGGCGCGGTCACCGCCGACGTACTGATGGACGGCACAACGGTTGCCGCCCTGTCCGCGCCCGGGATCGCCTGGGAAGCAGACAAAGTGGTCGATGCCACCGGGAAGTACGTTCTCCCCGGTGGCATCGACGCGCACACGCACATGGAGATGCCGTTCGGCGGGACGTCGTCGCACGACACGTTCGAGACCGGCACCACCGCGGCCGCGTGGGGCGGCACGACGACGATCATCGACTTCGCCGTGCAGGCCAAGGGAACCTCGCTGCAGGCCACTTTGGACAAGTGGCACAGCAAGGCCGATGGCAACTGCGCCATCGACTACGGCTTCCACATGATCGTCTCGGACGTGAACGAGACGTCCCTGAAGGAGATGCGGACCTGCGTCGACCAGGGCGTCAACTCGTTCAAGATGTTCATGGCCTACCCGGGCGTGTTCTACGCGACCGACGGGGAGATCCTGCGCGCGATGCAGCGCGCGTCGGACATCGGCGGGCTGATCATGATGCACGCCGAGAACGGGATCGCCATCGACGAGCTGGTCGCGCAGGCGCTGGCGGCCGGGCGGACCGATCCGGTGCAGCACGGGCTGACGCGTCCGTCCGAACTGGAGGGTGAGGCCACCTCACGGGCGATCACGCTGGCCAAGGTGACCGGTTCGCCGCTGTACATCGTGCACCTGTCCGCGGCGGAAGCGCTTGCCGCCGTTGCCAACGCTCGCAACACCGGGCAGAACGTGTTCGCCGAGACCTGCCCGCAGTACCTGTACCTGTCCATTGAGGACCTGGCCAAGCCGGGCTTCGAGGGCGCCAAGTACGTCGCCTCTCCCCCACTGCGGCCCAAAGAACACCAGGCTTCGTTGTGGAACGGGTTGCGCACCAACGACCTCTCCATCGTGTCCACGGACCACTGCCCGTTCTGTTTCAAGGACCAGAAACAGCTCGGCCTCGGCGACTTCTCCAAGATCCCGAACGGCATCCCGGGTGTCGAGCACCGGATGGACCTGTTGCACCAAGGGGTGGTCGCCGGGGAGATCTCGCTGGCCCGGTGGGTGGAGATCACCTCGACCACGCCAGCCCGGATGTTCGGTCTCTATCCTCGCAAGGGCGTGATCGCGCCGGGCGCGGACGCGGACATCGTGGTGTACGACCCCACGGCCAAGCAGACCCTGTCGGCCGAGACGCACCACATGAACGTGGACTACTCGGCCTACGAGGGGCTGGAGATCACCGGCAAAGTGGACACCGTGCTGTCCCGGGGTTCCGTCGTGGTGGAGGGCAACGCCTTCCACGGCTCCGCCGGGCACGGCGAGTTCCTGTCCCGTGACCTGTGCCAGTACCTGAACTGAGGAGCTTGTCCATGGACATCGGCGTCGTGCTGCAGACCGACCCGCCGGCCAGTGAGGTCGTCCGGCTGATGAAGGCCGCGGAGGACCGCGGTTTCGGCTACGGGTGGACGTTCGACTCGGTCGTGCTGTGGCAGGAACCCTTTGTGATCTACTCCCGGATCCTGGAGGCCACAAAGGACCTGATCGTGGGGCCGATGGTGACCAACCCCAGCACGCGGGACTGGTCGGTCACCGCGTCGTTGTTCGCCACGCTCAACGACATGTACGGCAACCGCACGGTGTGCGGGATCGGCCGGGGCGACTCGGCCCGCCGGGTGATCGGCCAGAAACCCGCCAACCTGGCGACTTTGCGGGAAGCCATGCACGTGATCCGGGAACTGGCCGAGGGTCGCGAGGTCTCGCACCACGGCACCCCGGTCCGGATCCCGTGGGTGCGGGACGGCAAGCTGCCGATGTGGATGGCGGCGTACGGGCCGAAGGCGTTGCAGCTCGTGGGTGAGCACGCCGACGGGTTCATCCTGCAGACCGCCGACCCGGCGATCACCCGGTGGACCATCGGCTCGGTCCGCCAAGCCGCGGCTGACGCGGGCCGCGACCCGTCGTCCATCAAGATCTGTGTGGCCGCACCCGCCTACGTGGGCGACGACCTGCCGCACCAGCGCGACCAGCTGCGCTGGTTCGGCGGGATGGTCGGCAACCACGTGGCTGATCTCGTTGCCCGGTATGGCGAATCGGGCCCGGTACCGCACGAGCTGACCGACTACATCAAGGGCCGCGAGGGTTACGACTACTCGCACCACGGCAAGGCGGGCAACCGCTCGACCGACTTCGTGCCGGACCAGATCGTGGACCGGTTCTGCCTGCTGGGCCCGGAAGCAGCTCACGTCGAACGCCTGCAGGAGCTCAAGGAGCTGGGCGTGGACCAGTTCTCGCTGTACCTGATGCACGACCAGCGCGAGGAGACCCTCGACGCCTACGCACACATCATCCAGAAGCTCTAAGGCCGCCCCTCCGGGCAGCCCGGCGCTCCCTCCCGTGTGCGCACAGGTCCACTGTGGGCGGACGCCCAGTTCGCCCACAGTGGACAGCGCACACAACACGAGGAGTGATCGGCGACGACGCCGAACCCGGCCGGAACGACGCCGGTGAGTGCGGCTACAACGCCGACTCCAGCGACTCGGTTCAGGTGGCTGCCTTGACCCGGGCCAGTTCCGCCTCGACGTCGAAGTCGGGGGTGGGGTACGAGGGGTTCATCTCGTGCAGGGTTTCCAGCAACAGCTCGGACACGGCCCAGTTGCGGTACCACTTGTGGTCCGAGGGGATGACGTACCAGGGGGCGAGGTCCGTGGAGGTGCGGGCGAGGGCTTCGGCGTAGGCCGTTTGGTAGGCATCCCAGTGGGCGCGGGCGTCGAGGTCCGCGGGGTTGTACTTCCAGTGTTTCTCGGGGCGTTCGAGGCGGGCGATGAGGCGCTTGCGCTGTTCCTCGGGGGTGATGTGCAGGAAGCACTTGATGATGGCGGTGCCGTTGGCCACGAGTTCCTGCTCGAAGGCCTCGATCGCCTCGTAGCGGGCCCGCCAGGTTTCCTCCGGCACGATGGAGTTGACGCGGGCGATCAGCACGTCCTCGTAGTGGGACCGGTCGAACACGCCGATCATGCCGGGCGCCGGCAGCGCCTTGCGGACCCGCCACAGGAAGTCGTGCCGCAGCTCGGCCCGGGTCGGTTTCTTGAACGAGTGGATCTGCAGGCCCTGGGGGTTGACCAGGCCGCAGGCGTGCCGGATGGTGCCGCCCTTGCCGGAGGTGTCCATGCCCTGCAGCACCAGCAGAACGTTGCGCCGGCCGCCCGCGAAGAGCGCCTCCTGCAGCTTGTCCAGCCGCTCACCGGTGCTGACCAGCTGCTTGGCCGCGTTGGACTTGGACTCCGGGCCGACCGGGAAGTCACCGGGCTTGTGCCCGAACACCTTCGCCGGTTTCGCGGTCGGGTCGACTCCTGGACGCACCCGCAGCACGTCACGCACCTTGGCCATCCCGGGAGCGTATCCGAGGAACCCACAAGAGATGATCACTCGGTCGGCTGGCGGTGTGATCGAAGACAGGAATCGAAAGCGCCGCGCGTGTTTCACGCAACGAATCGACAGAATACGCAACGCTCAACGGATGAAAACAACGCCTGGTACCACTTAGCCTATCGTTATGACCGTGACTGCGGACGCCGCCACCACCCCGCGTGACTACATCGACCTGGACGAACGGTGGAGCACGCACAACTACCACCCGCTGCCGGTGGTCATCGCCGAGGCAGAGGGCGCCTGGGTCACCGACGTACGGGGCAACCGGTACCTGGACTTCCTGGCCGGATACTCCGCGCTGAACTTCGGGCACCGCCACCCGGACCTGATCGCCGCCGCGCAGGCCCAGCTCGGCCGCGTGACGCTGACCAGCCGCGCCTTCCACCACGACCAGATGGGCCTGTTCTGCCGGGAGCTGGCCGAGCTGACCGGCACCGAGATGGTGCTGCCGATGAACTCCGGCGCCGAGGCCGTCGAGTCCGCGGTGAAGGTCGCCCGCAAGTGGGCCTACCAGGTCAAGGGCGTGCCGGAGGGCACCGCCGAGATCGTGGTGGCCGGCTCGAACTTCCACGGCCGCACCACGACCATCATCTCGTTCTCCACGGACTCGGTGGCGCGCAACGACTTCGGCCCGTTCACCCCCGGCTTCAAGGTCGTCCCGTACGGTGACGCCGACGCCATCCGCGCCGCCGTCACGCCGAACACCGCCGCCGTGCTGATCGAGCCGATCCAGGGCGAGGCCGGCGTGATCGTGCCGCCGGAGGGCTACCTGCGCGCGATCCGTCAGATCTGCGACGACAACCAGGTCCTGTTCATCGCCGACGAGATCCAGTCCGGCCTGGCCCGCACCGGCGACCTGCTCGCGGCCGACCACGAGGGCGTGCGCGCGGACCTGTACACCCTGGGCAAGGCATTGGGCGGCGGGATCATGCCGGTGTCCGCGGTCATCGGCAGCCGGGACGTGCTCGGCGTGCTGCGCCCCGGCGAGCACGGGTCGACCTTCGGCGGGAACCCGCTGGCCTGCGCGATCGGCCGCGCGGTGGTCCGGCTGCTGGCCACCGGCGAGTTCCAGGAGCGGTCCCGCGAGCTGGGCGCGTACCTGCACGGCCGGTTGCGCGAACTGGACGGCGTCGCCGAGGTGCGCGGCCGTGGCCTGTGGGCCGGGGTCGAGATCGCGCCGGGCGGCCCGACCGGGCGGCAGGCGTCCGAGGCGCTGGCCGAGCGTGGCGTGCTGTGCAAGGAGACTCAGGACACCACGCTGCGGGTCGCGCCGCCGCTGGTGATCACCCGCGACGAGATCGACATGGGCGTCAGCGCACTCGCTGACGTACTTCGCGCCAACGGATGATCGCCGCGTACGTGACGAGGTAGAGGACGACGCCGTTCAACGTGTGCCAGATGTAGTGCAGCCCAATGGGGATCTCGGCGCACAACGGCTCGTCCAGCGTCCGTGCGGTCAGTGAGACGGCGAAGACGAGGGCGGCGGCCAGGTACCACTTCCAGTGCGGCCGCCGCTCGGAGTCCTGCGAGAACACCAGGAACCCGGCCAGCACCAGCAGCCCGATCAACGCGGACAGGTACATCCCCGGCAGCCCGCGCAGGGTGACGCTGACCAGCCCGGTGAACACCAGGAAGATCGGCGCGCCCAGCCAGGCACGCCGCCACGGCAGATCCCAGTACAGCTTGGGCCACAGGGCGATGAAGTAGACCATGTAGATCGCGATCGACCCGCTGTCCAGGGCCAGGCCCCAACGGGTCGCCGTGGTGTGGAACAGGGTGCTGCCCACGAAGATGAACAGGATCATCCACGGCAGCGGCCACAGCTCACCGGCGGGCTGGCCCGTCGCCCGCGCCACGCGGCGGATGTACAGCAACGCCACGATGCCCGCGATCAGGAACGACACGTTGCTGACCGCGTTCAGCGGCTCGCTCCAGAACGAGCCGTCCGTCCGCTCGCAGTAGTTGTCGACGTAGTCCGCCATGGCACACCAGATATCACGTGGACCCCGGTCTCAGCGACTCCTCAGCGCAGCCTTTCCCAACACGGCCATCGCCGCGTTGTGCCCGGGGATCCCGCTCACTCCCCCGCCGCGTTTGGCCCCGGCACCACAGATGAGCACCCGATCGTGTGCTGTTTCCACGCCCCAGGTGCCCTCCTCCTCGGATGTCTCGGCGTACGGCCAGGTCAGGTCGCGGTGGAAGATGTGCCCGTTCGGTAAGCCCAGCTCGCGTTCCAGGTCGGCCGGGGTCTTGGCCTCGATACACGGCTTGCCGTCCGGCGCCGTGCAGAGACAGTCCTCAATGGATTCGTCGAGCACACTGTTCAGCGACGCGATGGTCCTGCTGAGTGCCTCTTGTTTGCTGACACCGTCCTTGAACAGACGAGCGGGCATGTGCAGGCCGAACAGGGTCAGCGTGTGCAGGCCGCGTTCACCCGCGCCCAGGATCGACGGATCGGTCAGCGAGTGGCAGTAGATCTCACATGGTGGGAGGGACGGTATCTGACCCGCGGCTGCCTCCGCGTAGGCCTTGGCGAGCTGTTCGTAGGTCTCGTTGACGTGGAAGGTGCCCGCGAAGGCGTCCTTGGGATCGACGCTGTCCTTGAGCTTGGGCAGGCGCTTGAGGACCATGTTCACCTTGAGCTGCGCGCCTTCCGGCTTGTCCACCGTCTCATCCATCAGCGCGGCGAGCGTGGACGGCGAGACATTGGCCAGCACATGTCCACCTTGGACGGTGTGCTCCCCATCGCCGGTCCGGTAGGTCACCTCACCGTCCGGCGTAATCGCGGTGACCTCGGCGCCGGTGACGATCGTCGCGCCCGCCGCCCTTGCCGCGCGGGCGAGCTCGCCGGTCACCACGCCCATCCCACCGACTGGGACATCCCAGTCGCCGGTCTCGTTGCCGATCACGTGGTAGAGAAAGCACTTGTTCTGCCGAAGCCGGGGATCGTCGGCCGGCGCGAACGTCCCGATCAGCCCGTCGGTCAGCACCACGCCCCGGACGAGGTCGTCGGCGAACGTCCCCTCGATCGCCGCGCTCAACGGCTCCTCGAACAGCGGCCCCCACGCCGTGCCGACCCGCTTGCGCAGCTCCGCCTTGCTGGGCAACGGTTCGGTCAGGGTCGGGAACACCTGCTCGGCGACGTCCGTCGTCATCGCATAGAACCGTTGCCACGCCTGGAAATCCCGGTCACCGCCGGTGATCCGCCGGAACGACCGGGCCGTGCGCTCGTCGTCGCCAGTGTCCACGAGCAGCCCATCGTCACCCATCGGGGTGTACGAGGAGATCCGCCGCCGCCGGACGTCCACGGCCAGCCCGAGGTCGGCGATCACCTTGCGCGGCAACAGGCTCACCAGGTACGAGTACCGCGACAGCCGCACGTCCACCCCGTCGAACGCGCGGAACGAGACGGCCGCGCCGCCCACATCCGCCTGCCGCTCAAGCAGAAGCACCGAATGCCCGGCCCGGCCGAGATAGGCGGCGGCCACCAGACCGTTGTGCCCGCCACCGACGATCACCGCGTCCCAAGTCACCGAACCACGGTAACCCAGGGCACCGACATTATCGGGCTCGTTGCACCCTGGCCTCGTCCCAGACCGGTTCGCCCACCTCGGTCACCACGCCGTCCGACCGGAACAACAGGTACCGGTCGAACGACCGGCGGCTCGCGAACCACCGGTCGTGCGTCACCGCGAGCACCGTCCCGGTGAACTGGTCGAGCGCGGTCTGCAGCGCCTGGATGGACACCAGGTCGAGGTTGTCGGTCGGCTCGTCCAGCAACAGCATCGTGGCCCCGGACGCCTCCAGCAGCAGCACCTGGAACCGCGCCTGCTGCCCACCGGACAAGGTCTCGAACGGCTGATCCCCGGCCGCGGCCAGGCCGTAGCGGGACAGCTTGGACATCGCCGTGCCGCGGTCCACACCGCAACGGCCGGCTTCGCCGTGCCACAGGATGTCCACGGGCGTCCGGCCCACCCACTCGGGATGGTTGTGCGTCTGGGCGAACAGGCCTGGCACGACGCGAGCACCGAGCCGGGCCGAGCCGGTGTGCGCCACTTCGTCGCCGCTCAGCAGGCGCAGGAAGTGGGACTTGCCGGAACCGTTGGAGCCCAGCACACAGACCCGGTCACCGAAGAACACCTCGAGGTCGAACGGCTTCATCAGCCCGGTCAGCTCGAGGTTCTCACACGTCAGCGCCCGCACACCGGTCCGCCCGCCCCGCAGCCGAGGCTTGAGCTTCTCCACCTTCGGCGGCGTCGGCGGGGCGCCGGCCTCCTCGAACTTCCGCAGCCGGGTCTGGGCGGCGGCGTACCGCGAGGCCATGTCCGGGCTGATCGCGGCCTGCTGGCGAAGGGTGTGCACGAGCTCGCGGAGCTGCTGGTGCTTCTCCTCCCAGCGGCGGCGCAGCTCGGCGAACCGTTCCCAGCGGGCCTCGCGGGCTTCGTGCCAGGTGGCGAAGCTGCCGTGGTGGGTCCACGTCGTGCCGCCTTCGAGCGTGACGACGTGGGTCGCCGCCTGGCTCAGCAGTTCGCGGTCGTGGCTCACGAGCAGGATCGCCTTGTCCGAGGCGCGCAGCCGTTGCTCCAGCCAGCGTTTGCCGGGCACGTCGAGGTAGTTGTCCGGCTCGTCGAGCAACAGCACCTGTTCCGGCGCGCGCATCAACGCCTCCAGCACGAGCCGCTTCTGTTCACCGCCGGACAACGTCACCGCGCCGCGGTACTGGGCACGGTCGTACGGCACCCCCAGCGCCGCCACAGTGACCTTGTCCCACAGCACCTCGGCGTCGTACCCGCCCGCCTCGCCCCAGGCCACCAGAGCGGACGCGTAGCGCATCTGAACGGGTTCGCTGTCGTCGTCCATCATCAGCAGCTCGACGGCGTCCAGTTCCGCCGCCGCGGCACGCAAAGCGGGCGGCGAGGCGGCCAGCAGCAGGTCGCGGACCGTGCGGTCGTCCCGGACCGATCCGATGAACTGCGGCATGACCGCGAGGCCGCCCTCGACTCGCACGCCATCGCCGTCGACCAGCTGCCGCAACAGGGTGCTCTTGCCCACACCGTTGGCGCCGATGAGGGCGACGACATCCCCGGCACCGACCCGGAACGCGACCTCACGGAACAGTTCGCGCCCGTCCGGCAGGGTGTGCGCGAGTCCGCTCGCGTCCAGGAAGCCCATTCCAGCGATGGTGCCGGACACCGGGCGTGATCGGCGAACGATTTAGATCAGGCATAGTGGATGGTGTGCAGCGACTCGTACCAGCGGGGATGGTCCGTCCGGTGGTCACGGTCGCGGTCGTGTGCGCGCTCATCGTGACCACGCTCGCGGTGGTGTTCAGCGATCAGCGGGTGGCCAGCGCGTTCGACCAGCAGGTGTACTCGATGGTGTACAAGCAGTTCGTCGGTGAGCGTGGCGTCTTGCAAGCGATGCTGGTGCCCACCGAACCGGTGCTGCTGATCATCGTCCTTGGGCTCGTCGTGATGGTGTCGGTCGCCCGGCACCGCCCCCGGCTGGCCGTGCTCGCGGTGGTCGGCCCGCTGCTGGCCGTGGGGCTGAACGGCCTGCTCAAGCCGTGGATCGACCGGACCATCAACAACGGATCGCTGGCGTTCCCCAGCGGGCACACCACCGGCATGGTCGCGGTGCTGACCGTGTTCGTGGTCGGCGCGCTGACCAGTTCGCGCATTTGGTTGTCAGCACTGGTGATCGCGGTGGCGGTGCTGGTAACAGTTATCGGCACTGTGGCGCTGGTCGGAATGAAGTACCACTACGTCACCGACACCGTCGGGGGCGCTTGCCTCGCCGTGGCAACCGTCCTCGTGGTGGCGCTCGGCATCGACCGGGTCGCGGCGAAACGCGGCCGGACCCGTAAAACCGCAGCTTCCGGGGTGGCGCTGTGAGCGCACTTGCGCACCATGCGTAATCTGTCATCCTGCAGTGAATCGGCGGCGGAAAGGACGCGACGGTGACTGACACACCGATCTACGACCAGCTTCGTGCCGAACTCAATGCGCGCCGCGAGCCGGCCGCCCAGGAGCCACCGCGGCAACGAGCCCGCGCCACCGAGAAACCCGCCACCGGCGCCGCTTCGCCGCGGCGGGTGGCGGAGACGACGAGCGAGGCGGGTCAGCCGGTGTCGGTGTGGACCCTGGTGAACAACAACCGCCGCAACCGCAAACCCTGATACATCCCGTTTCTGACCGCTGAGGCGCGCGTGCCGGGGGGGCGCTTTGGTGTGGGCTGGGGCGGCATCGTGCGTCGGCGGCTCGGGATGCATGCGTGCCCTGAACAAGGGGAAGGGGCCCTGCCGCTCGGCGGCAGGGCCCCTTCCCCGGGTCGTTCGTGCAGCTCGGCTCAGGTGGTTCCCACAGCCATGCGCTCCTCGACGTTGATGCGCTGCTTGAGGAACTGCTGCTGGTACATCAGGTCCACGACGCGCTGCGGCCGGATCGCCAGGGTGGTGGTCGGGTAGGTGCCGAGGTTCATCAGCTGGGCGACGTTGCGGCTCACCGACACGTAGTCGGGCAGCACGCCCTCGATGGTGGACCGGTCGAGCGCGCGGGCCTGGGCCTCGCCGAGCACCCGCTGGAACGCCGCGACGGTGCCGGGGTTCTTGCGGGCGAAGCTGCGCGCACAGGCGTAGCCGGACTGCGGGAAGTCCGAGGTGGCGCCCGTCGCGGTGTCGGCGAGGATGGTGCAGCCCTGCTCGAGCTGGGCGCGGGTCAGGTAGGGCTCGACCATCCAGGCGGCGCTGACCTCGCCCTTCTTCACCGCGTCGGCGAGCTTGTCGAAGGGCAGCTCGACGTAGTTGACGTCGCTGGGCTTCATGCCGTTGGTGGCCAGCGTGCTGTTGGTCAGCAGGACGCCGAGGCCGCGGAGGTTGTTCACGCCGACGCGCTTGCCCTGCAGGTCGTTCACGTTGCGCAGGCGCGAGCCCGCCGAGGTGAGCAGGCCGGTGGAGCGCGGGCCGGTCTGGTAGGCCTCGCCGAGCACGACCCAGTCGGCGCCGTCGGCGACGTTCAGGAAGATGGTGACCCAGCTGTCGAACGTGACGTCGGCCTGGCCGTGCTCCAGGTCGATCCGCTGGTCGCCGGTCAGCTCCATGGTGACGAATTTGGGGCGCAGGCCGTGTTTCTCGAAAATTCCTTCACGCTGGGCGACGAACAGCGGAGCGGTATCCGTCACCTGGAGCACACCGAGCCGGATCTCCGGGATCTCCACGGGCGGCGGGGCCGATGTCGCGGTCTTACCGCTGCACGCGCTCAACGCGAGCGCGCCCATGCCGGCGAGCAGGGTACGTCGGCTTAAGACCGATTCACGCACCGTTTCCATGGGTCGGTTCAATGCACGTTCCTCATATTTCTGCAGCCCCCTCGAATACCCGCGCCGAGCTTCGCGGTGGTCGGACCCTAATCGACAGGCTAACCGGTTGAAACCTACCTTCGATTGGGGCCATGCAGCGCACTCATGCTCGCCCGCATGTAGTAACACACCAACACCATGAGGCGCAACAGAAACATGATCTCGCTGGTAGACAGGTATGCGCCATTGTGGTTGGTGATTTTCCACATGCCCGAACCGGCCAAAAGAGGGCAACTGGACCGGCCGGGTGCGTGACCACCCGGACACAGAGAAGCACAAATTATCGTGATCGTTCCCCAATGGAGAGCAAAGCCACACTCCGATCTTGACCAAGTGCCTGATCAAAAGTGGGTAATTCGACCGGCGGTATGTGGCTGTTCAACCGGCGTCACGGGCCAGCGCGGTCAGCCTGCTGATCGATCTGAGGTACTTCTTGCGGTATCCGCCACGCAGCATCTCGGCGGTGAACAATGCGCTGACGGGTGCTCCGGAAACCGAGACCGGTACCGCGCGGTCGTACAGCCGGTCGGCCAATGCGACGACCCGCAGGGCGACATCCTGGTCGGGCACCGGGCCGAGCCCCTTGATATGCACGGCAGGCACTCCCGCGACGAGTTTCCCGTAGCGGGAGGGGTGCAGCCCGGCCAGGTGGGCGCACAGCGCGCCGAAGTCGTCCACGGTCGAGCCGGGGATCGTGGCGGCGCGCGCGTCGATCTGCTCGTCGGTCATCGGGTCCGGGGCGTCGGGCAGGCCGCGGTGCCGGTAGTCCGGGCCGTCCACGCGGACCACGGTGAACCGCGCGGCCAGCGAACGGATCTCGCGGATGAAGTCGTCCGCGGCGAACCGGCCCTCGCCGAGCTTGTCCGGCAACGTGTTCGAGGTCGTGGCGATGTGCACGCCCGCGTCGCTCAGCTCGGTCAGCAGCCGCGACACCAGGGTCGTGTCGCCCGGGTCGTCCAGCTCGAACTCGTCGATCGCCAGCAGCCTGTGCCCGGACAGCCGCTGCACCGCCTGGGCGAACCCCAGCGCCCCCACCAAGTTAGTGATCTCGACGAACGTCCCGTAGGCCTTCACACCGGCCGCGGCGTGCCAGATCGACGCCAGCAGGTGCGTCTTGCCAACCCCGAACCCGCCGTCCAGGTACAGCCCCGGCGCGGGATCCGGGGTTCCGCGGCCGAACCAGCCCTTGCGGCGCCGCTGCACCGCGATGCCCGCGGCGAACTCGCGGCCGGCCGCCACGGCGGCGGCCTGACTGGGCTCGTCCGGGTTGGGCACGTAGGTGTCGAACCGGACCCCGGCGAACCGCGGCGGCGGCGCCAGCTCGGCGACCAGCTCCTCGGGGGCGATCTCCGGATGGCGGTCTACCAGGCGTGGAGCGGACATGGCGGGCATGTTCTCATTGCTCTCGTGCATGCGCTTTGGCCGGACCCCAACCAGGACGACGTCACCGACCAGACCCTGGAGACGCTGTACGCGTACCCCGACGAGCTGACCCGGCCGTGGGTCCAGGTGAACTTCGTGACCAGCCTGGACGGCGCGGTGACGGTCGGCGGCAAGTCCGAGGGCCTGTCCAGCCCCGGCGACAAGCGGATCTTCCGGATGGAACGTGTGCTGGCCGACGTGATCCTGGTCGGCTCGACGACGGCCCTCGTCGAGCGGTACCGTGGCGCGCGCTTCTCCCCCGCCGGCGTGGCCCGGCGCGCCTCGCTGGGGCTCGCCCCGATCCCGCCGATCGCCGTGGTGACCGCGCGGGCCTCCGTCCCCCCGGACGCGCCGCTGCTCACCGACACCGAGGTGCCGCCGATCATCCTGACCACCGAGGCGGCGCCCGCTGAGAACCGGAAGGCGCTTGCCGACGCGGGCGCGGACGTGGTGGTCGTCGGCGAGAAGGACGTGGATCTCCCCGCGGCGCTCGCCGAACTGGACCGGCGCGGGCTGCGGCGGATCGACTGCGAGGGCGGCCCCCGGTTGTTCGGCAGCCTCATCGCCGAGGACCTGGTGAACCAGCTGTGCCTGACGGTGTCGCCGTTCCTGGCCGCGGGCGACGCCGGCCGGATCGCGAACGGGCCCACCCTGGTCGAGCCCCAGCTGATGCACCTGCACGCGGCACTGCGAGATGGCGACTTCCTGATGCTCACCTACCGCCGGTGAGGCAGGATGCCTTCCGTGCTGACTCCACCGGTGAAGCCGATGCTGGCCAAAGCGGCCGGCAGCGCCATCCCTGACGACGCCGACCTGATCTTCGAACCGAAGTGGGACGGGTTCCGCTGCCTCGTGTTCCGGTCGGGCGACGAGGTGACCCTGCAGTCGAGGTCGTCCAAGCCGTTGAACCGGTACTTCCCGGAGGTGGTGGCCCGCCTGACCGCGGGGCTGCCGGACGGGGTGGTGCTCGACGGCGAGCTGGTCGTGGGGGTGAACGGCGCGCTGAACTTCGACGCGCTGTCCGAGCGCATCCACCCGGCGGCGAGCCGGGTGAACCTGTTGGCGGAGCAGACCCCCGCGACTTTCGTGGCGTTCGACGTGCTGCAGCTGCCTTCTGGTGAGGTTCTGGAGACACCCGGGATCTCGCGGCGGCAGATGCTGGTCGACCTCGTCTCGGACACCGACGCGGTCAGCCTGACTCCCGCGACGCAGGATGCTGCTTTGGCGCGGCAATGGTTCACGCTGTTCGAGGGTGCTGGGCTGGATGGCGTGATCGGTAAGCCTGCGCAGGGGCCGTACACGCCGGACAAGCGGACCATGTTGAAGTTCAAGCACTCCCGGACCGCGGACTGTGTCGTGGCGGGGTTGCGGTGGTACAAGGACACCGAGCCTGGGACTTCGGTCGGTTCTTTGCTGCTGGGGCTGTATGACGACAAGGGGACGCTGCACAGCGTGGGCGTCGTCGGGTCCTTTCCCGCCGAGCGGCGGCGGGAGCTGGCGGTCGAGCTGGAGCCGCTGATGGCCGATGGCTCCGTGGACCACCCTTGGGTGGGCGAGATTGCCCCGGGGACAAGGGTTCCTGGGGAGATCAACCGGTGGCGGAGTGCGCAGGCTGCTTGGGTGCCGCTTCGGCGCGAGTTGGTCGTTGAGGTCGCCTACGAGCACACCGAAGGTGGGTATCCGTCGCGGTTCCGGCACACCGCTCAGTTCATTCGGTGGCGGCCGGACCGGGAGCCTTCGTCGTGCGGGTACGAGCAGCTGGAGGAGCCCGCGCGGTATGACCTCGATGCCGTTTTGAAGGGCGAAGTCCGGAGCCGGTGACGGTTTCCGTCATCTTGCGGCTTTCCGTGCCGGTTTCCGCTGGCCGCTGCGCCATCTTTGGGGCATGTTTCTTGTTACTGGTGCGACCGGGAATGTCGGTCGGCATGTCGTGTCGCAGTTGCTGTCCCATGGGCCTGTGCGGGCTTTGAGTCGTACTCCCGGGGCTTTGCCTTCTTCGGTGGAGGCTTGTGCTGGTGGTCTTGAGGACATCTCCTGCGCTCTGGATGGCGTGTCGTCGGTGTTCCTGATGTGGCCCTTCCATTCCGATGAGTTGGCTGTTGCTGTAGTGGCTGCTCTCCGGCGGCGGGTTCGGCGGGTCGTCTTCCTGTCTTCGGGTGCGGCTGCCGATCCTGACAACCCCATCGGGGTGCTTCATCGCGCTGTCGAGTCGGCTCTCGAGGAGTCGGGTCTGGAGTGGACGCATCTCCGTCCGAGCACCTTTGCCGCCAATACCCTTTGGTGGGCGCCGCAGATCCGGGGTGGTGATGTCGTTCGCGGGCCGTACGGTTGTGTTCGCATGGCTCTGCTGCACGAGGCTGACATCGCCTCCGTCGCCGTCCGAGCCCTCGTGGAGGACACCCATCATGGCAAGACGTATGCGTTGACGGGGCCTGAGGCACTGTCTCAAGTGGACCAAGTTCGGATTATTGGTGCGGCTCTTGGGCGGCCTTTGCGTTGGGAGGAGCTGGACGACGCGGCCGCTCGTGCTCACTTTCTTGCGGATCCCGGCTTTCCTCGTGAGTTCGTTGAGCCTTTGCTTGCGGGGTATGCCTCTATGGTTGGCTCCGTGCCTGTGATCACTACGACAGTTGAGGATGTGACTGGGGTGCCTGCTCGGTCTTTTTCTTTGTGGGCCGCGGAGCATCGGTCGGCCTTCATGACTTCGTAGCTTCTAGGTGGGGCTTCCTTGGCGATGCGTTGCCTTTAGGTGGGGCTTGTCCTCGCCGGACGGGCAGCGCCACCCAGAGGGGGTTCAGGGCCGTGCCCTCGCCCTCCGGTATGACCTGCCCAAGGGAATCACATCTGTCAAGTGGGGCCCCGGTTTCCAGCGTTGTTGCTTGGGTTTTGGGGCCCCACTTGACAGATGCGATTGCGCAAGCGCCAGGCCATACCGGAGGGACAGGGCGCGAAGGCGAGGTCTGTTGCGCTTCGCGTTCATGGGTCACCCACATCGGTAATGGCCTTGCATGGCACTGAAATCGCGGGTTGTGCCCGGTAGTATGGAGCTATGCAAGGCAGTGGAAATCATTGGGGTAAAACAAAAGAAGAGGTAGTCGCTGCCTTGCAAGCGTCTGAGACCCAGGCTCGGCGGATCCACCACGGACAGCTCGAGCTGGTGGCCTTTCTGAACAACCAAGGCCTCGCCACCGAACTCGGCTACTCCAACCCAGCCGCGCTCCTGGTGCACGCGCTGCGGATCTCGCCCAAGGAAGCCAAACTCCGCCTCGCGCAGGCCGAAGCGCTGTTCCCCAGCATCACCCCCACCGGCTCCATCATCGAGCCCACTCTCCCGGTTGTCTCCGCTGCCATGGCTGCCGGAGACATCGGCTCCGAAGCCGTGGACGTCATCCGAAAGACTCTCAAGGACCTGCCCGATCTGGAGCCCGAGAAGCTCGCTCTGGCTGAGTCCACCATGGTCGCCCAAGCCGCCGAGGACGACCCGAATGCCTTGGCCCGCTTCGGCACCCGAGTGCGCAACATCGTCGATCCCGACGGTCCGCCTCCACCCGATCCGGAACCCAAGCAGCCCGACCGGATGCTGCACATTCGCGCTCGTCGGGATGGCGGCCTTGACTTCCGTGGCCACCTGCCTGCTGAGGATGCCCATCTGCTGCACCCGGTGATCAAGAAGGGTGAGCAGCGCCCCACCGACCGTGCCGACGACCGCAGTCAGGCCGAACGCACCGCTGATGCGTTCGTGGAAACCCTGCGCATGGCCGCCCAATGCCCCGCCAAGCCCACCAAGAACGGTCTGCGCACGCCGGTCGCCATCACCATCTCCTACGACGATCTGCTCAAAGACCTCGACGACCGCATCCTCGTCGGCCCGGACACCTACCTCACCGCACGGGAAGCCCGCCGCATCGCCTGCGACAGCCACGTGTTCCCCGCCGTGCTGGGCAGCAAGTCCGAACCCCTCGACATCGGCGTCAGCTCCTACACCGTCCCCGCCCACATCCGCCGCGCCTTGATCCTCCGGGATGGTGGCTGCGCCTTCCCCAGCTGCAGTGCGCCCGCCAGCGCCTGCGACGGCCACCACATCATCCACTGGCGCAACCACGGCCCCACCAAAATCGACAACCTCGTCCTGCTCTGCCCACACCACCACCGGCTAGTGCACCGCAGCGACTGGACCATCCAGATGCTCCAGCGCATCCCGCAGTTCATCCCGCCCGCGTACATCGACCCGCATCGCCGCCCCAGAACCAACTCCGCCCGAAGACCCGTCCCCACCGCCGCCTGACCCCAGGGACCTCGCCATCCCTGGGGCTCAAGGTGTGCCCGTAGCAGGCATAGAGCGCGGTTCGGATTTACATTGGTGGCGGCGGCCTTAAACTCGCCCGTGCGGCAGGTCCAGAGCCAACAGGTGACCGGGCTCGACCCTCAAGCCCGCGCCCCAGCCCCCACGACCCAAAGACCCCGGTCGAACCGCCCACCCCACCGGGTGCCTTGCGTTCCCGGATCAAGGCACCGCCCTCGCACCCATCGAACAGCCCCAGCCTGAACCGCCCCACCCCACGGGATCCCATAAACCCGAGCCGGACTTCCCCCATCCCCGCCCCCGGAGGGACCCGAGCCCAGCCGCACCCATCCCATCCCTATGGACCCAAGCCAGGCCGCCCATCCCGTCACCGGCTGAGCCCGAGCCAAACCGCATCCCCCTCCCAAACCCTCAGAACCCAGCGCCCATCCCTCCACCCGCTGAGTCCCAGCCAAACCGCATCCCTCCCCTCGCGAACCCTCAGGCCCGGCGCCCCTCCAAACACCGAGCCGAACCGTCCTCAGCCCACGAAGCCACCTCTGCCCCAGCAGCAGCGGTCCAAGGCCCAGGTCAGGGGCCCTTTCGGCCAGGCGGGAATAAAGCGGAGTGTGTCGCCGGTTTGGCATCACATGGGTATCGGTGTGCCGTTTTCTGTTCTTGATCTTGCTACTGTGCCGGAGGGGGGTTCGTCTGGGGAGGCGTTGCGCGGGACGTTGGAGTTGGCGAGGTTTGTTGAGGGGCTTGGGTTTTCGCGGTTCTGGGTGGCGGAGCACCACAACATGCCGGGAGTGGCCAGTTCGGCTCCGGCGGTGTTGATCGCGCATATCGCTTCCGTCACCGAGCGCATCCGGGTGGGGTCCGGTGGGGTGATGTTGCCCAACCATGCTCCTCTTGTCGTGGCCGAGCAGTTCGGGATGCTGGAGGCGTTGCACCCTGGGCGAATCGATCTGGGGCTGGGGCGGGCGCCGGGGACTGATCCGCATACCGCGCATGCGTTGCGGCGGTCTCCCGCTCCGCTTTCCGCGGATGACTTTCCCGAGCAGTTGAGTGAGTTGGTGGGGTACTTCACCCCCAACGAACGGGCGGGGATCCGTGCCGTGCCCGCTGAGGGGAACCGGCCGCCGGTGTGGCTGCTCGGTTCGAGTGGGTACAGCGCTCAGCTGGCGGGGCTGCTCGGGCTGCCGTTCGCGTTCGCGCACCACTTCAGCGCGCAGAACACGTTGCCCGCGTTGCGGCTTTACCGCGAGAACTTCCGGCCCTCAGCCGAACTGCAGCAGCCCTACGCGATGGTGGCGGCAGCCGTGCTGGCCGCGGACACGGATGAGCACGCAAGGTTCCTGGCGGGGTCGGGCGCGTTGTCGTTCCTGCGCCTGCGGTCCGGGCGTCCCGGACTTGTGCCCACCCCCGAGGAGGCCGCAGCCTACCCGTACTCCGCGCTGGAGAAGCAGTTCATCGAGGACCGGCTCGCCACGCAGATCATCGGCGCCCCCGAGACCGTCGAGCGCGGCATCGAGAAACTCCTCGCCGAGACCGAGGCCGACGAGCTGATGATCACCACGATGGTGCACGACCCCGAGGCCCGCAAGCACTCCTACGAGCTGATCGCGGCCCTCAAGGACTAGAGGGACGCGCCGAACGGGTCGCGCCCACCGAGGCGGACACCACGCAGATCACCGCGAGCCACTGGGTCCACTGCAGACTCTCCGACAGCACAACGAGACCCACCAAGGCGGCCACCGCGGGTTCGAGGCTCATCAGGATGCCGAAGACCCGCGGTGGTATGCGCCGCAACGCCTCCAGCTCCAGCGAGTACGGGATCACCGAGGACAGCAACGCGACCAGCAGTCCCAGGACGAGGATCGCGGGGTCCAGCAACGACATCCCGCTCTCCACCACGCCGACCGGCATGGCGACCATCGCGGCCACCACCATCCCGATCGCCAGCCCGCCGCCCTCGGAGCTCTGCCGCCCGAGCGCCGCGCCCAGCAGGATGTACAGCCCCCAGCACACCGCCGCGGCCAAGGCGAACAGGATCCCGGCGAGATGCAGCTCACCCCGGCTCTCGGTGAGCAGCACCACACCGCCGCCCGCGAGCAACGCCCACAGCCCGTCCAGCCACCGCCGCGAGCCCGCCAAAGCGACCGCCAACGGCCCCAGGAACTCGATGGTCACCGCCACCCCGAGCGGGATCCGCGCCAACGCCAGGTAGAAGCACAGGTTCATCACGCCGAGGACCACGCCGTACCCGGCCGCGACCGCCCACGCGCGCCGGCTCATCCGCAGCGACGGCCGCCAGATCAGCAACAACACCGCCGCCGCGAAGAACAGGCGCAACGCCACCGTTCCCGTGCTGCCGACCGCGCCGAACAGCTGCTTCGCCACGGCGGCGCCGATCTGCACGCTGACGATGCCCACCAGCACCTGCGCGGGCGGCGGGATCGCGCCCAGCGTCCGGCCGGCGAGCGCGACCAGGCTGAACCGCGGGAACCGACCGGATCCGGTCCGGTCGACGTGCATGGTGGCCATGCCGTGGATGGTGCAAGACAAGGGCACCCGAAGTCATATCGATTCCAGGATCTGGGACGGGCGTGCCAGTCGACCCCTCACGAGAGTCTCACCTGCACCGTGACACCCTTCGGCGCATGGGCACCGCTTCGCGTCTGGGTACTTTGCTGATCGCGGCGGCAGCCCTCACAGCCTGCACGGCGGGCCCGTCGGACCGCCCCGCGATCGTGGTCAACGACGGTCCCGTGCAGCCCCAGTCACCGCCGAACGCCAGCGCGCCGCCCGTTCCGGTGCCCCCGCTGGAGGAACCGGGCAAGTCGACCATCGCCTGGGCCGCCTGCGACGACGTGATGACCGCGCGCCTGCAGGTCAACGGCGTCTCCCCCGGCCTGGCCGTGCAGTGCTCGCGGGTGACCAGCACGCTCGACTCGCCGAGCCTGCCCGGCCGCGGGCCGATGCGCCTGACCGTCCTCAAGGCGGGCGTGGGCCGCACGCCGCTGGTCGTGGTGAGCGACATCCAGGGCGAGCCGGGCACGGTCAAGGCCGCGCAGCTGGCGTCCCGGCTCTCGCCCGAGTTCCTGGCCAAGTTCGCGATCATCGGCGTGGACCGGCGCGGCTCCGGCGGTTCGGACCCGGTCCGGTGCATCCAGCCGGACATCCGCGACGAGATCGTGAACACCGATCCGGCCGCGCCGGACATGGAGGACCTGCTCGACACCGTCCGCAAGGCCGGTCAGCAGTGTGTCGTCGCGCTGGAGAACCGGCTGTACGCGATGGACACCTGGCGGACCACCGCCGACCTGGACAAGGTGCGCGAAGCCCTTGGGCTGCAACGGCTCAACGCGATCGGGTTCGGCGAGGGCTCACGGGTGCTCGGCGTCTACGGCGACCGGTTCCCCACGCACGTGGGCCGCATGGTGTTCGACGGCCTGCCCGACCCCAGCGAGGACACCCTGGTCACCCAGGAGGGCATGGCCGCGGGCGCGGAGGCGGCCTTCGCGGAGTTCGCCAAGGACTGCGTGCTGCGCAGGTGCAGCCTCGGCCCGGACCCCAAGCAGGCGTTCGCCGACCTGCTCAGCCAGCTGCGCACCACCGAGTCGGTGGCCGGTGGCCTGACCGCCGGGACCGCTGCCCGTGGCGTGCTGCTCGGCCTGGCCGACCGGGCGTCCTGGCCGGCGCTGGCCGACCAGATCGCCGCGGCCAAGGCGGGCAACGGCGACGCCCTGCTCAACCAGACCAGGCAGCTGATCGCCGACACCCGGGAGCAGCCGCCGATGCTGGACATCGGCCTGGTGACCGAGTGCAACGACACCAAGACCCGGCTGGCCCTGGAACGGCTGAACTCCACCGCGAAGGACTGGCGCACCCGCTACCCGCTGTTCGGCGGCGTGATGGCGGAGAACCTGGTGCTGTGCAGCGCCTGGTCGGTCGCGGCCCAGCCGCCGATCTCGGTCAACGGCCGGGACCTGCCGCCGATCGTGGTGATCAGCACCGCCAGCGACCCGGTCACCCCGCAGCCCGGCACCGAACGCGCCGCGCAGCAGCTGCCCAGCTCGGTGCTGATCTCCTGGCAAGGGGCCGGGCACGGCGCGCTGGAGTCCTCCCCGTGCGCCAGTGACGCGGTGAAGGGGTTCCTGTTCGACGGCAAGGTGCCCGCCGCGGGCACCGCGTGCCCGCCCTGAGCTCAGTCGTCGGTGCCGGTGCGCAGCCGGTACTCGCACCCGTACTCGACCGCGTAGTGCAGGTCGTAGTGGTGCACGATCTTCGGACCGCCGTGCAGGTGCACGTGGGTCACGGTCTCCTTGAGCGTCTCCGGCAGGCCGGACAGCGTGTCCACCCGCCCGTCGAGCGGTCCGCCGACGTAACGCACCAGATAGTCCTGCGACAACAGCGAACCTCCCTTCTGCCCGACAGTCTACTGAGCGCCATGATGAACACATGGATCCTGCGAAGGCGCTCCGGCTGATCGGGTTCTACCTGGAGCGGGCCGGCGAGCCCACGTTCAAGGTGCAGGCGTTCCGCAAGGCCGCCGCCGTGCTGGACGAGCTGCCCGCCGAGGAGGTCGAGCTGCGGGCCAGACGCAACACGTTGACGCAGCTCACGGGCATCGGCAAGACCACGGCCGCGGTGATCGGCGACGCCGTCGCCGGGCGGGAACCCGCCTATCTCAGCAAGCTGATCGCCGACGCCACGCTGCCGGTCGCGGGTGGCGAGAAGATGCGCGCGGCCCTGAAAGGCGACTGTCACACGCACTCCGAGTGGTCCGACGGCGGCAGCACGATCCGGGAGATGGCCGAGGCCGCCCGGCAGATCGGCCACGAGTGGATGGTGCTGACGGACCACTCCCCCAGCCTCACCGTCGCCAACGGCCTGAGCGCGGACCGGCTGCGCCGCCAGCTGGACATCGTGGCGGAGCTGAACGAGGAGCTGGCGCCGTTCCGGATCCTGACCGGCATCGAGGTGGACATCCTGCTGGACGGCTCGCTGGACCAGGAGGAGGAGCTGCTCGCCCGGCTGGACATCGTGGTCGCGAGCGTGCACTCCAAACTGCGCATGCCGTCGTTCGAGATGACCAGGCGCATGGTCAAGGCGGTCAGCAACCCGCACGTGGACATCCTCGGCCACTGCACCGGCCGGATGAAGACCGCTCGCCGCGACCGCCCGGAGTCCACGTTCAACGCCAAGGCCGTGTTCGAGGCCTGCCGGGACAACGGCACCGCGGTGGAGATCAACTCCCGGCCGGAGCGGCTGGACCCGCCGTTGCGGCTGATCACGCAGGCGCTGGAGATCGGCTGCGAGTTCGCCATCGACAGCGACGCGCACGCGCCCGGTCAGCTGGACTGGCTGCCGCACGGCTGCGAACGGGCCGAGGCGTGCGGCGTTCCCATCGAACGGGTGATCAACGCGCGGTCCGATCCGCGGAATTCATGAGGCATTTGCGACAATCGGCGGTCTCGACCACTGCTCCAGACAGTTAGCGTTGGCATGCTTTTTTCACCGCCGACTCTGGAGGATTTCTTTCATGACAGCACAACCCGGCCTGGTTTTCGGGGTCGATCCGGCGCACTACGATGTCAGCCGCCCGGCCGTGCCGTCGGATGTGGCGGACTGGCTGATCGGACCGGAGTGCGACCTCGCCGTGGAAGTCGGCGCCGGGACCGGCCATTTCACACGCATTCTGCTGGACCGCGCGCAACGCGTGATCGCCACCGATCCGGACCCGCAGATGCGCGCCTGGCTGACGACACAGTTTCCGGCGGCGGATGTCCGGGAAGGCAGCGCGGAACGGCTTCCGGTCGAATCCGGTACCGCCGACGGCGTGTTCTCGTCAAATGCGTGGCATTGGTTCGACCCGCGTGCCGCCGGAACCGAGGCGGCCCGTTGCCTGAAACCGGGCGGCGTTCTCGGCGTGTCCTGGCACGACCGCGGCCACAGCGACTTGTGGCTTTCCGACGTGCAGCAGGTGATTCTGTCGGCGCACCACCCGGACCGCAAGATCCACGAGCTGAACCTGCCCGAAGACCTGCCATTCACGCCGGTCGAGAAGAATGTCATGGAGTTCACCCGGGAGATGACCCCGAGTCAGATCTGCGCCATGTTCAGCACCTACAGCGCGATCATCTCGCTGGACGACGCGGAACGCGAGGACCTGCTCGGCCGCTTCCACGTGCACCTCACCGCGCGGGCCCGCGACGAGGGCCGTGAGACGCACTCCATCCCGTTCACGGCCACGCTGTACCGGACCCGCCGGAGCTGAGCCTTCCGGCGAGTGGAGACCGTCGGACCCGCGCTGATTCGACGGTCTCCAGGTCCGGTGGGCGGCTGGTCATCCCGGCAGGGTTATCCCCGCACGGTTATTTCGGCTTGGTGTCGAGCACCATGGTCTTCATGTCGACCTGCTGCTCGGCCTTCATCTCGTTCACGTCGTGCATCAGGTCCACGACCCGCTGGAAGCGGTTGGCGTCGGTCCCGGTCGGGTAGACCGGCAGCGTCATCAGGGTGGCGATGTTGGGCTGGACACCCACGTACTTCACGACGGCGGCCTCGACCTTGGCCCGGTCCTGGGTGGCGGCGACGGCCTTCTCCATCGCGCGCTGGAAGGCGGCGACGGTCTTCGGGTTCTGCTCGGCGAACTTCTTGGTGGCGACCCAGCCGGAGGTCGGGAAGTCCGCGGTGGCGCCGGTGAACGGGCTCATCAGCTTCTCGACGCCGTTGCTCTGCAGGGCCTGGGTCAGGAACGGCTCGTTCATGATCGCCGCGTCGACGTTGCCCTTGTCCAGAGCGGTGGGCATGTCGGCGAAGGCCATCGAGACGAACGACTCCTTGGCGACGGTGACCCCGCGCACCTTGAACTGCGCGCGCAGCGCCAGCTCACCGATACCACCGGGCGAGCTCACCGCGATCTTCTTGCCCTGGAGGTCCTTGACGTCCTTGATGGTCCCGCCCTTTTTCACCACGAGGAGGAAGAGGTTCTCCGTGGTGGTGACCGCGTCGCTGAGGATCTTCAGCTCGGCGACCTTCTTCGCCTGCGCCAGAATGGCGGGCGGATAACTGGTCAGGGCGACGTCGATGGAACCGCCCATGACATTGTCCAGGTTCGCTGAACCCTTGGCACCGGTGGACAGGTCCACCTTGAGACCCTCGGCCTCGAAGAAGCCACCATCAATGGCCAGGTGAATCGGGGTCGCGTCGACGATCTTGAGTTCCGCGACCTTGATGGTGGATTTCTCCAATCCCCCCGTCGGCGCGTTCGACTGGTCGGCGTTCCCGCCCAGCATCCCGCATCCTCCCAGCGTCGCCACCATGGCCGCGGTGAGCAGACCAGCGATGGCGCGACGTTTCCGACGCATGTGAAGTTGTCCTCTCGGTGGTGTCGCGATCGCAGAGAGAAGCCGCGATCAAGATTGCCGTAGGTTAGCGGTGCGCGTATCTCCCGGATACAGCCAAACGTCGTAGTGTCGGGCTTTGTCCAAACCTGAAAATATGTGATATACAAAATTTCATACAGAGTATTTCACCCAATCGTGGGATGAGCTCGAGTTGCCTGGTCAGGGCCTGGACCGCACTCTCGCCCCATGAACCAGATGCGGCCATGCGACGTTTGCGGCAACGAGTACTGGATGGCGTTCGAGGTCCGGACCATCACCGGCGACGTCTACACCTTCGACAGTTTCGAATGCGCGATCCAGAAGCTCGCCCCGCGCTGTGAGCACTGCGAATGCCGGATTCTCGGGCACGGCGTCGAGGTGGAGGGCCGGTTCTTCTGCTGCGCGCACTGCGCGCGCGAGGGCGCCAGCGGACTCGGCTCGCAAATACGCGATACGGTGGGCGCGCTGCCCGGCTGAGCGTGGCACGATGACCGCCGTGGATTCCCCACAGGTGGACATCACCAGACCGAGCGTCGCCCGTGTCTACGACGCGGGCCTCGGCGGCAAGGACAACTACGAGGTGGACCGGGCGGTGCTGCGCGCCATCCTGGCCGCGTCCCCGGACGCCATGGTGGCCGCGCGGGACAACCGCGAGTGGCTGATCCGGATCACCCGGTTCCTGGCCGGCCAGGCGGGCATCACGCAGTTCCTGGACTGCGGTTCCGGCCTGCCGACGGCGGAGAACACCCACCAGGTCGCCCAGCGGCTCAACCCCGAGGCGACGGTCGTGTACGTGGACAACGACCCGATCGTGCTCGCGCACGGCCGGGCGATCCTGGCCGAGAACGACCGCACCCACCTGGTCTCCGCCGACCTGACCCAGCCGGACGCGCTGCTCGCGCACGCCGATGTGCGGCGCTACCTGGACTTCTCCCAGCCGGTGGCGCTGTACCAAATCGGCACGCTGCACCACTGCCCCGACCCGGACGAGGTCCGCGCGTTCATGCGGACCTACGTCGACGCCCTCGCCCCGGGTTCGTACGTGGCCATCAGCCACTTCCACAACCCCGGCAGCGGCGAGGACAGCGCGGCGGCGCAACGGATGCAGGCGCTGATGTCCGGCGGGCCGATGGGCAGCGGCTACTTCCGCACCAGCGACGAGATCGGCACGTTCTTCGCCGGCTGCGAGGTGCTCGCCCCCGGCATCGTGCCCGCCTCGGAGTGGTGGCCGGACGGACCACGGATGAAACCCCTGGTCCGCCCCCAGCGCCTCTTCGTCGCCGGACTGGCCCGGAAAACCTAGAACTCGATCGCCATGCCGTAGACCTTGGTGATCCGCATGGTGATCAGCACCCGGCGGTCCAGGACGAGCTGTTTGAACAACGCGTCCCGGTCGACGTCGCCGTACAGCGGGGCCAATGCCCGGCCGACCTCGTCCCCGGGAGACGTGGTCACGGCGGACACCTCGGCCTCGCCCTCGGCGGTGACGTAGGAGAAGGCGTCCGGGCCCGGAACATGCAGCGCCGTCCTGGGGTTGGCCTGGATATGGCGGACCTTGACCCGTGGCTGCGTGGTGGACATCAGGATCGCCCTGCGGTCCGGGTCCCAGGTGTAGAGCATGGTGCTCAGGTGCGGGTGGCCGTCGGCCTTGACGGTCGCCAGGGTGCCGAATTTGCCTGCCGCAAGGCGTTCGTAGGCCTCGGTCTCGGCGAAAACACGTGGTGGCGGCCCGGAACCCGGGGGATAGTCGGTCATGGGGACGATGATGGCCGCGCGGGCGCGCCGCCGTAAGGAGGCACTTTCTTGTCACAGAGTCACATTTGTGTTCCCGAGGGGCCCTGCACGGTGGGCACCGTGCTGGAGCAGCTGTCGAGCAAGTGGACGATCGGCGTCGTGCTGGCCGCGGCGCGGGGCCCGATCCGGTTCACCGAGCTGGAACGCGAACTGACCGGCATCAGCCGCCGGATGCTCACCCTGACCCTGCGCAACCTCGAGCGCGACGGCCTGATCGACCGCACGGTCTACCCCACCGTGCCGCCGAAGGTCGAGTACACGCTGACCGAGGTGGGCCGCGACTTCCACGAGTCGTTCGCGGCCATGCACGCCTGGGCCGAACGCAACCAGCCCGCCATCAACGCGGCCCGCGCGGCCTACACCGCTTAGGTGTCGTCGCGGGCGCGGGAGGGCTGCACGCGTTTGGGTTCGCCGGGCATCTTGGGGTAGTCCGGTGGGTAGGGCATCTCGCCGCGGCCGTCCTTGTCGTACCACTCCAGCAACGTCTCCAGGCCGAACACCTCTGCGTCGATGCCCGCGTGCGCGTCTCCTTGCTGCGCGAGCAGATCCGGCACGGTCAGCACGTCGAAGTCGTCGGGGTCCACATCGGACAGCTGGTCCCAGGTGAGCGGGAACGACACGGTGGCGCGCGGGGTGCCGCGGACCGACCAGGCCGAGGCGATGGTGCGGTCGCGGGCGGCCTGGTTGAAGTCGAGGAAGACGCGTTCGCCGCGTTCCTCCTTCCACCACGCGGTGGTCGCCAGATCGGGGATGCGCTTCTCCACTTCGCGGGCGAGGCCGATCACGGCGTGCCGCGTGTCGATGAAGTCCCACTCCGGCCGGATCCGCACCAGGACGTGGATCCCGCGGCCGCCGGAGGTCTTCGGGTACCCGGTCAGGTCGGCATCGGCGAGCACCTCGCGCAGCACCCCGGCGACCTTCACCGCGTCGTTGAAGTCCGTGCCCGGCTGCGGGTCGAGGTCCACCCGCAGCTCGTCGGGATGGTCCACCTCGGGCCGCCGGACCGGCCACGGGTGGAAGTCGAACGTGCCCAGGTTGGCCGCCCAGGCCAGAACGGCGGGCTCGGTCGGGCACACCTCGTCGGCGGGCCGCCCGGACGGGAACCTGATCCGCGCGGTCTCGACCCACTCGGGCGCGCCCTTGGGCAGCCGCTTCTGGTAGAACGCCTCGCCGGTCACCCCGTCGACGAACCGCTTGAGGGTGGTCGGCCGGTCCCGCAGCACGTTCAGCAGCGGCTCGGCCACCGCGATGTAGTACTCGACCACCTGACGCTTGGTGATCCCGCGCTCGGGGAAGTACAGCTTGTCCGGATTGGACACCCGCACGGTCCGCTCGCCCACGGTCAGCTCGATAGCCTTCGAAGCCATGGCGCAACACTGCCACATCCACCGGCGGCAAAAGGCCTCGCACGCGCCCGGTAGCGTTGTAGCCACCAGTTATCCCGACCTGAGGACCTACCGGTGAAGATGGACAACAGCCCCGCCCGGGGCACTCGTGACCTGCTGCCCGCGACCGTCGCCGTGCGCGACCATGTCCTGGCCCGGATCACCGAGGTCTACCACCGGTACGGCTACCAGCGCATCGAGACCCCGGCGATCGAGGACATCAACCGGCTGACCGGCGGCCAGGGCGGCGAGAACGAGAAGCTGATCTACAAGATCCTGCGCCGCGGCCTGACCGAGCCGCCCGCGACCCTGGACGAGGCGGTGGACCTCGGCCTGCGGTTCGATCTGACCGTTCCGCTGACCCGGTTCTACGGCAACAACCAGGCCGTGCTGCCGCTGCCGTTCCGGTCGTTCCAGTTCGGCCCGGTCTGGCGGGCGGAGAAGCCGCAGAAGGGCCGATACCGCCAGTTCAACCAGTGCGACATCGATCTGATCGGCGAGGAGACCGTGCTGGCCGAGGCCGAGCTGATCGAGGCGACCACCGAGGCGCTGGCCGCGGCCGGGATCCCCGGGGTCACGGTCCGGCTGTCCGACCGGCGGTTCCTGTCCGCTCTGGCCGAGGGCGCCGGCATCGCGCCGGAGGCCCAGGGCGGCTTCTTCATCACCCTGGACAAGCTGGACAAGGTCGGCTGGGACGGGGTCCGTAAGGAGTTCGTAAGTCGCGGCATGGCCGAGGAGACGGTCGAGGGGGTGCAGCAGGCGATCACCGCCCTGCAGGGCCTTGACCAGGCGAAACTCGCCGACACCCTGGCGGACGCGGTGCCCGGGCTGGCCGCGGACGTGATCGCCGACCTGGTGGCCACGACCGGCGCGCTGGCCGGGATGGGCGAGCTGAGCTGGGAGTTCGACCCGACGCTGGTGCGTGGCATGGGCTACTACACCGGCCAGATCTTCGAGCTGAGCCACCCGGAGTCGGCCTCGTCGGTGGCCGGTGGCGGGCGGTACGACAAGCTGATCGGCCGTTCGCTCGGCAGGGACGTGCCGGCCTGCGGGTTCTCCATCGGGTTCGAGCGGATCGTGGACCTGCTGGACAGCGCGCCACAGGCCGACGCGGTCGCCGTGCTGCACGAGGCGGACGTCCCGGTCGCGCAGGTCATGCAGGTCGCGCGGGAGCTGCGGGCGGCGGGCCGCCAGGTGACGACCATCAAGCGGCGCGGCAAGTTCGGCGCACAGCTGGGCCGCGTCCAGGAGTGGGGATACACCTCGTTCGTGCATGTCAAGAGCGACAGCATCGCGGACGAGCGGCCTTTGGGGGCCCGGGAAACAAGCTGACCCGCTACGGTGTTGTCATGGGTGTGAACGCGTCCCCCGAGGAGCCGGAGCGCAACCGGTTCCACGAGGAGCTGATCGGTCTCGACCCCGATGACCCGGAAGTGCGGGCGTTCGCGGCCCATCTCGACCGGATCGAGAACAACCACCGGTCGGGCTACACCGTCGAGGGCTACCTCGGCGGGATAGCGGACTTCGCGGACTCGGCCAACCGGCTCGGTGGTCACCGGCGCCTCACCGTGCTGATCCTGATCACGCTGATCCTCGGCGGGGTCGGGGTGGCGGTGTGGGACGCGCTCGTGTTCGTCCTCTCGACCACTTTCGGAAGGTAGGAGCATGAAGCCCGTCGTGGGTGCCACACCCCGCGTTGTGAAGTCGGACCAGGAGTGGAAGCAGCAGCTGACCGCCGAGGAGTACCAGGTGCTGCGCAAGGCAGGCACCGAGCGCGCCTTCACCGGTGAGTACACCGACACCAAGACGGTGGGCGTGTACGCGTGCCGTGCCTGCGGCGCGGAGCTGTTCCGCAGCTCGACGAAGTTCGACTCGCACTGCGGCTGGCCGTCGTTCTTCTCCCCGCTCGCGGGCGACGCGGTGATCCTGCGCGACGACTCGAGCCTGGGCATGAAGCGGACCGAGGTGCTGTGCGCGAACTGCCACAGCCACCTGGGTCACGTCTTCGAGGGCGAGGGCTACGACACGCCGACCGACCAGCGCTACTGCATCAACAGCATTTCGCTGACGCTGCGGCCGGACGAGCAAGCCTAAGTTCTCCCCAGCACAACCCTAAATATTGGTCAAGGCATCTTGCCGGTTCTCCCCGCGCGCCCGAAAGTAGTGTCTCCACTTGGATTCCTGCTTCTTGGGCGAGAGGGGGAGAACATGGAAGACACGTGGGGCATATCGGGGCCGGACTTCATCGCCCTTTATCTGCTCGGCTTTCTGATCTCGCTTTTGTTCGCGTTCGCAGTCCGTATTCTCACTCGTTCGGGTGCGGTCACCACAGCCGCGCCCGCGGCACTGTCCACCCTGGAGGTGGCGTGCCTGTCCGGGGGTCCGCGGCGGGTGGTGGAAGCCGCGGTGGCGCAGCTGGTCGACACCGGCCAGCTGCGCCCGGCCCGCAACGGTTACGTGAAGGTCACCAACCTGCAGGAGCCGGTGAACGACGTCGAACGGGCCATCCTGGCGGACGTCAGGCACTACGGCCACCGGTCGATCACGATGCTCACCTTCGGCCTGGCTTCGCACGATTCGGTGAAAGCCGTCTGCGACCGCCTGGTCCGCGCCGGGTATTTGATCGACGAGGACAAAGCCGCCCGGCGCAAGCGGCTGGGAATGATCCCCATGGGTGCGCTCATGGTCGTCGGGATCTTGCGCTGGCTGGCCGGAATCGGCAATGACCGGCCGGTCGGCTGGCTGACATTGATGCTCATCGGCACCGGCGTGACATTCTGGCTGATGCGCAAACAGCAGTTCACGCGCAGCACATTCCAGGGCGCCACGGTGTGCCGTTCCGCCGCGACCGTCACCGCCGCCGAATCGGTGGCCTCGCGCGGCCTGCGGCACTACCCGGACCAGACCGTGCGCGACGCGCTGCTGGCCGGGACGGTCGCCCAGACGGCGTTCGCGAGCGGCGGGGGCGGCGGCGCCTGGTGGAGCAGCGGTTCGTTCGGCGGCGGGAGTTCATGCGGCGGGGGAGGAAGCGGCTGCGGCGGGGGCGGCGGCTGCGGGGGATGAGGAAACGGAGGCCCGGGGACCACCCGGGCCTCCGGCGTATCCGCGGGTCATTTCCGGGTCCACAGTGGACCTCATACAACGATTGCGGGCAACCTCTGACATGGGGCACCCGTCTTGTTTAGGCTGCGTCGGAGCCTGTGTGGGAGGGGACATGAACGAACCTTGGGGCATCTCGGGTCCGCAGTTCGTCGGGTTGTACATCACCGCGCTGGTGGTGGCCACGGTGGTTACTTTCGTGCTGCGCAGGCGTTCCGGTCCCGGGGCCGTGCCGCCGGGGCAGGAGCCGCTGACCACCGAGCAGATCGCGTACCTGGCCGGCGGTCCACATCGGATGGTGGACGCCGCTTTGGCCGAACTGATCGAGCGCAACGCCATCCGGATGGTCCGCGGCGGACGGCTGCACGGCACCAAGGGCATCTCGCCGCGTAGCGCGCTGGAGGCCGAGGTGCACAAGGAGGTCATGCGGCACCCCGGCCGGACCGTGGTGAAGCTGCGGGCCGCGCTGGCCGGTTCGCCGATCTTCGAGCGCACCCGCGCCGAGCTGATCAGCCGCGGGCTGGTGGCCAAGAGCCGCTACAACTTCGCCGCGGCGCTGCCGCTGATCATCGTCGCCGCCGTCGGCGTCGTCCGGCTGGTCAACGGGATCCGGCTGGACCGGCCGATCGGCCTGCTGACGTTCCTGCTGATCCTGACCATGGTGATCCTGTTCTTCGCCCTGCGCCCCAAGCGGCACAGCCGCACCCAGGTTGGTGACCGCGTGCTGCGGGCGGCGGGCAGCCGTCAGTCGCAGGCGGACGGCATCCCGATCATGCCGCTGGCCGGGGCCGCGGCCCTCGTCGCGGTCGGCGGCCTGCTCGCCTACCCGGACAACGCGATCGCGCAGGCGTTCCGCGGCAGTGCGGTCAGCAGCAGCAGCGGCTCAAGCTGTTCGTCGTCCAGCAGTTGCAGCAGCAGTTCGTCGTGCAGCAGCAGCTCCAGCTGCAGCAGCGGGTCGTCGTGTGGGTCCTCGTGCGGCGGAGGGAGCAGCTGTGGTGGCTAGCCTGGGGGTCGGGATCGGCTGGCGTGAGGAGATCGACCTGACCGTCGAGCGCATGCCGGGCGTGGACTTCGTCGAGGTGGTGGCGGAGAACCTGCGCCCGGACGCGTTGCCGGAGTCCATTGTGCTGCTGCGGGAACGGGGCATGCCGGTCCTCCCCCATGCCGTCTCGCTGTCCGTCGGCGGCGCGGAACCCGTTGCCCCGCACCGGATCGAGCACCTCGCCAGGCTGGCCGAGGTGCTCGACGCCCCGGTGGCCAGCGACCACGTCTGCTTCGTGCGCGCGGGCGGGCTGGACTCCGGCCACCTGATGCCGGTCCCCCGCACCCGCGAGGCGCTGGATGTCGTGGTGGACAACGTGAAAACGGTCCAGGCCGGGCTGGGTGTGCCGTTCGCCCTGGAGAACATCGCCGCCCTGCTGGAGTGGCCGGACGCCGAGCTGACCGAGGCGCAGTTCCTCACCGAGCTGACCGACCGCACCGGCTGCCTGCTGCTCATCGACGTCGCCAACATGTACGCCAACGCCCGCAACCTCGGCCAGGACCCGGCGAGGCTGCTCGACGACCTGCCGCTGGAACGCCTGGCGTACGTGCACATCGCGGGCGGCGTCGAGAACCACGGCGTCTACCACGACACGCACGCCCACCCGGTCCGGCCCGAGGTGCTGGACCTGCTCGGCGAGCTCGTCGCCCGGACGAACCCGCCGGGCGTGCTGCTGGAACGCGACGACGACTACCCCACCGACGCCGAGCTCGCCGCGGAGCTGGCGGCGATCCGGGAACGCCTGTGACCCAGCCACAACGGGACCGTCTCGCCCAGCGGCAGGCCGAACTGCTGCGGGCGCTGATGGCCGACGGCCCGGCGCCCGAGGGCTTCGACCCGGACCGCCTGCGGGTCGAGGCCCACGCGTTGCGCGCGAAACGCCGCCGGGTCGTGGCGATGCTCGAACCGGAAGCCTGCGCGGAGCTTGACGACCGGTTCGTCGGGCTGTTCGACGAGTACGCCCGCACGCACCCCAGGGCAGACGGCACACGGGCACGTCAAGATGCGCGCGCGTTCGTGGAATGGCTGTGGGAGGTAGGCCATTTGGACCGCCCCAAGCGGAAATGGCAGGGAATTCTCAAGAACCTTGCAACCAAATGGAACCGCTGAACCGTCTGGCGGATGTGCACACGAATGTGAAGGCCGCACTGGCCGTTCTCGCCGTCGCGACCCTTGCCGCTTGCGGGGACAAGGCAGGAGCCGGTGCGGGCCGGCCGTGCACGGACATCGGTACACCCGTTGGGGTGAGCGTCGACGTCGACAAGGCGTACGCGGACAAGACCGAGGCGGCCACGCTCAAGGTGTGCTGGGACGGAAACTGCCAGAGCGCCGCGCTCGTGCTCACGCCGTCGAGCGTGGCTGTCCCCGGCCCGTGTACCGAGACCAGCGCCGATGCCGCGTGCGGCGCGCACGCCGTCCCGACCGGCGGGAAGAACGGCTTCGCCACGATCACCGACCTGCCCGCGAAACCCGTTGACGCGACACTGAGCCTGACGAACATGGCCGGCACTTCGGTGCTGGAGAAGACCTTGCGGATCACGCCGAAGGAGGTCCGTCCGAATGGGCCGGACTGCCCAGGCGGCGGGCCGCAGACCGGGCTACAGGTCTCCGCCGATGGCACGATGACCGAGCGGTAATAAACACTCGCCGGTGACGCCGTACGGGAAAATTACTTTCGGGATTCTTTGACTGGGGCCTTGTCACCCCTTGGTGACCCCGATAGCTTGCGGTGACCACGGACCGTACACCGTCGACTGCACACCGTCGACGTCTGTGGCATGCGCAGAAAACCGATCGGGAGGTTTTTCCAGTGCATTCACCGTTCGCGAGACGAGTGGCCGTCGGTTCACTCGTTCTGGGGGTCGTGCTCAGCACGGCGCAAGTGGCCGCGGCCGCCCCGGCCGGGACAGCCAACCCCGCCAAGCAGAAGTCCGTCACCCTGGTCACGGGCGACAAGGTGATCATCGTCGACGGCGCGCGCGACGCCAAGGCGATCGTGCCGGCCAAGGGCCGGGAGACACTCGCCTTCGCCACCTACCACCGCGACAACCACCTGTACGTGGTTCCCAAGGACGCAATGGTCCCGCTGGGCCAAGGAAAACTCGACCAACGCCTGTTCGACGTCACCACCCTGCTCGAGTCCGGCTACGACGACGACAGCCGGGCCGACCTGCCCCTGATCGTGTCCTTCGCCCCCGGCGTGGCGCAGGCGAACCTGGCCGGCACGGCGAAGACCGCCACCCTGGCCGCCATCAACTCGACCGCGGTGACCGCCCAGAAGTCCGGCGCGGTCTGGTCTTCCTTGCGGAGCGCCGGGGTGCGCAAGGTGTGGCTGGACGGCAAGCGCCAGGCGCTGCTGGACCGCAGCGTCCCGCAGATCGGCGCCCCCGAGGCGTGGAAGGCCGGTTCGACCGGCGCGGGCGTGAAGGTCGCGGTGCTGGACACCGGCGTCGACGAGACGCACCCGGACCTGGCCGGCCACCAGGCCGCCGAACGCAACTTCAGTGACGCGGCGGACAACGTGGACCGGTTCGGTCACGGCACGCACGTCGCCTCGATCATCGCCGGCACCGGCGCCAAGTCGGGCGGCAAGTTCAAGGGTGTCGCCTACGGCGCGCAGATCCTGGACGGCAAGGTGCTCAACGACAACGGCGGCGGCCTGGAGTCGTGGATCATCGCGGGCATGGAGTGGGCCGCGGGCCAGGGCGCCAAGGTGATCAACATGAGCCTCGGCGGCGGTGACGGCCCGGACATCGACCCGCTCGAGGAAGCGGTGAACTCGTTGTCCGCCAAGACCGGCGTGCTGTTCGTGATCGCGGCGGGCAACAGCGGTCCGGGCGAGGAGACGGTGGGCTCCCCCGGCAGCGCGGACGCCGCACTCACTGTCGGGGCGGTCGACCGGGACGACACGCTGGCGCCGTTCTCCAGCCGTGGCCCGCGGATCGGTGACGCGGCGATCAAGCCCGACATCACCGCTCCCGGTGTCGGGATCGTCGCGGCCAAGGCAGCCGAAGGCAAGATCGGCACCCCGGCCGCGGACGGCTATGTCGGCCTGTCCGGCACGTCCATGGCCACCCCGCACGTGGCCGGCTCGGCCGCGCTGCTCGCCCAGCTGCACCCGGACTGGACCGGCCAGCAGCTCAAGGCCGTGCTGACCGCGTCGGCCAAGCCGGGCGCCGGGCAAACGGTGTACCAGCAGGGTTCCGGCCGCGTCGACGTGGCGCGGGCGATCAGCCAACCGGTGACCTCCTCGCCGACGAACGTCAGCCTGGGCACCGCGATCTGGCCGCACGACGACGACCAGCCGGTGAACAAGGACGTCACGTACCACAACTACGGCAAGACCGAGGTAACGCTGGACGTCGCGCTGCAGTCCACCGGACCGGACGGCCAGCCCGCCCCGGCCGGCCTGCTGACCGCGTCGCCCGCCAAGGTCACCATCCCGGCCGGCGGCGACGCCACGGTCAAGGTCACCGGGGACACCAAGATCAACGCCGCGGACGGCGTCTACACCGGCACGATCGTCGCGTCCTCGCGCGACACGCAGGTGCGCACCCCGGTCGCGATCAACCGTGAGCCGGAGAGCTACACCCTGACCATCAACCACATCGGACTGGACGGCGCACCCGCGGCGAACTACTCGACGGCGCTGTTCGGGCTGGACACCAACAAGTTCAGCACCCCGTACGACGCCGACGGCAGCGCCACGATCCGGCTGCCCAAGGGCAAGTACGTACTGGACAGCTCGCTGATCGGCGACAAGATCAACTGGCTGGCGTACCCGGCGTTCGAGCTCACCGACGACACCACGGTGGACCTGGACTTCCGGCGGGCCAAGCCGACCCAGATCACCCCGCCGGCCGGCGCGAACTTCAGCCTGGCCGACATCTCCTACCGGCGCTCGACCGGCAGGACTTCGTTCTCGTTCGGCTGGGCGCTGCTCGGCGGCAACGTCGGCGACCTCAGCACCGCGCACGTCGGTCCCACTCTGCCGCCGCAGGAGCTGCAGACCCAGGTGAACACGCAGTGGTCCGGGGCGAACGGCGAGTACTACGGCCTGGCCTGGTACGAGTACGGCACGTTCCCGGCCGGGTTCACCCGCACGGTGAAGAAGGAGGACCTGGCGCACGTGCACGCCACGTTCGGTGCCACCGTCCCCGGCCGCAGCGGTCTGCGGTCGGCGTTCCCGTACCCGAAGTTCGGGGACGGCAACGGCGGCTGGGCGATTCTGCAACAGGTGAGCCTGCCCGGTGACCGGCACGAGTACTACACGCCGGATGCCGCGTGGGCGCCGGAGCTGTGGCAGATGTCCCCGGACAACCGGAACATCGAGGTGCAGCTGGGTTCGCCGGTGAAGCAGTTCGGCACCAGCGGGGTCACCGAGGAGTCCTACAACCGCGGCGTGTTCGGGCCGTCGGCCCCGCAGACCCGGTTCCCGTTCCTGTGGCTGACCCGCAGCGGCGACAACATCAGCGCGAACATCCCGTTGTGGGGTGACGCCGCGGGCAACTACGGGTTCTCGTTGGTGGACAAGGCGTCCACTGTGCTCTACAAGGACGGCCAGAAGATCGGCGAGTCCGCTGTGGACGGTGCGGGTTCGTTCAAGGTGCCCGCGGAGGCCGGGAACTACGTGCTGACAACCGAAGGCGTCCGCAGCGGCGTCTCGGACGTCACCACCGCGGTACGGGCCTCGTGGTCGTTCCGCTCCGGGCACGTCGGCGACGACCCGGTACGGCTGCCACTGTCCACAGTGCGGTTCACCCCGGCGCTGGACGCGACGAACTCGGCCCCGGCCGGTGAGTCGTTCATCCTGCCGATCACTGTGCAGCAGCAGGCCACCGGGACCGGCACGGTGCCGAAGTCGCTGTCGGTCGACGTTTCCTTCGACGGCGGCACCACCTGGTCCTCGGCCGTGGTGGTGGCCAACGTGTTCGCGATCGTCCAGCACCCGAACGACGCCACCTCGGTGTCGTTGCGGGCCAAGGCGACCGACCGCGCGGGCAACACCGTGGAGCAGACCCTCATCAATGCCTACAAGCTGAACTGACGTTCCGGCTCGACGGGACGGGGGACGGCCGGCGCGGCCGTCCCCCGTTCTTCGCACCTACGTCAACCGACCGATGTCTCCGGCGATCTTCCGCGAGATCGTTTCGGTATGCACCCCACACTCCACCACCGACACAGTGCCGACCGGAACGAAGCCGACCGGAACAACGCCGACCACTGGAGCCATGGCGACCGCTGGAACTACTCGGTCCGTGGCGAGAGCCCGATACAGCGCCTGGACCGCAACTACAGCGAGATCCTGCAGGAACTGCGCGTGGCGCAGACCGGCGTCCAGCTGTTGCTCGCGTTCCTGCTGACCGTGGCCTTCACCCCCAGGTTCACCACGTTCACGACGTTCCAGCGGGACACGTACGTCGCCAGCCTCGTGCTGGGCGCCGCCGCCAACGCCTTGCTGATCGCCCCGGCCGCGTTCCACCGGATCGTGTTCCGGCAACGGCTCAAGAGCGTCCTCGTGCGAGTGTCCAACCGGTTCGCCCTGTGTGGACTGGGTTTGCTGATGCTCGCGCTGACGTCCGCGCTGTTGCTGATCCTGACTGTCGTGCTGGGCACGAATGCCGGCGCGTGGATCACCGGGTGCGCGTTGGCCTGGTTCGCCTTCTTCTGGTACGTCCTGCCGCTGTGGAGCCGGATCCGCCACCGCCGCTAGAGCAACGCCGACAGGCGAAGGGTTCCCTGCTGTTCGATGTCATCGGTGAACCAGACGTACTTCGGGACATCGGTGCGCACGGGCAGCCGGGGGAAGTCGTTCTCGGCCGGTTCGGTCTCCAGGTAGGACGTCCGCGCGGGGCGGGTGTCCTGGATGGTCGCCACGACGTGCGGTGTGGCAGGGAGCTGGAAGGGGCCAACGGGACGCAGCAGCAGGACGTTGTCGGAGTCGATCATGGTGGTGTTGGCGGCCGCGCTGTGGTCGCGCCAGACGGCGCTCTGCACATAGAAGTCGATCAGGGCCTGCTTGCGGGCGGCCATGTCCGGGAAGCTTCGTAACCACACGAACTGGTCGGGGTCGTCGAGGTTCTCGTAGACGCCCAGGATCGTCATGCCCACCGCCTGCTGACCGGCGATCAAGTGGTCTTGGAACAACTTCACCAGCACGTCCCGGCCGCCGGGGTGCAAGGTGTACTGCCGCAGCTCGATCACGCTCATGGCGGCCATCCTCACCAGCCGCCCGCCCGTCAGCGAGCCCTCATCCGGTCGTTCATCGCAACAATCCGGCCAGGCCGGCGAGCCGGACATAACGCCGCAATTTCGGCGCTATACCGGATCGGGCTGAACACCACCTGACAATTGACCACGTAACAGTGTGATCTGGGCCACAGAATGCCCGAAAGTGCGGCCCGAACGCCGGGAACGGCGCATTACCCGGGATATCCATTGTAGACACAAGGAGATAGTCAAGCGCACAAGTACAATCGGTATACCGCAGAGTGGCCCCCCTCGCCGCTGACGGGACGCGATCATTGCAGCACGGACAGTGAGTCAATGTTTGCAAGTTCCCCACTTACGTAATTTTGCTGATGCGCGTCGCCGGGAATCGATGCGAAGCTGGTGGCCTCGACAGGGTTCTACTTGTTCAGTGGCAATGGGGGCGAGTTGCGTTTCGAAATTCTGGGGCCGTTACGCGTGCACGACAACGGGGTGTGCACGTCCATCGGCGCCCGCAAGATGGAAATACTGCTGGCGGCACTGCTCATTCGCGCTGGGCACGTGGTGTCGTGCGGCCAGCTCATCGGGGAGATCTGGGGGCAGCATCCACCTCGCCGGGTGACCGCGGCACTGCACGTCTACATCTCCCAGCTCCGCAAGTTCCTCGACCGGCCCGGCTCGGGCCGCCCGCTGGTGGTCACCCAGATCCCGGGTTACCTGTTCGATCTGGGCGAGCACGAGCTCGACCTGGACACGCTGCACACCCTGGTCGCCGACGGCCGCCGGTACGCCAGGCAGCTGCTGCCCGAGCAGGCGGCCACCGCCTTCCAGGCCGCGCTGGACCTGTTTCGCGGCCCGGTACTGGGCGAACCGCAGGATGGCCCGATCATCAGCGGCCTCTCGCACGCGCTGGACGAGCTGCGGCTGGAGTGCATCGAGGGGCTGATGGACGCGCGTCTCAAGCTGCGCCAGCACCGCGAGTTGATCGGCAGGCTGAACTCGCTGGTCTTCGAGTACCCGCTGCACGAGGCGTTCTACGAGCAGCTGATGGTCGCGCTCTACCGGTCCGGGCGGCGCGCCGAGGCGCTGAACGTCTACCGCACCGCGCGCGCGACGCTCAATGACGAGCTGGGTCTTGAGCCCTGCCATGATCTGCGGAAACTGCAGGAGGCGATCCTTGATTCGGCGGACCCTTACGCCGAACGGGTTCTTGTTATGTGATCTGCGTCTCATCGTTGTCGTGAAATGCCGTTCGGGGAGCGTCACCCGCCATTCCGCGACATGATGGCGTAACACAATCGTTGGTATCCGAAACACGAAGGCAACGCGGACCACGCGGGCCATCGGCAATAACGACCGGGTGTGCGACTTACCCGCCGCACGCCCGGCTTCGTTGTTTCACGGGGATTTCACACATCGGGCGTTTCGCCTTGCCGGATTCGCTCAAAACGGACATAGCGCGCCGAGTCGCGCGGACGGCCGATTGGCCGATGTACGGGTGAGCACCGGCCAGAATCCACTAACATGCCCCGGAAAAGGGGGAATGGTGGCCTTGGGGGAAGAAATCAGCCAAAGGTGCGGACCGGGCCGGGACCAGCCACCGGTGATCCGGCGAGCGGAATCGGAGCGGCTGCTCGCCCAGCTGGACGTCGTGGCCAAGGGGAACTCGCGGACCGTCGCGCTGGTCGGCGAGTCCGGCTCGGGCAAGACCAGACTGCTGTCCCATCTGCGCGCGGAGGCGGTGCGACGGGGGTTCGCGACGCTCAGCGGCCGGTGCACGGAGCTGGACCAGTACGTCCCGTTCTCACCGCTCACGCCGATGCTGGACAACCCGAGCGTGGTGGCCGCGCTGGACCGGCTGGCCCCGGCCAGAGCGGACCTGTTGCGCGGCATGCTGACCGGCAGCCGGCCCGCGCACGGCGCGGTGCGCCACGAGGAGCAGTTCCGATTACACGAGACGGTCCGCGCGGTCGTGCGCGACTGCGCGGCCGACGGGCTGGTGGTGGTCGTGGACGACTTCCACTGGGCGGACACCGGGTCCATCGACCTGCTCGACTACCTGGTCCGCTGGCCGGTCGCGGCGCCGGTGCTGATCGTGCTGTCGCAGCGGCCCAGGCAGGTGTCCAGCCGGATGCGCGGCACGCTGGCGCACGGCATCGAGACCGGCACCGTCGAGGAGATCACCCTCGGCGCGTTGTCCCTGCACCAGTCCGCGGAACTGCTCGGCGTCCCGGCCGACGCACCCATGCTGCGCGACCTGCACCTGCGCAGCCTGGGCAACCCGTTGTTCCTGCTGGCACTGGCCAACGCGATGCACATCGACACACCGGACGTGGCCGCGCGCTCGGACGGCGAGATCCCGGAACGGTTCGCCGCGTTGCTGATGCGGGAGCTGGCCACGCTCAACGCCAGCCAGGCCAAGGTGGCCGCCGCGGCGGCGGTGTTCGGCGACGGCGCCGACATCGAGGCGCTGTCCACCGTGTCGGAGCTGTCCGCGCCGGAGGTCTGCGCGGCGGTGGACGAACTGACCCAGCGCGACCTGCTGCGGACCCGCCCGGGCTCGTCGGTGTTCTCCTTCCGCCACCCGGTGCTCAGCCGGCTGGTGTACACCAACTCCAGTCCCGGCTGGCGGTTCATGGCGCACCGCCGGGTCTTCGAGATCCTGTTCCGCCGCAACGCCCCGGCCGCCGAGCAGGCCGTGCACATCGAGCACTCGCTGGCCGGCCCGAGCGAGCACGACCTGCGGATCCTGACCCGCGCCGCGGAGGACTCGATCTCCTCGGCGCCCGCGACCGCGGCGCACTGGCTGCGGGTGGCGTTGAAGGCGTTGCCCGCCAACACAGCGGATGATCCCGAGCGGGTCGCGTTGATGCTGCGCACGGCCCGCGCGCTGGCCGCCGCCGGGCAGCTGCGGGAAAGCCGGGACCTGCTGCGCGGGGTGCTGCGGTCGCTGTCCGGCCGGCGGGACGGGGCGCGGGCCGGCGTGGTTTCGTTCTGCGCGTTGGTGGAGTGCCTGCTGGGCGAGTACGCCGAGGCGACCGGCCTGCTCACCGCCGAGCTGGCGGCGCTGCCGGACCCGGCGGCGCTGGAGGCGGTCGACCTGACCTTCGTGCTCGGCATGGTGGGGCTGCTCGGTGGCCCGATGCCCAGCCGGGAACAGGCGCAGCAGGCGTTGCGGCTGGCCGAGGCGCACGAGCACCGCGTGGCCACGGCAGGTGCCCTGGCGCTGCTGGGCCTGTGTGAGGCGTTGACCGAGGACCTCACCAAGGCGGGCAAGACGCTGACCATGGCCGCGGTGGCGATCGCCGAGCTGACCGACGCCGAGCTGACCGGGAACCCCGAGTACCTGGCCGTACTGGGCTGGGCCGAGGGCATGCTGGGCCGGTATCCGGCGGCCGAACGGCATCTGACCCGTGGCCTGTCCATCGCCCGCAAGGCGGGGCTGAGCCACGTCCTGCCGACCATCCTGAGCGGCCTGAGCAACACGTTCCGCAACCTGGGGCAGCTCGGCGACGCGCGCCGCGCCGCGAACGAGGCGGCGGAGCTGGCCAACCGGATGAACGCGGGCCACCTGCGCGGGCTGGCCCGGCTGCTGGAGTCGCTGAGCGTCTCGTGGACCGTGCGGCACGGCGACCGGCAGGCGATCGAGCTGGCCACCAGCGCCATGGCCGACCTGCCGCCGGGCAGCTGCGGCTGGAGCGTCAATGCCATGCTGTCGCTGGCTTTCGCGTCGTTGCTGGACGGCGACCCGCACCGGTGCTCGACGCTGATCCTCGGCGCGGGCGGCGGTGCGGACCTGCCGGGCCTGTCCATGGCGATCCGGCCGATGTGCTTCGAGATGCTCACCGCCGCGGCGCTGGACCGCGACGACCTCACCTCGGCCGTCGTGTTCGCGGAGAAGGCCCACGCGGTGGCCGCCGCGACCCGGCTGCCGTTCGAGCTCGGCTATGCCTACCTGGCTCGTGCGCACGTCCTGTGGGCGAAGCGGGACGCCGTCGAGGCCGCCGCCCTCTACCAGCGGGCGGCCGGCGTGTTCTCCCGAGCGGGAATGGCCGTGGTGCAGGCGTCGGCGTTGACCGTCGGCGCGCCGAGCACCGCGGCGGCCGGTGACCACGACAAGGTCGAGGCCATGCTGTCGCTGGCCCGGCGGCTGGCCGCGCGGTCGGGCGCGATGCGCATCCAGGAGGACGTGGCCCGGCTGACCCACGAGCTGATCGACATGCGGATCGACCAGCCCCCGGCGGATCCCAGCCCGGCGCTGTCCGTGCTGACCGACCGGGAACGCGAGATCGCCCGGATCGCGGGAACCGGCAAGAGCTCCCGGGAGATCGCCGAGGAGCTGTCGCTCTCGCCCAGGACGGTCGACGTCCACCTGTCCCGGATCTACCGCAAGCTCGCCGTCCGGGGCCGGGCCGAGCTGGCCCGGCTGATCGCGCAGGACGAACGCGGCACCCGCCCGCCGGGCTGAGCGCCGGCCGCTCCCGCCCCGGCGGGAGCGGTCATTAGTGCTGCTTTAGGCGCGGTTTTGGGGCTGTGCCGACGATGGAGGCGACCACTCGGTGCGCGCGCGTGTTTGCGAGCCACCTTCTTGGGAAGGACCAGGATGGACGCCTCAGACATCCGCATTCTGTCGGCCGGGACGGCCTTGCCCGGTCCCGCGGTCGACAACGCGACGCTGGCCCGGCGGTTCAACATGGAACCCCTGTGGGAACAGTGGATCGACGTCTTCATCGGCACCGCCACCCGGCACCTCGCGGTGGACCTGGCGACCGGGGACATCCGCTCCTCGCTGGCCGAGCTGGGTGAGCTGGCCGCCCGCCGCGCACTGGACGGCGCCGGGCTGCAGCCGTCCGATGTGGACGTCATCGTGCTCGGCACGGCCACCCCGGACAACCTGATGCCCGCGACCGTCAACCTGGTCGCCGACCGGCTCGGCGTCAACCACCTGCCCACCTACCAGCTGCAGTCCGGCTGCGCGGGCGCGGTGCAGGCCCTCGACGTGGCCCGGCAGATGCTGCTCGGCGACCGGCACTCCACCGCCCTGGTGATCGCCGGTGACGTGTGCGCCAAGCACTTCGACCTCACCACCGACCTCAAGTCGTTGCCTCCGGCCGAACTGGTCAACGTGGTGCTGTTCGGTGACGGCGCCGGGGCGGCCGTGCTGACCAACGAGGACGTGCCCGGCTCCACCGCGATCCGGCACGTGATCAACGAGCTGTGCGGCCTGGGCCGCTCCCCCGGCCAGATCCTGGAGTGGTACGGCCTGGCCGACCGCAACTCGGCCAGCTCGCCGGTCAAGGAGGACTACAAGGCGATCGAGGAGTCCGTGCCCACCATGGCCGCGGAGATCCTGGAGTCCTTGCTGAAGGCCACCGGCTGGGCGCGCGCGGACGTCGACTACATCATGCCGCCGCAGCTGTCCGGCAAGATGACCGAGCGGATCATGGCCGGGCTCGACCTGCCGCACGCGGCCGAGGTCAGCTGCGTGGCGGAGACCGGCAACACCGGCAACGCGCTGCCGTTCCTGCAGCTGGAGCGGGTGCTGAGCAAGATGGCCGACGGCGACCGGGCGGTCTGCGTCGCGGTCGAGTCGAGCAAGTGGATCAAGGGCGGGTTCGCCCTGGAGCACTTGTGATGCCCACGCTCGCCGAGTTGTTCCACGCGGGAACCCTTGCGACGCAGTACGACCAGGTACCCGCGCTGCTGGCCGGGCTGGACGGCGCCGAGCTGGTCAAGGCGGGCAACCTGTTGGCACGCCTGGATCCCGATTCGGTCACCGCGGAGACCTGCACGGTCACCATCACCGGCCACGGCACGCTGAACGCCTTGGTGCCCGCGTTCACCGCGGAGCTGGCCCGGCACGGGATTCTCGCCCGTACCACCGTTTCCGACTTCGACAGCTACGTTTTCGACCTGTCCACCCCAACGAGCGAGGTGTACCGCAGCGAACTGGTGCTGTGCGTGCTCGATCCGTTCGTGGTGCTGGACGAGGTGCCCACGCCGTGGCGGCCGGACGACGTGCGGACCGTGCTGGACGAGAAACTGGCGCTGCTGGCCCAGCTCGCCGGCACTTACGCCAAGCATGGCAGCGGAACGTTGGTGTTCAACACGATCCCCTTGCCTCGCGACTTCGCCGGTCAGTTGGTCGACCTGGCCTCGCGGGCGGAGCTGGGCGCGCTGTGGCGGGAGGCGAACGCCCGGCTGCTGCGGCTCATGGCGGACAACCAGAAACTGGTCGTGCTCGACCTGGATCTGGTGCTGGGCGAGGGGATCGCGCTGACCGACCCGCGGATGAGCGTGTACGCCAAGGCGCACCTCTCCCCCGCGCTGCTGGCCCGGTATGCCAAGGACACCGCGCACCTGGCCCGGCAGGTCAAGGGGCACGGCAAGAAGGTGCTGGCGCTGGACCTGGACGAAACGGTCTGGGGCGGGGTGCTGGGCGACGACGGGATCGACGGCATCGAGGTCGCCGAAAGCTACCGCGGTGAGGCGTTCCGGGCGTTCCAGCGGGTCGCGCGGCAGATCGGCGCTCAGGGCGTGTTGCTTGCGGCGGTGAGCAAGAACGACCTCGACCCGGTCCAGGCCGCGTTGCGCGACCACCCGGACATGACGCTGCGCGAGGACGACTTCGTGCGGGTCAGCGCGAACTGGCGGCCCAAGCCGGAGAACCTCGCCGAGCTGGCGGCGGACCTGAACCTGGGTATCGACAGTTTCGTGTTCGCCGACGACAGCCCGTACGAGTGTGGTCTCGTGCGCCACGAGCTGCCTGGGGTGGCCGTGGTCCAGCTCGACGGTGAACCCGCACTGCACATCCAGAAGGTGCTGCGGGACGACTGGTTCGTCGTGCGTGACCTCACCGCCGAGGACGCCCAGCGCCCTGCCCGCTACCGGGACGAGCTGGTGCGCAAGGACTTCCTGGCGAGCTTCGAGTCCATTGAGGAGTACCTGGCACAGTTGGGTGTGACCGTCCGGATCGCGCCCGCCGAGCCTCGTGAGATCCCGCGGGTCTCGCAGATCACCTTGCGCACCAACCAGTTCAACCTCACCACCGAACGCCTGCAGCCCGCAGACGTCACCGCGCTGACGGAGGATCCCGCTTGTGCCGTCCTCGCCGTGCACGCGGGCGACCGGTTCGGCGACAACGGGCTCGTCGGCGTGTTGTTCCTGCGCCGCGAGGGCGAGACCCTGCACATCGACAACTTCCTGTTGAGCTGCCGGGTGTTCTCCCGGGGCGTCGAGCAAACCTGTCTGGCCACGGTGCTCGCGCACGCCCGGGACACCGGCTGCGCCGAGGTGCTGGGCTCGTACCGGCCGTCGGCCAAGAACGGCAAGGTCGCCGAGCTGTATCCCTCGGCCGGGTTCACGCCGTGGGCCAAGCACGAGGACGTCACCGTGTTCCGGCACGACCTCGCCGAGATCGGCGCTGCGCCGCGGCACGTCACCCTGACTGTACGGATCGAGGAATCGGCATGACCACCATCGACGGTTTCGTCACCATCGTGCGCGACGAGCTCGGCCTGGCCGTGACCGCCGACAACGTCGGCGAGTCGTTCGACCGGATCCCCGGCTGGGACTCGGTGCACCTGCTGGCCCTGCTGGTCATCCTGGAACGGGAGAGCAGCGTGCCCATCTCGATGCCGTCCGTGCTGCAGGCCGGTTCGCTGCGGGAGATCTACCAGTTGACGGTGGCACAATGAGCACGCCCATCGCGCGGGAACGCCGGCACACCCTGGCGTTCCTGGACGAGATCCGTGCGGTCGCCCCGGTGTACCTGGACACCGAGGTCGACATGACGGCGGTGGAAGCACATCGGAATGCCGCCGGCCGCAAGTATTCCTTTGTGTCCTATGTGCTCGAAGCGGCCGCGGGTGTGCTGGCAAAGCATCCAGAGGCCAACGCCGCTGTGCACGGCCGGATCCGGCCACGGGTGACCCGGTACGAGTCGGTGAACGCCAAGCTGACCCTGGACCGTACGCTCAACGGCCGCCGGATCGTGCTGGCCGCTTTGCTCAAGGACCTGCAGCACGCCGACTTGGACGGCATCCAGGACCGGATCGACCACTACCGCGACGGAGACCCGGCTTCGATGCCGGAGTTCGCTGGAGTCCGTGCGCTGCACAAACTTCCGTGGCCGGTGCGCCAGTTCGCCTACCGTCGCACGGTCCGGCCGCTGGCCAAGCGGGCCGACGTGATCGGCACGTTCGCGGTGACCTCGTTGGGACATCGCCCGGTGGACGGCTTCCATTCCGTGGGTGGCACCACGATCACGTTGGGCGTCGGGCGGATCGCCGACCGGCCGGTGGTTCGCGACGGTGCCGTCGTGCCCGGGCGGGTGATGCGGCTGAGTCTTTCGTTCGACCACCGGGTGATCGACGGCGCGGAGGCCGCCGACGTGCTCGCCGAGATCAAGTCCGCGCTGGAGTGCAAGTCATGAACGACGTCGAGGAGCTCAAGCAGTTCGTGGTGGTGCACGCCCGGGCCCAGAACATCGCCCCGGAGCACTACACCGCCGTGCTGAACCGGATCACCGACGACGAGCCGGGCGGCCCGGACTCGTGGGCCGCACAGTGGAGCGCGGCCGCGGAACGGTTCGCGCAGCAGGGAAACCAGCTCGACGCGTGCCGGAACTTCAACATGGCGCGGTTCCCGTTCGTCGACGGACCGGACCGCGAACGGGCGCTGCAGCGGTGCATCGAGGCGTTCGACATCTGGCGCGCGGACACCCCGATCGAGTCGGTCGACGTGGATGTGCCGGACGCGGGCGTGATCCGCTGCTGGGCTACCGGTCTGTCCCCGTCGGAGCGCAAGCCGCTGCTGCTGGTGATGGGCGGGATCGTGACCATCAAGGAGCAGTGGGCGCCGGTGCTGCTGCAGGCCGCGCGCCTGGGCATGGCCGGTGTGGTGGCCGAACTGCCGGGCGTGGGCGAGAACCCGTTGCCCTACGACGACAAGAGCCACCGGATGATCAGCGCGATCCTGGACGCGGTGGCCGACCGGGCGGACACGGCCCAGACATACGCGATCGCGTTGAGCTTCAGCGGTCACCTGACCTTGCGGGCGGCGGCCGAGGACAGCCGGATCCGCGGTCTCGTCACCTCGGGCGCGCCGATCAGCGACTTCTTCACCGACACGGTGTGGGGCAAGACGTTGCCTAAAGTCACTGTGGACACACTGGCTCATCTCACCGGCGGCGCCGACCTGTCCGGCTGGGGACTGACAGCCGCCGAGCTGTCTCAAGTGGACATTCCAGTGGGTTACATCGTGAGCGGGCGGGACGAGATCATCCCGCCCGGCGACGTGGCGTTCCTGCGGCGGCACGCCCGGGACGTGCGCACCGTCGAGTACCCGGACGTGCACGGCTCCCCCGCGCACGTCGACGAGTCCCGGCTGTGGACCGTCCGGTCCGTCCTGGCCATGCGGGGCGGCAACCTACCGCAGCGCGCGGTGCTCAGCGCCCTGCTGGCCGTGTTACGACTCAGGAGGGCGCTACGCCGATGACCCCCTACTTCGCCAGCACACCGGACCGTCACGCGGCGGTCCGGTTGTTCTGCTTCCACCACGCCGGCGGCGCCGCGTCCACATTCGCCGACTGGCAGGCGTTTCTGGGCAGCTCGGTGTCGGTCGTGCCGATCCAGCTGCCCGGCCGGGAGAACCGGATCCGCGAGCCACGCCTGACCGACATGACCCGCCTGACCGACGTCCTGTTGCAGCACCTGGGGCCGTGGCTGGACGAGCCGTACGCGTTCTACGGGCACAGCATGGGCGCGTTCATCGCGCATGCCTTGACGCGCAGGCGAATGGCCACCGGTGGCCGGTTGCCGGACCGGCTGATGATCGGCGCGGCCCGGGCGCCGCACCTGCCCATCGTGCTGAGCGACGCCATCCGGCTGTCCGACGAGGAACTGGGCCGGATGCTGGTCGGGTTCGGCGGGATGTCGGCGACCTTGTTGCGGTACCCGGAATGGCTCGCCGCGGCCACCGCGATGGTCCGCGACGACCTGGCGATCTGCGAGACCAACCCGTACCGGGACATCGCGGGCCTGCCGTGCCCGATGGACCTGTTCGCCGGGTCGGCCGACGCAATGGTTCTGGTGGACCAGGTCGGCGAGTGGCAGCGGCACGCGGGCGGCCCGAGCGAGCTGCATGTGCTGCCGGGCGGTCACTTCTTCGTCAAGGAGCAGTCCACTGCGTTGCTGCGCAAGGTCTCCGCGATGCTGACCAGGGTGCCCGCCGGTTGGAGATCCCTTTAGAACCCGCAAAGTGATGGGTTAGCCCGCTGCCCGACGCTGGACGAGCAGAAGTTCGTCTCATCACAGAGGGCGGTGCGAAGGGTGATGTCAGCCGGTATTGACGACCAGGTCGCGGTGGTCGGACTCGCCTGCCGGCTGCCGGGGGCGCCCGATCCCGAGGCGTTCTGGCGGCTGCTGAGCACCGGGACCAGCGCCATCACCGAGGTCCCGGCCGGGCGGTGGGACGCGGGCCTGCTGCGCGGACCGGAGACCCGGTTCGGCGGGTTCGTCGACGGGGTCGGCGACTTCGATCCGGCGTTCTTCGGGATCTCGCCGCGCGAGGCGACCGCGATGGACCCGCAGCAGCGGCTGATGCTGGAGCTGAGCTGGGAGGCCCTGGAGGACGCCGGGATCGTGCCGTCCCGGTTGCGCGGCACCAGCACCGCGGTCGTGGTCGGCGCGATCTGGGACGACTACGCGACCCTGCTGTACCGCGGCGGCGTCGAGGCCATCACCCCGCACACCGTGACCGGCCTGCACCGCGGCATCATCGCCAACCGCGTCTCCTACACGCTCGGCCTGCACGGCCCTAGCCTGACGGTCGACAGTGCCCAGTCCTCCGGCCTGGTCGCCGTGCACACCGCCTGCGAGAGCATCCGGCGCGGCGAGTGCGATCTGGCCATCGCGGGTGCGGTGAACCTGAACCTCGTCCCGGAAAGCACTGCGGGCGCCGCGAAGTTCGGTGGTCTGTCGCCGGATGGCCGCTGCTACACCTTCGATGCCCGCGCCAACGGCTATGTCCGCGGCGAGGGCGGCGGCGCGGTCGTGCTGAAGCCGTTGTGCCAAGCCATTCTCGACGGTGACCCGATCTACTGCGTGATCCGGGGCAGCGCGGTCAACAACGACGGCGCCACCGATGGCCTTACCGTGCCGAACCCGGTGGCCCAGCAGCAGGTCATCCGCATCGCCCACGAGAAGGCCCGCGTCCGGCCGGACGACGTCCAGTACGTGGAGCTGCACGGCACCGGGACGAAGGTCGGCGACCCCCTGGAGGCATCCGCCCTCGGCGACGCAATCTCTTCGGAACGCACCGAGCCCTTGCTTGTGGGTTCGGCCAAGACCAACGTGGGGCACCTGGAGGGCGCGGCGGGCATGGTCGGCCTGCTCAAGACAGCGCTGAGCATCCACCACCGCGCCCTGCCGCCGAGCCTGAACTACGAGACCCCCAACCCGGCTATCCCGATGGACCGGCTGAACCTTCGGGTGCAACAGGAACTCACGGAGTGGCCCGCCGCGGACCGGCCCTTGGTCGCCGGCGTGAGCTCGTTCGGGATGGGCGGCACGAACTGCCACATGGTCCTCACCGAACCGCCCGCGTCACGGCGGCAGCCGGTGGGCGCGACCGGTCCGGTGATCGCGGTTCCGGTGTCCGGGCAGACGGTCCCGGCGCTGCGCGCTCAGGCCGGGCGGCTGCTGGAAGCCTTGGACACGGCGGAGATCGCGGAGCTGGGTTCGTCCCTTGTGCACAACCGGACGGCTTTCCCGGAACGAGCCGTTGTTGTCGCGACCGATGCTTCGGAGCTGCGTGACGGTCTCAGCGCTTTGGCGAGTGGCGGCGCGGCGGCCAATGTCGTGCGAGGTACCGCTGCTGAGGGCAAGCTCGCGTTCCTGTTCACCGGTCAGGGCAGCCAGCGGCTCGGGATGGGCCGCGACCTGTACTCGGCGTTCCCGGTGTTCGCCGAGGCGTTGGACGAGATCTTCACTCTGCTGCCGGGAAACCTGCGCGATGTCGTCTGGGGCGAAGATGCGTCCCTTGTGGATCAGACCGCTCACGCTCAGACGGCGTTGTTCGCCATCGAGGTCGCTTTGTTCCGGCTCGCCCGGCACTTCGGGCTGGAGCCGGACTTCCTGATCGGCCACTCGGTCGGCGAGCTCGCCGCCGCCCACGTGTCGGGTGTGTTGTCTCTTGCGGACGCCTGCGCCTTGGTGTCCGCGCGGGGCAGGTTGATGCAGGCGGCTCGGTCCGGGGGCGCGATGGTGTCCATCGAAGCTCCGGCGGACGAGGTGCGCGAGACGCTCGTTGAGGGCGTGGACATCGCGGCGATCAACGGTCCACAAGCAACGGTCATCTCCGGTGACGAGGCCGCCGCGCTCGCCGTGCAGGAGATCTGGCGCGAACGTGGGCATCGCACCCGGCGGCTGCGGGTCAGCCACGCCTTCCACTCCGCGCACATGGACAGCGCCCTTGACGAGTTCCGCAAGGTCGCTGCGGCCTGCACGTTCCGCGAGCCCGGCATTCCCATTGTGTCCAATGTGACCGGTGCGCGGGCCGGGGACGAGTTGCTGACGCCGGAGTACTGGGTTCGGCACATTCGCGGCACCGTCCGGTTTTACGAGGGCGTTCAGACTCTGCGCGACCTCGGCGTGACGACGTTCGTCGAACTGGGTCCCGATGGCGTGCTCACCGCGATGGTCCGCGACTGCGTCGGCGAGGCCACTGTGGCGGCCGCGCTACGCCGGGACCGGCCAGAAGCGACATCGTTCGTCAGCGCGCTCGGCGTGGCACACGCGAGCGGTGCGCGGGTCGACTGGGCGCCGATGTTCACTGGGACGAGCCGGGTCAAGCTGCCCACGTATGCCTTCCAGCGCGCACGGTACTGGCTGGGTGAGCAGTCCACTGTGGAGCGCCCGGCGGCCGTGACGACGGACCTGGTCGACCTGGTCCGCACGACGGTCGCGGTCGTCCTCGGGCACGTCACCACGGACACCGTTGAGGTGGCGCGAACGTTCAAGGACCTCGGGCTGGACTCGTTGACCGCGGTCGAACTGCGCGACCGGCTTGGCGAGGCGACCGGGCTGCGGCTGCCCGCCGCGCTGCTCTACGACTACCCGACCCCTGGCAAGGTGGTCGAGTTCCTGGAGGCCGAGCTGGCCGGTGGCGCGACGGACGACTTCGTCCCGGCCGCCGTGGTCAGCGACGAGCCGATCGCAATCGTGGCGATGAGCTGCCGTTATCCCGGTGGCGTGCGCTCGCCCGAGGATCTGTGGCGGCTCGTGGCCACCGGAACCGACGCGATCACCGGCTTTCCCACCAACCGCGGCTGGGACATCGAGGCGTTGTACGACGCCGACCCGGACCGGCCGGGCAAAAGCTATGCCCGGCACGGTGGCTTCCTGCACGACGCGGACCTGTTCGACCCGGCCTTCTTCGGGATCAGCCCGCGCGAGGCCGCCGCGATGGACCCGCAGCAACGCCTCCTGCTGGAAACCTCCTGGGAGGCCTTGGAACGCGCCGGGATCACCGCGGCAGCGGCCCGGGGCGGCCAGATCGGTGTGTTCGTCGGCGCGATGTCCCAGGACTACGGGCCTCGCCTGCACGAAGCCGCCGAAGGCCATGACGGTTACCTGCTGACCGGCAACACCGCCAGCGTCGCGTCCGGCCGGATCGCCTACGCGTTCGGCCTGGAGGGGCCGGCCGTCACCGTCGATACCGCGTGCTCATCCTCCCTGGTCGCCCTGCATGTGGCCGTTCAGGCGCTGCGCCAGGGTGAGTGCACGCACGCGCTCGCCGGTGGTGCCGCGATCATGTCGTCACCCGGGATGTTCGTCGAGTTCAGCCGTCAGCGCGGGTTGTCGCCGGATGGGCGTTGCCGGGCGTTCTCCGCCGATGCCAACGGAACCGCGTGGGCCGAGGGCGTCGGCATGCTGCTGCTGATGCGCCTGTCCGAGGCGGAACGCGCCGGCCACGAGGTGCTGGCGATCGTCCGCGGCACGGCCATCAACCAGGACGGCGCCTCCAACGGCCTCACCGCCCCCAATGGACCTTCCCAGCAACGCGTGATCCGCCAGGCGCTTGCGAACGCCCGACTGTCCCCTTCGGACGTTGACGCGGTCGAGGCACACGGCACGGGCACCACTTTGGGCGACCCGATCGAGGCCGACGCCCTGCTCGCCACCTATGGGCGCGCGCACGACGCCGAGCGGCCGTTGTGGTTGGGGTCGTTGAAGTCCAACATCGGCCACTCGCAGGCCGCGGCCGGTGTGGGTGGCGTGATCAAGATGGTCATGGCCATGCGGCACGGGATCCTCCCCCGGACCTTGCACGCGCAGGACCCGACCCCGCACGTGGACTGGTCGGCCGGGTCGGTTCGGCTGCTGACCTCGGACCAGGACTGGGTGTCGGAGACGCGCCGGGCCGCGGTGTCGTCGTTCGGTATCAGCGGCACCAACGCACACGTCATCATCGAGCAGGGCCCGGAGCACTCGCGGATCGACCCGAGCGAGGGTCCACCCGTGTTCGTCCTGTCCGCCAAGTCCGAGAAAGCCCTTCGGGCACAGGCACAACAGCTCGTGACCATCGAGGCCTCCCCGGCCGACATCGCCAGCACTTTGGCCGCGCGCACCAGGTTCGACCACCGTGCGGTCGCTCTGTCCGAGGATGCCTTGGCAGCTCTCGCCTCTGGCGCGGCACACCCCGAGCTGATCACCGGTCAGGCGGCCACAGTGCAGCCGGTCTTCGTGTTCCCAGGTCAGGGCTCGCAATGGGTCGGCATGGCCGCGGAACTCCTTGAGACATCGCCGGTCTTCGCGGGCCGGATCGAGGACTGCGCGCGGGCACTGGCGCCCTGCACCGACTGGTCGTTGCTGGAGGTCCTGCGCGAAGGCACGGACCTGGACCGGGTGGATGTGGTCCAGCCCGCGTTGTTCGCGGTCATGGTTTCCCTGGCGGCTTTGTGGCGTTCGCATGGCGTCGAGCCGAGCGCGGTCATCGGCCACTCACAGGGCGAGATCGCGGCGGCTTGTGTGGCTGGAGCGCTGAGCTTGGACGACGCCGCTCGCGTGGTCGCGTTGCGTAGCAAGGCGATCCGGGCCATCGCTGGCAAAGGCGGGATGATGTCGGTGGCGTTGCCCGCCGCGGACGTGCCGCTCCGCGACGGCATCAGCATCGCCGCCATCAACGGCCCGGCCGCGACGGTCGTGTCCGGGGATCCCGCTGGGCTGGCCGAGTTGCTCGCCGAGTGTGAGGCGAACGGCGTGCGGGCACGGATGATCCCCGTCGACTACGCCTCGCACAGCGCGCATGTCGAGCACATCCGTAACGATGTTTTGGCCGCGCTTGAGGGAATCACGCCACGGCCGTCCGCCATTCCATTCCACTCCACGCTGACCGGCGACGTCATCGACACCACCGAGCTGGACGCGGGCTACTGGTACCGCAACCTCCGGCACACGGTCCTGTTCGACCAGGTCGTCCAGCAGTACCGGGATGCGCTGTTCATCGAGTGCAGCCCACACCCGGTACTCGTCCCCGGTATCCAGGACGCCCGCGCGGTGGGGACGTTGCGGCGGGACGAAGGCGGCTTGGCCCGGGTGTTCACCTCCCTGGCCGAAGCCCACGTCCATGGCCTGGAGGTCGACTGGCACATCACGGGCAACCGGATCGACCTGCCCACGTATCCGTTCCAGCGCGAGCGTTACTGGATCGACACCCCCACGGCTGTGGGCGACGCCGGTGCGCTCGGCCTGGAGGCGCCGGATCACCCGTTGCTGGGCGCGATCGTGTCGCTGGCCGACCGAGACAGCACGGTCTTCACTGGTCGGCTGTCGCTCAGCACCCACCCTTGGCTGGCGGATCACGCCGTGGGCGAGACGGTCTTGTTGCCGGGCACAGCTTTCGTCGAACTGGCTCTGCACGCCGGTGGGCAGATCGACGAGCTCACCCTCGAAGCACCGCTGATCATCACCGGCACCGTCCAGTTCCAGGTGACGGTTGGCGCTGACGACAACGGACGGCGAGCGGTCACCGTCCACTCCAGACTGGACGACGAGCCGTGGACGCGGCACGCCACCGGTTACGTCCGTGCGGCGGACAGTGTTCAAGGTGCTGGCTTGCCGGAGTGGCCGCCGGGCGGGGCGACCGCGCTCGACCTGAAGGATGTCTACGAGCAGCTCGCCGAGCGGAACTACAACTACGGTCCGGCGTTCCAGGGTCTGCGCGCCGCCTGGCAGCGCGGTGACGACTTGTTCGCCGAGGTCGAGGTGCCGAAGACCGACGGGTTCGGCCTGCACCCGGCTCTGCTCGACGCCGCCTTGCATCCGTTGGTGTGGCAGGCGGATGAGACGCTGCTGCCGTTCTCGTGGTCCGGCGTCCGGCTGCATGCCGTTGGGGCAACCGAACTTCGGGTCCAGCTGACCCGGACCCGGCCGGACACCGCGAGCCTCACCATCGCCGATGGCACGGGCGCACCCGTCGCCTCGGTCGAGACCCTGGTGCTGCGGCCGGTGTCGATGGACCAGCTGAACCGCCGCAGCGACCTGCTCGCCGTCGACTGGACGCCGGTCGCGCTCATCCCTGCCGACACGGACGCCGAGATCATCGAGCTGGACTCCCAGCCGGTTCACGAGATCACGCAGCGAGTCCTGACCCTTTTGCAGGACCGGCTCGCTGGCGAGGGCACCCTCGCCCTGGTCACCCGAGGTGCCGTCAAAGACGTCACGGACCTCGGTGCGGCCGCCGCCTGGGGTCTCGCGCGGTCAGCGCAGACCGAGCACCCAGGCCGGATCGTGCTGGTGGACACCGACGGGACGGCAGACATCGGCGCGGCCGTTGCCTCCGGCGAGCCACAGCTGGCCATCCGCGACGGAATCGCCTACGCGCCAAGGCTCACTCGTGTCTCGACCGAAGCTCCGCACGTCGATGTCTCGGGAACTGTCGTGATCACCGGCGCAACTGGCACGCTCGGCGCGCTCATCGCCCGTCACCTGGTCGATCGGTACGAAGTCCGGAACCTGGTGCTGCTCAGCCGAAGCGGTCCCGCGGCGGCCAACGCCGACGAGCTGACTGCCCTCGACGCCAACGTTGAGTTGGTGGCCTGTGACGTCTCGGACCGCGATGCCTTGGCCGAGGCGTTAGCGGGACACAACGTCACGGCGGTCTTCCACACCGCTGGCGTATTGGCCGACGCCACCGTGGAATCCCTGACGCCGGAACAACTCGAGACCGTGCTGCGCGCAAAAGCCGACGCCGCTTGGCATCTGCACGAACTCACCAACCCGGCGACCTTCATGCTGTTCTCGTCCGTGGTCGGCACGCTCGGCAACGCGGGCCAAGGAAACTACGCCGCTGCCAACAGCTACCTCGACGCCCTCGCACACTTCCGTCACGCCCAGGGGCTTCCGGCGACTTCCGTCGCGTGGGGCTTGTGGGATCAGGGCACTGGCATGACGGGCCACCTTGGCGCTGCCGATGTTGCCCGGATGAGCCGCAGCGGGATCGCCACCATCAGCAGCGAACAGGGCCTCGACTTGCTCGACGCGGCGCTGGGCAGCGACCGGCCGCACGTCGTCGCGGCCAGACTGGACATGGCCGCGTTACGGTCCCAGGACGACGTCGCTCCGGTGTTCCGTGGGCTGGTCCGCACGCCGGTCCGGCGGGCGGCGACCCCGGCGCGGGAGTCGTCCTGGGCCTCGCGGATGGCCAGCGCTCCGATCGGCGAGTTCGTGGAGTTCGTTCTCGCCCACGCCGCAACGGTTCTCGGGCACGCCGACCCGGCGACGATCGACGGGGAGCGGGCGTTCAAGGAGCTGGGCTTCGACTCGCTGACCGCGATCGAGCTGCGCAACCGTCTGAGCGCGGCGACCGGGCTGCGGTTGCCGGCCACGCTCGTGTTCGACTTCCCGTCCCCGGTGCTGCTCGCCGGTTACCTCCGGGACGAGGTCGCGGGGACCCGGGCCGAGGTCGGCGCGGTCGCGGCCGTGGCGGCCGACGAGCCGATCGCGATCATCGGGATGAGCTGCCGCTACCCCGGTGGGGTACGGACTCCCGAGCAGCTCTGGGAGCTGGTCGCCACCGGCACGGACGCGATCGCCGGGTTCCCGGCCGACCGCGGCTGGGACCTGGATGCCTTGTACAACGCCGATCCCAGCAAGCCGGGCACGACTTACACCCGGCAGGGCGGGTTCCTGTACGACGCGGCCGGGTTCGACGCCGCCTTCTTCGGGATCAGCCCGCGCGAGGCGCTGGCCACCGACCCGCAGCAGCGCCTGTTGCTGCAGACGGCCTGGGAGGCCTTCGAACGGGCGGGCATCGACCCGGGTTCGTTGCGCGGCAGCCGGACCGGCGTGTTCGCGGGAATGATGTACAACGACTACGGTTCCCGCCTGCACCGCGCGCCCGAGGGGATCGAAGGGTTCCTGCTCGCTGGGAACCAGGCCAGTGTCGCTTCCGGTCGGGTGTCCTACACGTTCGGCCTGGAAGGCCCCGCGGTCACCGTCGACACCGCATGTTCGTCCTCGCTTGTCGCACTTCACCTTGCCGCACAGGCACTCCGCAACGGTGAGTGCTCGCTCGCCCTTGCAGGTGGGGTGGCGTTGATGGCCACTCCGCACACATTCATCGAGTTCAGCCGGCAGCGCGGGCTGTCGGCGGACGGCCGGTGCAAGTCGTTCGCCGAGTCCGCGGACGGCACCGGGTGGAGCGAGGGCGGCGGTCTGCTGCTGCTGGAACGACTGTCCGACGCCGAACGCAACGGCCACACCGTCCTCGCGGTGATCCGGGGCTCGGCGGTCAACCAGGATGGTGCCTCGAACGGTCTCACCGCCCCCAACGGCCCCTCCCAGCAACGAGTCATCCGCCAGGCGTTGACGAACGCCGGTCTGTCCACATCAGATGTCGATGTGGTCGAGGCGCACGGCACCGGGACCACGCTCGGCGACCCGATCGAAGCCCAAGCGCTGCTTGCCACCTACGGCCAGGACCGGCCGGAACCGTTGCTGCTGGGCTCGATCAAGTCCAACATCGGCCACACCCAAGCCGCCGCGGGCGTCGCGGGCGTCATCAAGATGGTCATGGCGATGCGCCACGGCCTCGTCCCGGCCACTCTGCACGTCGACGAGCCGTCGTCCCATGTGGACTGGACGTCCGGCGAGGTTCGCCTGGCCACGGAAAGCACGCCATGGCCGGAGATCGGCCGGGCGCGCCGGTCGGCCGTGTCCTCGTTCGGGATCAGCGGGACGAACGCACACGTGATCCTCGAACAAGGACCTGCCGTCGCCGAAAGCACGCCGTCGCCGATCACGCCGTGGGCAGTGACAGCGAAGTCCTCGGACGCCCTGCGGGACCAGCTCGCTCGGCTCGCCGAGCTCGACGCTGCTCCGGTGGATGTCGCGGCCACGTTGGCACGGCGTGCGAAGTTCGACCACCGGGCGGTCGTTGTGAACGGCACGACGATCGAGGGACGGGCCGGCGGAAAGCTCGCGTTCCTGTTCACCGGCCAGGGCAGCCAACGTCTGGGCATGGGCCGCGAGCTGTACGAGTCGTTCCCGGTGTTCGCCGAGGCGTTCGACGAGATCTGCGCGCACTTCCCCCACCCCGTCAAGGACATCGTGTTCGGCGACCCGGACCGGCTCCAGCAGACCGAACACACGCAGGCCGCGCTGTTCGCCCTGGAAGTGGCGCTGTACCGGCTGATGGAACACCACGGCCTCACGCCGGACTACCTGCTGGGCCACTCGATCGGCGAACTTGCCGCCGCACACGTCGCCGGCGTGTTCACCCTGGCCGACGCCTGCACGATCGTCGCGGCTCGCGGCCGTCTCATGCAGGCCGCTCAGTCCGGTGGGGCGATGGTGTCCATACAGGCGAGTGAGGCCGAGGTCCGCGAAACCCTGGTCGAGGGCGCCGATATCGCCGCTCTCAACGGCCCGGACGCGACCGTGGTCTCGGGTGACGAAGACGCGGTGCTCGCGGTCGCGGCGAAGTGGGAACACCGCAAGACCAAACGTTTGCGCGTCAGCCACGCCTTCCACTCCCACCACATGGACTCCGTCCTCGACGAGTTCACCGCCATCGCGTCGACCCTGACCTTCTCGGCCCCGAAGATCCCCGTCGTTTCCAACGTCACCGGGCAGATCGCCGACCGCCTCGACTCGCCTTCGTACTGGGCCGAGCACATCCGCGGCGCGGTCCGGTTCAGCGACGGCGTGCAACTGCTGGCGAACCTTGGTGTCAGCACGTTCCTGGAACTGGGGCCGGACGGGGTGCTCACCGCGCTGGCCGAGGACAGCCTGACCGGCGACGTTGCCCTCGCACCGATACTGCGGCGGGACCGTCCCGAGGTGGACACCGCCGTCGCCGCTCTCGCCCAGGCGTTCGTCCGGGGCGCGGACGTCGACTGGGCTTCGTTCGTCCCAGGTGGACGGTTGGTGGATGTGCCGACGTATCCGTTCCAGGAGAAGCGGTACTGGCTCGACGCTCCCGCGTTCGCGGGCTCCTCAAGCGGGCATCCGCTGCTTGGTTCGGTCGTCGAGCTGGCCGGCTCGGACGGGACGGTGGCCGCCGGGCACCTCTCGGTCCGGACGCACCCGTGGCTCGCCGACCACGTCATCGACGGCACTGTGCTCGTGCCCTCGACCGCCATGGTCGAGCTGGCCGCACACCTGGGCGGGCACATCGACGACCTCACCCTGGAAAGCCCGCTGGTGGTCCCAGATCAGGGCGTGCACATCCAGATCACGTTGACCGGCAGCGAGTTCCAGGTGTTCTCGCGGGCCGGCTCCGAGTGGACCCGCAATGCTTCCGGCACGGTCAGCCCGGCCAAACCGGTCGTGGCCACCGTGGACATTCAGGGCGAGCCCGTGGCAGCCGACTATGCCTACCTGGCCGGACAGGGCTACGAGTACGGGCCGTCGTTCGCTGGTATGCGGGGGATGTGGCAGGCGGGCGACGAGCTGTACGCCGAGGTCACGCTCCCGGACGACATCGACACAGCTGGTTTCGCGGTGCACCCAGGGCTGTTGGACGCGGCGTTGCACCCGATCGTCCTGCGCACGACCGGGCTGGTCCCGTTCGGCTGGACCGACGTCTCCCTGTCCCCCACCACCGCGCGCACGCTGCAGGTTCACCTGTCCCCGACCGGGCAGCACGAGTATCGGGTGAGCGTCACCGATCTCGAAGGCACACCGGTCGCGTCCGTGGGCTCGTTGGCGTTGCGGCCGAGGCAGTTGGATCCGGCGCGGTCGATGTTCCAGGTCACCTGGGTTCCGGTCGACGCCGAGCCGACGGTCGACCAGGTCGTCATCGAAGGCGGCGAGGTCAAGCAGGTCCTGCGTGACCTCCAGCAAGCGCTTGGTACGGACGCCGGCATCGTAGTGCGCACACGTGGCGCGGTCTCGGTCGACGGTGAGGACATCGCGGACCTGGATGCGGCCGCGGTCTGGGGACTGGTCCGCAGCGCCCAGCTCGAACACCCAGGCCGGATCACCTTGGTCGACGGCGACCTCAGGGTCGGCGAGCCGCAGCTCGCGGTCCGGGACGGGCAGGCCTACGCACCCCGGCTCGTCCCCGCCAAGCTCACCGCGGGCACATCGAGGGACCTGACCGGCACGGTGCTGGTCACCGGTGCGACCGGCACCCTCGGCCGCTTGATCACCCGTCACCTCGTCGAAGGGCACGGCGTTCAGGACCTGCTGCTGGTCAGCCGCAGCGGCCCGGACGCGCCCAACGCCGACGAACTGACCAGCTTGGACGCCAACGTCCGGCTTGTGGCGTGCGACATCGCCGACCGGGACGCTCTGGCGGACCTGCTGGCAGGCGAAAACCTTTCGGCCGTCATCCACACGGCAGGGGTCCTCGACGATCACACCATCGACACCCTTACCCCGGAAAGCGTCGACACCGTGTGGCAGCCGAAGGTCCAAGCGGCACTGAACCTGCACGAACTGACCACAGTAGACACCTTCGTGCTGTTCTCGTCCATCGCGGGCACGCTTGGCAACCCCGGGCAGGGCAACTACGCCGCAGCCAACGCCTACCTCGACGCCCTTGCCCGGCAACGAGCAGGCGCGATCAGCATGGCGTGGGGCATGTGGGCGGACAGCGGCATGACCAGCGAGCTGACCGCCGCCGACCTGGCCCGGCTCAACCGCGGCGGGATCGTGCCGATGAGCGCCGAGACGGGCCTTGCCCTGTTCGACGCGGCCCTGCGGTCCGACCGATCGAACCTGGTCACGGCCAGGATCGGCACGACCGGGCTGGATGAAGTCCCGTCGATGCTGCGCGGCATGGCCCGCAAGACCCGGCAGGTCACGCGGTCGGCGGATCCGCTGGAACTGGTCGTCGAGAACGTCGGCAAGGTTCTCGGTCTGTCCGGTTCGGACACTGTGGACCCGGACAAGGCGTTGCGGGACCTGGGCTTCGACTCACTGATCGCGGTCGAGCTGCGCAACCGGCTGAACGCGGCGACCGGGCTGAAGCTGCCCAGCGGGATCGTGTTCGACTACCCCACCGCGCGCGCCCTGGCCGAGCACATCACCCAGCTCACCACCGAGACGGCGAAACCGGCCGAGGTCAAGGCGGCGCAGGCCACCACAGAACCAATCGCGATCATCGGCATGGCCTGCCGGTTCCCCGGCGGTGTGCGCGGTCCGGAGGACTTCTGGCGGTTGCTGGCCGACGGGACCGACGCGATCACCGAGTTCCCGGTCAACCGTGGTTGGGATGTCGACGGGTTGTACGACCCGGACCCCGAGAAGCCTGGCCACACATACACCCGGCACGGCGGGTTCCTGCATGACGCGGACCTGTTCGACCCGGAGTTCTTCGACATCAGCCCGCGCGAGGCGGTCGCCACCGACCCGCAGCAGCGGCTACTGCTGGAAACCGCCTGGGAAGCGTTCGAGACGGCCGGCCTGGACCCGGTTTCGTTGCGGGGCAGCGACACCGGGGTGTTCGCCGGGATCATGTACGGCGACTACGCTGCCAGCGTCCCGACCGCACCTGACGAACTCGAGGGTTACCTGGCGATCGGCAGCACGGCGAGTGTGGCGTCGGGCCGGGTGTCGTACACGTTCGGTCTGGAAGGACCGGCAGTCACCGTCGATACGGCGTGTTCGTCGTCGCTGGTTGCGCTTCACCTTGCCGCACAGGCACTCCGCAACGGCGAATGCTCGCTGGCGCTGGCTGGTGGCGTCACCGTGATGGCGACCCCGACGACCTACGTCGAGTTCAGCCGTCAGCGCGCACTGTCTCCTGACGGCCGGTGCAAGTCGTTCGGCCAGGACGCGGACGGCACCGGCTGGAGCGAAGGCGCCGGAATGCTGCTGGTGGAACGTCTTTCCGACGCCCAACGCAACGGTCACCCGATCCTCGCGGTGGTCCGGGGTTCGGCGGTCAACCAGGACGGCGCCTCCAACGGCCTCACCGCCCCCAATGGCCCCTCCCAGCAACGAGTCATCCGCCAAGCGCTCGCCAATGCCGGACTGTCCACATCAGACGTCGACGTTGTCGAAGCGCACGGCACCGGAACCACGCTCGGCGACCCGATCGAAGCCGAGGCGCTGCTGAACACCTACGGTCAGAACCGGGACCGGCCGCTGCGGCTGGGTTCGGTGAAGTCCAACATCGGCCACACCCAGGCCGCGGCCGGCGCGGCGGGCGTGATCAAGATGGTGATGGCCCTGCGGCACAACACGTTGCCGAAGACGTTGCACGCCGGCGAGCCCTCCCCGCACATCGACTGGTCCACCGGCGGGATCGCCCTGCTGACCGAACCGGCGCTGTGGCCCGCGGGCGAGGCTCCTCGCCGGGCGGCTGTCTCGTCGTTCGGCATCAGCGGCACCAACGCGCACGTGATCATCGAGGAACCACCGGCCCAGCCAATCCAGCCTGGTACGACCATGCCGGTCGTCCCCTGGATGCTCTCGGCAAAGTCACCGGAAGCCCTGAGTGCTCAGGCAAACCAACTGGCCACTGTGGACGCCGACATCGCGGATATCGGGTTCTCCCTGACCGCTAGGGCTGCCTTGGACCACCGAGCTGTGGTGGTGGGACGCGACCGCGCCGAACTGTTGGCGCAGCTGAAGGAACTGCCGGTGCAGGGCAGCCCGCGGGGTGGAAAGCTCGCGTTCCTGTTCACTGGTCAGGGAAGCCAGCGCACCGGCATGGGCCAGGAGCTGTCCGAGGCCTACCCGGTCTTCGCGCAGGCACTGGACGAGGTGTGCGCCGAGCTTGACCGGCACCTGGACCAGCCGCTCAAGGGTGTCATGTTCACCGGCGGCGATCTGCTGGACCAGACCGGCTACACACAGCCCGCGCTGTTCGCGATCGAGGTCGCGCTGTTCCGGTTGCTGGAGCACTGGGGTGTGCGGCCGGACTTCCTGACCGGGCACTCCATCGGCGAACTGGCGGCCGCACACGTCGCGGGGGTGTTCGGCCTCGCCGACGCGGCCCGGCTGGTCACCGCGCGGGGACGGCTGATGCAGGTGCTGCCGCCCGGTGGCGCGATGATCTCGGTCCGGGCCACCGAGGACGACGTTCTTCCTTTGCTCACCGGCACAGTGGCCATCGCGGCGATCAACGGCCCGGACTCGGTGGTCATCTCCGGCGACGAGGACGAAGCCGTCGCGATCGCCGAAGTGCTGGCGGCGCAAGGGCACCGCACCCGGCGACTGCGGGTGAGCCACGCGTTCCACTCCCCGCACATGGACGGCATGCTCGACGAGTTCCGCCGGATCGCTTCGGGGATCGCGTTCGCGGCGCCGCGGATCCCGCTGGTCTCCACCCTCACCGGCGAGATCATCGACCACACCGAGCCGGAGTACTGGGTCCGGCACGTGCGTGAGGCGGTCCGGTTCCACCACGCCGTCCAGACACTGGAAGCCAGTGGCGCCAGGACGTTCCTGGAGGTCGGGCCGGACGCGGTGCTGTCGGGCCTCCTCACCGAGGGCGGCATTCCGGCGCTGCGCCGGGACAAACCCGAAGCCGAAGCGCTGATGCTCGCCCTGGGCCGCGGGTTCGTACAGGGCATCGACATCGACTGGCAGGCGGTGTTCGCGGGCGCCCGGCGAGTGGAGCTGCCCACGTATCCGTTCCAGCGCAGGCGGTTCTGGATCAGCCAGGCGGCGAACACCGTGCCGTTGCTGGGCGAGCCGATCACACTGCCCGATTCGGACGGGTTGCTGTTCACCGGCCGGGTGTCGACGCGGACCCACCCCTGGCTGGCTGGGCACACCATGCATGGTTCGGTTCTCGTGCCGGGGGCGGCGATCCTGGAAATGATCGGCTTCGCCAGCGTGGAACGACTGTCCCTGGAAGCACCGATCGTAGTCGGGCCGGACGAACTGAAGCTGCGGCTGACTGTCGGCGAGGACCGCGAATTCGCGCTGTACTCACGGGCCGAAGACGAACCGTGGACCAAACACGCCACCGGAACCCTCGCGGACGGACCGGTCGCAGGCACGCCGCTGACCGAGTGGCCGCCTGCGGGGACCGAGATCCCGCTCGGCACCTTGTATCACGGGCTGGCCGAGTCGGGTTACGAGTACGGCGAACAGTTCCAGGGCCTGGTCCGGGCGTGGCAGGCGGGTGACGAGGTGTTCGCCGAGGTCACCCCGAACGAGGTGTTCGCGGCCGCACTGGACGCGGCCCTGCACACGATCTTCCTGCAGGACGTCACCCCGTGGCAGGGCCGGCTTCCGGTCGCGTTCACCGGGTTCACCCTGCACAAGAAGGCATCCGGGCTGCGGGTCCGGCTGACCCCGCTCGACGCCGACGAGGTCCGGGTGGTCGTCGCGGACGCCACCGGCGATCCGGTCGCGACCATCGAAACCCTGACGCTGCACGACGTCCAGGTCGCCCGGCGCGATCCGGTGTACCAGTTGGAGTGGGTGGAGATCCCCGCAGGCACCGAACCTGTGCCCGCGTTCGTCCTGGAAACCGTGACCGGCGAACCAAAGCAGGCCGTCACCCGGACAGCCAAGCTCCTGCAGGACTCACTGTCCACCAATGACACGGTGGTCATCAAGGTCGGCGACGACCTGGCTTCGGCTGCGGTCGCGGGATTGGTTCGGGCGGCACAGTCGGAACACCCTGGCCGGTTCGTCCTGGCCCACTCGGACTCCGCGGGAGTATCGAAGGGCCTGGCCACCAGCGAACCGGAGTTCCGCGTACGAGACGGCGTTATAGAAGTGCCGCGGTTGCAACGGATCCGTCCGTCTGCTGTGGACACACCGAAGTTCGACGGCACGGTGCTGATCACGGGCGCCACCGGAGCCCTGGGCCGGATCGTCGCCAAACACCTGGTGACCGAGTACGGCGCCACGGACCTGCTGTTGCTCAGCCGCCGAGGCAGCGCGCCGGATCTGGAGGCGGAGCTGACTGCCCTGGGCGCCAAGGTGACCATGGCCGCCTGCGACGCCGCCGACCGTGAAGCCCTGGCAGCGGTGCTGAACGACCACGAGGTGACAGCGGTGTTCCACAGCGCCGGAGTGGTTGCCGACGGCGTGCTGGAATCTCTGACTCCGCAAAGCATCGATGAGGTGTTACGGCCGAAGGTCGACGCCGCCTGGAACCTGCACGAGCTGACCGACGCGCGGACGTTCGTGCTGTTCTCCTCGATCGCGGGCGTGGTCGGTCCGGCCGGTCAAGGCGCGTACGCGGCCGGGAACGCCTACCTGGACGCGCTCGCCGAACACCGCCGCGCCCAAGGCAAGCACGCCATATCGCTGGCGTGGGGCTTGTGGGATGCCGGGATGGGCACCGAACTGGACCAGAACGACGTGGCCCGGATCGGCCGGTACGGCATCACCGCCATGTCCCCGGCTCAAGGTCTGGCCATGCTCGACACGTGCCTGGCCGGCGACCTCGCCACCGCGGTTGCGGCCCGGCTGGACCTCACCCGGCTGACCTCCGTGCCGCCGGTCCTGCGTGGCCTGGTCCGCACGCCCAAACAAGAGGCCAAGACCGGAGTGCCGCTGGCGGACCGGATCGCCGGGCTGGACGAACCCGGGCAGGGCCAGGTGCTGCTGGAGGTGATCCGGACCGAGGTGGCGGGCGTGCTGGGACACACCTCCCCGGCGGGCATCCCGGCCGACCGCGGCTTCCTGGACATGGGCTTCGACTCGCTGACCGCGGTCGAGCTGCGCAACCGGCTGGACACCGTCACCGGTCTGCGGCTGCCCACCACCCTCGTCTTCGACTACCCGACGCCCACCGCGCTGGCCGAGCACCTGCGGGTCTCGGTCGTGCCGGCCCGGGCGAGCGCCGCCGACGAGCTGGACCGCCTCGCGGCCGGCTGGGACACGCTCGGCGACGGCGAGAAAGACGAACTGACCCAACGGTTGCAGGACCTCCTGCGCCGGCTCGGCGGTAACGCTGCCGGCCCGGTCGACCTCTCGTCCGCCTCGGACGACGAGATCTTCGACCTCATCGACACCGAATTCGGCGACACACCAAGGGGGATCACGTCCCATGTCGAATGAGCAGAAGCTCCGCGACTACCTCCGGCGAGTCACCGCGGACCTGCAGCAGACCCGGCAGCGGCTGCGCGAGGTCGAGGCCGTGGCGCACGAGCCGATCGCGGTGGTGGCGATGGGATGCCGGTACCCCGGCGGGGTGTCCTCACCCGAGGACCTGTGGCGGCTCGTGCTGTCCGGCACGGACGCCACCGGCGACTTCCCGGCCGACCGGGGCTGGGATGTGGACGCGCTGTACCACCCGGATCCGGAGCACACCGGCACGACCTACGCCAAGCGTGGCGGTTTCCTTTACCAGGCGGGCGAGTTCGACCCGGCCTTCTTCGGGCTGAGCCCCCGCGAGGCCCTGGCGACCGACCCGCAGCAGCGGCTGTTGCTGGAAACCACCTGGGAGACGGTCGAACGCGCGGGCATCGACCCGATGTCGTTGCGCGGCAGCCGCACCGGTGTGTTCGCAGGCGTGATGTACAACGACTACGCCTCGCGGCTGCAGCCGATGCCGGAGAGCTTCGAGGGGTACATCGGCAGCGGCAGCGCGGGCAGCATCGCCTCGGGCCGGGTCGCGTACACGTTCGGCTTCGAGGGCCCTGCGGTGACCATTGACACCGCTTGCTCGTCTTCCTTGGTGGCGCTGCATCTCGCGGCCCGTGCCCTTCGCAACGGCGAGTGCACGCTGGCGCTGGCCGGTGGTGTCACGGTGATGGCCACACCGAACACGTTCGTCGAATTCAGCCGCCAGCGTGGGTTGTCGCCGGATGGGCGCTGCAAGGCGTTCGCGGCGGGCGCCGACGGCACCGGCTGGAGTGAAGGCGTCGGCTTGCTGTTGCTGGAGAAACTGTCCGACGCCGAACGCAACGGACACCCCATCCTGGCCGTGCTGCGTGGCAGCGCGATGAACCAGGACGGCGCCAGCAGCCAGCTCACCGCGCCGAACGGTCCCGCCCAGCAACGGATGATCCGCGCTGCGCTCGCCGACGCCGGACTGTCCACACCAGACGTCGATGTGGTAGAGGCGCACGGCACCGGCACCCGGCTCGGCGACCCGATCGAGGCGCAGGCCCTGCTGGCCACCTACGGCCGGGACCGGGATGTCCCGCTGCTACTGGGCTCGATCAAGTCCAACATCGGCCACACCCAGGCCGCGGCCGGGGTCGCGGGCGTGATCAAGATGGTCATGGCCATGCGGCACGGGACCGTGCCAGCGACCCTGCACGTCGACGAGCCGACCCCACACGTGGACTGGTCCACTGGTGACGTCTCGTTGGCCACCGCGAACACCCCGTGGCCAGAGACCGGCCGGGTTCGGCGGGCAGGTGTGTCGTCGTTCGGCATCAGCGGCACCAACGCGCACGTCATCCTTGAACAGGCACCAGCTCCGGAGACTGTTGAGACCGTTGAGCCGCCGGTCGTGCCGTGGGTGCTCACGGCCAAGTCCGCTGAGGCACTACGGGATCAGGCAGGCCGTGTGTCGCATGTGGACGGCACGTCCGTTGATGTCGCGCACACGCTTGCGCGCCGGACGGAGTTCGACCACCGCGCGGTGGCTTTGCTCGCCCACCAGGAGGTTCTGGCGAAGCTGGCGGACGGGCAGGCCGACGCTTCGGTGGTCACCGGAGTGAACCGGCCAGGCGGGACCGCGTTCCTGTTCGCCGGCCAGGGCAGCCAGCGGCTCGGCATGGGGCACCAGCTCTACGAGACCTACCCGGTGTTCGCCGAGGTGTTCGACGAGATCTGCGCGCAGTTCCCGCACCCGGTCAAGGACATCGTGTTCACCGGGGACGACCGCCTGCACGAGACCGAGCACACCCAGGCCGCCCTGTTCACCATCGAGGTCGCCCTCTACCGGTTGCTCGAACAGCACGGTCTTCTCCCGGACTACCTGCTGGGCCACTCCATCGGCGAACTCGCCGCGGCCCACATCGCGGGGGTGCTGAACCTCGAGGACGCCTGCAAGCTCGTCGCCGCCCGCGGTCGCCTCATGCAGGCCGCCCGGGCGGGCGGAGCCATGGTGTCCATCCAGGCGAGCGAGGCCGAGGTCCGCGAGACCCTGGTCGGCGGTGTGGACATCGCCGCAGTCAACGGTCCACAAGCGACGGTCATCTCCGGCGACGAGGATGCCGTCCTTGCCGTCGCCGCGAAGTGGGAACACCGCAAGACCAAACGTTTGCGCGTCAGCCACGCTTTCCACTCCCACCACATGGACTCCGTCCTCGACGAGTTCACCGCCATCGCCCGCACGCTCACCTACTCCACGCCCAAGATCCCGGTCATTTCCAATGTCACCGGCCAGATCGCCGACCGCCTCGACTCCTCCGCCTACTGGGCCGAGCACATCCGCGGCACAGTCCGGTTCGCCGACGGCGTCGCGACCTTGGCAGCCAACGGGGTCACGCGGTACGTGGAGGTCGGCCCGGACGGCGTGCTCACCGCGATGGCACAGGCCACCGTCTCCGAGGCCGCCTTCGCCGCGGTTCTACGCCCGGGCCGGCCCGAGCCGTTGACGTTCATGACCGCCGTGGCCACGGCGTACGTGTCGGGCGCGGAGGTCACCTGGAACATCCCCGGCTCGCTCACCGATGTGCCGCCGTATGCGTTCCAGCGGGAGCGTTTCTGGCTGGACGCGCCGGTCAGTGCGGGTGACGCGAGCGGGTTGGGTCTCGCGCCCGACGAGCACCCGCTGCTGGGCGCCCGGGTCGAACTCGCCGGCCGCGACGGTCTGGTGCTGACCGGACGCCTCGCCGCGGCGGACCACCCGTGGCTGGCCGATCACGTCCTCGGTGACACCGTTGTCCTGCCTGGCACGGCTTTCGTCGACCTCGCCCTGCACGCGGCCGGGCTGGTCGGCTGCGACACCGTCCAGGAGCTGACTCTCGAAGCGCCGCTGCCGGTGACCGGACGGGTCCAGCTGCAGATCGCCGTCGGCCCGGACGAATCGGGTTCGCGGGCGATCACCGTCCACTCCGGACAGGACGGCGAGTGGACCCGGCACGCTTCGGGTGTTCTCACCACTGCCGCACCGATCCTGCAGGCTGATTGGTTGCCTGGGGACGCTGTGGCCGTAGACGACCTCTACGAACGCCTGGCGGATCGCGGTTACGGCTACGGCCCGGCGTTCCAGGGTGTCCAGGCGATGTGGCGGTCGGGCGACACCGTGTACGCCGAGGTCACAGCACCTGTCGACACCGACGGGTTCGGCCTGCATCCGGCGCTGCTCGACGCGGCCTTGCACCCGTTGATCCTGGACTCCGACGAGGTCAGGGTGCCGTTCTCATGGAGTGGCGTTCAGCTGCACGCCACTGGTGCCACGACGCTACGGGTCCGGTTGACCAAGACCGGTGATGACGTTGTTTCGCTGCAGATCTCTGACACCGCGGGGACGCCGGTCGCCTCCGTGGCCTCGTTGACGGTCCGCCCGGTGCCCCGGCCCCGGCTGGAGTCGATGTATCGGGTCACGTGGGTGCCGGTCGAGGCCGGTACCGCTGGTGAGCACGTTCTCATCGAGGGCCGGGAAGTCAAGCAGACCCTCGCCGAACTGCAGCGCGCGCTGACCGGCGACGATCGGATCATCGTCCGCACGCGGGGCGCGGTCTCGGTCGACGGCGAGAACATCACCGACCTCGAAGCCGCGGCGGTGTGGGGCCTGGTCCGCAGCGCCCAGGCCGAACACCCGGGCCGGATCGTGCTGGTGGACGGCGAGATCGTCGATAGTGACGAGCCGCAGCTCGCGGTCCGGGACGGCCAGGCGTACGCGCCGCGGCTCGGTCCCGCCGAAACGTCCGGTGGCGCCGTTGACCTGACCGGCACTGTCATGGTCACCGGTGCCACCGGCACCCTCGGCCGCCTCGTTGCGCGCCACCTCGTCGAGACCCACGGCGTGCGCGATTTGCTGCTGGTCAGCCGCAGTGGCCCGGACGCGCCCAACGCGAGCGAACTCACCAGTCTGGACGCCAATGTGCGGCTCATGGCGTGCGACATCGCCGACCGGGACGCCCTCGCGGGTCTCCTGAGCGGGGTAACGGCGGTCATCCACACCGCCGGGGTGACCGACGACCGGACGATCGAGTCGCTCACCCCCGAGAGCATCGACACCGTCTGGCGGCCGAAGGTCCAGGCCGCGCTGAACCTGTTCGACCTGACCAGCGCGGACATCGTGCTGTTCTCGTCGGTGGCGGGCATCCTGGGCAACGCCGGGCAGGGCAACTACGCCGCTGCCAACGCCTATCTCGACGCGCTGGCCCGCACCCGGCCCGGTTCGGTGTCGCTGGCCTGGGGATTGTGGGCGGACAACAGCGGGATGACCGCTGAGCTGAGCGACGCCGACCTGGCGCGGATCGGCCGGACCGGGATCGCGCCGATGACCGCCGCCGAAGGGCTCGCCCTGTTCGACGCCGCACTGTCCGGCGCTGAGCCGAACCTGGTGCCCGCCCGGCTGGACAAGGCCGTACTGCGATCGTCGACCGTGCCTTCGATGCTCCGCGGCCTGGTTCGGCCGACAACCCGCCGAGTGTCCAAGGCATCCACCTTGGACACCGTGTTGACCGAGATCGCTGTGGTGCTCGGGCATTCCGGTGCGACCGCGGTCGACGCCGGGGCTCAGTTCAAGGATCTCGGGTTCGACTCGCTGACCGCGATCGAGCTGCGCAACCGGCTCACCGCGGCGACTGGCCGGCAACTGCCCGCGACCCTGGTCTTCGACTACCCCACTCCGGCCGCGTTGGCCGCTTTCCTGGGGGCCGACGAGACGCGCGCCGCGGTGGCCACGACCCGGCCGGTGGACGAGCCAATCGCGATCATCGGCATGAGCTGCCGATACCCCGGTGGGGTGGCCTCGCCGGAGGACCTGTGGCGGCTGCTGGCCGACGAGGTCGACGCGATCGGCGGGTTCCCGGTCAACCGCGGCTGGGACCTGGACTCCTTGTACGACCCGGATCCCGAGCACCTGGGCACCACTTATGCCAACCAGGGCGGGTTCCTGCACCAGGCGGACGAGTTCGAGCCGGAGTTCTTCGGGATGAACCCGCGCGAGGCGCTGGCTACCGATCCGCAGCAACGGCTGCTGCTGGAAACCGCTTGGGAGGCTGTCGAACGCGCCGGGATCGACCCGGTCTCGTTGCGCGGCAGCCGGACCGGAGTCTTCGCGGGCGTGATGTACAACGACTACGGGTCTCGTCTGCACCACGACCCGATGAACTTCGACGGGTACATCGGCAACGGCAGTGCGGGCAGCGTGGCCTCCGGCCGGGTCGCCTACACGTTCGGCTTCGAAGGTCCCGCGGTCACCATCGACACCGCCTGCTCGTCGTCCCTAGTCGCCCTGCACCTTGCCGCGCAGGCACTTCGCAATGGTGAGTGCGATCTGGCGCTCGCCGGTGGTGTCACCGTCCTGTCGTCGCCAACGCTGTTCATCGAGTTCAGCAGGCAGCGCGGGCTGGCGCCGGACGGCCGGTGCAAGGCGTTCTCCGCCGATGCCAACGGAACAGGCTGGGGTGAGGGTGTCGGCCTGCTGCTCGTGGAGCGGCTGTCGGATGCCGAACGCAAGGGCCACAACATTCTCGCGATCGTCCGGGGCAGCGCCATCAACCAGGACGGCGCCTCCAACGGCCTCACCGCACCCAACGGCCCATCCCAGCAACGCGTGATCCAGCAGGCGTTGGCGAACGCGCAGCTGTCCACTTCGGACGTCGACGCGGTCGAGGCGCACGGCACCGGCACCTCGCTGGGTGACCCGATCGAGGCCCAGGCGTTGCTGAACACCTACGGCCAGGACCGGGCCGAGCCGTTGCTGCTCGGGTCGATCAAGTCGAACATCGGTCACACCCAGGCCGCCGCCGGGGTCGCGGGCATCATCAAGATGGTCATGGCCATGCGGCACGGGATGCTACCGAGGACCCTGCACGTCAACGATGTTTCGACGCACGTCGACTGGACTAGTGGCGCTGTCCAGGTGTTGGCCCAGTCTGTGGCGTGGCCCGAGCGCGATCGGCCTCGCCGGGCCGGGGTGTCCTCGTTCGGGATCAGCGGCACCAACGCCCACGTGATCCTCGAACAAGGCCCGGAAACGCCCGCAGGCGAACAAACCTCGGAAAATGTGCCGCTCGTGCTGTCCGCCAAGACGCCGGAAGCCTTGCGCGCGCAGGCATCACAGCTCGGGGCGGTCGACGCGCACCCAGCCGACATCGCCAGAACACTGCTCAGCCGGGCACGGTTGCCGCACCGGGCCGTGGTCATCGGCCCCGAGTACCGAGACGGACTTCGAGCCCTCGCCGAGGACACGCCCTCGACGAACGTCGTCCAGGGCGAAGCCGGTGCGGTCCAGCCAGTGTTCGTCTTCCCTGGCCAGGGTTCGCAATGGGCCGGGATGGCCACCGAACTCCTGGACAGCTCCGAGGTTTTCGCTCGCCGCGTCGAGGAATGCGCGCAGGCGCTGGAACCGCACATCGACTGGTCGCTCATCGACCTGCTGCGCAACGGCACGGATCTGGACCGCGTGGATGTCGTGCAGCCCGCGCTGTTCGCGGTCATGGTGTCCCTGGCGGCGTTGTGGCGTGCTCATGGCGTCGAACCCGCAGCGGTCATCGGCCACTCGCAGGGCGAGATCGCCGCCGCTTGCGTGGCGGGGGCGCTCAGCCTCGGTGACGCGGCGAAGGTGGTTGCCCTGCGCAGCAAGGCGATCAAGGCGATCGCGGGCAAGGGCGGGATGATGTCGGTAGCGTTGCCCGCAGCGGATTTCCCGCTCAAGGACGGCATCAGCATCGCCGCCATCAACGGCCCCACCTCCACTGTCGTGTCCGGCGATCCGGAAGCGTTGCAGGAACTCAAAGCCGAGTGTGACGCCAAGGAGATCCGCGCCCGGATCATCCCGGTGGACTACGCCTCACACTCCGCCCACGTCGAGGACATCCGCGACGACGTGTTGACCGAGCTGGCCGGGATCAAGCCCGTCGCCGCCGGGATCCCGTTCCACTCGACCCTCACCGGCGAGCTGATCGACACCACCGAACTCGACGCCGGCTACTGGTACCGCAACCTCCGTCACACAGTGTTGTTCGACCAGGTGGTTCAGCAGTATCCGGACGCGCTGTTCATCGAGTGCAGTCCGCATCCGGTGCTGGTGCCCGGGATCCAGGACGCGGCCGCGATCGGCACGCTCCGGCGGGACGAGGGCGGCTGGACCCGCGTACTCACCTCGTTCGCCGAAGCCCACGTGCACGGCGTGGAGATCGACTGGCAGGTCAAGGGCAACCAGGTCGACCTGCCCACGTATCCCTTCCAACGCAAGCGGTACTGGCTGGACGTGCCGGAGACCACCGGCGACGTGGCCGCGGCCGGGCTCGCCCAGGCCGGGCACCCGCTGCTGGGTGCGGCCGTTCACCTCGCGGACGAGACGGTCGTGTACACCGGCCGGATCTCGGTGAAAACCCAGCCGTGGCTGGCCGATCACGCCGTCGGCGAGTCGATCCTGCTGCCGGGCACGGCGTTCGTCGAACTCGCCCTGCACGCGGGCGGCCAGGTCGACGAACTCACCCTCGAAGCACCCCTGGTCATCACCGACCCGGTCCAGCTCCAGGTCACCGTCGGTGCCGCCGAGGACGGCCGCGCACCGATCGCGATTCACTCCAGGGTGGACGAACAACCCTGGACCCGGCACGCCACCGGCTACGTCAGCGCAGGCACTGGCCCGGACTTCGACCTGACGGCGTGGCCACCCAACGGCACCGCGCTGGACATCGCAGACGCTTACGAAAGGTTCGCCGCGCTCGGTCTCGACTACGGGCCTGCTTTCCAGGGTCTGCAGGCGGTCTGGCAGTCCGGGGACGACCTTTACGCCGAGGTCTCGGTGGCGGACGCGGCTGGGTTCGGGATTCACCCGGCCCTGCTGGACAGCGCGTTGCACCCGTTGCTGCTCACCGCCGAGGACGTCAAACTGCCGTTCTCCTGGAACGGGGTCCGCCTGTACGCGACCGGCGCCCAGGCGCTGCGCGTGCACCTGGCCCCCAACGGCGACAGCGTCAGCCTGTGGATCGCCGACCACACCGGTGCTCCCGTCGCCTCGGTGGAATCCCTTGCCGTGCGGGCGATCTCCCTGGACCAGCTCAAGACCACCGACCGGGCCTCGGTGTTCCAGCTCGACTGGATCCCAGTCCCGGCCGAGGCCACCGGTGACGCCGTTGAGGTCCACACCGAGACAGACCCGGAGCGGGTGCTGAGCCTGCTGCAGGAAGACCGCGACGACACCCTCGTGTTCCTCACGGAGAACGCAGTCGCAGCGCGACCGGGCGATCATGTCGAAGATCTGCGCGCCTCGGCGGTGTGGGGCCTCGTGCGGTCCGCCCAGTCGGAGAACCCGGGCAGGTTCGTGCTCGTCGATGTCGACAGCCAGCAGTCCTCAATGGACGCAGTACAGGCCGCAGTGGCCACGGGTGAGCCGCAGCTGGCGATCCGGCACGGCTCGGTCTTCGCGGCCCGGCTGGTTCGAGAGAACCGGGACGGCGAGCTGACCATACCGTCCACATCGGAATGGCGGCTCGCGCTCACCGGCCGGGGCGCACTGGACGGGTTGTCGTTCGAACCCAGCGCGGAAGGCGTGGCCCCGCTGGAGAACGGGCAGGTACGTGTGGCGATCCGCGCGACCGGCCTGAACTTCCGGGATGTGCTGCTGGCGCTGGACATGGTGCCTTCCGACGAGCGGCCCGCTGCCGGTGAGGCGGCCGGTGTGGTCGTCGAAGTCGCCGGCGACGTCACCGGTCTGCGGCCTGGCGATCGCGTGTTCGGCCTGATGTCCAGCGGGATCGGGCCGATGGCGGTCACCGACCGGCGGCTGATCACGACCATGCCCGCGGACATGACGTTCGCCGAGGCCGCTGCCCTGCCGGTCGTGTTCATGACCGCCTACTACGGTCTGGTGGATCTCGCGAAGATCAAGCGCGGCGAGTCGCTGCTGATCCACGCGGCCACTGGCGGTGTTGGTATGGCAGCCGTGCAACTCGCTCAGCACTGGGGTGTCGAGGTGTACGGGACCGCGAGCCCGGGCAAGTGGGAAACCCTGCGAGGACAAGGGGTCGAGCGGATCGCGTCCTCGCGGTCACTCGACTTCGAGCACGAGTTCGCCGCCATGACCGGCGGCGACGGCGTGGACGTCGTGCTGAACTCGTTGGCACAGGAGTATGTCGACGCCTCGCTGCGGCTGCTTCCCCGTGGCGGCAGGTTCCTGGAGATGGGCAAGACCGACAAGCGGGACCCGGCGGCGATCGCGGCCGAGTACCCGGGCGTCGAGTACCAGGTGTACGACCTGTTGGACGCGGGCCCGGACCGGATCCAGCAGATGATGACCGAGCTGCGCGACCTGTTCGACACCGGCGCCCTGCACGCATTGCCGGTCACCGCCTGGGACATCCGGCAGGTGCGCGAGGCCATCCGGTACTTCAGCCAGGCCAAACACACCGGCAAGATCGTGCTCACCGTGCCGGCCCCGCTCGACCCCGAAGGCGCGGTACTGATCACCGGCGGCACAGGTGTGCTGGGCGCGTTGACCGCCAGGCATCTGGTGACCGAGCACGGCGTCAAGCACCTGGTGCTGACCAGCCGAAGCGGGCTGTCCTCGCCTGGTGCCAAGGAGTTGGTGGACGAACTCACCGCGCTGGGCGCGGATGTCACTGTGACGGCGTGCGATGTGTCCGAACGGGACGATGTGGAACTGTTGCTGGCCAAGATCGAGCAGCCACTCACCGCGGTCGTGCACACCGCAGGCGTGCTGGATGACGGCATGATCGGTTCGCTGACGCCGGAGCACCTGAGGAACGTGTTGCGGCCCAAGGCGGACGCGGCCTGGCAGTTGCACGAGCTGACCCAGCACCTCGACCTGTCGGCGTTCGTGCTGTTCTCGTCGGCCGCGGGCACGCTCGGCAACCCCGGCCAGGGCAACTACGCCGCGGCCAACGCGTTCCTCGACGGCCTGGCCCAGCACCGCCGGTCCCGCGGCCTGCCCGCCAGCTCACTCGCGTGGGGCCTGTGGGCGCAGGCTAGCGCGATGACCGGGCACCTGCACGAGACGGACCTCGCCCGGATGACCCGGACCGGCACCGCGCCGATCACGTCCGAGCAGGGCATGTCCTTGCTGGACACGGCAATGGAGTCGGCCAAGCCGGCGATGGTGTTGATGAACATCGACATTCCCGCGCTGCGCCGTGGCGGGGTCATCCCGCCGCTGCTGCGGGACCTCGCCGGTGGCCCAACCCGTCGTCAGGTCACGACTGGACCGGCGGACGCCACTTCGCTGGCGGACAAGCTGGCCAGGCTCGCCGGGCCGCAACGCCGGGTCCTGCTGCTGGACATGATCCGCACCGAGGCAGCGACCGCGCTCGGGCACACGGGCACGGAGGCGGTCGGCGAGGCCCGGCCGTTCAAGGACCTCGGCTTCGACTCGCTGACCGCGGTCGAGCTGCGCAACCGGCTCAACGCCCGAACCGGACTGCGTCTACCTGCGACTTTAGTGTTCGATCATCCAACGCCAAGCACCCTGGCCGACCATCTGCTCGGCAGGCTCGCTCCGGCCGGGGACGACCCGGCCGCGGCCGTGCTGAGCGATCTGGAGCAGCTGGACGCGACGGCCGACGGGCTCGACGCGGCGGCACGGCAACGGATCGCGGCTCGGCTGGAGGCGTTGTTGTGGCGGTTCCGGGAGATCGAAACCGACGGCGGCGACGGCTCCGCGAGCGACCTGACCACCGCGTCGGACGACGAACTGTTCGACGCACTGGACAACGAGCTCGGGATCTCGTGAAGGGGCAGCCGGATGAACGACACCGAGGAAAAACTCAGGGACTACCTCCGGCGCGCCACCGTGGACCTGCGCACGGCCAAGAGCCGGGTGCGCCAGCTCGAGGCCCGCGACCATGACCCGATCGCCATCGTGGCGATGAGCTGCCGCTACCCGGGCGATGTGCGCACGCCCGCGGACCTGTGGCGGCTGGTGGAGTCCGGCACGGACGCGATCGGCCCGTTCCCGGCCGATCGCGGCTGGCCGGAGTCCTTGTACGACCCCGATCCCGGCCGCGCCGGGCACACGTACACCACGCAGGGCGGGTTCCTCTACGACGCCGGGCTGTTCGACGCGTCGCTCTTCGGCATCAGCCCCCGTGAAGCGCTGGCCACTGACCCTCAGCAGCGCGTGCTGCTGGAAACCGCGTGGGAGGCCTTCGAGTCCGCGGGTTACCCGCTGGAGTCGTTGCGGGGCACGGACACCGGCGTGTTCGTGGGCGCGATCGCCCAGGAGTACGCGCCCCGGCTGGGAACGACTCCTGCCGAGTTCGAGGGTCACCTGCTGACCGGCAACACGACCAGCGTCGCCTCGGGCCGGCTGGCGTACACGTTCGGCCTGGAAGGCCCGGCGGTCACCATCGACACGGCCTGTTCGTCGTCGCTGGTTGCCATCGACCTTGCGGTGCAGGCGTTGCGGCGGGGTGACTGCTCGCTCGCGCTGGCCGGTGGCGTGACTGTGATGGCCACGCCTGGGTTGTTCGTCGAGTTCAGCCGCCAGCGTGGGCTTTCACCGGACGGCCGGTGCCGGTCGTTCGCCGCTTCCGCCGACGGAACTGGTTTTGCCGAGGGTGCAGGTCTGCTTGTGCTGCAGCGGTTGTCCGACGCCGAGCAGCAGGGCCGCAAGGTGCTCGCGGTCATCCGTGGTACGGCGGTCAACCAGGACGGCGCCTCCAACGGGCTGACCGCGCCCAACGGCCCCGCCCAGGAACGGGTGATCCGCGCAGCCCTTGCCAACGCCGTGCTGACCACTTCGGACATCGACGCCGTCGAGGCCCACGGCACCGGAACCACGCTGGGCGACCCGATCGAGGCCCAGGCGGTGCTGAACACCTACGGCCAGAACCGGGATGTCCCCCTGCTGCTGGGGTCGATCAAGTCCAACATCGGCCACACCCAGGCCGCCGCCGGGGTCGCGGGTGTGATCAAGATGGTCATGGCCGTACATAACGGCATTCTACCTCGCACGTTGCACGTCGACGAGCCATCACCGCACGTGGACTGGTCCACCGGCGCGGTCGAACTGCTCAGGGAACCCGCCGAGTGGGCGCGGGACCGGCCGTTGCGCGCGGGCATCTCGTCGTTCGGTGTCAGCGGCACCAACGCCCACCTCATCATCGAACAGGCCGCCCCGGCTGAGGTTCTGCCTGCCACTCAGGGAACCGCGCCCTGGGTGATCTCGGCCGCGACCGGCGAAGCCTTGCGGGCACAGGCCGCGAAGCTTCAGGAGCTGGCCACCGAGGGCCTGTCCGCCGACGTGGCGTTCTCCCTGGCCACAACCCGCACCCCGCTGGATCACCGAGCGGTCGTCCGGTCCGAGGCGGCGCTGGCCGCCCTCGCCGACGGTGAGGACGCGCCGGGTCTGGTGACCGGGTTCGCCCAAAGTGGACAGACTGCGTTCCTGTTCACCGGTCAGGGCAGCCAGCGGCCGGGCATGGGCCGCGAGCTGTACGAGACGTACCCGGTGTTCGCATCGGCGTTCGACGAGGTCCGCGCCCACTTCCCTGACAAGTTGCGGAACCTGGTCTTCGGTGACGACGCAGAGGCCTTGGGGCAGACCGAGAACACGCAGGCCGCGTTGTTCGCTTTCGAGGTCGCCCTGTTCCGGCTGGTGACGAGCTTCGGGCTGACGCCGGACTTCCTGCTCGGCCACTCCATCGGCGAACTGGCCGCCGCACACATCGCCGGTGTCCTCAGCCTCAAGGACGCCTGCACGCTGGTTTCCGCTCGTGGCCGGTTGATGCAGGCACTGCCCGCGGGCGGTGCCATGGTGTCGTTGCAGGCCAGCGAGGCCGATGTGCTGCCGTTGCTGGTCGATGGCGTGGGGATCGCGGCGATCAACGGTCCACTGTCGACGGTCATCTCCGGGCCCGAGGAGGCCACGCTCAGGATCGCCGAGGGCTTCAAGCACCGCCGGCTCAAGGTGAGCCACGCGTTCCACTCCAGCCTGATGGACCCGATGCTGGCCGAGTTCCGGCGGGTCGCCGAGGGTCTGACGTTCGCGGCGCCGACGATCCCGGTGGTGTCCAACGTCAGCGGCGCGCTCGCCGGGGACGAGATCAGCACGCCGGAGTACTGGGTCCAGCACGTCCGGGAGACCGTCAGGTTCGCCGACGGCATGCGTGCCCTGCAGTCCATGGGCGTCACCCGGTACGTCGAGATCGGCCCGGACGCGGTGCTCGCCGCGATGGGCGCCGACTGCGTGGACGGTGTTCTCGTCCCCTTGTCCAGCCGCAAGACTCCCGAGCCGGAAGCCCTCCTGGACGGCCTCGCCACTGCCTACACCCACGGCGCAGCCGTGGACTGGACCGTCCTTTCCGGACAGGGCAACGCAGTCGACCTGCCGACGTATGCGTTCCAGCACGAGCACTACTGGCTGACCGCCCGCGCGACCGGCAGCGATGTCGCCGGTCTGGGCGGCACTGGGCATCCGCTGCTCGGTGCCATCACGTCGATCGCCGATGGCGCCGGGATCCTGCTCGCCGGTCGCGCGACTGCCTTCCCACCCGCGGCCTTCGCCGAGCTGGCGATCGCGGCAGGTGACCGAGTCGGCTGTGACCGGATCGACGAGCTGACCGTACACGCCGCCGTGGCCCAAGGTGCCCAGCTCCAGGTGCTCATGGGCAACCCGGACGACCACGGCCGCCGCAGCCTGACGGTCTACTCGCGGTCCGGCGACACCGAGTGGACCCGCAACGCCTCCGCCGTCATCTCCCCCGCGAACGCCGACGCCCCAACCGTTCCCGCGAGCGACGTGTGGACAGTGCTGAGCCTCCCGGAGGACCAGCACGACCAAGCCGCCGCCTACGGCATCCACCCCGACTTGCTGGAAGCCGCCGTGGAGGCGCTCACCGAGGCACATCCGGTGCGGTGGAACGGGTTCCGCCTGTTCGCCACCGGCGCCACCACGATCCACGTTGCCACCAAGGAACTGTCCGAGAACTCGATCGCCCTCACGCTCACCGACCCCGAAGGCGACCTGGTCGCCATCGCCGAGTCGGTCGTGCTGGGCACTCTCGACGAGGCCACGACGGCCACAGCCGGGACAGTGACCCGCCGGACCGCCCGCAGAACGGCCTCCGGCAAGGCGAAAGCGTCGAGCCTGAGCGGCGAGCTGGCCGCGTTGGACGACTCCGGCAAACACCAGTTCCTGCTGGACCTGGTGTGCCGGTCGGTCGCGGCCGTGCTCAAGCACGCCAACGGGATCGAGCCCGCCAAGGCGTTCAAGGACCTTGGTCTCGACTCGATGACCGCGGTGCAACTGCGCGACCGGCTCAGCGCAGCGACCGGGATCCCGTTGTCCACAACGCTGGTGTTCGACCACCCGACGCCGGTCGCGCTCGCCAGGTACCTGCTGGCCGAGATCACCGGCGAGCACACGCAGGTCACCCGGCGCACCTCGGCGGGCACCGACGAGCCGGTCGCGATCATCGCGATGAGCTGCCGCTACCCCGGCGGTGTCCGGTCGCCCGAGGACCTCTGGAACCTGGTGGCCACCGGGACGGACGCGATCGGCGACTTCCCGGTCAACCGCGGCTGGGACCTGGATCGCCTCTACAGTCCCGATCCCGCGACCCCGGGCACGTGCTATACCCGCAACGGCGGCTTCCTGCACGACGCCGACCTGTTCGACGCGGCCTTCTTCGGCATGAACCCGCGCGAGGCGCTGGCCACCGACCCGCAGCAGCGGCTGCTGCTGGAGACCGCGTGGGAGCTGTTCGAGCGCGCCGGGATCCCGCCGTCATCGTTGCGGGGCAGCGACACCGGCGTGTTCGCGGGCGTGATCAACCAGGACTACGGCTCCCGGCTGCTGCACATCCCGGAGGACCTCGAGGGCTACATGTCCACCGGGACCACCACCAGCGTCGCCTCCGGCCGCCTGTCCTACACGTTCGGGTTCGAGGGCCCGGCGGTCAGCATGGACACCGCGTGCTCGTCCTCGCTGGTCGCCCTGCACCTAGCCGTGCAGGCGCTGCGCTCGGGTGAGTGCGGGCTGGCCCTGGCCGGTGGCGCGGCGATCATGCCGACCACCAACTCGTTCGTCGAGTTCAGCCGCCAGCGGGTGCTCGCCGCGGACGGGCGGTCGAAGGCGTTCGCCGCGGCCGCGGACGGCGCCGGTTGGGGCGAGGGCGTCGGTTTGCTACTGCTGGAGCGGTTGTCCGACGCGCAACGCAATGGACACGAGATCCTCGCGGTCGTCCGGGGCAGCGCGATCAACCAGGACGGCGCCTCCAACGGTCTCACCGCACCCAACGGCCCCTCACAGCAACGCGTGATCCGCCAGGCACTGGCCAACTCCGGACTGTCCACCGCGGACGTTGACGCCGTCGAAGCCCACGGCACCGGCACGAACCTCGGCGACCCGATCGAGGCCCAGGCGCTGATCAACACCTACGGCCAGGACCGGGACCGCCCCCTCTGGCTGGGGTCGATCAAGTCGAACATCGGGCACGCGGTCGCCGCCGCCGGGGTCGGCGGCGTGATCAAGATGGTGATGGCCCTACGCAACGGCTTGCTGCCCAAGACGTTGCATGTCGACGAGCCCACCCCGCACGTGGACTGGTCCGCCGGTGCGGTGCAGCTATTGACGGAGGCCGTGGACTGGCAGACCGACGGCCGCCCACGCCGAGCCGGCGTGTCGTCGTTCGGGATCAGCGGCACCAACGCGCACATCATCCTCGAACAAGCCCCCACCGCAGAACCTCCCGCCGAACACACTGGACCTGTCGTCTGGCCGTTGTCCGCCAAGACCGAGACGGGTCTCCAAGCGCAGGCCGCTCGGGTGCTGTCCTTTGTAGAGGAGCAGGACCCGGCTCCGGCCGATGTGGCGAAGTCCTTGGTGCAGCGGGACAGCTTCGATCACCGGGCGGTTGCTCTCAACGCTGAGGCGCTCAGGGCGTTGACCGAGGACAAGACACATCCGTTGCTGGTGCGTGGCCGGACCGAGGACGCGGGCAAGGCTGTGTTCGTGTTCCCTGGCCAGGGTTCGCAGTGGGCCGGGATGGGCCTGGAGCTGTTGGACACCAACGAGGTCTTCCGCGCCAGCATGCGGGACTGCGCCGCTGCCATGGCCAAGTACGTGGACTGGTCGCTCATCGACGTCCTCGACGACGCGAAGGCGTTGGAACGCGTGGATATCGTGCAGCCCGCGCTGTTCGCGATGATGGTGTCGCTGGCCGCGGTGTGGCGGTCGTACGGTCTCGAACCGGCCGCGGTCGTCGGGCATTCCCAGGGTGAGATAGCCGCCGCGTACGTCGCCGGTGCACTCAGCTTGGACGACGCCGTGCGTGTGGTCACGTTGCGCAGCAAGGCGATCAAGGTGATCGCGGGCAAGGGCGGGATGATGTCGGTGTCGCTGCCCGCCGCCGAGGTGCCGCTCAAGGACGGCATCAGCATCGCCGCCATCAACGGCCCCACCACGACGGTCGTCTCCGGCAACCCAGAAGTGTTGCAGCAACTCAAAGCCGAGTGCGACGTCAAGGAGATCCGCGCCCGGATCATCCCGGTGGACTACGCCTCGCACTCCGCGCACGTGGAGGCGATCGAGGCTGATCTGGCGGCGGCGTTGGCGCCGATCGAGCCGAAGTCCTCGGCCATCGCGTTCTACTCCACGGTGACCGGCGAACGGATCGACACGGCCGGGCTCGACGCAGGGTACTGGTACCGCAACCTGCGCCAGACCGTCCGGTTCGACGAGGTCACGCAGCTGTTGCTGGCCGACGGGCACCGGACGTTCATCGAGACCAGCCCACATCCCGTGCTCGTGCCTGGCCTCGCCGACCTGCCAGCGATCGTCCTGGGCACGTTGCGCCGGGACGAAGGCGGCATGACCAGGTTCCTGACCTCAGCGGCCGAGGCACACGTCCGGGGCGCCGCGGTCACCTGGCCAGTGCCCGAAGGGCGCCTGGTCAACGTGCCGACGTATCCCTTTGAGGGCAAGCGGTACTGGCTGGAGTCGTCGGCGACCGCCGGGGACGTCAGCACTGTGGGTCTCAAGGCGGCCGAGCACCCCATGCTGGGCGCGGCGGTGGACCTGGCCGATGACCACGGGTTCCTGATGACCGGCCGGGTGTCGTTGCACACCCACCGCTGGCTGACCGACCACGCCGTCGCTGGCACAGTTCTGTTGCCCGGAACGGCTTTCGTCGAGCTGGCCTTGGAAGCCGGTGGGCAGTGCGGTTGCGACCGGGTGGACGAGCTGACCATCGAGGCCCCGCTGGTGATCACGGGTCCGGTGCAGCTGCAGGTGACCGTCGGTGGTCCAGACGAGACCGGCCGTCGGCAGATCTCGGTGCACAGCCGCGCCGAGGACGACTGGATCCGGCACGCGACCGGGTTCCTCTCCCCCGCTTCGACCCGCGCCCAAGGCTTCCCATGGCCGCCGGACGCCGAACCCGTGCCGGTAGCGGACTTCTACGAGCGCTTGGCCGATCACGGCTTGCAGTACGGGCCCGCGTTCCGGGGTCTGACCGCCGCGTGGCGCTCGGCCGAGGAGATCTACGCGGAGGTCCGGCTGCCCGAACAGCAGCAGGACGACGCCGGCCGGTTCGCCGTCCATCCGGCCCTGCTCGACTCGGTCCTGCACGCCCTCGGCCTGCCCACCGAGAACGACGAGGACCTCCCGGTCCGGCTGCCCTTCGCATGGGCCGGAGTGACCGTGCACGCGACCGGCGCCGGTGCGTTGCGGGCGCGTTTGCGTTGGACGAGCGAGGACAGCGTCACGATCACGGTCGCCGACGCCACCGGCACTCCGGTGGCCACGGTCGAGTCGCTCACCATCCGGCCGGTTTCCGCCGACCAGCTCGCCTCGGCCCGCGCCAAGCACTACGACTCGCTGTACACAGTGGACTGGGCACGGGTTCCGCTTCCGGCTGCGCAGGTCGAGTGGGCGGTCATCGGCAACGATCCATTGAACCTTCCCGGTGAGCACTACGCGTCACTCGAAGCAGTGCCCGAGGTACCGGAAGTGGTTGTGGCGCCTTGGTGTGGCAGCACCGGGGACACGGTCGCCGATGTCCACGCCTCGACGACAGCTGCCCTGGAACTCGTTCAGCAGTGGCTGGCCGACGATCGTTACGAGTCCTCAAAACTGGCCGTGATCACCCAGGCTGCCGCAGGTGCGGACGTCGAAGACCTTGGGCAGGCGCCGGTCTGGGGCCTGGTGCGGACCGCGCAGTCGGAGAACCCGGGACGGTTCGTCCTGGTCGACACCGACGGCACGGCGGCTTCTCAGGACGCCATCGCCGCGGCGATCCTGTCGGGGGAATCTCAGGTCGTTCTGCGGGGCGGGATCGCGACCGTGCCTCGGCTGGCCCGGGTTCCGGTTCAGGAGGAAGTCCCGGCCCGCCTGGACGGGACGGTCCTGATCACGGGTGCGACCGGCACGCTCGGTTCGCTCATCGCGCGTCACCTGGTCACCCAGCACGAGGTGCGAGACCTCCTGCTGATCAGCCGCCGTGGCCTCGCAGCCGACGGCGCGACCGAGTTGGTGGACGAGCTGACCTCACTCGGCGCAAGCGTTCGCGTCGAAGCGTGCGATGCAGCCAACCGAGACGCACTGGCAGTACTGCTGTCTACTGTGAACAAGCTCGGTGCGGTCGTGCACACTGCCGGTGTCCTGGACGACGGCACGATCGCGGGCCAGACACCGGAACGGTTCGCGGCGGTGCTGCGGCCGAAGGTCGACGCCGCCTGGCACCTGCACGAGCTGACCAAGGACCGCGATCCGGGCGCGTTCGTGCTGTTCTCCTCGCTGGCCAGTACCTTGGGCAACCCGGGTCAGGCCAACTACACGTCCGCCAACACGTTCCTGGACGCGCTGGCGCACTTCCGGCGGGCTCAAGGCCTGCCCGCGACCGCGCTCGCGTGGGGTCTGTGGGGCCAGGCCAGCAGCATGACCGGCCATCTGGACCAGGCCGACCTGGCCCGGATCAGCCGTGGTGGTGTGGCGCCGCTCGGGTCCGAGCAAGGCCTTGCCCTGCTGGACACCGCACTCGGCCTGTCCACGCCGTTGCTTGCCCCGGCACGGCTCGACATGCCCGCGCTGCGGGCGTTGATGAGTTCCGGGATGGCTTCGCCGGTGTTGCGGGGACTCGTTCGCACCCAAGCCAAGCGGGCCGCCGCGGCCGAGGGAACGGCGGATGTGGCCGGTCGGCTGGCTGGGCTGGATGCGGGCGCGCAGCGGGCGATCCTGCTGGACCTGGTGTGCGGCACGGTGGCCACGGTGCTCGGCACCAACGGCGGGACCGACGCGGAGAAACCGTTCAAGGACCTGGGTTTCGACTCGTTGACCGCGGTGGAACTGCGCAACCGCCTCAACACCGCGACCGGGCTGCGGCTGCCCGCGACCCTGGTGTTCGACCACCCGACCCCGTCCTCGCTGACCGACCTGCTGCTGTCCCAGCTGGTCGTGCCCGAACCCGATCCCGCCCAGTCCGTGCTGGCCCAGCTGACCCAGCTCGGCGGCACGCTCGCCGCCCTGCGGGCCGACGACGAGACCACCCAGGCCATCGCCGCGAAGCTGCGCGCGCTGGCCGCGGAGTGGGCCAAACCGGACGAGACCGCCGCGCTGATCGCCTCGGCCGGCTCGGAGGAGATCTTCGACTTCATCGACAAGCAGCTCGGCCGCGGCCTCGACCCGGCCAGGCCCTGACCCGCGAGAGAGGCCGTCGCGATGGCGAACGAAGAGAAACTGCTCGACTACCTCAAGTGGGTCACCGCGGACCTGCACCAGACCCGCCGGCAGCTGGCCCAGGCCGAGGCGGCCGGCACCGAACCGGTCGCGATCATCGGCATGAGCTGCCGTTACCCCGGCGGCGTGCGCAGCCCTGAGGACCTGTGGGAGCTGGTGTCCTCCGGCACGGACGCGGTCGCCGGGTTCCCGGCCGACCGCGGCTGGCGGATCGACGAGATCTACCACCCGGACCCCGACCGGCCCGGGCGGTCCTACGCCCGCGAAGGCGGCTTCCTGCACGACGCCAACTACTTCGACCCGGAGTTCTTCGGCATCAGCCCGCGCGAGGCTCTGGCCACCGACCCGCAGCAGCGGCTGCTGCTGGAAACCTCGTGGGAGGCGGTCGAACGCGCCGGGATCGACCCGGTCTCGTTGCGCGGCACCAAGACCGGTGTGTTCGCGGGCGTGATGTACAGCGACTACGCCTCCCGGTTGCACGAGGTTCCCCTGGAGTACGAGGGCTTTCTCGGCAACGGCAGCGCGGGCAGCGTCGCCTCCGGCCGGGTGGCCTACACATTCGGGTTCGAAGGCCCCGCAATCACGGTCGACACCGCGTGCTCGTCGTCCCTGGTCGCACTGCACCTTGCCGTGCAGTCGTTGCGGGATGGCGGCTGCTCGCTCGCGCTCGCCGGTGGCGTTACCGTCATGGCGACGCCTGGGCTGTTCATCGAGTTCAGCCGTCAGCGTGGGCTTTCGCCTGATGGACGGTGCAAGTCGTTTGCCGCTGCGGCCGACGGCGCCGGGTTCGGCGAAGGCGTCGGCCTGCTGTTGCTGGAACGGCTGTCCGACGCGCAACGCAACGGCCACAAGGTCCTCGCGGTCATCCGCGGCTCGGCGGTCAACCAGGACGGCGCCTCCAACGGTCTCACCGCCCCCAACGGCCCCTCACAGCAACGCGTGATCCAGCAAGCACTCGAGAACGCAAGACTGTCCGCTTCGGACGTTGACGCGGTCGAGGCACACGGCACCGGAACGACACTCGGCGACCCGATCGAGGCCCAGGCCATCCTGGCGACCTACGGGCAGGACCGGCCGGACCCGTTGCTGCTGGGGTCGATCAAGTCCAACATCGGCCACACCCAGGCCGCCGCCGGGGTCGCAGGCGTGATCAAGATGGTCATGGCCATGCAGCACGACGTCCTGCCGGAGACCCTGCACATCGACGAGCCGTCGCCGCACGTCGACTGGACAGCTGGGAACGTGCGACTGCTGACCGAACAGGCCGCCTGGCCACGCGGCGAACGTCCGCGCCGGGCCGGGGTGTCCTCGTTCGGGATCAGCGGCACCAACGCCCACGTCATCGTCGAAGAGGCTGCCACCGACTCCGAGTCGGTCGAAGCGCATCCGATGGACCTTGTGCCATGGGTGTTCTCCGCGCGGACCGCGGAGTCCTTGCGCGGTCAGGCAGCGCGTCTGCGGGAATGCACGGAGGCCGACCGCACCAACGTCGGGTTCTCTTTGGCCACCACCAGATCCACGTTCGACCACCGCGCTGTCGTGCTGGCCGATGACGCCACCGGGTTCCGGTATGGGCTGGACGCGTTGGCCGAGGGCGCGGACGCGCCGAACGTCGTCCACGGTGTCGCGAGCGGCCGTGGCCCGACCGCGTTCCTGTTCACCGGTCAGGGCAGCCAGCGCCGGGGCATGGGTTGCGAACTGTACAACGCTTTCCCCGCATACGCGCGGGCCTTCGACGAGATAGCCACAGAACTCGACCAGTACCTGGACACGCCGCTCAAGGACGTGGTGTTCGCCGCCGGACGGACCCCGCAGGCCGCGATGCTCGACCAGACCGCGTACACACAGGTCGGTCTGTTCGCGGTCGAGGTGGCGCTGTTCCGGTTGCTGGAAAGCGTTGGTGTGCGGCCGGACTACGTGCTGGGCCACTCGATTGGCGAACTCGCGGCCGCGCATGTGGCCGGAGTGCTCACGCTCGCCGATGCCTGCCGACTGGTAGCCGCTCGCGGGCGGTTGATGCAGGCGGCGACAGCCGGCGGCGCGATGATCGCGATCCAGGCTCCCGAAGCCGACGTGCGTGCCGAACTCATCGACGGCGTCGACATCGCCGCAGTCAATGGTCCACAGTCGACAGTGATCTCCGGGGACGCCGAAGCCGCCCAGACGGTCGCGAACGTCTTCCGTGACCGCGGCCATCGCACCCGCAAGCTCCGGGTGAGCCACGCCTTCCACTCCACGCACATGGACTCCATGCTGGCCGAGTTCGGCGAGATCGCGCGCTCCTGCGCCTTCGTGGACCCGCTGATCCCGGTGGTGTCCAACGTGACCGGCGCGCTGGCCGAGCCTGCGGAGCTGAGGTCGGCTGACTACTGGGTGCGGCACGTGCGTGGGACGGTCCGGTTCGCCGATGGTGTGCGGACGCTCGAAGCACTCGGTGTGACCCAGTGCGTGGAACTCGGCCCGGCCGCGATTCTCCTCCCGATGGCCCAGGAAAGCCTGACGGCCCAGGATGTTCTGCTCACCCCCGCGGTTCGGTCCGACCAGCCCGAGGACCGTACGTTCCTGGCTGCCTTGGCCCAGCTGTTCGTTGCCGGGGTGCCGGTCGAGTGGGCCGGGTTGTTCGCCGACCGTGGTGCACAGCGGGTGGACCTGCCGACGTATGCGTTCCAGGCTCAGCATTTCTGGCTGGAGGCACCGGCGATCGACCTGCCGGACACCTCTCCCTCGGCGGACGCCGGGTTCTGGAACGCCGTCGACAACGAGGACGTCACGGGACTGTTGGCCGAACTGGACGCGGACAGCGATCTGCGGCCCGCACTGTCCGCCCTGCTCCCGGCCTTGGCCGGCTGGCGCCGCAGCCGCCAGTGGCGCTACGAGTTCACGTGGCGGCCGATCGGCGAGACGGCCCGGCCCGCCCTGTCCGGAACTTGGCTGTTGGTCGCGGACCACGACAGCTCCGAGGTCGGCACCGCACTCACCAGCCACGGCGCTGAAGTGGTCACGTTGGAAGCGCCGGACGACGACCTGGAAGCGCTCGCGGACCGGTTGCGAGACCTGCCAGCCGCCGGTGTGCTGAGCATGCTTCCGTTGGCGCAGACGCGGTTGCTGCAGGCGGCGATGACGAAGGCCGGTCTGAACAACACCTTGTGGTGTGTCACCCAAGGCGCGGTCCGGGTTGGTGACGTCGATGAAGTGACCGGTGCTGAGCGCGCGGCGGTGTGGGGCCTCGATGACGTGCACGCGGTCGACCTGCCGCCCACGCTGGACAAGCTCGCGCAAGCCAGATTGTGTGGAGTGCTGGCCAACCCGAGCGGCGAGGACCGGGTCGCGGTGCGCGGCTGGGGCGTCTTCGCCCGGCGGCTCGTCCGGCGCGACCCCGGCCACTCCGGCGAGATCTGGCGTCCGAGCGGCGAGATCACGATCAAGGGCGAGGTCCCGGCGGGCATCCGCACTTGGCTCATCGAGAACGCAGTGGACGGTCCGGAACGGACAGTCGTCTGCGCTCCCGCGGCCCAGGATGACTTGGCGTGGATCACCGCACTGGACGACGACGTGCATCTGATCGCGCTGCTGCCGTTCACTCCGGCGCTCGGCGGTTCGGTGGTCAGCGCCTACCTGGAAGCCGTTGCCCAGCGCCGCGAACGCACGACGGTCCTGCAGATCGGTGACATCCCCGCGGCGGCAGCGCTGAAGTACGCCGGTTGCGGGGTCCAGCTGATCGCCGACATCGACTGGCCGACGTTCATCCCGGCCCACTACCCCGGCGGCGTCGGCCCGCTGTTGCGTGATCTGCCTGAGGCGCAACCGTTCCTGACCACCGCCCCAGACACCGGCATCCCGGACGAACCCGCTGGGCTCAAGCGGTTGCTGACCGAACGACCTGAGACCGAGCACGAAAAGCTGGTGTTGGACGTCGTCCTGCGGCACACCGCCGCCGTCCTCGGTCACGCCTCAGCGGACACAGTGGACAGTGACACCACGTTCATCGAGTCCGGGCTGACCTCGTTCACCGCATTGGATCTGCGCAACCGGTTGTGCACGGCCACCGGGCTGATCCTGCCGCCGGTCGTGGTCTTCGAACTGCCGACCCCGCGCTCGCTCGCCGAGTACGTCCGAACCGAACTGCTGGAGGCCCGGTGACCTCGCTGCTGACGCCACCGCCGGAGAAGGTCGCCGACCACCGCGACCCGGTGGACCGGCTGACCCGTCTGATGGACCCCGGCACCGTCGAGCTGTTGTGCCGCAGCGGGGACGACAGCGTCCAGACCGCACGCGGCCGGATCGGCGGCGCCGCGGTGGTGGCCTACTGCACCAACGCCACCAAGATGGGCGGGGCCATCGGCCTGGACGGCTGTGGGTACATCGCCGACGCGATCGACCTGGCCGCCCGGGACGGCTGCCCGGTGATCGGCCTGTGGCACTCCGGCGGCGCGAAACTCGCCGAAGGCGTCGAGGCCATGCACGGCATCGGCCGGATGTTCGCGGCCATGGTCCGCGCCTCCGGCCGGATCCCGCAGATCTCCGTGGTGCTCGGCCCGGCCGCGGGCGGCGCCGCCTACGGTCCGGCGCTGACCGACATCGTGATCATGGCCGACGCCGGGCGCGTGTTCGTGACCGGCCCGGACGTCGTGCGCAGCGTGACCGGCGAGCAGATCGACATGGCCGGGCTCGGCGGCCCCGAGGCGCACGGTGTGCGGTCCGGGGTCGCGCATGTGGTCACCGCGACCGAGACCGAGGCGTTGGAGAGCGCCCGCCAGCTGGCTCATCTGCTTGCCGTGCCAGGGTGGTTCGACCCGGCGGCGGTGCGCGAGGGCGACAACCTGATGGAGTTGCTGCCGGAGAGCCGTCGCCGCGCTTATGACGTGCGCCCGTTGGTCCGTGGAGTCCTCGACGGCAACGCTTTCGAGGAACTGCAGGCGAAGTGGGCACCGAACGTCGTCACCGGCCTGGGCCGGCTGGCCGGGCGGACGGTCGGCGTGATCGCCAACAACCCATTGCGCAAAGGCGGGTGCCTGGACTCGCTGTCCGCGGAGAAGGCGTCCCGGTTCGTCCGGATGTGTGACAGTCTGGGCGTTCCGTTGGTGGTCCTCGTCGACGTCCCCGGCTACTTGCCTGGTGTGGCGCAGGAATGGGGCGGGGTGGTCCGGCGCGGCGCGAAACTGTTGTACGCCTTCGCCGAGGCCGTCGTCCCGCGCGTGACCCTGGTGACCCGCAAGTCCTATGGCGGCGCGTACATCGCGATGAACTCACGCTCGCTCGGCGCGACCGCCGTTTTCGCGTGGCCGGACGCTGAAGTCGCCGTAATGGGCGCCGAGGCGGCGGTGAACGTGCTGCACCGCAAGAAACTCGCGGCGGCCTCCGAAGAGCAACGGCCCGCGCTGCGAGCACAGCTGGTGGCGGACCACGAACGCGTGGCAGGCGGGGTCGACCGCGGTATCGCGATCGGGGTCGTCGACGAGGTGATCGACCCCCGGCAGACCCGGCGGCGCATCGCCATGGCACTGGCCGCCGCCCCGGCGGGGCGTGGCCGGCACGGGAACATCCCGCTGTAGCCGCGGCCAAGAACGGCTTAAGCAGCATCCCCGAATATCGGAGCCGGCCCCGCTGCCGGCGTGGCAGAAGGAGTTGACATGAGTCGCACGGTCCTCGTCGCCGGTGCGGGCCCGGCTGGGCTGATGCTCGCCGGTGAGCTCGCACTCGCGGGTGTGGACACCGTCGTGCTGGAACGGCGGGCCGAACCCGATACCCGCTCGCGCGGGATGGCCGTGCACGGCCGCACCCTCGAGGCGTTCGCCCAGCGCGGCCTGGCCGACGGTGTCCGCGAGAACGGGTTCGTCTGGCCACGCACGCCGTTCGCGCTGATGTGGCTGGATTTGGACACTGTGGACGATCGCGACCACACCATCGCCTACCCGCAGTGGCGCACCGAGCAGTTGCTCGAACAGCGCGCCAACGAGCTGGGCGCGGACATCCGGCGCGGACATGAGATCGTTGCGTGCCACCAGGACGAGACCTCGGTCACCGTCGAGGTGCGTGGCCCGGACGGCGAATACCAGCTGACCGGCGCTTATCTCGTTGGCTGCGACGGCGCTGAGAGCATTGTGCGCGAGTCGGCGGGGATCTCCTTCGAGGCCGCCGGTATCCCGCACTACGGCATGTTCGCCGACATCCCACCCGCCGAGGGCCTGCACGACTCGTTCACCGCGGGCCTGCACCCGACCGGGATGGCCGCGGCCATGCCGATCGAGGCCGGAACCCTGCGGCTGATGGCGATCGAGCTGGACGTGCAGCCGCCGGACGATGGCCCCGCGACCGCCGACGAGCTGCGCGCGATGGTCACCAGGATCACCGGTTCCTGCCCGGACCTGAGCGAAGTCCGCTGGGTGCAACGGTTCGGCGGGTACACCAGGCTGGCCGACCGCTACCGCGAGGGCCGGATCTTCGTCGCCGGGGACGCGGCGCACGTGTTGTTCATTTCCGGGACACAGGGCCTGAATGCGGGCATTCAGGACGTGCTCAACCTGGGCTGGAAGCTCGCCGCCGACATCAACGGCTGGGCGCCACCCGGTCTGCTGGACACCTACCACGCCGAGCGTCACCCAGTGGGACAACGGATCTGTACGCACGCACGCGCGGTCCTGGCCCTGCTGCACGAGTCCGCCGGGCGTATGCGTCCGATGCGTACGCTGTTCAACGACTTCCTGAGGTTCGAGGAGGTGAACCGGCACCTGCTGCAGCTGCCGACCGCCGCCGACTACCCGTCGGAGCACCCGAACCCGTTGGTGGGCAAGCGGGTCAGCCCGGTCCCGGACGTGCATTCCGCACTGCGCAACGGCCGGGGCCTGCTCGTTGACCCGGACGGCACGGCTTCGGTGGCCGGTTGGACCGACCGCGTGGACGTTCTCCGGTGTCAGCCCCAGGAAGGACTGGCCGAGGGCCTACTGTTGGTGCGGCCGGACGGTTATGTCGCACACGCCGACGAGTCCGGCAGTGACCCCGACGCCCTGCGGCTGGCCCTGACGACGTGGTTCGGCGAGCCGGCAGGCGTCTCATGACCGAATTCCTCCGGGAGGACAGCCCGATGAGCTCCCGCTCTCCGTTCGTGGACGGCCTCAGCCAGGCCTCGGACACCATTCCGTTGCGCGGTGGCGTGCCCATGCCGGTCATCGGCCTTGGCGTGTTCACCATGTCCGGCCGCGACACCCAGTCCGCCGTCGCCGCCGCGCTGAAATGCGGCTACCGGCACGTGGACACGGCGTCGATCTACGGCAACGAGGCCGAGGTCGGCTCGGCCGTGCGCCGTTGCGGTGTGGCGGACGTGTTCGTCACGACCAAGCTGTGGAACGCCGACCAGGGCTTCGGCCAGACGATCAGCGCGTTCGAGCGCAGCCGCAAGCGGCTGGACGTCGACGTGGTGGACCTGTTCCTGATGCACTGGCCGGTGCCCGGCAAGCGGCTGGACACCTGGCGTGCCATGGAACAACTGCTCGACGAGGGCCGGGTGCGCGCCATCGGCGTCAGCAACTTCATGGCCCACCACCTCGACGAGCTGCTCGGCGCGGCGGTGCATCCGCCCGCCGTCAACCAGATCGAGCTCTCCCCGTTCAGCTACGGTTCGCGGCGCGATGTCGTGGACCTGTGCCAGGACGCGGGAATCGTCGTCCAGGCCTACAGCCCGCTGACCAAGGGCGCGTTGCTGCACGACGCGGCCGTCAGCGCGGTGGCCGGGCGGCACCAGCGCGGCAACGCGCAGATCCTGATCCGCTGGGCGCTGCAGAAGGGCCTGGTGCCACTGCCCAGGTCGGGCAACCCCCAGCGGATCGCGGCCAACGCGGACGTGTTCGGGTTCAGCCTGTCCGAACAGGACATGGCGGAGCTGGACGCGCTCGACCGCGGTCTGGTCACCCCAGGGTGGGACCCCACCCAAGCCCCCTAGGAAAGGAACCCACCACCATGCGGAAGGTCACGCTGGGCACGTCCGGGCCCGAGGTCTCCGCCCTCGGTCTCGGTTGCATGGGCATGAGCGAGTTCTACGGCGCAGCCGACCGGGACGAGTCACTGGCCACTTTGGAACGCGCCGGCGAGCTGGGCATCACGTTCTTCGACACCGCCGACACCTACGGCATCGGTGCGAACGAGAGCCTGGTCGGCGACTTCCTCGGCCGGGTACAGCGCGACGAGGTCGTGATCTCGACCAAGTTCGGCCCGGTGCGCGACCCGGAGACCCGTGGCCTCAAAGGCCTGCGGGGCGACGCCGAGTACGTGGCGCAGGCCTGCGACGCCAGCCTGCGCCGGCTGGGCACGGACTACATCGACCTGTACTACCTGCACGTGCCGGACCCCAAGGTGCCGATCGAGGAGACCGTGGGCGCGATGGCCGAGCTGGTCAAGGCGGGCAAGGTGCGGCACCTCGGGCTGAGCAACCTGGACGCGGCCAAGATCCGGGCGGCGCACGCGGTGCACCCGATCACGGCCGTGCAGAACGAGTGGTCGCTGTTCACCCGTGAGGACGAGCAGTCCGCCGTGCCGGTGTGCGCGGAGCTGGGCATCGGTTACGTGCCCAACTGCCCGCTCGGCCGTGGTCTGCTCACCGGCGCGTACTCGGCGACGAGCGAGTTCGGCGAGGGCGACGTGCGGACTCGCGTGTCGCGGTTCGCCGCGGAGAACGTGGACCACAACCTCACGCTCATCAAGACCGTCACGGCGATCGCGGACGCGCACAACGCCACCACCGCCCAGGTCGCCCTGGCGTGGCTGATGCGTCAGTCCGAAGTGCACGGTGTGACCGTGGTGCCGATCCCCGGTACGGCCAACGTGAAGTGGCTGGCCGAGAACGCGGGCGCGGTGGACGTGAACCTCACCGACGAGGACCTCGCCACCCTGGAGCCGCTGGCCGCCCAGGTCGCCGGCACCAACCGGCACTGACGCCCACAGAACAACCCCGCGAGCCCTTGCGGCCGCGGGGTTTTCTCATGTGCACAGCCGTTTCTCCGGTGCACAGCCGGAAGCCCCTCGTGCAGGTCGGTGGCACGAGGGGCTTCTGGTCCGGCGGGTGCTGGGGGACACCGGCCGGTGGGAACCCGGGTGGGCGGGCGGTTGTGGCCGAGGGGGAGGCCTCCGCCCACCCGGGGAGTTCAGGCGGTGTACACGGGAGTCAGCAGGGCACGGCCGATGGTGTGCGCGGTCAGGTGGGCCGAGGCCATCGCGGCCGACGTCTCCGGGCCGATGCCCAAGGTCTCGGTGTCCAATGCGTGCACCGCGAAGACATAGCGGTGGTGCCCGCTGCCGGGCCGGGCCGCGCAGCCGTCGAACCCGTGGTTGCCGAAGTCGTTGCGCAGGCAGAAAGCCTTCTCCGGCAGGGAGACCGGCGACAACGTGGTGGCGTTCGCCGGGATGTCGACCACCAGCCAGTGCCAGAACCCGCACGGCGTGGGGGCGTCCGGGTCGAAGCACGTCACCGCGAAACCCGCTGTCCCCTCGGGGAAACCGGACCAGCTCAGGGTGGGCGCGGTGTTGCCGCCACCGAGGAACGTGTGCAGCTGCGCCGGACCGAGCGAAACGCCGTCGGCGACGTCCGGGCTGTCCACAGTGAACTCTTCGACCGGCGGCAGGTGGCTGTAGGGCACGGGATCTCCTTGAGGAATGCCCCCGGCCGGTGGCCGGGGGCATTCGGTGCGGGGAAGGTCAGTCCTTCTTCTCAGCGGGCTTGGGCTTGCGGGTCAGCAGAGCGATCAGCAGCGCCAGCGCGCCGGACACCGCGGCGGCGATGTACGCCGTCGTGATGCCGTGCGTGGTGGCGTTGTTGGCCTGCTCCAACGCGGTCACGCCGACCGGGTTGGCCTGCGCCGAGCGGGTCGCGGTGCCCAGCACGGTGACGAAGATCGACAGGCCCAGCGTGCCGCCCAGCCACTGCAGCGCCTGCAGCACACCGGAAGCGGCACCGGACTCCTGCGGCTGGACACCGGACAGCACGGTCATGTTCAGCGTCGGGAAGGCGATGCCCACACCGGTACCGATCAGCAGCAGCGGCACGGCGATGGACGCGAAGTAGTTGGCGTCCGGGGTGAGCTGGGTCAGCCAGGCGATGCCGCCGGTGACCAGCGTGGCGCCGGTGAGCAGCAACGGCTTGGCGCCCAGCTTGGGCAGCAGCTTCGGCACGAGCTTGACCGACCCGAACTGCGCGACGGTCATCGGCAGGAACGCGCAACCCGCCTGCAGCGGGGTGAACCCGAGCACGCCCTGCTGGAACTGGGTCAGCAGGAACAGCACGCTGAACATCGCCGCGGTCAGGAACAGGGTGCTGGCGAACGCGCTGGACCGGGCCGCGTTGGCGAACAGGTGCAGCGGGGTGATCGGCTGGGTGGCCTTCACCTCGATCAGGAAGAACGCGATCAGCAGCACCACCGCGGCACCGAACGCGACCAGCGCCTGCCGGTCGCCCCAGCCGTCCGAGGCGACCCGGATGAACGCGTACACCAGCGAGCCCATGCCCAGGGTCGAGGTGAGCGCGCCGGCGATGTCGAACCGGCCGGGGTGGGTGTCGGGCTGCTTGATGAACCGCGGCGCCAGCAGGGCGATGATCGCGCCGAGCGGCACGTTGACGAACAGCACCCAGCGCCACGAGACCAGGTCGGTGAGCGCGCCACCGACGATCAGGCCGACCGACGCGCCCGCGCCCATCACGGCCGAGTACACCGCGATCGCCTTGGCCCGGGCCGGGCCCTCGAAGTTGGTCGCGATCAGGGCCATCGTGCTCGGCGCGGCCAGTGCCGCACCCACGCCCTGGCCGGCCCGGCCGGCCAGCAGCCACCAGTCGGCCTGGGCGAACCCGCCGACCAGCGAGGCCACGGTGAACACCACGATGCCCGCCACGAACACCTTGCGGCGGCCGAGGACGTCACCCAGGCGGCCGCCCAGCAGCAGCAGGCCGCCGAAGGTCAGCGTGTAGGCGTTGAGCACCCAGGACAGGTCCGCGGTGGAGAACGAGAGCTCGGTCTGCACGTGCGGGAGGGCCATGTTGACGATGGTCGAGTCGATGCCGACCAGGGCCATGAACGAAACGATGACGGCCAGTGTCATCCCCGGACGGCCCGCGCCCGGCGCGGCATCCGTCGATACGGGTTGCTGGGCCGCCGAGGTCGTTGACGACGACACGCCTGCCTCCAAACGTCTTTTTTTGGGTAACCTGTGCAAGTGCGGCATAGTGAACGGTGCCGACCCTTACGAGGGGAGCATAGTGAACGGTGCCGTCTACTCGCAAGTGAACGTTAGCGTTCCTTAAGTTGATGTTCAGGATCGGCAGAGAGGTGACCGGTGACGACCGTGGAGCAGAGCACACCCGCTGGGACCCGCCGCCGCGGACAGGCGCTGGAACAGGCCATCTTCGACGCGGTGTTCGAGCTGCTCGGCACGGCCGGCTACGCCAAGCTGTCCATGGAGGGCGTGGCCGCGGCCGCCAAGACCGGCAAGGCCGCGCTGTACCGGCGCTGGAACGACAAGAACGCCCTGATCGTCGACGCCCTGCGCTCGTCGTTGCCGTCCGCCGAGGACGTGCCCGAGCAGGCAACCGTCCGTGCCGACGCGATGGTGCTGCTGATGCGCATCCGCGACGCGCTGGAGTCCTCCTACGGGGCGACCTTCCAGGCGCTCAAGGCGGAGGCCGGCCCGGGGGCCGGCCTGGTGCACGCCGCCATCAAGGAGAAGGTCTTCACCCCGTACCGCACGCTGATGCTCGCCGCCCTGCGCCGCGGGGTGGACCGCGGCGAGGTGCGGGCGGACGCGGTGAACGCGGTGGTGGCCACCGTGGGGCCCGCGATGCTCATCCACCACAACTTCATCGAGGGCCCCGGCATCCCCGACGACTACGTGACCGCGGTCGTCGACGAGGTGATCATGCCGATGCTGCGGCCCTGACCGGAGCGCCGAACCAGGTCGTGAGGGCCTGCTCCAGGCCCTCACCTCTTCGGGGGTGAACCCGGACTTGTCGTCGATCTTGTCGATGCCGTTGTAGTCGGAGATGACGAACCCGTCGAAGCCCAGCTCGCCCTTGAG